>NZ_JAWOWM010000001.1:0-899861 GCF_033340475.1 Vibrio sp. 1078-1
AGCGTTCAATCTGAGCCATGATCAAACTCTTCAATTTAAGATTTTGTTCGGCTCAATGAATACTGAACATTACATAAAGTAATGCTTGAATTGACTGTGCTGAATCCGAAGATTCAATGGTCACTTCGTTTCATTGAAACCTAATTTGATACCGAGGTATCTAATTGGATTATCATCAACGAGTGCCCACACAGATTGATAGGTCTATATTGTTAAAGAGCTTGCTTCGTAAGCTTTGCTATCGAAGCGGAGGCGTATTCTAAGGAATTAATTTTCAGTGTCAAACACTTTTTTAAATTAATTTTTAGAAGTTTTCTTTCGCCTTCTTGCCAACCGCTTTTGCGTTTCCGCTTTGCCCTGACAACGGAGGCGCATTATAGGGAGATGATTTTTCTTAGCAACCCCTTTTCAGAAAAAAATTCAAAAAAAAGCGTCGAATGATTAAATCTCACTCAAACGCTTATTTTTAGCACTCAGTTGTTAACTTCAAGTAGCAAATAGGCAATCAATATGTGTCTATCCAAGACTCTTCAAAGCCTGTGATATCGAGACTCAGTGATTGCGCCGCTTCGATTTGCTCGATAGCCTCTAGTTCTTTATTTACACTGCTCATCGTTAATGTGTTGTTGTCTAGCTCAAACACTTGGCGTTGCGTGGTGTAATAGAACTTAAGCGTAGTGAGCGCTTTTACATCGTCATTGCTCGCGGCTGCTTTAATGCTTTTTAGTTTACGAAAGATTTTGTTGTGCAGTTGCTTGAGTTTCCAAACGTACAGCACTTCTTCCATGTATGGTCGAGTTTTAATGTGATTCAATAAAGAGAGGGAAGTTGCAACTGCGAGAACGACACCAATCAAATTCCAATGGAAATTGCCCGTTGATTGTTCTGGTACGACTTCAGTGTTGCCAAACAAAACAATCAACAAGGTACTAAAGGCAAGAGAGGAGATGGCGAGCAACGCAACAAAACCGCCAATCACAAGGTTTACTTTCTTTTTATAAATGTCTTTATTTATCTGTTTGATTTCCATATACCGCTCCTAACAGGTTACCTCTATTTTAACCAGCACACTCCGCACGACAATCGAAGCTTTGTAAGTAAGTTCACATTTGCTATTAAACTCGCATCCCTTCCCTGCTTGGGTATATACTTCCGCGCATTCACTCTTCCTATATAGAGGCTAAATTCATGCGCTCTTTTGTTTTACGAGCTCGCGCGGCGCCAACCACCAGCAAAGCACTGTTAGAAGGTGTTGGTAATGAAGCGCATACAGAGATTCTTGCTCATACCATGATGAACACTATGTTCGTTGCTCAATCACACCGTGAAGATGTGGTTGTTCACTTGGTTTTGGAAAGCACAAAAGACTTCTCACGCACCATTACTATTCGCTCCAACGACATCACCAACATTGGCGGCTTCCATGAGTCAACCTTGATTGCAGCAGTGGCTCGCGCTTTGGATGCTTCGGTTGGTATGGGTAAAGAGCAACTTCGTGAAGTCGAACCTGGTATTACCGTTCGTACAGTGAGCTTTGAACGCCTAGTACAAGAGCTGGCAGAAGATCACCAACTATATATGTTGGATAAGAAAGGCGAATTTGTTCGTGATGCAGAAATTGGTGAAAATCCATGTTTCTTGCTAACTGACCATATACCGATGCCGAAAAAGTCTTTTAACAGCTTAAAGCGCCTTGGCACAGAGAAGATCAGCTTAGGTCCTAAGATGCTTTTCGCTTCTCAGTGTGTGGTATTGATCCACAATGAGTTGGACATACGCGAATTCTAGTTATTCGCGCACACGTTGCTAGGTAATGAAAGAGGACTCCATTGAGTCCTCTTTTTTGTTTCTATAGGGATGCTAAGTTTACTTACCACCAATGCTCAAACGAGCAAAACGAACGTCTGGCGAGAAGAAAGTTCGGCTATCGTTAATTAACTGAGTATCACCCACTGCCTCAACTTCTTGCAGCATCTTGTAGAAGTTACCCGCTACCGTGATCCCACGAACTGGTTGAACGCGCTCTCCATCACAGCACAAGAAGCCACTCGCACCAAATGAGAAATCACCACTCACTGCATCCGCACCAGAATGGACACCTTGAAGCTCGACTAACTCTAGGTACTCACCCGCTTTTACTTCTGACGCACTGCTGTTGCCTGTCGCAATCACTTTGTGATTCGCTGATACGTCTAGGCTCGATTTTGCACCGCGAGCGGCACTTGCTGTCGAGACTGCGCCCAAGTAACTTGCGGTCTGGCTGTTGTGTAGCAAGGTTTTCAACTCACCATTAGCAATCATGACATTATCTTGAGTAGCGAAGCCTTCACTATCAAAACTCGCGATTGCCATACCATTTGGCATGTAAGCCGTATCAGTAAAGGTAATTAAATCACTCGCAACACGTTGACCAAGCTTGTCACCCAGTGGCGTAATGCCTTTCATCGCGCTTACGCCAGAGAAAGCACTGCCGAAAGCACCGAATAAACTTGCTAGCGCATTGATGTGGAAGATAGCAGGGTAGTTACCCGTCGCAACCGGTGCGCCTTCAAGAAGATCGCGAGCAAGGTTGTAGCCACCCTCGATACAGTAAGCTGGATTCAACTCATCAAAACGGCGACCCAGTGACATTCTACCCGCCATTGACTGTTTGCCGTCTTTTTCAAACAAGGTATACGCGTAACAAGTGAACGAGCGCTCGAAGTGTTGACACAATGTGCCTTGAGTATTGGCAATGATCAGTTGTGTTTCGCCATCGCTGTAACCATTGTAAGGTGCGCTAGAGGCGTGAGGCAGAGCCACTACGCCTTGCTCAAGAGCGAGAGACAGTTCGATTTTTTCGTCAACAGAAGTTGTATCTTCTTGCGCAATCTCAGCAACATCAGTCGCGATTTGACTGTTCACGCAACTAATCGTCTGATGTTCATCTTGCTTGGAAAAGCGAGCGCTTTGCAGTGCGTTGGTCAGCATCAAATCCAAGCTTGGTTGCTCTAACGACTCAGAATAGCTTGTTGCAACACGCGCATCTTTCACAACACGAACACCCAGAACTTGGCTTGAGCTTACTTTGTACTCATCCAGCTTTCCTTGGTTCGCTTTCAAAGAAAAGCTACTGTTACGGTTTACAATGACGTCCGCTTCTGCACCTTGGCGTTTTGCTTCTGATAGGACGTAATCAACCGCATTAAGAAGTTGTTGTTCTTGGCTCATTAGTTACCGCCTCCTACCAGAATGTTATCTACTTTCAGCGTTGGCTGACCGACAGTTGTTGGTACTGAACCACTCACGGAACCACACATGCCCGGCGCAAGCGCCATGTCTTTGCCGACCATGCTGATTTCTTTCAACACTTTTGGACCCGTGCTGATCAGCGTTGCTGTTTTCAGAGGCTTGGTGATTTTGCCATTTTCAATGAGGTAGGCTTCACGAACAGCAAAGTTAAACTCCCCCGTACCCGGTTGAACAGAGCCACCGCCCATCTTCTTCGCATAGATACCACGTTCGATGCCTGCCAGCATGTCATTAAGTGAATGCTCGCCCTCTTCGATAAAGGTGTTACGCATGCGCGAGGTTGGTGCGAACTTGTAGTTTTGACGACGACCAGAACCCGTAGGCTCATAACCTGTCTTCATGCCACCCATTTTATCGACCATGAAGCTGGTTAGCTTACCGTCTTTGATCAGTTGAGTGCGCTGAGTCTTCATACCTTCATCATCAATGTGAATCGAGCCCCATTCGTTGGTCATGGTGCCATCATCGACTGCATTCACTGCGGTGTGAGCAACCATTTCGCCCATCTTGTCGTGGAAGACTGATGCTTTCTTCGCAACTGAAGTGGTTTCTAGCAAGTGACCACATGCTTCATGGAAGATAACGCCGCCAAAGCCGTTACCAATCACCACCGGCATTTCACCCGATGGACAAGCATCCGCGCCAAGTTTTACTAACGCTTGCTGCGCGATAGTTTGACCTAGCTCTTTGGCATCAAGCTGTTCACTGAATTCCCAACCAGCAAGAGCGCCAGGACCTTCCATACCAGAAGACTGCTCATTACCTTTTTGCGCGACAGTGTTACCAGCAACACGAATGTAGTGGCGAGTATCGTCAACGTGTAGACCTTCTGAGTTGAAGATAGACACTTGTTGCTCGCGCTGAAGAACGCTGCCAATAAACTGGCTGATATGTTCACTCTCAGCACGTGCGGCTTGGTCAACTTTCAATAGAAACGCGATTTTTGAATCTAGGTTAGCATCCTTACCTAGCGGCATGCGGCAACCATGTTGGATTGGGTAGCGGTTCAAATTCAAAGAACCCGCTGACGCGATTTGCTCACGCTTGTCTTTTGCAGCAAGCAGCGAGGTTACGCGCTTTAGTTCGGCTTCATCTGTGCTGTTGGTGTAACCGTAAAGCACCTTATGACCGAAAAAAAGACGAATACCGATACCAAAATCGATACCCGAGTTAACCTTATCCACTTCACCAGATGCGATCTGGACAGTGTTGGTTTGGTGATGTTCAACGAATAGTTCAGCGAAATCAGCCCCCAAAAAGAGCGCATGATCGATCACTGACTTCGCTGTTACAGAATTAAGCATGAAGTCTCCTTGCTCGATGATCGTCTTAGCCTTCCTAATTAACTGTGAAAAAGTTCAACAAAGTTAAATTGGCAACACGTTAAATTTTAACAGTTTTTTAACCTTGTTTTGTGCTAATCCTTGCTTAACGAGACCACGATTATTTATTAAATATTCCAGGTTCTGCTCATTCACCAGAGCGTTGCACTAGTAAATTCCACCCAGCAAACCATTTAGGTGCTTACTTTATCACTCACCTCGCATAATTGAATACTCATTATAATTACGCTCAAAAAACGTATCCCTTCCGCAATGGTCCTGCTATCATCCGAACGAAATAGTCGGGGGGCCACACGACAAGTGTTGGCTGAGATCGAAATTCGAGACCCGTTGAACCTGATTCAGTTAGCACTGACGTAGGGAACTATGCACACTTTGCCTTTCGTCGCCCCTCTTAGGTAAGCGATAGCGATCGAAAAATCGATCTATCTGCAACGGTCAAAGTCAGTTCCTATACGTCTTGTAGTAGGAGCGACCATGACGCAGCAATCACAACCTCATTCACATCACACGCCAGCCTTGCCTACCCCTATCGTATTGACCATCGCGGGCTCAGACAGTGGTGGCGGTGCAGGTATTCAAGCCGACATCAAAGCGATGTCCGCAACCGGCAGTTTTGCTTGCTCGGTAATCACGGCGATTACTTCGCAAAATACCCAAGGCGTTTCTGCGATTTTCCCCATTCCTCTCGACCATGTAGAGAGCCAACTTGATGCAGTATTTACCGACCTCAACATCGTTGCAGTCAAAGTGGGCATGCTGGCAGATTCCAACATCATCAAAGTCGTTGCAGACAAAATTAAACAATACCAGCCAAAACACCTCGTGATTGACCCTGTGATGGTGGCCACCAGCGGCGATCTATTACTGGAACAGTCGGCAATCAGCACTTTAAAAGAAGAATTGATTCCGCTCGCAGACATCATTACCCCTAACCTACCCGAAGGCGCAGCATTGACGGGTAAGCCAATGCCTCAATCAGAATCTGAAATGAACGATATGATTGCTGACTTGCGCGCATTAGGGGCAAAAGCGGTGCTGTTAAAAGGCGGTCATCTGGAAAAAGACAAAAACAGCAACGATCTGCTGATCATGCAAGACAATGCCGAGTTAATTAGCGCTAAACGCTTTCCAACCAAAAACACCCATGGCACAGGCTGCACACTGTCTTCTGCTATCGCGTCTTACCTTGGTCAAGGCAACAACCTGCACAAAGCGGTGCACCTTGGTAAGCAGTACATCAGCCAAGCTATCGCACACGCTGACGAATTGGATGTCGGTAAAGGTCATGGTCCTGTGAACCATTTTTTTGCAGGTCACACGCATGTGCGCTAATGCACTCGGCATTCAGCTTACCGAAGCAAGTCTGCAATACAAAGACAGCCAAACACCAACATTAGCTGGGTTGAGTATGACCATCCCTGCCAATCAATGGACGGTGTTACTTGGTCGCAGTGGTTGCGGAAAAACGACGATCCTTCGTTATCTAGCGGGTTTGTTAGACGACAAAGTTGAATGGCATGGCGAGTTAACGACCACGGATGGCATCACCTTACACAAGCGTATTGCCTACATGGCGCAGCAAGACTTGTTACTGCCGTGGTTAAATGTGTTAGACAACGTCTGCCTCAGTTCTCGATTTTCTCAAGACCAATCACCAGAGCAAAATAGACAACGTGCACTGACTTTACTAAGCCAAGTGGGACTCGCCGATTACGCGGATGCTAAGCCAGCTCAGCTCTCTGGCGGCATGAGACAACGTGTTGCCCTTGCTCGCACTCTGATGCAAGACAAGCCTCTAGTTCTGATGGATGAGCCTTTCTCTGCACTGGACGCGGTTACTCGTCATAAGTTGCAAACCTTGTCTGCCGAATTGCTGAAAGATAAGACGGTTGTTCTGATTACCCACGACCCACAAGAAGCGGTGCGATTAGCTCACCAACTCTATGTGTTGCAAGGCACACCTGCGCAAGCTCAGCACTTGGTCGTTCCAGACTCCAAGCCGCCCCGAGTTCTCGATGGAGAGTGCGCGGCGTTACAACAAGCGATTTTGGATCAACTGGAGAAAGACTATGAGTGATATGACTCAGTACAACTCCGTTTCGGCACGCATTAGTAAAAAAGAACGCGTGACCCATCCGGCTCTGCGCTTGGTCATTAGCACAGCGGTGATCTTGGGATTGTGGCAGTTGGTTGTTGTGGTATTCGACATGCCAAGCTTCATCTTACCTTCACCAATTGAAGTGCTGGATAGATTGGTCACTCGTTACGATGTCTTGCTCAAACATACTTGGGTTACCGCGCAAGAGATTTTACTTGGTTTGGCGCTTGGATTATCAATGGGTTTGCTGTTCGCATTGCAAATGCTGATGTTCGAACCGCTGAAGCGTTGGTTACTGCCCATTCTGATTGCTAGCCAAGCGATCCCTGTGTTCGCCATCGCGCCAGTACTCATGCTTTGGCTGGGTTACGGCATTGCATCGAAAGTCGTCATGGCGGCGATCATCATCTTTTTCCCCGTCACCACATGTTGCTACGACGGCTTACGTAATACACCAACAGGTTACCTCGACCTTGCCAAGACCATGGGCGCGTCTAAATGGCAGTTACTTCGTCATATTCAATTGCCAGCCGCCCTACCAACTTTAGCCTCAGGCATTCGTGTTGCCGTCGTTATTGCGCCGATTGGAGCAGTGGTCGGTGAGTGGGTAGGTTCAAGTGAAGGCTTGGGTTATCTGATGCTCCAAGCTAATGCTCGCATGATCATTGATGAGATGTTTGCGGCGCTGTTTATCCTAGCCGTGCTGTCTATCTCACTCTACTTCATCACCGATAAATTATTGAAAAAAGCCATCCCTTGGGAAAGCAAATAATTACAGAAAATAACCAAAGAAAATTGGGAAAGAAAAGGAAGAACCCCGTGAATAAAAACAAACTTATGAGCGCTGCTGCTCTACTCGCTTCAGTGGTATCAACCAATGTGCTTGCAGCAGAAAAAGAGATGACACTGATGTTGGATTGGTTCGTCAACCCAAATCATGGTCCTATCGTGATTGCCAAAGAGCGTGGTTACTTCAAAGAACAAGGTTTGAAGGTCAACATTCAAGAGCCGGCAGATCCAAGCACGCCACCTAAGTTGGTCGCGGCGGGTAAAGTCGACATGGCGATTTCTTACCAACCAAGCCTAACTATCGATGTCGCGGCGGGTTTGCCACTAATCCGCTCTGCGACTTTGATTGCTACGCCACTCAACACGTTGATGGTGCTGGATAACGGTAAGAATGAAAACCTTGGCGACTTGAAAGGCAAGAAGATCGGTATTGCGATCGCAGGCAACGAAGAAGCGACAATCGGCACCATGCTAGCGCAAGAAAACGTGAAGTTTTCTGACGTACAAATCATCAACGTAGGTTGGGCGCTGTCTTCGTCTCTTGCGTCTGGCAAGGTGGATGCGATTTGGGGCGGTCTACGTAACTTCGAAACCAACCAACTGGCACTAGAAGGTTATAAAGCTAAGGCCTTCTTCCCTGAAGAACACGGCGTGCCAGCGTATGACGAGTTAGTCTTCGTAGCCAATGCAAAAAACTACGACAAAGAAGCCATCAAGGCATTCAACAAAGCACTAGAGCAAGCGACCACTTACATCGTTAACCATCCAAAAGAGTCGTGGAAAGAGTTCGTGGCTTATTCACCAGACACGCTCAACAACGAGCTTAACCAACGCGCTTGGAACGACACGCTAACTCGTTTCGCTCTTCGTCCATCCGCAGTAGATCTGAAACGCTACGATGATTATGCGCAGTTCATGTATTCACAAAACATCATCGAAACACTGCCAAAAGCGAAAGATTACGTACCGAGCTTTGACTAATTCTACTGACCTTAGGATCTAAGCCTAGGGTCTTTTGATAACGAGATACTCATAATGAAATACCAAGATTTGATCGACGCTTGCCGCCAAGATTGGCAAGAATACACTGAGCATGCTTTCGTGCAGCAATTGGCGCAAGGCACTCTGGCTCAGCCTTGTTTTCTGCATTACCTAAAGCAGGATTTTCTTTTCCTAAAGCAGTACGCACGAGCTTACGCATTAGCGATCTACAAAGCACGTACTTTGGATGACATGCGCCGTGCCCTACCAAGCGTACACGCATTGCTCGATTCTGAAATCGCCCACCACGTGACTTACTGTGAGCAATGGGGACTGACAGAATCCGACTTAGAAAACGAGCCAGAAGATTTCGGCACTGTGGCTTACACCCGTTACGTATTAGATGCTGGCATGACGGGCGATCTTGTTGATCTATACGCGGCACTAGCACCATGCTCTATCGGTTATGCCGTAATCGGTAAGATGCTGATTGAAGACGAAAGCACTGTGCTCGAAGGTAACCCATACGCAAGTTGGATCAACCTCTACGGTGGTGAGGAATTCCAATCTGGTGTCGCAAAAGGTGCAGAACACTTTAATCAGTTATTGGCGGAAATCGATATCAATAGTCAGCGTGGTCAAAACCTGATTCAGGTATTCAAAACTGCAACGCGTATGGAAGTGGCATTCTGGCAACAAGGTCTAAACGCTCAGCAAGATTAATCGGAGAGTCTCATGTTAATTGAACAAATCACCCAAGCATTAACCGCAGTACGCCAGCAAAAGCCGTTAGTCGTCAACATCACTAACTACGTGGTGATGAATAACACAGCAAACGCACTATTAGCGATCGGCGCTTCTCCAATCATGGCGCACTCCAAACAAGAGATGGCAGAGATGATGTCGTTCGCTGGCGCACTGGTTATCAACATCGGTACCCTAGACAGCGTTTGGACACCGCGCATGAGCTATGCCGTAGAGCAAGCCAATTCCAATGGTAAAATCGTTGTACTCGACCCTGTCGGTTGCGGAGCAAGCTCACTACGTACCGAGACATCACGTGAGATCGCACGCCTTGCAAACAAGCTGATCATTCGTGGTAACGCCTCAGAAATCATTGCACTCGCTGGCGAGCAAGCACAAAGCAAAGGCGTCGATGCGTTAGACAGCAGCGACGCAGCACTTGGCGCAGCGAACTTCTTAGTCTTAGAGTACGGCGCGAGCGTAGTGATTTCTGGCGAGACTGATTACATCGTCACGAAAGGGCAAACCGTGCAGCTAAACAACGGTCACGAGATGATGCCATACGTAACCGGAATGGGTTGTACACTAACGGCTCTAACAGGCGCTTTCGCAGCAATCGGCGACGAAACGGGCCTTGCTGCGGCAGCGGTGCTTGGCGTTGTGGGTGAAATTGCGGCTGAGCAAGCGCGAGGGCCAGGTAGCTTGCAAATGCATCTTTTGGATGAGCTTTACCAACTGGATGAAGAAACACTGGCAACACGCCTTAAATTACAAGTGAGATAAATCGCTTCTCAATGCTTTAAACGCCTCTCACTCCAACGAAAGTGGGAGGCGAAAGGAAACACAATGAACGCCTATCGTTTGTATTTGGTCACCGACGACCAACAAGATTTAGCCACACTAAAACGTGTCGTGAGAAAAGCCGTGGAAGGTGGCGTGACCATGGTACAAGTCCGCGAAAAACACGGCGATGTGCGTGCGTTTATCGAACGTGCTCAAGCCGTCAAAGACATCCTTAAAGATACCGATGTGCCCTTGATCATCAATGACCGCGTTGATGTCGCACTGGCTGTCGATGCTGATGGGGTTCACCTCGGGCAATCAGACATGCCAGCAAATATCGCTCGTGAGTTGATTGGACCAAACAAAATCCTCGGCTTATCCATCGAAAATGAAGAGCAGCTTGCACAAGCGGATTCTCTTCCAATTGATTACATCGGTTTGAGCGCAATCTTCGCGACGCCAACCAAAACCAACACCAAAAAACATTGGGGTATTGATGGTTTGAAAATGGCGTTAGAGACGACTTCACTGCCGATTGTTGCCATTGGCGGCATTAACGAAACCAACATTCCTGCCCTGAGTGCGACAGGTGTACATGGTTTGGCTTTGGTTTCTGCCATTTGTCATGCAGAAAACCCAACCAAAGCAGCAGAATACTTACTTTCTCTGATGGATTAAGACCCCAGCGCTTAAGGATGAGCGCCTTTACCCTCCGGATAAGTGTCATCAATTCATCACTCAACCTTCATTCTCTCGTCAAATTGACAGAGCGTTGATAAGTTTTTCACGCCAGATAACGTAAGATAAGCCCATTATTTTCACGTGGTTGAATAACCCTCAATAAAAACAAAACGCTCTCAATGAAAACCAAAAAATATGGATTGATGATGCTCGCCTTGTTTGTTCTTGGCATCATCCCAATGTCGCTGTTTGGCTCTTATCACAATCTCACTTCACAGGTGCCTGAAAGTCTGGGTATTACTTTTACTTTGCTCACAGATTCTGCTGGTAGCAAAGGTTTTTTAATTACGTTAACACTGCTACTGCTTTCTTTATTTCGCTTTAAACCAAGTCGCATTGAGTGGATACAAAAACTCTCAATGTTAGGGTTGTTACTGGTGATTGGTTTTGCCAGCAAAACGGGGC
The DNA here is from genome assembly GCF_033340475.1 of Vibrio sp. 1078-1. Taxonomy (NCBI): domain Bacteria; kingdom Pseudomonadati; phylum Pseudomonadota; class Gammaproteobacteria; order Vibrionales; family Vibrionaceae; genus Vibrio; species Vibrio sp. 1078-1. The sequence goes on from NZ_JAWOWM010000001.1 coordinate 11,179, forward strand.
TAAAACTGATGACAGAAAGCCCGCGTCCCTACGCCGAACTGCTTGCTGCAGAGCAATTGATTGAGCACCCAGAAGCGTTTTATCAGTTGGATACAAAGCAGCAAGCCAACGTAATTAACCAGATTTCTGAACACGTCAGTGATTGGCGAACGCGCCATTGGCAAGGCGAGAAAGACTATTCTTTCCCATCCGGCCATACGATTTTCGTTTCGATTTGTTTGGCTTTCTTTGGTGGTTTGTTCTTACAGAACAAGTGCTATATCTCTGCACTGTCATTGTGGATGTGGGGAATGAGCGTCGCATATAGCCGCTTATGGCTGGGCATGCATCGCCCTGAAGATTTAATAGGCTCGGTCTTGTTTGTCGCGATTGTATTTACTTTACTCCCGACATTTCAGATTAAGAAATAGATGCCGTTTGTTTCTCTCGCTTCGCGCTAATGTGAACGATGACTAGATAAAAAGAAGCCAGCGATTCGCTGGCTTCTTGCTTTCAATCGCTACTTTTTTCTAGCCATTTCTTGGTGGTTCAAACGCTGTTAGTTCTAATTCTGGGCCAGTGTATTTTTCAATACGAACCAGTGCCGAGTTCGCCGCACAGCCGTTTGCAAGTCGAGAGGTCGGAATATCCAACGTTAACACGTTACAACCGCCGTTCTTACAAATGCCGGTTTTAGGATCCAAATCCGGCCAACCGCCTTCATGAATACACACTGAACCTTGCTTGATTCGGTCAGTCACTTCTGCACCAACCAATACTTGGCCACGGTTGTTAAACGCACGAACTAGATCGCCCGTTTTAATACCACGCGCTTTCGCATCTTCAGGGTGAATCCAAATAGGTTCACGGTTTGCAATTGCGTACTCTTCGCGAATCTTCGCGTAGTTGAATTGGCTGTGTAGACGATGCGCTGCGTGCGCGGTCATTAGCTGCAACTCGCCATCTTTCGCAGTACCCGTGTACTCGGTTGGTGCCATCCACGTTGGATGTGGAGGACAGTCTTCCAACTGATAGCCTTCAATGGTTTTCGAGAAGATTTCGATCTTACCACTTGGTGTACCGAGTGGATTCATGATCGGGTCTTCACGGAAATCTGCGTAACGAACAAACTGTGCGTTCTTCTCGTTCCACTTCATCTCGATCAGTTGGTTATCTTCCCAGAACTTGCTGAAGTTCGGCATTGCTACGCGAGAGCCACGGCCACCTTGTTGCGCCGCCTTGTAGAAGCCGTACAGCCATTCCATTTCGGTTTTGCCTTCGGTGTATACGTCACGGCCACCCGGAGCTAGCATCTCTGCCATGTCCGCGAATACATCGAAGTCATTACGCGCTTCACCTTGCGGCTCAACCACTTGCTTCATTGGCACCAAGTGTTGGTTACTGTAGTCACCCGTCATCGTTAAGTCGTTACGCTCGAACGATGTGGTGATTGGCAGAACAATGTCCGCGTGCTTCGCAGCCGCCGTCCAGTAAGGCTCTGAAATCACGATCAGCTCAGGCTTTTGCCACGCTTTGATCAGACGGTTGGTGTCTTGGTGGTGAGTAAAGTTCGCACCACCTGCCCACCAAATCATCTTGATGTCCGGGAACGTCAGTTCATGACCGTTATGATGGTAGGATTGACCTGGGTTTTCCAACGCCTCGACAATACGCGCCACAGGGAAGCTTTGCACCGCGCCAGACACCGCCCAGTCGTTCCCCGCAGAAGAGCCGCCACCCAGCGATGCCGAAATCGCAGGAAGTACGCCAGCATCACGAGCAGGGTTACCACCGTTTGAGTAGTGGTAAGAGAAACCAAAACCACCGCCCGGTAAACCGATTTGACCCAACATCGTTGCCAGTGTAACCAGCATCCAGTGACGCTGCTCACCGTATTGTTGGCGCTGCATGCCCCAACCCGCCATCAGCATGGTGCGGTTTTTACTGAAGATGTCAGCCAGTAGCTCAAGTTGCTTCGCAGGTACGCCACAGATTTGTGATGCCCATTCTGCTGATTTTTCTACGCCGTCTTCTTCGCCCATCAGGTACGCTTCAAACTTGTCGTAACCTGCGGTGTATTTATCGAGGAAGGCTTTATCGTGCTTACCTTGTTTCACTAAGGTGTGTGCGATACCCATCATCATTGCCACGTCGGTCATTGGGTGAGGAGCAATCCACTCCGCATTCTCACCAAAGAACTCGATGGTTTCAGAACGAATAGGGTCAATAGCGATAACCGTCTTGCCTGATTTTTTCAACTGATGGAAGAACTCAAGACCAGCACAGTCTGTTGAGCTCCACGCGATTTTTAGAGTGTTAATTGGGTTTAAGCCCCAAAGCACAACCACATCGCTGTGCTCTAGTACCACTGGGTACGTGGTTTGTTGCTCGTACACTTCGATAGAGCCCACAACGTGCGGCATGATGACCTGCGCAGCACCCGTTGAGTAGTCACCCAAGTGGCCTGAATAGCCACCCGCCATGCTCATGTAACGTTGCAGCAAGGTTTGTGCTTTGTGCAGCACGCCACTTGAACGCCAGCCGTAAGAACCAGCAAACACAGAAGCCGGGCCATATTCTTTACGAATGCGCATGTGCTGCTCGTGTATCAACTTGTAAGCTTCATCCCAAGACACCCGTACAAATTCATCGCTGCCACGAACTCCTTCGGGAGCTGATGGGTTTGCCAAGTAACCTTTGCGAACCATTGGGTACTTGACACGCGCTTTAGTGTGCACTTGGTCAGGACCGGTGCTTTGTAGGCTGTTTGGTACCGTTTGTGGCAATGCGTTCGTGGTTGAAACCAGCTTACCGTCTTGCACTTCACACAGCATTGGGCCCATACGGCCCGCTGTCAAAATGCCCTTGCCACGCTGGTTTGAAGACGCAACAGACATAGGTGCAAATGAAGTGAATGCCATTGCACCAGCCGCCATACCAGTGCCTTTTAGAAATCCGCGACGGGTCATATTAGTCATAATCTTATCCTTCTATTTATCGTTAGTGACCAACCACATCTTTTGCATGGTGCTGGAAGAACTTGGTTAGAATTTCTAGGTTCTCGGCTGAAATATCAGTTCGATCACCCATACTCTTCGCTACCGGTCCCCATGCATTCACTGTGAAGTGATTTGAAGGAATTTTCGCGTGACAAGTTGCACAGTAAACGTTGTCCAACTCTTCTGCGTATGACCATACTGGTTCAAGCGTGTCAACAACTGGAGAATCAATAGCGCCAGTTAAAGAAACCGCGCGCCATTCGTTGCCGTAAACATCTGCCTCAAATTCACCAGTTTCAAGCGCTTGTTGGCCTTGCTCTGTTAGCGTTGCTACGATGGCACGTTGACCTTCTCCCATGTAAAGCACTTGCTCTGCGCCTTTCATTTGGAATGCGTTCAACTTAACAGTGCGGTTGTCGCCTTCAGAGCTGATTACTTCCAACTTCGTCGTTGGGTTAATTTTACCCATCTCACCCATTGCGATTTCAGTCACAGGGTAAACGACTTTGGCACCAGGTGATGTTTTTGTGGTGAAGCTCATCAACGTTTCAAATGCCTTGCTGTCTAGCTCTGCTTCTGGTGCAAAGTGCGCCACACCTTTATGACAATCGATACACGTTTGATCGTTTGCTTTCGCGTAAGCGTGCATCTTCGCCGCATCACGTGATTGCTCAAACTCTTCCATTGCATCGAAATCATGACACGAACGACACGTCGCTGAATCGTTTTCACGGAACTGAGCCCATACCGTTTCAGCCATATCTTTACGATGTGCTTCGTATTTCTCTGGCGTGTCGATCTTGCCTGTCACAAATTCGTGGTAAATGTCTTTCGACGCACGAATTTTGGTGATCAGGTAATCCATTGGTTCTTGAGGAATATGACAGTCAGAACATTCCGCGCGAATGCCTTTCGCATTACTGAAGTGCACTGAGCCTTGGTACTCTTTGTAAGGGGTTTCCATAGAGTGGCACGAGAGACAAAATTCAGTATCTGAGGTGTAATGCATTACTGCCGCACTCCCCCCCAAAGTTAACCAGCCCACACCAATGCCGGCAGCAACCAGCAGTGCAACATATCGTTTTTTTATTGACATAATTAGCAACACTTCCAAATAAAATGTAATTATAGGTCGCAAATTACTACTTTATGGGTAGCCCTCTCTTGATCCACATCATTTCCGTGTTGCTCTGTATGCCTCAAGTATGAAATTTTGTTATTTGCATCTCAAAGATGAATATATGGCAATAATCCATTACCCAGCCAACTATTCACCACATAAATCACTTTTATGAATGCAACTATTTGATTAAACAGATAAGAGGATGAGAGACTGAATCTCCACATTGATGCAGTAAGGACACGCATGTCAGTTTATATCGAGACGCACAGAAGCCAATTAAGACCCATCAAAGCCAGTGACTGGGAACTCTTTCAACGATTACTCTCCGAACAAGAGGTTATTGCGCTCTGTTTCGATCGTCCCAGCGAAACAGAAATAAGAGAAAAATTTGCTTCGCGATTATTACCATGGACCCCAAATTGCCAGCATTGGCTTTGCCTTGTAATACTCGATAAGCAATCTGAACAACCCATCGGCATCACTGGCTTTGCTATTGAAAACGGTAAGGCAGAAGTAGGTTACTTACTTTTGCCGGAATTTCATGGCCAACAGTTTGGAACAGAAACTCTTCAAGCGCTTCTATACTGGGCAACCTCGACACATAACATCAACCACTTTTCCGCGACGGTCACTGAAGGCAATATTGCGTCAGAACGTGTCCTGATAAAATGTGGTTTCGAACTCATTGAGGTCATTCCAGACGCATACCAAATTGGTGGCAAACCCTACGCCGATAAAATCTACTCACTACAAAAATAAGGACGTATTTTGAATAAAGTAGTCATCATTACCGGCGCAAGCCGAGGCATTGGAGCCGCAGCGGCGAAAAAGCTGGCCGAGCAAGGCTATCGCGTTTGCGTTAATTACCGCACTCAGCAAGAGGCCGCCGACCAAGTTGTGGCAGAAATACAAGCAAACGGTGGCAAAGCGATTGCCATCGCCGCAGACGTAGCCGATGAGAAGCAAGTGCTCTCCTTGTTTGATGAAACAGAACGTGAATTTGGTGCAGTGACGCACTTGGTCAACAACGTTGGCATCCTATTTACTCAATCGCCTTTGTCAGAAATCAGCTTGGAACGCTTTCAGAAAGTAATGAACACCAATGTGAATAGCTGTTTTCTCTGCTGTCGAGAAGCGGCGAGGCGATTCAGTGCAGGCGGTGCAATTGTGAATGTCTCCTCTGGAGCGTCGCGCTCAGGCGCGCCATTTGAGTATGTCGATTACGCCACATCAAAAGGCGCGATGGATACCTTAACTAAAGGGCTCTCGCTAGAGTTGGCAGAGCGCAATATTCGCGTCAATGGCGTTCGACCTGGTTTCATTTACACTGATATGCATGCCGACGGCGGAGAACCAAACCGAGTAGATAGACTCAGCCCTCAAATTCCTCTTAAACGCGGTGGCACGGTAGAAGAAGTAGCAAATGCGATCGCTTGGCTATTAAATGACGAAGCCTCTTATGTCACAGGATCATTTATCGATATTGCAGGGGGCAGATAGAATGCAAGTCCATATCCGACAAGCGATTCCCGATGATTTAGACGGAATTTTTCAGCTTAATTTTCAAATTAATTCACTGCATTTTGCGAATGCGCCAGAAGCCTTTGTTGCGCCATCAGAAGCTGATCGAGAATTTCTTGCACAAGCACTAGAGAACAAAGAGCGACTCTTTTTGATTGCCGAACGCGAACAGCAAATTCTCGGCTTCTTAACCGCGATGATCACCCAAAACGACACCGTCAGTTTTCTGATCAAAGACCCAATTTGTCGCGTGGGAACAATTGTTGTCGATGAAGCGCAAAAGCAGCAAGGAATCGGCCGCCAACTGCTCCAAGCCTGTGAGCAATGGGCGCGCGATGCCAATGCCACACAAGTTCGATTGGAAGTGATGGAATTCAATCAGCCAGCACAGCGCTTTTACGATAATCAAGGTTTTAAAACTAACTCACGCATTATGCTGAAACATTTGTAACGATAACGACAATTAAGCGCTTTTCACGACTAAACCCACCTAAATCGCATTTATCGATGCAATTTACCCCCCTGATTTTAGAAAAAGACGATATGATGTGCGGATAAGGAGATTCGAACATGATTTATCTTTTCGATTGGGGGAACACCTTGATGGTAGATTTCCCTCACGCACAAGGAAAAATGTGCGATTGGGAACACGTAGAAGCAGTTCCTCAAGCCAGAGAAACACTGGCAATACTTTCCCAAAATCATCCCATCTACATTGCGACCAGTGCATCTGATTCCAACATGGAAGAGGTTCAGCGTGCATTTGTTCGCGTCGACTTAGACCAATACTTAAATGGCTATTTTTGTTTTGCCAACCTCGGTATCGCTAAAAACCAACCTGAGTTTTATCTCGCCATCGCAAAACAGTTAGGGGTTAACGTGAGTGGAATAACCATGGTTGGCGATTTACCTCACAAAGATATTTACCCTGCGATGAAAGCGGGCGTAAACACAATTTGGTTTAACCCAACGGGCGCTGATGCACCAGCCGAAGCCATTCCTAACCAAATTCGTTGTTTATCTGAGCTTATCCCCTAACCGTTACTAACCTGCACTAATCAAGGAAGATGAATGCAAATCAGATCCATCAAGGTGAGCGATATCGCGCGCTTCACCGCGCTGTGGAATCGAGTGTACTCCGAAGGGGAATTTTTGATTTCTCCTGCACCCGATAACGCAACGCTTCGCAGAATCCTGCAACGTGTGGAAAACGAGTCCATCCCTCAGTTTGTCGCGTTTGACCGCCAAAAACTTATCGGTAGTGTTGAAATCTACCCAGCTGAGATGTGCGGTTACGAAAGAGGGCAACGCCTTCGCGTCGGTATTCTTGGTATTCACATCGACAAAAACTACCGAGGCAAAGGATTGGGGCGGAAACTATTGGCAGTCGCGATCGCACGTGGTTGGGAATTTGGTTACGACCAAATCGCACTCTACGTATACACAACCAACACACCAGCGATTGCTTTATATGAACGGTTTGGATTTGAACATCAGGGGGAACTTGGGGAAGTGACCTTGCCAAATGGTAAAGTCTTGATGAGTCAAAAAATGGTATTGTATAAAGCGCAAAGCCCTTCGAAAAACCCCGATTTGTAGACTCACGATAACCGTTGTTCGCAACACTTATTCGGGATTAACACCCTTGCGTCACATACCCTCGAACAATTGAATCGTTAGAGGCTTGATTCACGTAGTAGAAATAGCATGCTTCTTCTGCCAGTGTGTAACCTTGCGGCCAAATGTACACCACGCGATCAACACCCGATTTATCTAAGAACTGATAATCAGGAATAGCGACAAAATGAGCACTGTTTGGGTGCTGCTGACCGATGATGCAAAAATCACTGCCTTTGCACGGCACGTCAATTTTCGAATAACCTCTGGCTGGTAGATCGATTTCTAACAAAGCTCGAATACTATCGGCACTCGCTTCTGGCATGCCTTTGCGTGTTTTGACATGTCGGTCAATGTAGTGAACGTGCTCTTGGCCGTAAGCGTTATCAATCACTGATTGAGCATGAAAGAATTTGAGAGCCGTACCCAAAGAAGACTGAGAACTGTGCAGCATCGCAGCGTATGCTTGGCGATGAATATCGAGTAGTACTGGTAAAGCAGCTAATGCGATGAAAGCCAAAGTGGTAAGCACTATGGTGATTTCCATCAGCGTAAATCCCTTTGATTTCACGTTTCTTATCTCAACTAGCCCAAGACAATAGCCCCACATCCATGTGAGACCGAGCCAATATATCGCCAATTTCTTACGATTAAAGGCTTAAGGGGTAAGAAGAGACAAACACCACTCAAACTTGAGAACAGCAGCCAAAGAGCAGTGTAACAAAACGACGCTATGTGTCAGATATTAGACGGTTTTTACTCTCTAGTTACTGAGTAAAGGCACATTATTTCGCACCAGACCACGACGAACATTCGTGCACATTTTGCCAAAACGACGAATCTCATCGAACTGCGGAACAATGCCGCGCTCCATGGCTGACTCCCAATAAGTGACTTCTGAATCGACCATTTCCAACAATTTCTTCGGACAGCCAATGCACTGCCCTTCTGGTCCACATACAAACGTTTCTGGTTCATAAATTGGTAGTTCCGCTTTTACTTGCTCGATGATGCTACGCATGGCGGTCATTCGATCTGGCTTTACCTTCATCATTCTGCTCCACGGATTAAGATGAAGCAGATTGTACCCACTGATACGCAAATGTCCCTACCCAATTTAGGTATATTCTGTTTGAATCGATTTCTTTATCGTCAGATCCGGCTTTTTAACCACCAAATACACCGCCGTAGCTGCCAGTACGAAACCAGAAATCCCCATCCAATCAAATGACTCTCCAAACGCGAGCCAAGCCTGAATCGCCGTCGTTGGCGGCACCAGGTAGAATACAGAAGCTACGCTCGATGCAGCACCGTTCTTAACCATGTACAGCAGCAGTAGAATAGCTACACAAGAGAGCACGACGACCAACCACAACACAGTCAAAATAAACTCCAGTTCCCACTGCACTTGCATGGTTTCAAACTGCATCGCAACGGGCAGAAACATGACGAGCGCGGCCAAATATTGCACCGTCGCACCACCCACCATATCCACTTGTTGGCAATGTTTTTTCTGATAAAGCGTCCCTAGCGTGATACCAACCAAAGCCAACAAACACAAACCAATGGCCAACACTTTATGCTGCTCGGATTGCCACTCCATTTTGCCCATCAACACCATAGCGATACCGACAAAACCAAGAGCCAAACCCAACCATTGCGAGGGTTTAAATTCCTCACGAACAAACACCACCAGCAAAGCCGCGGTTAAAATCGGTTGAATACCCACCAGCAACGAACTCAACCCCGCAGGCATACCTAAGGCGATAGCGAAATAAGTACCGCCCAGATAGAAACCGTGGATCAATGCACCAACCACACAGCTGTGCCATAAATCTTTTCCTGTCGGCAACCTTCTACGCAATACCGCCACAAGAACCAAAAACAATAAGACATTGAATGCCATACGGATAGAAAGTAGTGTCGCTGGCTCGGCATATTGCAAACCAAAACGCGCACCAACGAATCCAGAAGCCCAAAGGATGACAAATACAAAAGGGATGGCTCGGATTAACATGATCGCCTCACTCACGCTTGTTTTATGTTTTGAGATACTGCTAATGTAATTAGGTACAGTGTTTTCAAAAAGTGACAGATGGAAGTGTTTTTATGGGTACAGATTTATTGGGAAGCGGTGAAGGGAATAAGTACCTCGTGGTGGAAAAACACCTCAAACAAGCCATCAGTGGTGGCGTTTATCAGGCGGATGATCGACTGCCCTCCATTCGCTCGTTGAGCCAAGAATTAAACGTCAGTAAAAATACCGTGATTCGTGCGTATCAAGAGCTGGAAGCACAAAACTTGGTGTACTCGGTTCCCAAATCGGGTTATCGAGTTAAAGTCGCTTTGCCGACCTCTCGCTCAATTCCGGATCCGACTCGCGTGGATTTGCTCTCGATCTGCAAAGAAATCCTTACTTATCCTGAATACCAAGAGCGTTTGCCTACCGGTTCTGCCCACCCAAACATTGACTCTCCCGCGATCAAAAGCTTGTACGCCGAGATCGGCCGTCACAGCCGCCAGCAAACACATGTACCGAGCCATTACCAGTTGCCACCCGGTGATCACCTCTTAATTAAACAACTGGCGAAAATCACGCAAGATTTGGGCACACCAGCCAAATTGGATGAAATCATGGTGACGCACGGCGCGCAACAAGCAATAAGCCTAGCGCTGCGCGCAACGACACAAAAAGGCGATATCGTCGCGGTGGAGTCTCCTTGTTATTTTGGAAACTTATTGATGCTCGAATCACTCGGCCTCAAAGTGGTGGAAATCCCGAGTTGCCCACGAGACGGTATGTGCCCCGAAGCCTTAGCAAAAGCAATGGCGACATGGGACATAAAAGCGATCATCGTAACACCAAACTTCACCAACCCTACTGGTGCCATGATGCCGTTAGAAAAGCGCCAGCAATTGCTATTGGCGTCCGGCAATATTCCTATTATCGAAGACGATGTGTTTGGCGGGTTAAGTTATGATAAGCCGTTGCCAAGCTTGAGATTGCTCGATGACAAGCAACGCGTAATTTACGTGAATTCGTTATCCAAAACGCTCGATTCGCGTTTGAGAATTGGTTGGATGTTGGCGGGGCGATATCGAGACCAAATTGAACAATATCTACTGTGTGAGAACATGGGCAGTTTGAACCTGATGCAATCCGCCGTGGCAACGTTTCTAACGTCAGGCAAGTATCGAACGCATACTGCGCGAATGGGTCGGGTTTATCAAAACAACATGCGACGATTTATCCAGATGCTTCATCAATACTTGGATGAATACGAACCTCTAAAAAATCGATACCAGATCAACGCCGTACAAGGCTCGTTCTTACTTTGGTTGCGACTGCCCGAAGACACGGACAGCTATGCGTTGTATCAAGCATGCAATAAGCACAGAATCAGCCTACTTCCCGGTACCGTATTTGGCACTCAAGGGCAATATCGGCATTGCGTACGCCTCAGCGTGGCAAACTTTGGTCATGAAACCGATTGGAGTCACGCGATGCAAACTCTGGCAAAATTGATAAAAAAACATGCCTGTTAACTCGCTCTTGCTAAATGAACTTATGCCGACATACGCAAACAGGTAACAACAAAAAACTCCACACAAAGGTGGAGTTTTTTCATATCGTCATCGCCTTCAGTTCGACTTAATTTGCCACATTCTCGCGACGTTTTCGGCTAAATTAGCAACGTTGACGTCGGCCTCTTTCATGGCCTCAGGTAAGCTCATCGCCCTTGGTACACAAGCAAACACCGCATCAATGCCGCACTCATAAACCGCCTGATAGTTGTCGCCCACACAGCCTGCTAATGCAATGACTGGTAAATTACACTGCTTAGCCACCTGAGCAACGCCCATCGGCGTTTTGCCATGTGCGGTTTGATGATCGATTCGACCCTCGCCTGTAAATACGATATCCGCATCCTCAACATGCTGAGCAAGTTTGACCGTTTCAAGCACAATCTCAATTCCTGGTTGCAAACGTGCTGGCGTGTACCCGAGCAAGGCCGCGCCCATACCACCAGCAGCACCCGCCCCTTCACGAGTCAGTACATGCTTACCCGTCGCTTGTTCCGTCAACTCGCCAAACTTGCGCAATGCGTTATCGAGCAGAGTGACGTCTGATACCGTCGCTCCCTTTTGAGGGCCAAAGATAGCCGACGCGCCTTTGTCACCACAGAGTGGGTTATCAACATCGCACGCTACCAACACTTCGCAAGTTGCTAAACGAGGGTCAAGACCAGAAATATCGATGGACGCAAGCGCCGCTAACCCGCCTCCATTTGGGGTAATTGCATGACCAGATTCATCAAGAAACGCCACCCCCAACGCGGTCAACATGCCCACGCCACCATCATTGGTAGCGCTGCCGCCCAAACCAATGATTAAACGTTGAATGCCTCTGTCTAGCGCGTGTTTGATCAGCTGTCCGGTACCAATGCTACTGGTCAGTTTTGGGTCGCGAGCGTCACTCGGCACAAGGTGTAGCCCACTGGCCTCCGCCATTTCAATAACCGCAGTTTCGCCGTCGCCGAGGATGCCATAAAACGCTTCAACATCATTCCCTAATGGCGCAGTCACTGTTGTGAAGACTTGTTCGCCTTGAGTTGCATCTATCAAAGATTGAACCGTGCCTTCGCCACCGTCTGCGACCGGAACCGTAACAAACTCGGCATCATGCCATACGCGAGCAAGACCCGTTTTGATCGCCTCGCTCACTTGTTTGGCGGTTAAGCTTTCTTTAAATGAATCAGGTGCAATTACCACTTTCATACGTATTTCCAGAGACTTATAAGAGAACGAGACTCAAAATGTACACCAATGCCATTGCCGTGACACCTTGAACGAGCGTAGCCATGGTTTGCGCGCGGTACGCTAAGCCCACTGACATGCGGCTAAACTGCGAAACTACCCAGAAGAAGCTGTCGTTTGCATGAGAAACCGTCATCGCACCTGCACCGATCGCCATCACCGTTAATACGCGGCCCATTTCTGAATCTAGCCCCAATTGCGTAAGCATAGGCGCAACCAAAGCCGATGTGGTCACTAGTGCAACCGTTGACGAACCTTGCGCCGATTTTAGCGCAGCCGCAACGATAAATGGCATGAAAATACCCACGCCCAGCGCCGATAGCGTCGTACCCAAGTATTCACCTAGCGGCGTTGCTTTTAATACCGCGCCAAATGCACCACCCGCACCGGTAATCAAAAGAATAGGCGCAGCAGCCGTAATACCTTGGCTGATTCGCTCGCCAAATTCTTCAATCTTGTTGTCTGACTTGAGTAGGCAAACAGAAAGGAACAGGCCAATCACCAATGCCGTTAGTGGCTGTCCTAAGAAAGTCAGAACATCAAACACAAAACCTTCGCCCAGCGGTAGGCTTGGGAATTTCGCGATAGAGCCAAAACAGATCAATAAGATAGGAACAAAAATAGGAGCGAATGCTTGGCTCGCCGTTGGCAATTTGCCGTAAGACGCTTTGAGTGCTTGCCAGTCTTGCTGAATTTCTTCTACGGCTTCAATGCCATCTGGTTCAACATGTTGGAATCGGTTCGCCCACAACATACCCGCTAACGCCGCAACCGCTGCAACAAACACACCCACACCAATCACTAAACCAAGGTTAGATTCCAGGCCTAAGTTACCCGCAGCGGCAATCGGGCCAGGAGTTGGCGGCACAAACGTGTGCGTTGCGTATAGGCCAGTTGCCAACGCCACACTCATCGCAACGCTTGAGGTTTTTAAACGCTTAGCGAGTGATTCTTTGAGCGAGTTCAGAATGACAAAGCCTGAATCACAAAATACTGGAACAGAAACGATGTAACCGATGATGCTCATGGTCAATGTTGGGAAACGCTCACCCAACACTTTGATGACCGTATCGGCCATGGTGATCGCCGCACCACTTTTTTCCAAAATAACACCAATGATGGTACCTAAAACGATAACCAAACCAATGTAACCAAGGATGCCGCCAAAGCCAGAAGCAATGGTTTTGGCAATGCTATCTGCCGGTAAGCCGTAAGCAAATGCCGCAAGGAACGCCGCGATGATCAGCGCTAAAAAGGGATGTAATTTGAATTTGGTGGTCGTGAGCACAATAAATGCGATCACCCCGAGCAGGATTAATATAAGGTTCATGATAACTCCATTTATTCTTATTTTGCTGAGCGAGTCCGTGTTGGCTCACTCAACATGTAGGGACGCATGAATTATTAATCGTTTGCTTTCGAATTCCTTTAGGCGGAGTGACAAATGATGTGGTCAAAAAATAACGCGTATTGTGCAAATGCACAACATCACGACATTTTTGAGAGCCGAGTCGCAATATAAAGCTCCGCTAACCCCACAAAATTGGTTGTTGGTAGCCCTGTTATCTCGGTGATTTTCTCTAACCGATAGCGCAGAGTGTTCCGGTGAATAAACAGCATTTTAGAGCATTCTGTTACATTGCCATTGCATTCAAACAGTGCATCTAGGGTTTTCAATAATTGCCCAGATTTGTCTTTCTCTTTCAACCGTTTCACGCCATCAATAATTTGTTCACCTTGCCAAATATCCGCCAACGGCGCTAACAAAACAGGCAAACGAAGTTCATCGAACAGGTACTTACGTTTCTCTGGGTAGAACTGCTTGCCAATGGCTAATACCTGCTTCGCGCTTTGGTATGACAACGCGACATCTTTAGGCTCATTAAACAACTGTCCTAGCGCAATGTGAAACGTATGCGAATCGTGATCGCTTAAACGCGACATCAACTTATCAATGCGCTCACTTTCAACTTGGCTATCCCACTGCTTGGCGGAATGACACGGTTTCAACACCACAATTTCATTCACCGAGACAATCGCAACTAGGTTGTTACGCTCTGGGTATTCAAGCAGCTCAACAATATTGCGCACACTCTTCATGCTTTTCGAGGCGGACGGCGTCGAGACTTCAATCACCGTTGCCACCCGTGGTTGAGTAACATCGATAGAAAGACGCATCGCCCAATCTTTCAGCTCTTCATCGGTCAATTTCCCATTGATCCAAGCCAGAATAAACTCTTCGCGATGACGTCTGTCCCACTGAAATTTTTCCACCAGCGCGGCTTGCTCGATTGTCAGTTCAGCGGTCATTTTAACCAGTTTTGCAAAATCTCGGATTTTCTCCGGCTCGCCTGTGACGCCAACAATACCGACCACGTCGCCATGTAATTTCAACAACATATTGATACCGGGTTTGACACCCTGCAACGTCAAACATTGTTGCTCATTAAGCTCTAGCGAATCGCCATGATTCAGCGCCAGTACCGCGCCATCATGCACTTGCCCAACACGTTTAGGGTCGCCACTGCCAATGATGATGCCTGCCGAGTTCATCACATTCACATTGTGACCAATGATGGACATGGTTCGATCAACAATTTGTTGTGCTAAAGCGTGGTCGAGAATCACCATTTCGAGTTTCCAAATTGACCGTTTAACCACTCAATAAATCACAAATGGCAAACTATCGCGATGCTGCGGTTCTAAATAACGGAAGCAGCTCAAAGCATTATCCAATTACCCATATTTAAAAAGTGGATTAAACCTTCATTTTTAGCAGAGGGTTATATACTTAGAACAAAGGTTACCAATGCATTCTTCACTGTGCATTGATGCCACTCGTCTACCTACAGAGGAGAGATCAACATGGAGTTACGGAATAAATCGGGGGAAGTTGCAAATATTGCTGATAACCTCACTTTGAAGGAAATCACAGAAATGGGCTACACCGTAGATTTATGCGATGAAGCATTTGCTCCTGGAGAGCATTGGAAAGCTGAAGGTAAAACGCAAGGTATGGGCGAGTATCCAGAGGAGTAAACGTCCTGACTAACCAGCGTACAAAAGCGTTCCACAAACAGAAAAGCCGAGCGACTTAACGCTCGGTTTTTTACTTCTGAACTTCTTGAATAAACAAGCTCATCTCTTCAAGATAATTGCCGTTTGAGCATCCCCAGTCGGTGACCTCAATCAACTCAGTAACTAACTGTCCAGACTCATCATCTTGCACGCTCTGCATAAACGCTTCAAAACGTTCCAGTTGTACCTGACTCTTAACGCCATGCACGGCATATTCTACAAGCAAGCCGTTGTACGTCTGCCAGCGCTGATCGCCCGCAACATCATTGCTTAAAATCACAGAACACTTTTGTTGAATGCTTTCAACCGCATCATTTCTTGGTGGCGCGACTGTGGAACATCCAACTAAAATCGTACCTACCGCCAATAACGTAACTTTTGTCTTATTTATCATATCGTTTCCAACTGTATCGCCACGATATGGAAATCTTATTACACCTGATAAGGATCATCGATAGCGCACCGCAGATTAATTACTTAATAAACTGTAAACTCCATACCAGTCTTAACACTGCAAGCTCATAACTCCTATTAACTCACCCAAATGTAAACAAATAGTAAAATCACCTTTACGCGATGCAAAATCGACATATGAGATTAGCGTTCCTTTCTCGCGACCAAGCGTGCAATAATCAACTGTCTACATAACGAAACCATTTGAAGGATCAAAATGACCGCAACGGATTATCTCAACGACCTCAATCAACGTTACCTTGCGATTCACCGCACCAAAGAAGATTTCTTTTGGGAAACTTACATGGGGATCAGCGATGACCATGATGGCTCGACGCAAGCACAAACGGCATGGACAAGCTTTTTAAGCAACGCCGAGCAAATTACCGCCATCAAACAACAGCTTGAAGCCGCGGACTCAATTACCGACCCACAAGAGAAACAACAAACCATTACGGGTCTATCTGGTTGGCTGGCGATGTTTGAATCTCACGCTATCGAGGGCGAAAAAGCACAAGCGTTGAAAAATCAGCTCATTGCCTTTGAAGCTGAGCTCTTCGAGAAAAAACAGAACCACGTACAAACATTTACCGATGAGAACGGCGAGCAAGTAGAAGGTTCACTTCCAGTATTAAGCTCAACCATTCGCACCAGCAATCATGAAGAAGTTCGCCAATCGGCTCATCAAGCGTTGCTGAACCTTGAACAATGGCTACTGCAAAACGGCTTTATTGAACTGATCAAACTGCGCAACCAGTTCGCTCGCTCACTGGGTTATGCGACTTTCTTTGATTACTCCGTGCAAAAAACGGAAAAGATGAGCACTGAGCAGCTATTCGAGATTTTGGAAGATTTCGAACAACGCACGCGAGATGCGCACCTAAACAGCTTAGAAAACTTGGCGAAAGAGAAAGGCGCAAGCGCACTAGCAGGCTACAACTTTGTTTACTCATTCGCGGGTAACGTTATGCGTGACCTTGACCCATACGTGCCGTTCTCAAAATCTCTGAGACGCTGGGTAGAATCATTTGGTCGCCTAAATATTGATTACTCTGGCGCGACGCTAACGCTGGATTTACTAGATCGCAAAGGTAAGTACCCGAACGGGTTCTGCCACGGCCCTATCCCTTCTTTCTATAATCAAGGCGAATGGGTCGCAGCACAGGTGAACTTCACCAGTAATGCCAAACCAGACCAAGTGGGCAGTGGCTACGATGGCATTAACACGCTGTTCCACGAAGGCGGCCACGCAGCACACTTTGCGAACGTAAAAATGAACGCGCCTTGTTTCTCGCAGGAGTTTTCGCCGACGTCAATGGCTTATGCAGAAACTCAGTCGATGTTCTGTGATAGCCTGTTAACCGATGCCGATTGGCTAAAACAGTACGCACTGGATGATGAAGGGAATTCTGTTCCTGATGAGATTATTCAAGCAATGATCAACAGCCGTCAGCCATTCAAAGCTTATGAAGAACGTAGCATCTTGGTTGTGCCATATTTTGAGCGCGCGTTGTATCAACTGAGCGATGACGAGTTAACGCCAGAGCGCATCACTAAGCTAGCTCGCGATTGTGAAAAACAGATCCTTGGTTTGGAATGCAGCCCTCGCCCACTGATGGCGATTCCACATTTGCTATCCGACGAAGCAGCTTGTGCGTATCAAGGTTATCTACTCGCGCACATGGCGGTGTATCAGACCCGTGCATACTTCCTTGAGAAGTTTGGTTACCTGACGGATAACCCAGAAATTGGCCCACTGCTGGCAAAACACTACTGGCACGCAGGCAATCACTTGTCGCACAACGAAACCATTGTCAGCCTGACTGGCGAAGGCTTCAATGCCAAATACCTTGCAGACGTGTGTAACCTGTCACCAGAACAGGCATGGGAAGTGCAGCAGAAGAAAATCGACTCACTTGCGACGCGAGAGCGAGCATCAGTCGCTTCACTGAACGCCGCGATTAAAGTCGTCGACGGCAGTAAAGAGCTGGCAAGCAACACCATCTCTGACGAACAAATGTGTGACGATTTTGAACGTTACATCGTAGAGACTTACGGTCGATAAAACACAGAAAGCCAGGAGCTCGCCTTCTGGCTTTTTATTCTTTAGCTAATGCAATAGGAAGGAAGATCCATGTACCAAGAAGTCATCAAATTTTGGTTCGAGGAGCTATCGCCCCAAAATTGGTTTGAAAACAACCCAGAACTGGACAAGCGTATTACATCGCGATTTGCCTCGATATTAGAACAAGCCGCTCGTTGTGAACTGTTTAATTGGCGTGACAGCGCACAAGGGCGATTGGCCGAAATCATCGTCCTCGACCAGTTTTCACGTAATGTGTATCGCAACACCCCAAAAGCGTTTGCACAAGACCCACTCGCATTAGCATTGGCTCAAGAGGCAATTCGGTTAGGTCACGACAAAGAATTAGCGCCTGAGCAGCTAAGTTTTTTGTACATGCCGTTTATGCACAGCGAATCTCGCCTCATTCATGTCGAAGCTGAAAAATTGTTCCGCGCATCAGGGCTTGAAAATAACTACGATTTTGAGCTAAAACACAAAGCCATCATCGACCAGTTTGGGCGCTATCCTCATCGCAATGCGATACTGGGAAGAAAGAGCACTCCCGAAGAGTTAGCGTTTTTGCAACAACCTGGGTCAAGTTTCTAAATAACAATGAATAATGAGTTAACCATGAGAGACCACGCAGTATGCTGGCCATGCTTGCTAAAACTAGCCGGCGACGATGAGCTGATCTACACGCATTCCCAGTCCGACTTAGACTCTGAATGCGAAGCCCTCATTTTTGGGCAAGATGATTACGTTATTGACTCAAATGGCAACACGTTCGAATTGAAAAACAATGGTTCGAACACCACTCTTTTACACCCAAAAGAACGAACGCTGTCCGTAGAAGAGGTTACGTCATTAATCCAATCGCATGAATTCAGCCTCGCGCAACGGTGCATTATCAAGATTCATTTCACCTCGGTGAGGCAAGCTGTTGAGGCCTTAGCTCACTAACTCAATCCCAACACCCACATCATTAAATAAAATTATTATTTTTATAATTTATGATAATTTCATGTAATTAATATCACGCCATATACTGTCCCACATCGAAACAAGACAACGTTCAAACACACATGTTGGGAGCAAACAAATGAAAATGAATCATGTCGGTATTATGGTCGGAGATATGGACAAAGCGGTTGAGTTTTACACGCAAGCGCTAGGTCTAAAAGTCGTTATGGGCAACACGAAAGTAATTGAAGAACGCGAAACGGCAATTGGCAGAATGTGTATTGCGGTCTTTGGGGAAGGCTTTAAAGGCTTCAACATTGCGCACCTTGTGACAAGTGATGGCATCGGCCTTGAGTTATTCGAAATGAAAGAGCGTCAAGAGCGCCATGAAGTGGATTTTTCTCGCATCGGTATCTTCCATTTCTGTTTGCAGACAGACGATTTTGAAGGTGCTATCAAACGCACCGAAGCACTAGGTGGCAAAGTTCGCATGGACATCATGCGTTACCACCCAGAAGACGATAATAAGCCTGCGAAAATGGTTTACCTAGAAGACCCATTCGGCAACCTATTCGAGCTTTACTCACACACTTACGAAGAAACTTACGCTTCTGATTACGAGTAATAGCCCCATCCATATTCCAAAAGGCTAGCAATACGCTAGCCTTTTTTTGTTTGCTTTGAGTTGCAGTGTTTCTGCACTCGCTCTAGCAAAAAAACATCTGGAATTTGATCATTTCTCTCACCACTTTTAAGGTCACTTTATACTTACCTCAACACAATGCAAAAAGGAGTGAAGCATGCCCACCAAAAATCCAATCGCCATCAAAGCGCTTGATCATGTTGTTTTAAGGACCTGTAACCTCGATGCTATGTTGCATTTCTATCGAGACATTTTGGGCTGCCCTGTCGAACGCGAAGTAACGGAACTTGGTTTAACTCAACTTAGGGCAGGTAACGCATTGATTGATGTAGTGACGGTAGACAGCGAATTGGGTCAACTCGGCGGTAAGCCACCAGTTCAAAATGGTCGTAATATTGACCATTTTTGCCTGCAATTGGCGCCTTTTTCCGAGGATGAATTACTGGAATATCTGCGTGCGCGCGGCATTGAAACCGAAGAGTTTGCGAAGCGGTATGGCGCACAAGGGTTCGGTAGATCACTCTATATACATGATCCGGAAGGAAATGTCGTCGAGTTAAAACCTCAAGTGATTGATGAGTAAGCGAGTAAAAAACCTTGTTATATTCTGAAAATAACAAGGTTAACTTCTAAAATAATTATTGAAGTAAGAACATATTATTAAGTCAAAATTATATCTGGCTCACCTATTTCTTTTTCTCGCCACCATTGTTTATTTATATGTTCTTGATGAACGTAAAAACTCTCCCCCGGCATTGGCGTCAGCAGCGTTATATGTTCTTTTTGACAATGGGTAAGCAAATCTAAAATCGGTTCGTCCCAGCGGTGAGTAAATAGCTCGTATGTAGCCCAATGCACGGGCAACAGTTTTTTCGCATTTAAATCGCGAAACGCTTGCACGGTATGATGAGCCTGCATGTGCCCCCAGTTTTCGACCGGATAACCTTGGCCTTTCACATCAGCAGCCACTTCCAAACAGGCAATGTCGATTGGTCCACATCGCAGTGCGATCTCGGAAAAGTGCGAATCGTAAGCTGAATCGCCACTAAAATAGAGCGTCTCTTCTTTGCCTTTGATGACCCAAGAAGCCCACAGGGTCGAGTTTTTATCGAAATAAGTACGACCCGAATTATGGTTAGCAGGCGTACAAATCAGTTCGATTCCGGCATAGTGCACGCTATCCCACCAATCGAATTCCACGATGTTGTCTGCGCAAACGCCCCACTTTATCAGATGCTTGCCAACCCCTAAGGGTACATAAAAAGTCACGGGTTTATCGGCGTAGAAACGTATGGTCGATGCTTCTAAATGGTCGTAATGATCGTGCGAAATCACGATAATTTCAGGAATCGGCAAACAATCTCTGGCATGGGTATTGGGAATATTGCGTTCAAACCACGCTTTTGCGATGAACGGAGAAGCGTAATCAAATACCGGATCAGTCAGAATTCGAATGCCATCGACCTCCACCAGCATGGTGGAATGGCCCAGCCAAGTAACGCGCATCGATTCACTTCTCTGCGCAAACTGCGTAGGTTGAATTGGGAAATGTGGCAGATGTTCGTTAGGACTCAATGGCGTTCTACCACCAAGATAGCTCCAACACACCTGCCAGAATGATTGCGGGCTAGGGATATTTGGCATCTCGTTTTTAACGCGGCCGTTTTCAAATTGAGGCGAGTGGTGAACACGGTGCGCCAACTGCGCATGGTAGGTTTGAGGGGAAATCAGTGAACTTGGCTTTTGTGTCTTTTGTTCACTCGTTAGGTATGTGCGCTTAAGTATCGTTTCAGACATATCGTAGTTTTGTCTCGCTTGCGAACGCTCAACAGTAGGTTTATTAAAACGTGCGTGTATGTCTATTTCGTGACCAAAATGAGGTGTAAGATGAAGATTCAGTTTCAATCAAACGTTTTCTATATTAAGGAAGCGGTTCTCAAACCTTCTGAATACTGCGTCGGTTTGAAAGGAGAAAGCTATGGTGACTTGCAGCCAATACGATTTTATTGAAATCGCCTGTATGTTTAAGCTCCCTATCGAGATCACACTAAAAAATGGTGAAACTCATCAGGGCAACGCGTTCGACACAGGCTACGACATGCAGCGACAAGAGTGCTTGTTTTTAGATATGGATGGTGAGCACACCGCCTTCCCGACTGAACAATTAGTCGCAATGCGCGCGCTCAAAACCAATCCGCATTTTGACGAAGTGACATTAGAGTAAACGTCCTTCTTTCACTGGCACTGTCCAATAAAAAACGCCTCTCAAGCTGACACAACTTGAGAGGCGTTCTCTTACACTATTCACCGGAACTTCATGTTATTCACGCGACCGAATGAAAACCAGCATCGGCATCATGATCACGAACATCACTCCCACAAGCTGGAAGGTGTGCACAAACGCGACCATTTGCGATTGCTGCTGCAACATCTGTTGGTATTGGTCTAACGCAACCGGGTCGGTAATAGAAAGCCCCTGATTGGCCGCCCAGTCATGCAAGTTAGGATTATAAGGATTAATACCCTCTCCCAGCGCATGCCATTGCTGCTGACTATCACGATATTGGAACGTGGTGGCGATAGAAATACCAAACGAGCTACCAATGGTACGGAACAGATTGTAAATACTCGCCGCCGCAACAGATTGCTCTTTCGGAATCGTTAAATACGCCAAGGTGGATAGCGTCGAGAAGGTTAAACCAAGCCCCATCCCCTGAATCATACTCGGCATCACAATCCAAAATGTATCGATCTGCAGTGAGTACTGCGTCATCAAATAGCTACCAATCCCGATGCAGCTCAAGCCAAAGACTATTTTGATTCTGGGATCGAATTGCGGATTGAGCTTAATCACCAAAATCAACATCGCCGCTGACGCCAACCCACGCGGTGCCATTAATAAACCAGTGGTTGAGACCGGATAATCCAGCAAGCTTTCCAACAGCATTGGTTGTTGAGTCGTCAGGCCAAACATCGCCATCGACACCACGGCAATCATCAATGACGAGACCATAAGGTTTCGGTCTTTCAGCAGCCACAATGGCGCTATTGGACTTTTGGTTTTCCAACTGCGATAGATCCACATCACCAATCCCATGACTGCGAGCAATATCGCCGTCTGAATCATGCGTGAGTCGAGCCAGTCTTCTTCATTCCCTTTATCCAACACAAACTGCAACGCGCCCACACCTAACGCCATGTAACCGATGATCCACCAGTCAAAGTTAGGTTTGGATTTGTTGTCGATGTGGATATAGCGATAAATCAAAGAGGTACAGATCAAACCGAATGGCAAGTTGATGTAAAAAATCCAGCGCCAGTTAATGTTGTCGGTGATCACACCACCCACAACTGGGCCCAAAATAGGACCAAGCAAAATGCCGATGGAGAAAATCGCCATCGCTTTGCCTTTTTGCTCATACGGATAAATCTGCACTAACGTCGACTGCGCCAATGGAATCACCGACGCGCCGAAAGCGCCTTGGATAATGCGAAATAGCACCATCTCTTCAAGAGACTGTGCTTGCCCACAAAGCGCACTGGCAATCACAAAACCGATCACAGCAACCAACATGACTTTGCGTTCACCAAAACGCGACACCCAGAAACTGGTCATCGGAATGAAGATCGCTTCCGCCATGCTGTAACCCGTCAACACCCACGTAATTTGGTCTGCCGTTGCGCCCAACGCGCCCATCATGTGCGATAGCGACACGTTCGCAACGGTCATATCGATTAACACCATGATGGCAGAAAGCATCACGGCGACGGTGGCAATCCCCCGTTTGTCTGCCGTAATTTGATGGCTCATTGCACGCTACTTTGCAAATCAATGGTGACTTCTGAGCTCGCACCCACGCGAAGTTGCGGCGCATCGGCCGGTACTTCTAATGCCAAACGTACAGGGAAACGCTGTTTGATTTTAACCCAGTTACCCGTTGCGTTTTCTGGTGGCATCAAGGAGAACGATGTACCACTCGCAGGCGATAGTTGTTCTACCGTTGCTTTCCACACCACGTCTGGGTACATATCAATCACCACATCCGCATGCATGCCAGGTTTAATATGAGTAAGATCGGTTTCTTTAAAGTTCGCGCGTACCCAATAGCTGTCTTTTAAAATCACAGGGAACAACGTTTGACCCACGCTAACGACCGAGCCTACGTGCGTATTGATTTCACCGGCAATGCCATCCACTGGTGACGTAATGTCGGTGTAGCTCAAGTTCAGCTCCGCTTGCGCTAACTGTGCTGCCGCTTGTTGAACGACCGCAGCCTCTACGCCTTCTTCACCACGGTTCGCAATGGCTTTTTCTACCGTTGCGCGCGCTTGCTCCAGGCTCGCTTGGGCATTGGCGAGTTTGTTTTTTGCCGTATCTAAATCTTGGTCCGACGCCAGTTTGCGTTTCACTAGGGAATCCGTACGTTTGTACTCTACTTGCGCTTCTGTCAGGTTAGAGCGCGCCGCATCTAAGCCCGCAACAGCTTCAGTTACCTGCTTATCGGCAACGTCATGTTGCTGGACCGCCAATTGGTATGCCGCTTTTGCTTGCTTCACGGCCAACAAATATGGGCGTGAATCTATCTTCAGCAGTAGGTCACCTTTATTAACAGATTGGAAATCTTTAACATCCACAGAAACCACTTGGCCTTTTACCTGAGGCGCTACCGACAAAATTTTTGCCCTAACGTAGGCATCTTCCGTGCTTGGGTGACTGTCTGAATACTGCCAAGACCAATACATCGCACCAAATGCGATAACACAGAGAGTAAAGAAAAGAGTTTTTACCAGCTTAGATCTGGAGGAAGAATGCTTTGCGATGTCGTCGCTCATTTATATTGTCCACTTGTTCAATTATGTGATCAGTGTAGGACTTTTCGATCTTCCGACAATAAAATGATCTGCAAGGTAAAGATCCAATTTTGCATGTTGCTAAGTGGAGTAAATGATGTGCAATCAAAACGAGGATAAAAAAGAGGGGCAGTCCCCGTAACCGCCCCCAAAGTCATGCCAATAATAGTAATGTGCGTGTAACTACTGGTTTTTCTTAGAACTTGTAACCGCCGCTGATCATAAATACCCAAGGGTTAATTTTGACGTCGGTTTTTTGCTTCACTCCACCTGCTTTATAAGTTGCTTCTGTCTCAATGTTTGCGTACCACGCAGCGGCGTTGAGGAACCATTGATCGTTGATCATGTAATCCACACCAATATTCGCTGCTAGACCGAATGAATCATCCAACTTAAGATCTGAAAGACCAGCGCCTTTACCCGTGCTATTGAAGCCCTCATCAAAGAACATGGTGTAGTTGAGACCTGCACCCACGTATGGACGGAACTTACTTTGTGGCTCGCCAAAGTAGTACTGCACCATAAGCGTTGGTGGAAGGTGTTTGGTGTCCGCGATATCACCAAGACCTAACAAGTCTGTTGAAATATCGTGGCTGAATGGTGTTGCTGCTAGAAGCTCTAAACTGATGTTGTCTGTAAACATGTAGCCAAACGTCAAACCAAGCTGCGTATTTGAGTCAACTTCTAACTCTTCTTGAGAACCAAGAATCTTATCACTGCTGTCATTTGGAACGACAGACGCCGCACCAACACGAAGAACGAAGTCACCTTGTTTATGAGCGAAAACACTTGGTGACACGAGTGCAGCAACCACTGCTAGACTGCAGATTGTTTTTTTCATTTTTATTTCCTTTCGTAGGGCTTCGTTATGTCGTACCCAAAGGGGTGCCTGCTAACTGATCTGAGATTTCAAGTAAACTCAGCGCCTTGAAGCACACGGGTATCTATATCTTTTTGAGCTGTGCGCAATCTAGCACATAGAAACCCTACTATTTTGATGGAAATCAATTTGTGAAAAATATAGGTTTTTTGTATGGAGAAACGCCATATTGATCAACAAATTATGCAAATAGGATACAATTCTGTAATGCAAACTGTGCGTGTGAGTTGCCATGCATACCCATAAATGCGAATCCTCTCGTTAAGGCTCGTAGCCAGCAAAAACTTTTTTCGCCCTCTACGTCTTCTATTTTCAAAAAACAACCCACTTAAAAAGCTCGTTTGACCCCTTAAAATCGCGATTTGAGGGGTTTGTAAAACACTGAAATACAAGAAGTTATTTTTCTGGAAAATCAGTCACTTGGAGTGCTAGTCTGCTCGCAACTAAGGAGAAGACATGTTAAAAACCGATCTCATTTTTGAACGAGAAAACTTTTCTCATCACGATTTTCAGAATGCTACCTTTAAAAACTGCCACTTTTATATGTGCTGTTTCGACCATGCCGATCTGCGCGATGCTAAGTTCATCGACTGTCGCTTTATCGAATCCAAAGCGCTAGAAGGGTGTAGTTTTCGCTTCGCGAACTTAAAAGACGCTAGCTTTACGAACTGCATGTTGGCGATGAGCCTGTTTAACGGCGCAAATTGTATGGGCTTGGAGCTACGTAAGTGCGATCTCAAAGGGGCAAAC
This sequence comes from Vibrio sp. 1078-1, assembly GCF_033340475.1. Lineage (NCBI taxonomy): Bacteria > Pseudomonadati > Pseudomonadota > Gammaproteobacteria > Vibrionales > Vibrionaceae > Vibrio > Vibrio sp. 1078-1. The sequence goes on from NZ_JAWOWM010000001.1 coordinate 36,916, forward strand.
TTCCAAGGTGCGAACTTTGCTAATCGCGTCAGTAACACCATGTTTTTCTGTTCTGCTTTTATTACTGGCTGCAACCTCACCTACTGTAACTTCGAGCGAGTGTTACTAGAAAAATGTGACCTCTTTGAAAACCGTTGGAACGGTGCGAACCTCGCAGGGGCAACTCTCAAAGGCTCGGATTTATCTCGCTGCGAATTCTCGCCAGAACAATGGGGAACCTTTAACGTTGAGCAGTGTGATCTGACTCATGTCGAACTAGACGGGCTGGATGTTCGCCGCGTTTCTCTGTTTGGTGTTAAAATTTGTGATTGGCAACAAGAGCAATTGCTTGCGCCTTTTGGACTGATCATTCTCTAAGGAAAGGCCATGAACCTGTTTAAAGACTTACCGAATAACCTCGACGAGGAAGTGTTCGAAGACCTGCTGACCCACAAAAACCTGCGTATAGAACGCATTCTCTCAACGGGGCAAACCTCTCCCGAAAGTGGCTGGTACGATCAAGAAGAACATGAATGGGTCTTGGTTCTTAAAGGAGCAGGTGAGCTGACTTTTGAATCAGGTGTCGTGCAACGACTTGAGGCAGGCGATCACGTTACGATTCCAGCTCATACCAAACACAAAGTGAGCTGGACTGACCCAACGCAAGAAACCATCTGGTTGGCGGTGTTTTATCAATAAACACAAAACGATCTTAAACCAAAAAATAGGCGCTGAGTTTGCTCGATACTACTAAGCCGTCACTGGCACTGTTTGATTTTGATGGCACCATCACCCGAGAGGATATGTTTAGCCTTTTCCTCCACTATTCTGCTTATGGCCTGCGCAAACGAGTGGGAAAGGTCGCTATCATGCCATTTTATGCGCTGTACAAACTCGGAGTGTTACCCGCTCGTGTTATGCGTCCTCTCAGCAGTTTTATTGCATTTTCAGGGAAAGAAACGCAGAAAATTGAAGCGATTGGCGCTCAGTTTGCCCACGAAGTGATCCCGCTGTACTTACGGCCAGAAGCGATGGAAAGGTTGGCGTGGCATCAGCACAGAGGCGATACCATTGTGGTGGTGTCGGCATCACTCAATGCGTATCTCAAGCCTTGGTGTGAAGCGAACGGTTACCACTTGCTGTGCAGTGAACTGATCTCAGAACAGCCAAAACTGAGTGGCTTTTACCAGCAAGGTGATTGCAGTTTAGAAAAAAAAGTCTCGCGCGTTAGGGCCACGTTTTCGCTCGACGAATTTGCGTCTGTTTATGCCTACGGTGATACGCACGAAGACATTCCGATGCTCAAACTGGCAGACTACGCGATGCTCAACTGGAACGAGTGGAGAGCAAGCGAATAACGATATGTGCTCTGATTTTCAAGACAACCACTCGACCAAAGTGGTCGTTTTAGACTGAAAAAACAAACCCTTCTCACATGAGAAGGGTTTTATTGTTCAGAGCCAGAATAAATGGCTTAACGCCATACACCCCATTGACCCGTTGTGCCAGGTTCCTCACCAGACGTCCACCACTGGGCAGTCCATTCTTTGCCGTTGTGCGTCACCACATCACCTTGGTTGTAAACGGCTGTCTTGTCCCACAAATTGGTTGGTTCAACTGGTGGCGTGACATCCGCTTTGAGCAGTGACAACGCATAACTGAAGTCTGCACTTGGCGCTAATACTTGATTCGCATTCACGTTGTTACTGTCGAACATGTAGTGATTCATCTCTTGATGCCAAATACCCACATACCAATCGCCCGTTTGCTGCGCGTTAAATTGATCAGCAATTTCTGCCGCCCAAGTCGTCGTATTGTTTGCGCTGATTGGCAGTGAAATATCGACAATTTCATTGCCTGTCGCATTAAACGTACGGAAACGAATGGTGTCACCCGCTTCTACTGGTCCGAAACCTTGCTGAACAAAGTAGCCTAGAGATGTCAGATTATTGCCCGGTTCGGTTGGATCAACGGGGTCAGTCGGCGGCGTCGTACCTGTTCCGTTTAACGTAATGTCACTACAGTTGTAGAAACCTTCACCAGCCACATCAATGCGCTGCCAACGAGTATAAAGCACTGCATCGCCGGAACGATCAGCAGGGAAAGTCACCTGAATACGGTAGCGTTTTTCCGCATCAACATACACGTCACCTGCGGTGTCGATCAGCTCTAAATCACTCCAAGTAAGCGGTTTTGAATCATCATAAGTCGGCTTGGTGAGATAGAATTCCCAGTACGATGGGTTGTGCGGCGCCTTGCCGTAAAACACCAATTCAATCTGGTTGTTTGCATCTGGCGTAACATTGGTGCGCTGCCAGTTTGGAGAAGGAATGTTCAAACCTTTCTTAGCGGCATCGCCGGCAGAACACAGTTCGCCGTCACGGACTACGGCTTTAACATGCTCCATATCTCGGTAATTTGGTACGTTTGCTGCAATTTCACTGCGTTGCACAAACGGGTAAGCACCAGATTCTTCAAAAGCCGCTTTACACGCTTGGTTGGGGATCTCATTGGTCCAAAAACCACCGTCTAAATAACACGTATTCTGACGAGCACTTGGAAATTCTACCCAGCCGTGGGCGTTGACGTTAAATGAGCTCAATGCGGCAACAGCGCTTAAGCTCAAAAGAGGAAGTGTTACATGTGATTTCATCGTTCATCCTTAAATTTGCTGACTCGCCGCTCATGAACACAAGCGGTTTAAGCAAAACTAGCAGGATGAGATTATTTCGAAGGTGAGAATAAAGGTGGAAATTGTAAGAGTGCCATCTGCTTTCCAGCATTTGTTGTGTACTTATCTCATACTCGACTGACTCTTTCGAGTCACTTCAAATTCATGTGCCACAAAAACTGTCACTCTCGTTTGGCTATCGCTCGTCTTTTGGTGTGTCCATCACCACCATCGTTGTGATCGACTTGACGTGTTCGCACTCACCCAACACATCAGCATGGAACGCTTTATAAGCGGCGAGATCTTGCGTCTCTACGCGTATGAGATATTCGTTAGATCCCGTAATGTTGTGACATTCCACCACCTCATTTACAAAACGCACATGCTCTTCGAAACCCAGCTGCGCCTGCTTAGAGTGCGAGGCCAAACCAATCGACACATAAGCGACAAAACCCACGCCAAGTTGCTGATTATCCAGTACTGCTCGGTAGCCTTTGATCACGCCTTTACGCTCTAAATCTTGCACTCGGCGTAAGGTTGCAGATGGAGATAAACCAACGCGTTCCGACAGCTCTACATTGGAGATTCTTCCATCTCGTTTGAGCACTTGCAATATTCTTTCGTCAAATCTATCCATGATGATGTTTTATTGCTTATTTAGTTTCTAATCATCAAATAAAAGCACAATATTGACCTCAGTTCTACTTATAGTTGTTCTCAACTTATCGAGAACTGATTCAAGGAACAATCTATGGAATATCATCAACTGGGTGCTTTGGCGTTGTTCGCTTTTGTCTCCACTTTTACGCCGGGTCCCAATAACATTATGTTGATGACCTCAGGGGCAAATGTCGGCTTTAAACGCACTATCCCACACATGTTGGGCATTACCTTCGGCTTTGGTGCCATGCTAATTTTGGTGGGTATTGGCTTGATGAGCCTGTTCCATGCCTACCCGCTAACCCACTCCATTTTGAAAGTATTGAGCTTGAGTTATTTGCTGTACTTGACGTACAAAATCGCCACCAGCGACAAAACCGAAGCAAAACACGATTTTCGCCCAATGTCTTTTTTAGGGGCTGTCGCATTCCAATGGGTGAACCCGAAGGGTTGGTCGATGGCGTTGACGGCCATTACGGTATACAGCAGTGGCGGTGCATGGCTCGAACTGACTTTTATCGCCGGTATCTTCTGTTTAGCTAACTTGCCATCGGTGACATTTTGGACGGCGGCAGGTATGCAATTGCAGCGTTGGTTGACCACCGATAAACGCGTTAAGGGGTTCAACTACAGTATGGCTGCGCTGTTGCTTTTGTCTACGATTCCAATGATATAAGTCCATTTATGGTTAAAAAACGACTCACTTTACGTGGTTAGAGAAAGGATAGAGGTAATATTTTTCTTGAGGCTTTGGCGTTAATTCACAGTGTAAATTTGTTTAAAGACGCTACCCTCTTGTTAGGGAACTTGATAATCTTTAAATGAGAAAGAGAATAATTATCGAGTAAAGTAACAATGAAAAAGAAGCCTCAACCTAAAACGCTTGTTGTCACAGACACAGAAACCATCACTCCAAACATGCAGCGCATTACCTTGCAAGGTGAGGCGCTGAGCCACTTTCCTCGTGACTGCGAAGGCAGTTACATCAAATTACTGTTTAACGATATGGGCGGCGCGGATCTGAGCATCCTGTCAGAAGACGACCGACCAATCATGCGCACCTACACTATTCGACGCTTTCATCCAGAAACCAGTTCAATCGAAGTGGATTTCGTCCGACACGTAACGCAAGATCTGCAATGCGGATTTGCAGCGCGTTGGGCAATGGCTGCGCAAAAAGGCGACACGATCAGCATTGTTGGGCCAGGTAGCATCTCCAACTTAAATACTGAGGCGGATTGGTTCTTCATGGCTGCCGATATGACAGCACTTCCAGCCCTTTCTGCGAAAATTCGTACGCTGCCAGAAGAGGCCAAAGGCTACGCTGTGATCAGCGTGATGTCTCCAGCCGACATTCAACCCCTAAACACGCCAGCCGGTATGGAGTTGATTTGGCTAACCGAACAGCAAACCTTGGCTGATAGCGTTCGCGAACTCGAGTGGTTAGATGGTAACGCTTCGGTATGGTGTGCGTGTGAGTTCGATTCAATGCGTGCGCTGCGCCAATATTTCCGCAACGAAAAAGAAGTCGATCGCGAGAATATCTACATCAGCAGCTATTGGAAGCAAGGCGTATCTGAAGATGGGCACAAAGTGATTAAACGTGAAGACGCGGAATCCAACCAATAGTGATTCATGTCTTTTCGATTCCAGCTCTCATCCTAATAAAAACGCCCGGCATCACCGGGCGTTTTAGCGACTTCAGTTGTATTAAAGTTCATGAAAACTCTAATCCGCTAGTTCCTGCGCTAAAAAGTCGATTAACAACCTCACTTTGGGCGATAAATTTCGGCTTTGTGGATACAGTGCCCAAATGCCTTCACGGTCGTCTCGGTAATCGGTCAGCACCTCGACTAGCTCACCGTTATCTAGAGCTTCTTGAACGTAATAGTCCGGCAACTGCACTAAACCCAAACCACGTTTTGCGGCGCCCATTAGCGCAAAACCACTATTGCATTTAATTCTCCCCGATACGCGCAAAGACTTATCGCGTTTATTTTCCTTAAAATGCCAATAATCGACCGAACCAACTAGGCACTGATGTCGAGCCAGTTCGGATAATGTGTGAGGCTCGCCAAATCGCTCCAAATACATAGGGCTAGCACACACGTAATTTTGACGCGACGAAAGACGCTTTGCGATCATGCTGGAATCTTGCAGGCGGCCAAGACGAATCGCCACGTCTACCCCTTGCTCTATCAAATCCAGTTTTTGATTGGTCAGAACTAAATCGAGGTCCACACGCGGGTACTTCTCCAAAAACTGATGCAAGAGCGGCGCGAGGTTCATTTCCCCATAGGTCACAGGCGCTGTCACACGCAGCAAACCTCGCGGTTCGGTCTGCATTTGCGTTACGGCAAGCTCGGCCAGTTCTAGCCCTTCGACCAAATGTTTGCACTGCTGATAATAAAGCTGTCCAGCTTCAGACAGAGAAACTTTTCTCGTCGTGCGATGCAGTAACTTAACCGCAAGACGCTCTTCAAGTGCCGATACGCGGCGACTGATTTGTGCCACTGACGTTTTCAGTTTAGCCGCGGCAGCTGTAAAGCTGTTAGTTTCCGCTACGGCAACAAACTCGCTGACTCCTTCCCAATTCGCCATGCTGTATTCCTGTCGACCTCTTCTAGACAAATAGTGATTACATTGTTCTCGTCGCGCTACGCTTTGAAAACGGGAAAACTTTACGCGTCAGGTAACGGACGAAGTTCGTCGTATTGCGCATCAAGCTCAATGCCAAAATATTCTTTCAACGCATCCAGGTAGGTTTGACCTGGCTCTAGCTCTATTTCTGTTAGCTCTTCATGATTGGTGCATCTGAGTGTGTAGTTAAGCAGCGTCACCAACCCACTTTCTGTCGCTCTAGCAGCGACTCTTGCGCTAGTAAAACGCGAATTAGGCGAAGTCGAGGTAAAGAAGTTGCTACATGCAATGTCACCAGCACACACGAACTCTAGGTCAAAGCTGTATAGATTGTTCCACACGTCTGTTCCATCGGTTGAAAGCACTTGGAGGAAATAACCAAACTGAGCATCTTTGACAAAACGGAAGGTTTGTAAATCCGTCTGAATCACTTGGTCAAGGATAAATGGCAATGGCGCTCGAGGGGTATTGGAGCCAAAACCCACATCGACAATCCATGTTTGTTCCTCTAACGTCACTAACGTGATTTGATGACTACGACCTGTTGGTGTACCAGACACATGTACACGCCCTAACAAACTTCGCGCTTCAAACCCAAGAGTGTTGAGCACATCAAGCATTAAACCATTTAATTCAAAGCAGTAACCACCGCGAGAGTGGTACACGGTTTTTTGAATAATATCTTCAATCTCAACAGAGACGCCTCGCTGCAATGCGATGTCAAAATTCTCAAACGGCAGGCAACGATGCTGCGCCACGTGAACTCTGTGCAATGACTCCAAATCGGCGGGCAATTCACTAGGCAAGCCTAGCTTGGTTAAATAGGCACTCAGATCCGTCTTATTCATAATCACTCTTACCTAGCTGATGGTTTGACTGTTTTCTACTTTAGCCCCTCTATCTAACTTCAGGTCAATCACCTTTTCCATTTCCCTTCCGCTTTAAGGAGGCATAGCACTCTTTTTACACGCTCACCTTATCATTATTACGCATATGTAAAAATCATTTTCAATATGGACGGATTATCATTTTTACTGAAACACCTAAAATGAGCACCAACAAAACGACGCAGCGCGGTAAGCAAACCTTAACTACGCTTATTACGTCACTCCATATACTGAAAATATAAAGGAAACATCCAATGTCGCTTGAAATCAAACCTGGTCAAACTCACATAAAATCAAAAGCAATGGTCGCTTGGGCTGCAGGTGAGCCGCTTAAGATGGAAGAAGTTGATGTACAACTTCCAAAAGCCGGCGAAGTGCTAGTACGTATCGTAGCAACTGGTGTTTGCCACACTGACGCATTCACTCTATCAGGCGATGATCCTGAAGGTATCTTCCCTTCAATCCTTGGCCACGAAGGTGGTGGTATCGTTGAAATGGTTGGCGAAGGCGTAACAAGCGTTGAAGTTGGCGACCACGTTATCCCACTTTACACTGCTGAATGTGGTGAGTGTAAGTTCTGTAAATCTGGCAAAACGAACCTATGTCAGGCCGTTCGTGAAACGCAAGGTAAAGGCCTAATGCCAGATGGCACAAGCCGATTCTCTATCAACGGCGAAACTATCTTCCACTACATGGGTTGTTCTACTTTCTCTGAGTACACGGTTCTTCCAGAAATCTCACTAGCGAAAGTAAACAAAGAAGCACCACTTGAAGAAGTTTGTCTTCTAGGTTGTGGCGTAACCACTGGTATGGGTGCGGTATTAAACACAGCTAAAGTTGAAAAAGGCGACACAGTGGCAATCTTTGGTCTCGGCGGTATCGGTCTTTCTGCAATCATCGGTGCTCGCATGGCTGGTGCCAGCCGCATCATCGGTGTAGACATCAACGAAAGCAAATTCGACCTAGCGAAACAACTTGGTGCAACTGATTGCATCAACCCACAAAAATTCGACAAGCCAATTCAAGAAGTGATTGTTGAAATGACAGACGGTGGTGTTGACTACTCATTCGAATGTATCGGTAACGTAAACGTGATGCGTCAAGCACTTGAGTGTTGTCACAAAGGTTGGGGTGAGTCAGTCATCATTGGTGTTGCTGGTGCAGGTCAAGAGATCTCAACTCGTCCGTTCCAACTAGTAACTGGTCGCGTATGGCGTGGCAGCGCTTTCGGTGGCGTTAAAGGCCGCTCTGAGCTTCCAGAAATCGTGAACCGTTACATGGCTGGTGAGTTCGGCTTACAGGAGTTCATTACCCACACAATGGGATTAGCAGACGTCAACAAAGCGTTTGATCTGATGCATGAAGGTAAGAGCATCCGAACAGTTATCCATATGGATCAATAATGCTGCCTCAGGCTCTCCTTTTGGGGAGCCTGAATTCCTTCTGCTAATTAGAGAGTTTATTCATGACCATTGAAAATGTAAGCCAAGCCAAAGTGTTTGGCGGTTGGCACAAGCAATATACACACGAATCCAATGCCCTAAACTGCACCATGCGCTTCGCGATATTCTTGCCACCTAACGCAACGAAATCAAATCCCGTACCCGCGCTATACTGGCTCTCTGGTTTAACGTGTACCGATGAGAACTTTATGCAGAAAGCGGGCGCATTTCGTATGGCGGCCGAGCTTGGCATTGCGATCATTGCACCAGACACAAGTCCGAGAGGCGAAGGTATCGCTGACGACGAAAGCTATGACCTAGGAAAAGGAGCTGGCTTTTACCTTAATGCGACGCAAGCACCTTGGTCACTGCATTACTGTATGTACGACTATGTGACTGAGGAGTTGCCTGCGATCATCGAAAGTAACTTCCCAGTCTCTGACGTGAAGTCAATTTCCGGTCACAGTATGGGCGGCCACGGAGCGCTCACCATTGGTCTGAAAAATTCAGAACAGTACCGTTCTATTTCAGCGTTCAGTCCAATCAGTAACCCAATGCAATGCCCTTGGGGACAAAAAGCCTTTACTGCTTACTTAGGCAAGGAGCTTGAAAGCTGGAAGCAATACGATGCAAGTGAACTTCTAAAACAACAACAATCACCATTACCAATTTTGGTTGATCAAGGTGATGCTGATGGCTTCTTAAATGAGCAGCTTAGACCGGAAGCGCTGATTGCTGCGGCAAAAATACACGATTCAAACCTAACCTTGAGAATGCAACCAGGCTATGACCATAGCTATTACTTCATCTCAAGCTTTATTGAAGAGCACCTCAACTTCCATGCAAAATATTTGTTTGCATAGTTAATTTAAGTAAGCTCATGAAATAAAAAATAAAGTCACCAAAACTAGGTGACTTTATTTTCTTTACGTACTAACAAATACATATCTGAATATCGATGATTTAAATATGTAAAATAATGTAACTTAAGAACAAATTCGACATCCATTTCTCGCCTTATTAAATTCTCATTTCCGACACAGTATCTTTATTAAAAATGACACAAAGTTGCAATAAAAACCAATTAAATACCGCGAAATCATTACGAAACTCTACCATCATCCCAATACTCTGAGCTTTTAATTAAGAAGCAACTTAATAACCTTGACGTGACGTAAACCGACAGTTATTTTTGAAACATAACGTATTATAAAATCTCATCCGGTTGGCTCTATAATTATAAATAAATTACCGCTAGCACCTTTGTCCTAGCTAAGAAAAAAGAATAAAACTCAAAAGGGCATATGATGAAAAAGATAGTCGCGCTAGGTCTGTTTTTTGTTGCGCCATTCTTGTCTGCAAATACGATCGTATTTAGTAGTAGCCAGCAGCCTAGTGTCATACTGGAACTGGAAGAGATCCAAGCTTTACCTACCACTAGCTACACGATGACATTGCCTTGGCTTCCTGCTTCGTCAGAGTTTTTAGGCGTTAAACTCAGCACGCTTCTTACACACGTCTACGGAAAGGTACCAGAGCAGGTTGATATCAGCAGCTTAAACGACTATCACTCGACATTGTCCCGACAAGATATTCTTCGATATCAACCAATACTGGCTTATCAACAAGATCAGAATTACATAAAAGTCAGGAATAAAGGCCCTTTCTGGGTGATATATCCACTCAATCTCTATCCAGAGCTAAACTACAATAAATATCATGCGCAAATGGTATGGCAAGTAAATGAAATAAAAGAAAAATAATAAGAATGAAGTTATCAGAACCCTATTCTAAGAAACAAAGAATATTGCAATATTCTACCACCAGCAAAATGCTGCTGGTGGTGTTTGCCGTTTCTTTGCTTCTCGCGAATGTCGTGCTTTTACAGCAAACACGTTCACTCTCACAAAATTTTAATAACGAACAAAAACAAGCGACTTGGTTTTTATTCCAACTCTCCAAAGAACTATCAGAACTTGTCGGCGAGGCCAGACGGTTAGATGAAAACGTATTGAATATTGATGGTGCAGAGCTTCAATACGAGTTAGCGTGGAGTCGCTTTGACTTATTGACCAGTAGCACGAAAGCCAATAAGTTCTTTTCTCGGAACAACATGCACCTTTACTTCATTAATCTTTTTGAAGAATTCAAAGAGCTAGAAAAACAACTAGTAGAAGCTAGAACAGGTGATAGCCAAGCTGCTGCTGCATTTTATCGTTCAACTCAAACACTATATTTAGGCTTAATAGACTTCGTTAATCAAAACTTCCGCCTAAGCAGTAAAGCTTATGAAGCACAAAAAGGTCAAACCCAGCGCTTAATGCAAGCACAATATATGTTGTTTGCGACGTTCGTTTTGTCGATTATCTCTCTAACTTATTTCTTTTATCGTGAATCCCATTTTCATAGAAAATTGGCGCTCAGCGACCCTTTGACGAACCTAGGGAACCGCAATGCACTATTCATAACCCTAAACAAATTTACTCAAGAAAAAAGGCCCTTTTCTCTCTGGATTCTAGATTTAAATGGTTTTAAAGAAGTCAACGACACACACGGACACCAAGTTGGCGACACTGTACTGCGGGAAATCGCTAGGCGGCTTAATTCTATGGCACTCAATGATTTTACTGTTTATCGCATGGGAGGAGATGAGTTCGCGGTTATCCTTGAAGGTGAACATCTCAATGAAGAGAACGTACGTGAGCAGATAAATACCGTCTTTGATGCACAAATATTAAACTCCGATAAAGTCTCAACACTTTCAACAAGCATGGGCTTAGCGCAATACCCTAAAGACAGTGACAATGTTGACTTTCTTATCAGCATAGCGGATAAGCGCATGTACAAAATGAAATTTCAACGTTAAACGGTATATATGATGAGAAAGTTCATGCAAGTACTGCTTCTACTGGCAGTCATTGCGGCAGGTGTGTTGGCTTGGGTATTTATTCCATCGCACGAAACCATCGGGCAAAAAACGCTTGAGCAGGCACTCAACGACGACTACAGCCTCGTTGGACATCGAATCTACTCAACCGATCCGGATGCTGGCAACCGATTCGGCTACTTCGTATTGGCAACGGGCCAGAGCATTGAAGAGCAAGAGCCGTTTTTGGTCACTTCGGATCAGTTTATTCGCATGGAGAAAACGGGTGATAATACCTTGTCTGTGACCGTCAATGGCCGTATTTACCATTATCATAACGACTTGTGGGTGCCAAAATCAGACGGGAAATTGCAACACTTTTTAGTCAGTGCAACCGCCAAGTACGTACGCTAAAACGGGAACCTTACTCCCCCCAAAAAAACAAAGCCCCGCATACACTGCGGGGCTTTTTACGTGAAGAAGAAAATAACATCGAAAGAATGAGCGTTACTTCGCTAATACTTTCTCTTTAATCACTTTGAGTACCCCAGCCTCTTGGTTGCTTGGCGCAGAATAACGAGCAATTTTCTTAATCTCTTCGTGCGCGTTGGCAACCGCGTACGAATGCTCACTGACTTGCAGCATTTCAAGGTCGTTGAGGTAATCACCAAACGTCATGGTTTCTGCCGGAGTAAAATTCATCGTCTCTTGAAGGTGCTGAATGGCCGCGCCTTTAGAGGCCTCGGCATTCATCACATCCAGCCAGATTTTTGCACTCACCACGACTTTATGCGTTGCGCCAAACTTCGTATTCATGGTCGGGAACAAGAGCTCTTCCGAACCGCCAAAGTGACAAATTGCCACCTTAATGAACTCGTCTTCGACCTCAAGCAAATCCGGCACATATTCACAGCGGTGGTAGTACTTTTGAAATTCTTCCAGCGATAGCTGATCATGCGTTTCGATGTACGCCGAGCGCTTGCCACACAATACGATGTTCGCCCCGTCAATCTCACGAGCCGCTTTCACAATCTCCAACACTTCCGCTTTAGGAATGGTACAACTGTAGAGCTCTTTGTCTTGGTACATCACCAAGGTGCCGTTTTCAGCCACATACAACAGTCTGTCTTTGATTGGCGCGAACGTGTCTCGCAGGCTGTAATACTGACGACCAGACGCAGCGGAGAACAAAATGCCTTGCTCTTCCAGTTGCAAAAACAGATCGAAAAACTCTGGATCCAAACGACCGTACTGGTCAAGCAATGTGCCATCCATATCGGAAGCAATAAATTTGATGCAAACTTGTGACATTAACGAAAACTCTAAATGATGCTGCGAAAATATATCCATGTAAGGTACAGGATCTTGTATGAATCTCAAGTCGGGATGACGACGCTTTTCGCATTCACCAAGGGTGCTGTTTAAAGTAATCTTCACTGTGATCGATGAAAGCTCTCACCGCAGGAGACAAGTGTTTACGTGATGAATACAGCGCATAAATGTTGAGATCATTGGGCTTCCAATCCGGCAACACCGACTCAAGCTGACCCGATTTGAGATAGATATTGCTCAAGTAAGTTGGCAACATCGAAATACCCATGCCTTGTAAAGCGCCATGCAATAACGCCGTGGCCTCATTGCTGGTTAGGCGACACTCAATTCCCACCGATTCGAACTGGTCGCCCTGAGACAAATGCCACACGTGACGCTCAAAGTTTTTGTATCCCAAACAGTCGTGTGAAGATAAATCTCGCGGATGCGCGATCGCGTGGTGAGTTTGTAAATATTGCGGTGATGCTACCAACACCGATTCGCACACCGCAATCGGCTTACCAATCAAAGAAGGATCGGGATCTGACGCAATTCGGATCGCCAGATCGATACGTTGTTCGGTTAGATCACTCACTGAATCTTGCAGATCTATGTCGATATGCACTTTGGGGTGCTTTTGCATAAAACTGTTTACTACGGGGATCAACTGTGAGAATCCAAATGAAGTACTAGACGCAAGACGGATTTTTCCGGACAGCTCACCATCAGCGGCAATGTTCGACGTTAATGTATCGGCCTGTTTTAACCAGCGCTCAATCTGAGGCAAGCTGCGCTCCCCTGCGGTGGTGAGGGACACCTTGCGCGTGGTGCGGTGTAACAAACGAGTTTGCAGCCAGTTCTCCATCGCCTCTACATAACGAGTTACCATTGGCCGAGACATGTCTAACCGTTCTGCGGTCGCGGTAAAACTGCCAGAATACACCACATCTACAAATACTTTTGCTGCCGTTACTCTATCCATATATTTGCTCGAAATAAGAAATAGTGATGCACATTATTGTGTATTTTTCCGAGCGTATCAATTTCCTAATATAGCTCCCGTTCCCAAGCCATCGTCGCTTGGCCCCAAATTCTTTAGGAGCTTATTATGAAAAAATTCACTTTGATTACTGCATCCATTTTAATGGCAAGCCCTGTTCTAGCCTCTCCCCTTACTCTTGAGGTTTACAACGCCGACGGTAACAGCTTCCACGTAAACTCAACCTTGGTATACGGTGAGACTGACGCCATGGTTATCGACACTGGCTTCACCAAAGCTGACGCGATGCGCATTGCCGCTAAAGTGCTGGACTCAGGCAAAACGCTTAAAACCATTTTTATCAGCCAAGCGGACCCAGACTACTACTTTGGCGCAGAGGCCTTACACCAACAGTTCCCTGATGCGCAGATCATCACAACGCCTGCGGTTCAAAAAATTATTAAAGAGAAATTGGCTGGAAAGCTGGCGTACTGGGGACCAAAGCTTGGCGCAAACGCACCGGTAAAACCAGTGATCCCTGTCGCGTACGATAAAGCATCATTGGAGCTAGAAGGTCATAAGATTGAAATTCGTGGTAACCATGGCACATCAGCACACCGCCCTTACCTATGGATTCCAGATAACAAAGCGATTCTAGGTAACGTAGCCGTGTACTCAAACGTACATTTGTGGATGGCAGATGCCGCTGACCAGACCGCCATCAATGCTTGGGAGCAGCAACTTAGCGAGATGCTTGCGCTTAAACCTCAAGTGGTCATTCCTGGTCACATGAAAGCAGGCACAAAGCTGAACGCAGACACCATTCGCTACTCGCAACAATACTTGCAGGATTTTCAGCAAGCGAAAAAACACAGCAATAACAGCGTTCAACTCATTGACACCATGTCTGCGAAATACCCAGAAGCTCAATTGCCAATCGCGCTAGAAATCGGTGCGAAAGTGCATACTGGTGAAATGTCATGGTAACCGTGCATTACTTCTTCGATCCCATGTGTGGTTGGTGCTACGGGGCATCACCACTCATCGAAGCCTTGATGGACACCTCTCAATTTAAGGTAGAGCTTCATCCCGGCGGTATGATTGAGAAACGCGCGATTGAACCTGAATTTCGTCAGCACATCATCAACAGTGACGCTCGTATCGCAACCGAAACCGGAGCAACGTTTGGTGAAGCATATCTGCAACGCGTGAAAAGCGAAGATGCGTTTGTTCTTGATTCTTATCTACCCACACAAGCGATCTTGAGTGCGGAGAAAATGGGGCTGAATCCATGGCACATGCTAAAGGCCATCCAATCTGCGCATTATCAGCTCGGGTTAAAAGTGAATGAAGCATCGACGCTCAAAGCCATTGCAGAATCGCTAGGTTTAACAAGTGATGCGTGGGAGCAAAACATGGCGTTAAGCGAAGCCGAACTAGATGAGAGAATTCGCTCTAGCCGACAATTGATGCGACAGTTACACGTTGGTGGTTATCCAACCCTGATTGCAGAAGTAAATGGCGAGTACTTGACCTTGCCGCACTCGACCTACTACGACAAACCGGCACAGTGGAAGCTTGCATTACAAAAACTGCAATAAGCTCTTCCCCACTCGCTCTTGTTCTTAATCCAAGAGCGAGTGCCAACACCGACATGGCAATCCTGACTCAAACAGGTACAATCCTCGCTCGATTTTTTACTCGCGCGGATACCCACCATGCACTCGCCTGAACATTGTTTTACTCGTTTTACTGCTGATATTTCTGGCTATGAATTGCCAACGCAGTTTACGTTTCCGTTCTACTACACGCCGCATCCTCTTTGCGTTATGGCCGCAAAGCAATTGCAACAGCACTTATTAGCGCAAACCGACTTCGAACACGATTTTGGTTTGGTTAATGAAGAAACGGGGCGAGGCAAAATGTTTGGCGTATTGCTGGTAGAAAACCCTCAAGGCGAACTCGGATTTTTAAGTGCGTTTTCTGGCAAAATTGCTGACCAAAACTTGATTCCAGGGTTTGTCCCTCCTGTGTATGACATGCTGACCGATGAAGGTTTCTTCCGCGCAGAAACGGATGCCATCAACGCCGCCAATGCGGAGTACAAAACCTGTGCCGCGAATCCGGAATTGGCAGATCTTAAAGCGCAAATACAAGCCGACCGAGCCGCTTATCAACAAGAAGAGCAAACACAGCGCCAAGTGATGATTGACGGCCGCGCCGCACGCAAACGACAGCGTCAACAGGGCGAGCAAACACTCAATGCCGATGACCTCAAAATCTTATTGGATGAGTTGGGTAAGCAAAGTGTCGCCGAGAAAAACGTTCTCAAATACTTAAAGCAAGCGTGGGATGAAAAGCTTGCAATCAAAGAAGCGCGCTTGGCTGAGTTAGAGCAGCAACTTGCTCACCTGAAAGAGCAGCGCAAAACGCTCTCCAACGCTTTGCAGCACAAATTGCATAAACAATACCGCTTTCTAAACAACCATGGCAAAACACGCGACTTGGTGGACATTTTTGCGGACACCACAAACCCAGTTCCACCAGCAGGTGCGGGGGAATGTGCTGCGCCAAAACTGCTTCAATACGCGTTTAAACACGGATTCAAACCGCTGGCGCTGGCAGAATTTTGGTGGGGTGTGTCGCCAAAGTCTGAAGTTCGCCAACACAAAAAATTCTACCCATCGTGCAACAGCAAATGTCAGCCGATTTTGGGCCATATGATGCAAGGGCTGGATGTCGAACCTAATCCATTGGCGGAGAATTGGGCAGAAGACAAAGAACTAGAGATAATCTACCAAGACGACGCTATGGTCGTCGTCAACAAGCCCTCGGGCTTACTTTCAGTGCCTGGTAAAACTATCAAGGACTCTGCTTATACGCGCCTACAAGCGATGTACCCTGATGTGGAAGGGCCGTTTGTGATTCATCGTCTCGACATGGCGACCTCTGGCATTTTGGTGCTTGCCTTAACTAAGCGCGCGAACAAAAGTCTGCAAAAACAGTTTATGGCTCGCGGCGTACAAAAACGTTATATGGCACTGCTCGAAGGCGTATTAAACGAGCCTGAAGGGGAAATTTCACTGCCAATGCGTGGTGACCCAGACGACCGCCCACGTCAACTGGTGTGTTTTGAACACGGGAAACATGCAGAAACCTACTGGCAACTGATTGAAGTCAAAGATGGGCGCAGCAAGGTATACATGTATCCGAAAACCGGGCGTACTCACCAACTACGTGTACACAGTGCTCATCACATGGGGTTAAACATGCCGATGGTTGGTGATGGTTTATACGGCGAAAAAGCCAACCGCTTACACCTGCATGCTGAGATGCTAGAGCTGGATCATCCATACAGCAAAGAGCGCATGGTGTTCAAAGCTGAGTGCGAATTCTAACGTCTTCCCGATTTTAAATAACAAAAAGGCACTGACTATCAGTGCCTTTTTTGTTTTCTAACAACAGAATAAGCGTGATGCGCAATACCGAAAACCGTTAGCTCACCTTAAACTTGGTCCACACCTGAGAGCGCCAACGTCTTGCCATGATGATACCACGTACCCATTCATCGAGTGCGATTGCCATCCAAGCCCCTAAAACGCCATAACCCAAGTGGATGCCAAAGATGTAAGAGAAAAGCACGCCTAATCCCCACATACTCAAAATCCCCATTTGCACTGGGAACTTGATGTCACCCGCGCCTTTGAGCCCCGCGATAAAAATCAGGTTAAACACACGTCCAGCTTCGAGCAAAATTGAGCCCATGACTAACGAACTTGCCAATGCGAGTATTTCCGGTTGATCGGTAAATACGCGTAGAATCTCTTCTCTAAACAGGTAAATCAGTGTGGTTGCCGCCGTTGATGCCACAAATCCCACTAAGAAGTAGATTTGTACGCGTTTTAAAATGCTACTCACCCAACCTTTACCGATGTAGTAACCGGTCTGAATTTGCGCAGCCTGACCAATTGCCAGCGCGAAAGCAAACGAGAAACGGGCAATGTTTTGCGCATAAGTGAAAGCCGCCAACGATGCCGTCCCCATTTGCACCACAAAGTATACAATGCAGATTTGCGCCACGTTGTAAGACAGCACCTCACCCGCGTTCATGCCGCCGATTTTTAAGATCTTTTTGTAAATCTCTGCCGGTACTTGTTTCATAGTCGACATTGGTAGTTCAATGCTACTGCGAGCGAGAATAAACCATAACATTAACGTACCGATGACTTGGCTGACGACGGTTGCTATTGCTACACCTTGCACACCATACACAGGTAAACCGAATGGCTGGTAAAGCGCAATATAGTTACCAATGATGTTGAACACACCCGAGATCAAATTCACCACCATTGGGGAACGTGAATAGCCATGACTACGCAGAATAGTTGTAAAAACAACGCCAATCGTAACGTTAAACGTCATCGCACCACTTATCAGCAGATATTCATGAGCGTACTGCTCAACTTGCGCTTCCAAGCCGTAATACGGGAGTAGATATATCGCACCAAGCACGGCAATCACACTCAATAGCACACCGACGAGCACAGACAACGCAATACTCGCAACACCAACGCTCACTGACTCTTGCTCGCGTCCAGCGCCATTGTATTGGGCAATCAAAATCCCCGTACCGCTACTGACAAACGTCGAAACGATGATTAAAAAGAAGGTAATCTGCGTGATCACACCAACAGCGGATACGGCTTTGTCTGAGTAGCCACTCAGCATGAACACGTCACTGGTTCCTAAAGCCGTCCGTAGCAAAATTTCGACAAGAATTGGCCAAGCTAATGCCACGATGGACATTCGTTGGTTGATGTTTTGGCTTTTAGGCATGCTTGTAACCTTTCCTACAACTAAAAACTGCCTCACAATATTTGTGAAGCAGTTTAAAAATAGTGACTCGAACGAAGCTCGATATGAGGTTGTGATTTAGCGCGGATTCTAGTCGCATATTGGTCATAACGACAACAATATTTCGCCCTGTTTCGGAAAAATATTTCTAATGCATTTTCGAAACGACATATGCCTTGACGATACGTAGAGCAGAGATTGGTGAACAATACTCTCAATCAACGAGCACCGAACAGAATCAGGATAATCAATAGAAATATCTCCAACTAGATACATTACCTTGAGTTATCAGTCCAACCATATAGAGCCATGAAGAACCGTCATGAAAACCTGCATGCGCCACCATTCCTCTTTGAACACTCGCACCAAATCACACTGATGGCTTTGCACTAAAAATGACTGATATCACATTTGGAAACTTTGTTGTTCTATTTATCGCGAAAATACCGCCTAGAATAAGCGTACACGTTAATTAAGCAAGGATACGTAATGTCGACATTGGCTGGGGCGCGCTTAGAAGAAATGGCGGACATCCGCTCAACAAGAAAAAAGAAAATTGTCTTTTTATGCTCCAGTATCGCCGCTGCCTGTTTAACTTATGGTTCTATTGCTCAATCACTTGAGAATAACTGGGGTTTAAGCTTTTTCCATGCTTTGTGTGCCTTGGCATGCTTAGCAATCAGTTATGTAATAAAAGTCCAGCGGCACCATCAATACGCCGACTTATGGCTAAGTGCTGTCTTAATGTTCGAAGGGTTATTGTTACTTCTGTATAACGACGCTCCGTCAGGCAAAATGTTATGGCTATATCCTATTGTCGCCACTCTGGTATTAATTAATGAGTTTAAGGTCGGTCTGTTGTTCAGTGGCACCTACATTTTACTGATCTTTTTTGGGGTCGCTTTTTTAGATCGACTGCCAACAGCCACAGAAATCATAGAGCGGAGATTGATGCTGACCCTGATAGCGACCGCGTTTGTGTGTCACACGTTCTCGTATTACTACACGAAAGTCCTCAATTACATTCAAACACTGTATCGTGAGGGGATTGAGGAGTTAGCATATTTTGACCAGCTCACTGGGCTTGCCAATCGCTGGAGCTTTGAGACTTGGGCGCGCGCAAAGCTCGATGAAATCAAGCACTCATCTGATGACAGCATCACCGCATTGGTCTTTCTCGATATCGATAACTTCAAGCACATCAACGACACCTACGGGCACGATATTGGTGACCAAGTACTTCAAGCCTTCGCAACTCGATTAAAAAATAACATTCGCAACAAAGACAGAAAAACCGATAAACACGACTACTCCATCGCTCGATTTGCGGGCGACGAGTTTGTAATCATGCTTTACGATGTAAAAAGTAAAGATGACCTCGACAGCATCCTAAAACGGATCGTGAATCTGTTTCCGACAGGTTACCGAAGCTACGATATGATTAACGAGTTAACGATGAGTGTAGGTGCTGCTATCTATAAGCAAGATGCAAAGGATTTGTCTGAATTGACTCGATGTGCAGATAAAGCAATGTACGCAGCTAAACATACTGGTAAAAACCAGTACGCCTTTTATGAGCACTGCAATACGGAGGAACTGTCAACATCTGATGCACCAGCGGTACCAGAAGCTTGCTAATGACTAAGCGAACACATGCATCACCCAAAGCCCCACAACGAGGAATACGATTAACCACACTACTTGCAACGTTCTGTTCGGCTTGTCTTGCTGACGAGTGGGGTGATCTTTAAACGCACGGCCCTTCATTTTGCCCATTAAGCTCTTTCCTAGAGCACGTCGATAAAATTCACGTCTCTTATGAGCGGCATTGGCAACTTCGGTAAAGCGCTGTCTTTGCTCATTGGTGAGATCTTTGTCCTCGTAACGAGGAGGGAGATCAGAATGCTTGCGTTGTACTGCCATCACTTCCTCCCTGGTCGATGGGTACATTTTTATTAAGTATATACCCAAATAACCAAAAAGATGCGTTATAAGTGAAGCACATAGACGAAAAAACCACCCGAAGGTGGTTTTATGACGAGCAACAAATGAACGCTAGAAGTACTCACATAAATACGCAGTCGCTTCTTTCACTTGAAGCTCAAATGAAGAATTACCTTCCACTTCAAAAAACTCACCACTTTGATAAGTCGTCCAATCGCTCTCGCCAACACGCTTGACCACAAGCGCACCTTTTACAACCGTCATACGCTCTGGTGCTTGAGTACCAAACGTGTACTCACCAGGAAGCATCACACCAACGCTAACATCCTGATCTTTCTGGTTAAAGCCCAGTGATTTTACACTACCAGCAAAATAGCTATTTTCCTTAATATTCATTATTGGTTTCCTTATCAAAAGTCCGCTCTTTTTTACCTTGTTTCTTTCCGTTACTCAAGCTTTGAAAGCCATTAAACTCAACGTAATAACGCACATCCTTTGCTACTGAGCGAGAACCTCTTTTCACGAGGATTAATCAGGCGACCTAAACCGAGCAAGAAAAACTGCGAAGTAATGAATGTGAGCAAACAACAAAACCATCAATAAGATGTGTATCTGAATGTAAAAGTGGACATTAGATCATAGTTTCGTCGTCTCAATGGCGGGATTGTTTGTTTTTAAAAAGGAAGGTTTCCACCATGTTAAAAAAGTGGAGAAAATTAGATCTATGACGGACTCGACTCGCCGAAGGCGAAAAGCACGACAAGAACCAAAACTTTCATTTTTGGCTCGCCACCAATCCAAAATCCTCAAGAGTACATTTGTCTGCTTCGGGATGGGTCTGTTGACGTTTTTTGGCTATCAAATCCACCTCTCCTATCAAGACCACATTGATCCGGAAAAGGTGTACGGCGAATGGATTGAGATTGGCGCGCCACCCTACCAAACAGAACGTCTCGTTTTCACTGAAGATGGGGTATACCGAAACCATCGACTTATTACGACGGAATTTGAATTCGATGGCAAGGTCATCACGTTGAATACCGGATTAGGAAAGACCGCGTATCAGATCTCAGGCTCTCATCTTTCACCTCAAATACGCCGTATTGAGCCTCTTATTCCAGATCAGCGATTCATTCGTAAAGGATTTGAGCATACCGTTCAGGGCTCAGAAACCGGCGCAGCCTCTAAACGTCGTGCCGCGTTGAGTGAACACTTCAGCCGTGACTAGTATGTCTTCACGGCTATTTTTCCTTTCAATTCTCTTTCTATATCAATGAAACAAAGCCTTAATAAACAACAAAATAAGGCCTTCATCGCATTTAACTAACTCGTTACTGAGTAAACAATAATTTTAGTTTCTGCTGAGATTTTATAAATTATTGACTCAGTCTGACACTTTCTGTGTAACAGAGTGCGAGTTTTAGTTAAGTTCTCTCAAGTGCCTCGAAAACCGTCTTAATTTTTTTTGACGAAAAAAAACTCTCTGAAATGCTGAGTGTGATGCTTTTGCACGTGGAGTAAATCCAATCATCTTATCTGGTGCAAGAGCAGCCTATGTTCTAGGTAGAACATGAATCCAAGGATTGAGAGAGAAGTTATGATTCGATTTAACCTATGTGCAGCTGGAGTTGCTTTAGCGCTATCAGGTGCTGCAGTTGCGGCTCCAACCGCACCAAGTGTCGATATGTACGGTTCCAACAACCTTCAGTTTTCTAAAATTGAACTCGCGATGGAAACCACGTCAGGCTACTACGACATGGTGAAATACCATGAGCAAGCGAAGATCACTGTTAAATTTAACCAGTGGAGTGGCACACCTGGTGACACTTACAACGTCTATTTTGATGGTGTAAAAGTAGCAAGCGGCCCTATCACTGGTAGCCAAACAACAGCTTCGTTTGAATACGGCCAAGGTGGCTTATACCAAATGGAAATCGAAGCATGTGATGCGACAGGTTGTGCGAAAAGCGCACCAGCTGAAATCACAATTGCAGATACCGATGGTTCTCACCTGAAGCCACTAACGATGAATGTTGATCCAAACAACAAAACCTACAATACCGATCCAAGCGTCGTGATGGGTACGTATTTTGTTGAATGGGGCATCTATGGCCGTGACTACACCGTCGATAATATGCCGGTCGACAACTTGACTCACATCCTTTACGGTTTTATCCCAATTTGTGGCCCAAATGAGTCTGTGAAGTCTGTTGGCGGCAACAGTTTCAACGCGCTACAAACTGCTTGTACAGGTGTGCCTGATTATGAAGTCGTTATCCATGACCCTTGGGCTGCTTATCAGAAGAGCTTCCCACAAGCTGGTCATGAATACAGCACGCCTATCAAGGGTAACTACGCAATGCTAATGGCATTGAAACAACGTAACCCTGATCTAAAAATCATCCCATCGATCGGTGGTTGGACACTGTCTGACCCATTCTTCGATTTCGTGGACAAGAAAAACCGTGACACATTCGTCGCATCAGTTAAGAAGTTCCTGAAAACTTGGAAATTCTACGACGGTGTTGATATCGACTGGGAATTCCCTGGCGGCGGCGGTGCAGCAGCCGATAAGGGCGACCCTGTAAACGATGGCCCAGCATACATCGCACTGATGCGTGAACTGCGCGTAATGCTTGATGAATTAGAAGCTGAGACAGGCCGTACTTACGAGCTAACGTCCGCTATCGGTGTCGGTTACGACAAGATTGAAGACGTAGACTACGCAGATGCAGTTCAGTACATGGATTACATCTTCGCAATGACTTACGACTTCTACGGCGGTTGGAATAACGTTCCTGGTCACCAGACTGCGCTTTACTGTGGTTCATTCATGCGTCCTAGTCAGTGTGACGGTAGTGGCGTTGATGAGAACGGCGAACCGTACAAAGGTCCTGCTTACACAGCAGATAACGGCATCCAACTTCTTCTTGCTCAAGGCGTTCCTGCGAACAAGCTAGTACTAGGTACAGCAATGTACGGTCGTGGCTGGGAAGGCGTAACTCCAGATACGCTAACCGATCCAAACGACCCAATGACAGGTACTGCTACAGGTAAACTGAAGGGCAGCACAGCACAAGGTGTTTGGGAAGATGGCGTAATTGACTACAAAGGCATTAAGTCATTCATGTTAGGTGCAAACAACACTGGCATTAACGGCTTCGAGTACGGCTACGATGCACAAGCAGAAGCACCATGGGTATGGAACCGTACTACGGGCGAGTTGATCACATTTGATGACCACCGTTCAGTGCTAGCAAAAGGTAGCTACGCGAAGTCTCTTGGTCTTGCTGGTCTATTCTCTTGGGAAATTGACGCGGATAACGGTGACATTCTAAACGCGATGCACGAAGGTATGGCTGGTGGTGTGGTTCCTCAACCAAACCGTAAGCCAACCGCAGCCGCTGGCGCAGATCAATCGGTAACAGGTCCTGCAAATGTGGTTCTAGATGGCAGCCTGTCAAAAGACTCTGACGGCACCATCGCAAGCTACGCTTGGGAACAAGTATCTGGCACAGCAGTGGTACTAACAGGTGCAAACTCAGCGAAAGCAAGCTTTGATGCAGCAGAAGTTACTGTTGAAGAGCAATTAACTTTCAAGCTGACGGTGTCTGATAACGAAGGTGCAACGGCATCTGACCTCGTTGTAGTAACAGTGAAACCAGCAGGTGTTGTTGACCCAGTGAACAACGCACCAGTAGCGCAAGTTGTTGCTCCAGCAACAGCAAACGCTGGTGACGTTGTGGTTGTAGATGCATCTGCGTCTAGCGATGCAGACAACGATACCCTGACATTCAACTGGACTCTACCTCAAGGTCTGAATGCAACGGTTGAAGGCTCTAAAGTCACGTTCACTGCTGCGGAATACCCGCAAGACACAAGCTTAAGCTTCACTGTAAGTGTGAGCGACGGTAAAGCGTCTTCATCGGCAAGCGCGACAGTGGTTGTTGCACAGCACACAACCGATCCGAACCCTGGTAATTGTGACAACGCATGGGATGCGAGCGCAGTGTACACAGGTGGTAACCAAGTGACTCACGCAGGTAAAACGTGGGAAGCGAAATGGTGGACTCAGGGTGACGATCCTAGCCAATCTGGCGAATGGGGCGTTTGGAAAGAAGTTGGCGTAGCTAACTGTAACTAATTTCAGCCTTGCAGACTTTCTGCTAAATAAACAAAGGACAGCTTCGGCTGTCCTTTTTGGATTTAACCTCTTAACGAGAAGAGCAACACCAGAGACGAAAAAATCTGAGGTGTTACTTTCAAATCGAATTAGCGCAAAACGAAGCGAGTCAATCAGTAAAAGTAAGGGTTACCAAGCACTATCGAGCAAACGGTCAAAACTACTGAAGACTTGCTCACACTTCATCACTCGACCATGCCCCTGACCTTGTGTTGTCACTAACTCAACGTTTTTAATCTCTTCAGCCGCTTTTGCCGAGACACTGTATTTGGTGAACTTGTCTTGCTCATCATGAATAATAATGGTGTGAGACGGACGCTCAGACAAACGCTTCATCGGATCAATGGACTGTAACGGATAACCAAATTGGTCTTCAACTTCTGAAACCACAGCATTAAAAAGCTTCATCGAGTAACCGGAACGTGCAATGCTACCGAATAAGTTCTCTACGTAATTTAATACCGGAGCAATAAGCAGCAAAGGCTTGTTTTCTAATTTGCTGTGCCTACACTCAAGAGCAGAAGCGGTGCCCATGCTGTGCCCAACTAGGCCAACAATATCCTCGACCGTATCCAACACATCTTCTAATCCTCTGACAAACCCCGGAATGTGCCCATACTTCCCCTCACTCTCACCATGTGCCGGGTGATCGTACGCCAAAGCAGTAAACCCTTTCGACGCAATATGTTCCATCAGTGGATAAAACTGACTTGCCGTGCCAGACCAACCATGAGTTAGCACCCAAATAGGTCCAGAGCCCAAAGTATAGGTTTTGATGATGCCTGCATGCCCTTTAATTTCACCTTTGATAAGCCCTTGAGGTTCAATATTTTTAGGTTGCGTACGAGCAGGTGTCAGAAGAAGCTTGCGCGCGGTCTTCTTTGCATGTGACGGGGCCAGTGTATGGTGTAACCGAGTACTCATGTTCACCAAACTGCGCTTAATACTGAAACGTTGCGATGTATTAAAGTAAATTTTTTCACTCATAATCATGTCCTTAACTATCAGCTTTGCACAAAATAGAACGGTCGTGCTTTTTATACTGATAAGAAAGAGCGAACTCAGCCGCTCTTTGTGATTTTATGTCTACGAATCAGGGAAGCGAATAACCGATATTAGCCTTTCCAGCGAGAAAATAAGTTGTCGATCCCTTGCCAAAACAGACGCAAGCTTTCTTGCTCACCTTTAATTGAGTAAAAAACATGCGCACTCAAATAGAGACCGTACAAATCAAACGTTGCTTGGCGTGTATCTAAGTCTGCTGCAAATTCTTGCTTCTCTTTGCCTTTCGTTATTTGGATCTCCAAATAGCTCAGCCAAGTGTCTATGGATTTACGCAGTCCGGCCTGAAGCGGGCAATCTTTATCTGCCGTATCATTCCAAGCGTCAAGAAACATACAACTTCCTTGGAATGCGTGATTCCAAGTCATCCAAGAGTCGAGCAACCCTCGAATTTTACGCTCGATATTGCCATCCCCGAGTTCTCGAGCAGGCTCAATAACCCGATCAGCGAACACTTTATTGGCGTGATCAAGCACCGATAGCTGTAAATTCAACTTCGAATTAAAGTGGGCAAACAGACCACTTTTCGACATACCGCATTGCTTGGCTAACTCTCCAATCGTAAGACTTTCTAATCCGTCTTCGCTGGCGATCTCAAAAGCCCGCTGCAGAATAAACTCTTTTGTCACTTTTCCTTTTTGCATAATCTTATTTTTAGCACGATCGTTCTTTTTTGCAATCTCGAGTTAACTGGTCTAACCATTATTCAGTGCTATTTTCGACTCACGAATCAGGTATTGATTGCGTTAATAGGTTAATAATTAAGAAGTTTGAAGTAAGTCTTAATTTTCAAAACAGCTTCAATGTAAGCGCAAGTCTGTTGACTTTTTCACGTATTACTTCAGTAACAACCTGCTATTTTCACCTAAGTTTTTTATTTAGGTAAACAATGTAATGGCAAAGAAACAAAAAATAGCCAGCTTAGAGTTTGCACGTATCATTGCGATGCTTGCGATTGTGGGTTTGCATTGTCAGATGGCACTGACGTACTGGCAGTGGAATGGGATACCATGGGTTGGCTATATGCTCAACCAACTGGCTCGTTTTGCTGTTCCGCTGTTCTTTCTCATCTCGGGTTATCTAATCCAGCCGAAGTTGAGTCATTCACCTATCGATACTCTTAAGAACTACGCCAAACCGTTAATGAAGGTTTGGCTCATTTGGAGCATGATCAGTTTACTGATGCCATTCCAATGGCAGACGGTCGCTGAGGCTGGGTATCTCGCCGAAAGGAAAGGTTATTGGGGGTACCTAATGTCAACCCCGATCAATTCACTCATCGAAGGCGGACTCGTTCATCTGTGGTTTATTCCGGCTCTGGTCATTGCCGTAGCGTTAATTGCCTTTCTCGTGCATATCAATATGGCGCAACTGATACTGCCAACCGCAGTATTGCTATACATATACGGTGCCTTTGCTGGCAGTTACGCGACCATTACCGACCTGCCAGCGCCTTTCTTTACTCGTAACGGGCCTTTTTTCAGCACGTTGCTAGTTGCTCTAGGTTATTTCGCACGAGAAGTGCAGTGGCGGTGGTCGCGAAACAATACGGTTCGATGCATTATTCTTGGCATGGCACTGCATTTTGGTGAAGCTTACTGGCTGATGCAACATGACATCGCTTTCAACTCGCACGACTTCCTATTCGGTACCGTTATCTGGGCTGTAGGTGTCTTTATGTGGCTTTTGGCTCACCCTCATTTTGGCGACATGCCTTGGGTCTTCAAACTATCTCCTTGCGTGTTAGGAATATATGTTAGCCATCTGCTTATCATAATTGTCATGATGAATGTCGCTGAATTTATCGGGCTGCAACACCTCGCGAAAGATGTGTTTATTTATCCTGCAACGATTGTTGCAACCATACTGCTTGTGAAAGCAATTGACGCTTCACCGTTGAAAAAATGGCTCCTACGCTAAATGCATTCAGCTCTAGATATAGCTAGCTTTAACTCAAAAGGGTTAGAGCTAGCCAGTTAAAAATGAGATTTCTCTCTCACTGACCAATTTTTGACTTTCTAATCCTTCAGAATTTGCTTTCACTCACAAAAAACATTGTTCATTTCCTTTAAATTGGCTCGACTATTACAACATTGCTCATTAAACGGAGGCTGTATGTGGGCAGGTCAAGGACTCGTTCCTTTTTTAGAGATTAGTCACTGGTTAACTTACGGTTTATATGCCGCTGCGGTTTTATTCGGCGCAGCAAGCATTGCGTCACTCAGAAAATAGTGGCGCACACTATCATTTCCTAACTCCTACTGTTAATTCGAGCTCTCTCACAACTAACTCATTCATTTGTGGCTAATATTTCTCCAACCAGACAAAGGAGAAATGTCTATGCCAATCTATCCAATTGTGGCTTTCTGCTGTTTGTTGTTCTCTAGCGCCACCTTTGCTGCATCAACCAATGAACTGAACCTTGTTAATTCTGGTGTCGGTTACGCGGCTCTGATTATCTTTTCGATCGCTTACATACTGGTTATGTTGGAAGAGTATCTGAAAATGAGAAAATCCAAGCCAGTGCTGCTCGCTGCAGGATTAATTTGGATTCTGATTGGCTACACCTTTGCTCAACACAATCAGCCTGAAATCGCCAAATCCGCACTAGAACACAACTTGTTGGAATATGCCGAGTTGCTGCTGTTTTTGCTCGTGGCGATGACTTACATCAACGCAATGGAAGAACGCAAACTCTTCGATGCCTTACAGGCGTGGATGGTTGGTAAAGGTTTTGGATTCAAAAAGTTGTTCTGGCTGACG
The DNA here is from genome assembly GCF_033340475.1 of Vibrio sp. 1078-1. Lineage (NCBI taxonomy): Bacteria > Pseudomonadati > Pseudomonadota > Gammaproteobacteria > Vibrionales > Vibrionaceae > Vibrio > Vibrio sp. 1078-1. The sequence goes on from NZ_JAWOWM010000001.1 coordinate 65,157, forward strand.
GGGTTTCTCGCTTTTGTCATTTCACCGATTGCCGATAACTTAACTACGGCCCTTTTGATGTGCGCTGTAGTGATGAAAGTCTCTGGTGATAATCCTAAGTTCGTCAATCTTGCTTGTATCAACATTGTTATCGCAGCCAACGCTGGCGGTGCATTCAGCCCATTTGGTGATATTACAACCCTGATGGTGTGGCAGGCCGGTCATGTCAGCTTTGCTGAGTTCATTCCGTTGTTTGTACCGTCATTGGTGAACTACTTGGTTCCCGCATTTTTGATGTCACTTTTTGTTCCAAACACAAAACCGAATACGATTCACCAACACGTTGAGCTAAAACGCGGGGCAAGGCGTATTGTCGCGTTGTTCATTTTGACGATTGCCACCGCAGTCTCTTTCCATGCTGTGCTGCACTTCCCACCCGTTATGGGCATGATGATGGGCTTGGCGTACTTACAGTTTTTCGGATATTTTTTGCGCCAAACTCTCAAACACTCACTCGCAAAAAAAGCAGCTATGGCAATTGCCAATGGCGATGATCAGGCATTGAAGCGCTTAGGCTCAGTGGTTCCGTTTGATGTGTTTCATCGTGTGTCTCGAGCCGAATGGGACACCTTGTTGTTCTTCTACGGTGTTGTAATGTGTGTTGGCGGTTTAAGTTTACTTGGCTACCTCGAACTGGTTTCAAACGTCATGTACACGCAATGGAACCCAGTCTGGGCAAACGTAATGGTTGGTGTCCTATCTGCAATCGTCGATAACATTCCGGTTATGTTTGCTGTACTGACCATGGAACCAAGCATGTCGATGGGCAACTGGCTACTGGTCACATTAACCGCAGGTGTCGGTGGCAGTTTGCTTTCCATTGGCTCCGCGGCAGGCGTCGCTTTAATGGGAGCCGCGCGTGGACAATACACCTTCTTTGGCCACCTAAAGTGGGCTCCCGTCATCGCCTTGGGTTATGCCGCCAGTATTGCGGTACACTTGTGGATGAATAGCGGTTTATTTACTTAAAAGCACCGACAATCAGGTGCTTAACTTGCAACACAACCTAGCGGTCGGATGGATGGTTAACGCCATCCATCACTTCAATCGCTCCCAACTCATATGGGTTGACGCCCTCTAAGCAGCCGACATTATAGCCATACTCACTCGGGTCAGAACGACGCTGATGGTGCGTATAAATACCGCACTCGCCACAGAAAAAGTGCTTCGCAGTGTGTGTATTAAATTGATACTGCTTCAAGACGTCTTCGCCTTGCATAATACGAATACCGTTCAAAGGTACAGATGCGACAATCGCGCCACGACGTCGACACATAGAACAGTCACACCGTCTCGGTTTCTCAATACCATTGGGTAACGCCAGTTCCAGCTCAACTTTTCCACAGTGGCAACTCAGTCGATGTAATGTGTTGATTTGGGTGTTGCCAACTTTCTTAATCATAACTTTTCCTTGTTGTTTTTCTATCTGTGTACATTATGTTAAACAGGTTAATATCATCATAATCTCGTCCAAAAACTCGACATCCATCACTTTTCGCGACATTTTATTGGCCGATTTGTTAGTTGCTATTTTGGCGACTGTCTATCGCGTCCGTGAGACGTGTTATCTCCGGCGCGGTTTTTAAACCAAGGAAATTAATTTATGGACAAAGATCATAGCCTAAGAGAGAACCTCTTGGCTCTGACGCTCGGCAGTGCGTTAGTGTCACTTGGGGTGATATTTTTTAGCAAAGTAGGATTGCTCACTGGCGGTACGGCTGGCTTGGCGATCTTCCTAACCAAAGTGAGTGACTTCAGTTTTGGTCAGATATTTTTCGCTCTTAACCTCCCTTTTTATATTTTATCTGTGATGCGCATGGGTTGGCGCTTCACTATCAATACCTTTATTGCGGTTTCGATTGTCTCTTTTGCGGTCGATCATCTGCATCATGTGATTGAGATTTCACGAATCGAACCTTTCTATGCGGCACTTTTGGGTGGTGGGCTGATTGGAATCGGTATGTTGGTAATTTTCCGTCACAAAATGAGTTTGGGTGGCTTTAACATTCTAGCGTTGTACCTTCAGGAACGTTTTGGAGTTCGAGCGGGTAAAGTTCAAATGGCGTTAGATTGTGCCATCGTGGTGATGTCACTGTTCATTGTAGATGTGCACCTTATCGCTCTATCTGTTCTAGGTGCCATCGCAACGAACTTGATTTTGGCGATGAACCATAAACCAGGACGATACCAAGCAAAAGCGCAAGCAGCATAATCATCGCTGCATAGTCAACAACCCTAAAGCCCCCAGCCAGTCGCTCGGGGCTTTTTTCATTCAACGCTAAGATCACGTCAACGAGCTCGTTTTGCAGTGCTGCTGCATCTCTTCATCCAATTTAGCTTTATATTTCTGACTAAGATGGAAGTGTACTTGCATCAACAAGTCATGTGCGTGGAACAGCTCAAACGCGTCGCTACCATTTTGCTGACAAATAACCTCACAGCGCTCAGCATGCACTTTGGCTTCTTGCGGTTTATCTGCTTTAAGCAAGCTCATCGCTAAGCGATACTCTGCGCGCTCTTCTTGCATCCAACCCCCTGCCACTTTCCAATAGTCTAGCGCGAGTGTCGCTGCTTCTAGCATCTTCGATTTTTCCATGCACGTGCGCTCAGCCAGCGCTTCGTACTGACATGCTAAGTTGTTCGCAGTGATCGCGATAGCGCGCGCTAATGGCCCTTCTGCATCGTTCGGCGTCATTCCTAACGCTGCCTTCACCAACCATTGACTCGCCAGTTCAAGCTGAACAAGTGCAGAAAGTTCATTCGAAATCAAAGCGTAAACTCGGCGTTGTTCTTGCTCTTCCAATAATTCCATATTGTCAGTGCCATCTACGAAATAGCGCGCAACGGCAATACTGCGTTGAAATGCCAAACTCTCGGCAACCTTGCGTTCATCAAAGTGCTCTAAACAAGTAAGAAACTTTTCTGGGCACTGGAGATGCCCAATAGCGGTATGCAGCATCAATGCGAATATTCGCTCGATTTGGGTAACGTCTTCCACCTAGCTCAGAGCCGTTTCTAGCTTAGCATAAACTTGTTCGGGATTTTCCTCGTGATGCTGCCAACACTCACTCATGAAGGCATCAAAATCCGTTTTGAAAGGCATGTCCTTATTGTCCTTCTTCTATTCGTATAACGATTATGAAACTCTACACTATCGTTACCCCTGTGTAGCACGCTTAATCCCAATACGAGAATCGCCTCACTTAAAGCGGTGTACCTTGCTCCAGCGCGAGCAAACGTTGCTTGCGCTCCACTCCACCTGCATACCCAGTCAGTTTTCCGCTTTTGCCAATAACGCGATGACAAGGTACCACGATAGAAATCGGATTCTTCCCGTTTGCTAACCCAACAGCACGCACAGCTTTAGGGTTACCTATCGCATTCGCGAGATCTTGATAGCTCCACGTTTCCCCATATGGAATGGTCGTTAGTGCCTGCCAAACTTGATTTTGAAAATCAGTGCCTGTCGCTGCAAGGGGTAAGTCGAATTCGTTGCGCAGACCAGCAAAGTATTCATCCAGTTGGGTGACAGCTTGGCGCAAAACCGGATGCTGCTCGTCTCGCACCCCCAGCTCACTCGGCTTAGTGGTGCATGTTTCAAACCAAATGCCAAGTAAGCCCTCAGCGTTCGATTGGATAGTCACCGTTCCTAGTGGACTCGGCATTTCGGTATAAAATGTTTTCATGATTGATTCCATAAGTGAAACGTCGCGTAGCTTCCCCAAGGGGCCGCAGTGTGCGTATTCAGTGATGGGTAACGCTGCATCGCCTTTTTCACCACTAAGTCTTTATCTAGAAAGCAATCGGGTTGAGATTGCCCTCGCAGTTGAGCATAACTGACGGTCCAAGGTCCAATGCCTTTCAAAGCTAGCCAGTGCTGGGGGTCAGCTTCTGAGTTGTCCTGCATAAACTGGGCGAAGCGCACTAGCGTCTCTTTACGGCTTTGCGGCATGCGCAAAAAGCTCACGTCGGCGTTCGCAATATCACTGGGAGTCGGGAAAAAACGTTTTTCTGACTCTCCACTAAGTGTGGCCACCAATAAGTTAAGTTGACCAATCGCAGCTTTAACCGACACCTGCTGGCCTAAAATCGCTCTAACCCCTGCTTCCCATGCATTCCATACACCAGGAATACGAATACCTTTACTCGACACGAGCCCAGGCGCGACATACTCCAAATGCTGCTCAACAGTACAAATATCAGCGTCAAGATCGAACATACGACGAATGTCAGACACCAAGTTTTGCAGCTTCGTTACGTCTTCAATTTCAAACGCCAGTTCTAAGTATCCTTCACCTTTTGTCGCTTTAAACCAGGCTTTGCTGTTATCCAAAAAAACGTTGCGCTGATAACTCTCATCACTCACTAGCTCAACCCCCTCAACCGCTCGCAAACGATAGAAGTCCAACATGTGCGACCAATTCAACTCACCTCGATAAGGTAAGGCAATTCGATTGCAACCCGCACCATCAAACTCTTTACGGCGTACTTGAGAAGGCGTTAGTTTGAGAAACTTTTGAAAAGCATCGTTAAAGCGGCGCGTACTGTTAAAACCTGATGCAAACCCCACGTCGGTGACCGACATAGAGCTGGAGTGAAGCAACTGTTTGGCGAACATTAGTTGCTGATATTGCGCATACTGCTTGGGTGACATACCTAGATACTGCTCAAACAACATACGTAAGTAACGGTCAGAAATCCCAACACGCTCAGCCAACTCAGACACCGAATGGTGATGCAACTCCCCTCTATCAATTAACGAAATCGCTCGTTGAAAGGTCGTCTCGACACCTTTCCATGCCCAAGATCCAGGCGCGCTGTCAGGTCGACAACGTAAACACGGACGGTACCCTGCTTGAAGGGCTTGCGTCTTATCAGCGAAATACTCAACATTTTCTTCTTTAGGCAAATTTGCCGGGCAAATCGGACGACAAAAGATTCCCGTTGTTTTTACCGCCACATAAAATCGCCCATCAAAACGACTGTCTCGCGCGACTCGCGCCTTGTGACACTGCTCGAAGGTCAGTGAGGTATGGGGGTGAATAAACATAGTGCTTTCCTTGCTCATGCCTTTTGTCATTTATTGTTCATAGGCATCGTTCAATATAGTGTTATTGTAGCTTGCTTAAGCGCCCACAATTAGCCATTTTCGGAACTCAATATTGAGATTTATTGGCATTAGCGTTTTTGTACACTAAAGTTAGATCCAGAACATCACAACAACGTCGGCTAAAGGGAATTGGCATGGACTTACATACTTGCGTAATTGTATTAAGAAACCAAAAGATTATTACCAGTAAATCCGTAGATCATTCTATTGGAATTATCGAACGAGACTCAGATAACGAGATCTCAGAAATTCAGATTAATGCGACGGATGGACGTAATATTCGAACTTATCACTACAACAATGTAGAGGAGTCATTAGAGAGCTTAATGAACCTCTGACGGTTTTCTTTAACGCACCTTTCTCCCTTGTTAAAAGCGAAAGCAATAGAGCACAGTACATGTGCTCTTTTTTTGTTTAACAGCAAAAATGTTTATCGAAAATAATGACAGACCTTGATTTAAAACAGACAATAATCGGCAAATAAACACTCGAATATAAAAATCAAGACATTGATTTAAATAAATAAAAACCAAATATTCAATTTTTTAGAACGAGTTTATCAAAATCCTCCCGTTATTTTTATATTCGCCTCTACCTAAACTGTTCTCAACAGCACGGGAGCACACGCTTCCCACTCATTGAAAAGAGTCAGAGGACAGAATCATGAAAGCACTATTACAGAAAATTACCACATCAAACGCAGGTTACAGCGCACTATCACTTCGCGTTCCAATCGGCATTATCTTTATGGCGCACGGCGCACAAAAACTATTTGGCTGGTTTGGTGGCTACGGGCTAGAAGGCACAGGTCAGTGGATGGCATCTATCGGTTTAGGTCCTGGCGTGCTCATGGCGTTACTTGCGGGCAGCGCAGAGTTCTTTGGCGGCTTGTTCATTTTACTTGGTCTGCTAACTCGACCAGCAGCGGTTGCTTTGGCGCTCACGATGGTGGTAGCGATATTCTCTGTCCACTTTGAAAATGGCCTGTTCATGGCAAACAACGGTTACGAGTTTGGCTTAGCATTACTGGCAGCAAGCGTTTCTCTGGCGTTCTCTGGCGCAGGTAAAGCAGCGTTAGATAACTTCTTAAACAAAAAGCTCTCTTAAGGAGGCCTTATGATTACGGTAAGACATGCGGCAGACCGAGGTCGAGCAAACTTTGGCTGGCTTGATAGCAAACATACGTTTTCTTTTGGTAGCTACTACGATCCTCAACATATGGGCTTTTCTGAGCTGAGAGTCATTAATGACGATGTAGTCAAGCCTGGCGCGGGTTTTGATACACATGGCCACCGTGATATGGAGATCATCAGCTATGTGTTGGAAGGTGTTATCGCACACAAAGACAGTGAAGGTAACGTCAAAACACTACCTGCAGGTGAATTCCAACTCATGTCGGCAGGGAAAGGGATTTACCACAGTGAGTACAATGCATCGAACCAAGATACGCTGCGGTTTCTACAGATTTGGATTCAACCGAACACATTTGGAACCAAACCAGGTTATCAGCAAAAAGATTTTGGTCGCAATCCTGGGTTAACGACTATCGCAACTCCAACTGGAGAAAACGGCACGCTACTTATTAAGCAAGATGCGACTTTGCATCAGTTAATTCTTGAGCCAAGTAGCGAACTAAACTTTGAGATTGAGTCGGGCCGAAATCTATTCATCCATCAAGTGACTGGGAGCCTTAGTGTCGACAATACCACTTTGACGGCTGGCGACGGCGCGAAGGTTGAACACCAGAGTAAGGTTGTTTTGCGCAATACATCAAACGAAAGCACAACAGCCCTGTTGTTTGACTTACCATAACTATCGATTCATCGAGATAAAAACAAAGCCGCCTTGATTTCTCAAGGCGGCTTTTTCGTTTTTCTGACTTTTCATTCAACGCTATTCGTCGGAAGTGCCAGAACCAATTTGCTGAAAACTGTAAGCGGTCAGTGGATCGATCTCTTTGACAATTTCTTCCACTTGCTTAATCGCGTCTACAGACGAGCTAGCTTTACGATAGCTCAAATAGATAGGGCGACACCAATCTTCTACTCCAGACACCTTGTGAAGCTGCCCATTAGCGATAAATGGCTCCACGAGAGAGATTGGTAAGTACGCGGCTCCACCCTTCTCTAAAATAAAGTCCAATGCGATACGCGCTGTTGAAGTGCGTAAATATGGAGCCGGAATCTTAGGGTGACGTTCAGAATGCTCTGAGGAGAAACGCGTCCCCCAGTCAACGTACACATATTTGTTTTCGAAAACGGTGTCTAAAGAATCTTTCTCAGTTGATACCAGAACGAGAACAACATCTGCCACTTTTTTACAGTTAAGCTCATCAGCTTTGATCTGATCGAACGCAAATGCCATATCTAACGTGCGCTCTAGCAAGCTACGACTGAGCATCTCACGTCCCATCACTTCTGCCATGAAGCCATAACCACCAAACGAATCTGTGACGACACTTAAACAATTCTGTAAATAAGCGTCCCAAATGTTTGGCGTGCCACCTAACGTTAGTTGCAGCGCTTTGCCATCTTCAAGCGATAATTCTAGCTTCGCTTGTTGCAATGTAGTGACCATTACCTCGGCATAGCTGATTAAGCGCTCACCTGCAGAGGTCAACTTTATGTTATTTCGATCACGAATAAACAATTGCGTATCGAAGTAACTTTCCAATTGTTTGATACGTGCGCTCACAGCGGCTTGGGTAATATAAAGGTTCTCAGCAGCACGTCCGAAGTGACGAACTCTTGCCAGCTCTAAAAATGTTCGAAAGACTTTTACATCCATAAACCATCTCCTGGTTAATATAAAACCAGATTAACAACTAATTAAAATCATGACGACAAAAAAGTTTTGTTTTTCTTTTGTTAGATTTAAGCCTAATTTTCGCCGTAAGTTCACTACATTCATCAATAACGGTTACAGAGGCTGTTGACATGTCTGACACTGAATTCCGTCATGGCAAAAAACGTTTTTACGATAACGTAAAATTCCCACGCGGCTTTGCAAAGTCTGGCGATTTTACTCTTTCAGAAGAGGAAATCCTAACAATTTATGGGGATACAATGCTTGGCTTAGAGTCAGGCGAATTAACACCTGAAAACAGCGAAGAGAAACACTTCATCAAGGTGTTAGAAAACCCGGGCAAAGCAAAAACAAAACTTGAGCGTACGTGGCTAAAGTACACCCAACTTGCTCGTGGTCGCAAGCGCTTCCATACGCTAAATGGTCGTAACAAGCCTGACGCCACAGAAGAATACATTGAAGAGAGTTTGGTTGAAGACGATTAATAACCAATAACCTAGTTCTCGCCTTTTTCTAGCAGTAGGCGAAAGCTCGTTTGACTTTACTGAGCGAGCAAGACAAGCTCATTTCTTCTCCTAAAGCCCAAGGGGGCATTCTCCCAAGGGCTTTTTTAATATTTGGGTGATGATCGTTTACTTGGCGAGCGTCGCAATCTTTTTCAGAAAGCTCTCTTTCAAATGCTCTTGGTCATATTCCAAGTGATAGGTGTTGTGGAAGCCAATTTTTAGCTCAACACCATTCCCTCTTAAGAAAACGTTGTACCCATCGTAGTCAGAAAACGCTTCTACACCTTCATACATTTTACCAAATTCGGTTGGCGTACCGTTGTTCATCACACATTCGTAAGCCTGTAGTACTTTGCTCGGATCTAACTCATTTTTCATACCGAATTCCTCACTGGTTTACACATTTCAATTATGGTTAAAGAATGAGCGCCATGCCATATCTAACCCATAATATTTGAAGTTCGTGTGCGATTTCGCACTCTGTAGGTTGTTAAAAAACAAGGTTAAGTGCGAAGGCAGAACTTAATTTAGATCATAAATTTTATCTATTGATTCGTCAGTTTCATAATGCAATTTCTTTGTAAAAAATCGTCTTATAAAAGCATTTAGATATAAAAATCGTCGACAAAACCAACATTGGTTAAAGAAAAAGCAAAATTTTGACCTAAAACAATAGCAGTTCGCCATTACTTATTTTATAATGCGAATTAATGTTTCAGTACATCGTCAATTCCAATAACTAGGGGCACAAAATGAGACTTATCCCGTTAACTCGAGCAGCACAAGTAGGTAAGTGGGCAGCTGCGCATATCGCTAAGCGTATCAACGACTTTAAACCTACTGCTGAGCGTCCATTCGTTCTGGGTCTACCAACTGGTGGCACTCCTCTAGCAACCTACAAAGCCCTAATCGAGCTTTACCAAGCCGGCGAAGTCAGCTTCAAAAACGTCGTGACTTTTAACATGGATGAGTACATTGGCATCCCTGCGGATCACCCAGAATCTTACCGTTCGTTCATGTACAACAACTTCTTTAATCACATTGATATTCAAGAAGAAAATATCAACCTACTGAACGGTAACACAGACGATCACGACGCAGAATGTAAGCGTTACGAAGACAAAATTAAGTCTTACGGCAAGATCAACCTGTTCATGGGCGGCGTGGGTAACGACGGTCACATCGCGTTCAACGAGCCAGCGTCATCTCTTTCTTCTCGTACTCGCATCAAGACCCTCACTGAAGACACTCGCATTGCGAACTCTCGCTTCTTTGACGGCGATATCAACCAAGTGCCTAAATACGCGCTGACTATCGGTGTTGGTACGCTTCTAGACTCAGAAGAAGTGATGATCTTGGTCACTGGTCATAACAAAGCTCAGGCACTTGAAGCAGCCGTGGAAGGTTGTGTAAACCACCTATGGACAGTTTCTGCTCTTCAACTTCACCCTAAAGCGGTGATCGTATGCGACGAACCAGCTCAACAAGAACTGAAAGTGAAGACAGTGAAGTACTTCTCTGAGCTAGAAGCAGAAAACATCAAAGGCTTTTAACCCATAGGATGGCAGCCTAGAAACACACTAAAAATACAAAACCCGTGTTGAACACGGGTTTTTTCTTATCTGAACAGCGGGCTTAAGTCGTCAATAAGCTTTAATACCAAACTGACGAAGACGCTTAGGAAGCACTTCATCCAACTTGTCTAGTTCACTCGGTTCGACTTCGATAAGATTGAAATGATGCTGCTCATAAACAGTACGAATGGTCTCACGGTCGGCCTGAGCCATCTCCCCATCGTCACTTCCCCAAAATTGCAAATAGACTTTGCCACCTGGCAAGTAAAAATCGCTAGTGACATCTTGGTCAATCGGCAACTGACGCTCATAAGCGTGCACAACACCAGCCAAGTACAGCCAGTTGTCGATGAGCAACTCCCCCTTAGAGCGCACGTAATGCCCATCTAATGTTCGGTGCTTGGCTTCAAATTTTTGGCGAAAGCTTGAGTACGATTTATCCGTAGAATGTGACTCCGCGTCTTGCCCTAAAAACTCAATGACAGACTGCTTAAGACGCTTGTTACGCAGCACCACATCGTGCCATACGACAAAGGTATTTTGTGTTTCTTTATCGGTTCTTTGCTGCCCACCAGCGCGCACACCAGCTTCTGTGACACTCCATCCCTCTTCGGATTTGGTCAACCAACCCAGTTCACTCAAAAGCTGGTTCATGCGCTTCGCATTCAATTTCAGCTTTTCACCCAGTTGTGTCGCGCTCAATGTTTTCCCTGAGCTGGGAGTCAGCTCAATATGTAAGTTGGTCGGCCAAACGATGAACTGGCCAAATTTAGGGTGATCCACATACTCACCGCCAAACTTTGCCCCTTCTTCGGTCAAAATCCACTTTTCATCTTGGCGAACGATGTAGCCTGCACGTTTGAGATCGGCAAACAGCAGCTTAGCTTCTACCTTGCGCATTTTCGCTAATGCCGACGTCGATATTTTTTCAGACATGTGGGTACCTCATGCTGCTGCAAAATTGAACACTATGTCGTCATAGTAACGCATTGATTTCACGGCTTGAAGTCAGGCAAACAAGATTTCGTGTTACAAATAGCAAAGCCAGCGTATAGGTGCTGGCTTTGTTATTTCGGTAAAAAAGCGAATGTTATTTAATAAAAGCGATGCATCCTTGCAAAATCACTAAATTCACAATGTCGATGAAGAATGCACCGACAATTGGAACCACCATAAATGCTTGTGGTGATGGACCATATCGACTCACGATGGAGCCCATATTCATGACCGCAGTCGGTGTAGCACCTAACCCAAAACCGCAGTGTCCGCTAGCGATCACCGCCGCATCGTAGTTGCCTCCCATCATGCGGAATGTTACGTAGTAAGTGAACATCGCCAACACTGCCGACTGAATAGCAAGAATAATAAGGAATGGGATCGCAAGATCGAAAATATTCCACAATTTCAAACTCATCAAGGCCATGGCAAGAAATAGAGATAGTGCAACCGTGCCAAGAATATCAACGGTTTCTAAATCAGCCTTGCGCGCCTTCGTCACTTCCATGATGTTAGTGATAACAACACCAATAAACAGCGCATAAACAAAATCGGGAATCATTAACCACTTGATGTCAAAACTGCTTACCCAACTCTCGAGATACTTCGCGCCTGTCACGCAAAGTAGAATGATGGACAAGCTTTCAACGACTCTTTTCGCTGTGACACGATCTTCCTCATGTTCGTTGTACGTCACCAGTTCAGGGAAACTCTGATGACTTTGATTGGTGCGTCCGTATTCCGATTCCAAGTTGTGTTTGTTTAGTAGCTTTTGTGCAACAGGGCTGCCAATAATCCCGCCCATCACCAAGCCAAATGTAGCAGAAGCCATTGCCACCTCTAGAACATTATGCAAACCATACATTTCTTGAAAAGTTTGCGACCACGCAGCTCCAGTTCCATGTCCGCCAGAAAGCGTAATGGATCCGGCGATCAACCCCATGAGTGGATCTAACCCCAACGCTGTTGCTAAGGACACGCCGACCGCATTTTGGATAAGAATGTAGACCGATGCCACAACTAGGAAGATGAAAACCTTCGCACCGCCTTTAATCAGTTGGGTGTAATTTGCCGCTAAGCCAACGGTTGCAAAAAACATCAGCATAAAGACGTTTTGCAGTGGTAAATCAAAGGAGACATCCACACCATTTAAGTGCATCGTCGTGATTACGCAAGCGACCACTAGACCACCAACAATTGGCTCTGGAATATTAAATTTTTTTAAGGTTGGTAACTTGGTATTGATGAACTGCCCTAAAAACAACACGCAAATTGCGACGAGGAACGACTCCTGTGGGCCGATAGATATTACCTGATTCATGAGACCTCTTTACTCTACTCTTTCTCATTCATTGAGCACGAGCTCAACGTGAGATAGGTGCCTAAGCCAGTCAGATTGCCTCTCGAAACTTTTGTTTTCTAGGCCTCTTTGACCATCAATTCTCATCAAGTAAGAAATAAGCAGACCTAAAATTATGTTAATTATCATTCAGTGAGAATATTCATTTAAAACAGGCGATAAGTGTATTGATGGGAAGAGAAAAACAACACTTCTCAACTTATGAGAAGCAATTAATTTCCATATAAAACAAAACCTCAAAACAACGACCACATAGGTGGATATTTAGAGCGAATGAGACAGGCGGATACACTAGGTTTTAAATTATTACTTTCTCTCTAATGCACTAGGTGTTATACATATATATAACACCATCTCAACCAAGAGATTCACTCATGACTAATTGGCATGATCGCCAACCGATATTTCGACAGTTGGCAGACCAGATCACACAGCAAATACTGCAAGGTGTCTGGCAAGAAGGCGATGCTCTGCCCTCCGTCCGTAGCATCTCTGCAGATATGAAAATTAACCACCTCACCGTTATGAAAGGCTATCAATTGCTTGTTGATGACGGGCTAGTGGAGAAAAAACGCGGTCAAGGTATGTTTGTCGCTTCAGGAGCAAAGCTCAAATTACTCGCAGACGAGAAGGCACGTTTTCTTCAGCAACAAATTCCGCAGATAGCCGACACAATACAGCGTCTGGATATGTCACTCGACGAATTCATTCAACAACTAAAACCACACTTGAAAGGTGACCAATGAGCGCATTAGTCAGTGTAAACAACGTCTCCAAGCAATATCAGCAACAAGGAGAAGCACTGCATGAAGTGAGTTTCGACCTACATGCAGGACAAGTACTTGGCTTACTCGGCCATAATGGCGCAGGTAAATCAACGCTTATTAATGCCCTACTCGGTGCACATGAATATCAGGGCACTATTCGTATCAACGGATTTGAACCTATTATGCAACGCGACAAGATAATGCAGAGCTTATCCTACATCTCGGATGTCAACGTTCTGCCAGATTGGATGACCGTTGCTCAACTGCTTAACTATACCGAGGGCGTGCATCCAGGGTTCAATCGCGCCCAAGCAGATACGCTACTTCGTCAAACGGACATCAAACCTCGTGCGCGTATCAAATCTTTATCCAAAGGGATGAAGGTGCAATTACACCTCGCGATTGTGATCGCGACCAACACCCAAATCCTCATATTGGATGAACCGACACTCGGGTTAGATCTCGTGTATCGCGAGACGTTTTATCGTCACTTATTGGAATGGTTTCACGACGGCGAGCGCGTGTTGATCATCGCCAGTCATGAAGTATCAGAGATTGAGCACTTGCTGACAGATGTTCTGATTCTTAAGCATGGTCGCCCCGTTCTGCAAACCTCGATGGACAGTATCAGTGAAGACTATTTCATTCTTGAAGCCAACGACGAGCACCGCACACAAATTGAAGCGATGAACCCACTCTCGTCACAAAAAGGCCTCGGTTCAACGAAATGGTTACTCAAAGCCCAGTATGCCCAACAAGCAGAAACAATGGGCTCCATCCATGGGGTGAAGTTAGCGGATTTATTTTTAGCATTGCAGAAGGAGGCAGCGTAATGCGTTCAGTTGTCGCGATGTTGCAAAAAGAGTGGTTAGAAAACCCTCTTGTTTTACGTATTCCACTGTTTGTGTTGGCGTGTGGAGTTATTCTCTTTGTGAGTTTAATGAGTAACGACACTCTACAACACAATATGTTTTTCCAAATGAGCTTTGGTGGCGATGTCAGTGACATTCACAAAGAGCTTGGTGATGATGTCAATACGTTGATAACCGGAGGAGCAGGGCTGCTGTCTATCTTGTTAGCCGTTCAGTACTTCCCAAGAACGCTACGCAAAGAACGGGCGGAAGGCAGCATTATGTTTTGGCGCAGTATGCCTGTCAGTGACATAAAAACCCATTTAGTGAAGCTAGGATTTGGCTTATTGGTGATTCCGCTCGTCTGCTCGGTGCTCGTACTCGCTGCAAATTTAATGTTGTGGTTGCTGAACATCTCTACTGATCACCAATTGGCTTTATTGTACCGCCAAGTCTCGTTAGGTTACGTGCTGCTGCATTGGGGAGAGTTTTTAATCAGAATGTTTTTCGCCGGTATTCTGCTGTTACCGCTGGCATTAACTGCGATGGCTATTTCACAAAAAGTGAACTCACCACTGGTCATTTTGTTTATCGCCATTTATGCGCTGCGTTGGATGCCTATCGCACTTTTTGGTTTCTACGGGCTAGATCAGTTTTTCTCCGAAGTGCTTTACCTTCCGCTGCACGCCATTATTACACCAAACCCATTCAATGCCATTCCTCAAGCGGGTTGGTTAAACGTTGGCATTTACGCCTTCATTGGTATTCTTGGTTGGACAGCTAGCCTCAAGTTCAGCCGAACTATCCAATAATGCTTCGTTCAATAAACGACCAAACCAAGTCATAAAAAAACGGTCACAACCAGTGTTGTGACCGTTTTTATTTCGCCTCTAGGAGCTCATCCACTTAACTTTAACCAAGGAATGAAATGTAGCCTTGCAAGATAATTAAGTTGACGATGTCGATAAAGAAAGCGCCCACAATTGGCACCACCATAAATGCTTGTGGCGACGGGCCAAATCGGTTAACGATTGAACCCATGTTCATTACGGCTGTTGGGGTTGCACCCAAGCCAAAACCGCAGTGCCCCCCTGCAATAACCGCAGCATCGTAGTTGCTTCCCATCACTTTGAACGTAACATAGTACGTAAAGATAGCTAAGACGACAGACTGCACAGCTAAAATAACCAAGAATGGAATCGCTAGATCAAAGATATTCCATAACTTCAAGCTCATCAGAGCCATCGCTAGGAACAGAGATAGCGATACCGTACCTAACATATCGACCGTTTCGGCATCTAACTTACGAATCTTGGTCACTTCCAAGAAATTCGTAATGATCACACCAATGAATAGCGCATATACGAAGTCTGGAATCATCAGCCATGAGATTTCATACGTGCTTACCCATTGCTCGACATACTTGGCCCCAGTAACACAGATCAGTAGGAAGAAGAGTTTCTCCACAACTTTTTTCGCCGTTACTTTATCTTCTTCGTATTCATTGTAAGTCACCAACTCCGGGAATTTCTCGTGAGTTTTGGCATCTCGACCACCACGACCATACTCAGACTCTATGCTGTTCTTTTCCACCAGACGCTGCGCTACAGGGCTACCAATGATACCGCCGATGATCAAACCAAAAGTCGCTGATGCCATTGCAATTTCTAAGACGTTATCCAATCCATACACGTCTTGAAAGGTTTGTGACCACGCAGCACCTGTACCATGACCACCTGACAGAGTAATCGAGCCAGCAATTAACCCCATCAAAGGATCTAAACCGAGCGCCGCCGCAAGTGAAACGCCAACGCCGTTTTGTATGATGATGTAAAACGATGCGACAGCTAAGAAGATAAAAACCTTCGCACCTCCTTTCATCAACTGAGTGTAATTTGCGGCCAAACCAACTGTCGCAAAAAACATTAACATAAACGTATTTTGTAATGGCAAGTCGAACTCTAAATCGATGCCGTTGAAATGAAGAGCAGTAATCATGCAGGCTACAATAAGACCACCTACAATCGGCTCAGGTATGTTGAATTTCTTTAAAATCGGTAGCTTAGCATTAATAAAATGCCCCAGGAAAAGCACACTAATTGCGACCAAGAAGGACTCCAGTGCACCTACAGATATTAAATGATTCATATCGCCTCTTATTATTGTTCTCTTCATTCTCCGTAATGAATGAGTGTTAGTTTAACCTTCGTTCAATAGCAAATTTTCTCGCTTTATTGTTTCGAAAATACTCAAAAAGTTGGTGTAGATGCGCCTTAGGCTAGTTTAAGGGGCGCTCCTTAAGCGATGTGTCAGTTTTTACGCTGTTAGCAAGCCCTTAAATGTGAAAGGAGCTGATACAGCTCCTTCAAATGGCCCCTCGCAATACCTGTGCGTTATCGCTTGGGGTGTTGTGTTGTGAGTAAATTCTGGGTGACACTTTCTGAACCACTTCGGGCTCCCTTACTTAAACAGAATGTGTCAATTACTATCAAACAAAGTTCCTTCCCGTTGTAACCGTTAAACGCCGAGAGCGCGTTCAAAACAATTGGGTTTGCCTGTTCCTGTCGTAGCTTTTCAACTCTGGCTCATGGTGTATAAACGAGCCGAATCCAAGGAAACTCTCAGGCTGCAACAAACGTTTTCGTCACAACGGAGCAGGATTATAACATATCGCTGATAATTTTCTTCAATTCAGTGACATTCACCAACCCCATGGTTAAACCTTGCAATGATTAACTGCCTATTATCATTTTCACAGATAAAGATCGAAGCACAGTTACTCAGTAAGCTTCTTAGAAAACGATGCATAGCCAATAACTTCACCGCCGTTCTTATCCAAGAGGTCTTGATAAACGCCCTAGAGAACCAAGCAGCCGAAATATGCGATGTTATCATGATTGCTTTTCGAGACCGACGTCCCGACTTTGGCTAATGAGTACAACCCCAACTATGCATCAGACAAAAACATGTATAATTTTTTATACAAGTTATTCAATAACAAGAGTCCCACATGAACATTCATTCGCTTTGCGCTGCGCTATTACTCAGCATCGTCTCATCAGCTACAGCAGCTGAAAACATTCGTATTCAATATTCTCCCGTAGAGACAACTCATGAAAAAATCGCCCAACAATCGATTCAAAGCAGCGATGTAAACACCATCTTTGTTGAGCTGTCTCAGGCCTACTTTCCATTTGATAAAGCTCTCACGCTGGTTTACGGCGGAGAAGATGGTCCAATGTATGATCCTGATACACACACAATATACGTTCCTTACACTTTTTATTTGGAGTCGCTCAATTACTTCTCCAATAATCAGTATGAAGAACGCTTCGGAAAATCCCCAAAAACAGGGGCGCTAGATACGTTATTGCACACTTTACTTCATGAAGCTGGACATGCTTACATCGAAGATCAAAGCATCCCTGTTCTCGGAAAAGAAGAAGATGCGGTCGATAATTTTGCCACTATTTTAATGATTGACTTCCTAGAAGATGGCGCAGATATGGCCATTAGCGCCGCCGACATGTTCGCATTCGAATCCGACGACAGACCGGACTACTACGATTTTGGCGAGTACATTGACGAACACAGCTTTGATTTGCAGCGTTACTTTTCAACGTTATGTCTGGTGTACGGTAGTGATCCTGAGCAATACAAAGCCTTACTCGATGAAGTAGAAAAAGACTACCTGCGTGATCGCAAAGAGTTCTGCCAATTCAATTACGGCAACATTCGCGACAATTGGCTGCATTACTTGCAAAACAATGAACCAAAAGAAAATTCGCCACGTAAAAGCGATTAGAAAATCTCAAACAAGAAAACCGCAATGACAAAACTCATCATATTTTATGACGGAACCTGCCCGCTTTGTGCCAAAGAGATGAAGGCGCTAAAACAACGCGATGCCAAGCAGCACATCAAAACCGTCGATATCTATAGTGATGCATTCGCAGATTATCCGCAGATCGATCCGGAGCAAGCCAACACCATTTTGCACGCCCTCAACGAAAAGGGGGAGCTTCTGCTTGGGTTGGACGTGACTCATCGTGCGTGGCAATTAGTTGGTCGCGGTTGGCTCTACGCACCGCTGCGTTGGCGCCTCGTTAAACCTGTTGCTGACTGGCTTTACCTCAAATTCGCAAAGAATAGGTATCGCGTCTCATATTGGTTAACAGGGACTTCTCGTTGCAATAGTGGGTCGTGTTCACGTTAATTGTGATCCCGCTTAAAAATGCTACGACCTTCGTCTAGATTTACAAATTTCCAGTACTTCTGATTGATTAACTCGGTTAATCTCTAAGCATTACAACAATAAGTATTAACACTTTTATCAGGCAAGCTTATTCAGCTTGTCACTTGTAACGCTGCGCCGAGAGAAGGACGTCTCTATGAATCTGACGATCAGAAAACGACTATATATCCTTTCAATAATTCCAATTCTAACTATGGCAATAGGCATGATGTGGTTCACCTACGTACAAACCACGGCCTACAACGAGCACGAGATTGAGCAAACTCGAAGTCGAATGATGGAGATGAAAAAAGCCGAACTCAAAAGTTACGTACAAATGGCGCGTTCCGCTGTCGAACCGCTACTCGCACAAAATGCCCCACTGGAAGAGGCTCTGCCTATCTTGAAACAACTAGAGTTTGGTCAATCCGGCTACATCTTTGGTTATGATTCAAAAGGCGTTCGCGTCGTGGTGGGTAAAAACACCAAAGGCATCGGGGAAAACTTCTATAACTTGCAGGACAAGAAAGGCAATTACCTGATTCAGGATTTGCTAAAAAATGCCAAAACTGGTGAGTTCACGACTTATTACTTCCCGAAACTCGGTCAGAGTGAAGCACTACCGAAACTCAGCTACTCAGTCTTTATTCCTGAATGGGACTTGATGTTGGGTACGGGCTTCTACACTGACGATATCGACGCCATTGTGGCAGACATGGAAAAAGCAGCACACGAAGATCTCAACACCACACTAACTGCGATAGCCCTGTTTTGTGCCTCGATTACAGCGATAGTTGCAGTCTTTGCCGTGTTTGTTAACCGCAGCATCATGAAACCTATTGAGCAGTTTGATGCTTCAATTCACTCTTTCGCGCAAGGCGATGCAGATTTAACCGCGCGCATGGAAGAATCGAGCGTGCCGGAGTTCACCCAACTTAGCCGTAACTTCAATATCTTCGTTGAAAGCCTGCAAGGCATCATTAAGAGCGTTAGCCACGTAGGACAAGAAGTGGTTTCAGAGACCAACGAGATGTCACAGCGTGCATCGCAAGTGGATGAATTAGCTTCTGGTCAACGTGAAGAGACCGAACAAGTCGCAGCGGCAATGACCGAGATGACAGCAACGGCGCACGAGATTTCAAACAACGCTAACCAAGCAGCGCAATCAGCCAGAGACGCCGATGAAAACTCACAACAAGCAAAACACATTGTTGATTCAGCAGCGAACTCTGTCGAAGCGCTCGCGCTAGAGGTGTCGGAAGCCAGCACGGTGATTTCTCGTTTAGAGAGCGACGTAAAAAACATTTCTTCTTCTCTAGAAGTGATTCAGGATATCGCCGAGCAAACCAACCTATTGGCACTGAACGCAGCCATTGAAGCAGCCCGTGCAGGCGAACAAGGTCGCGGCTTCGCAGTCGTTGCCGATGAGGTTCGTAAACTGGCGAGTCGCACTCAAGACAGCACAGGCGAAATTCACCAAATGATTGAGCAGTTGAAGTCTGGCTCGGATGCGGCAGTGAAAGCCATGGGTTCGAGCCAAGCGCGCGGTGAAGCAACGGTTGAAGAAGCACGAGCAGCCTCTGCCGCACTGCAAGAAATCCAAGCCGCAATTGCTAACATCATGGACATGAACACCTTGATCGCAACGGCAACCGAAGAGCAAAGCCAAGTTGGGCAAGAGATTTCACAACGCATCGAAGTCATCTCTCAACAAAGCAGCCAATCGGCGCACCTTGCGAATCAAAACCGCGCAGGCAGTGGCAACCTCAACCACAAAGCTAACGAGCTGTACGACTTGGTCGGTCGCTTTACGGTCTAGAGCTTTCCTCAAACACTCAACATGCAAACAGCGACGCCAAAACGTCGCTGTTTTTATTTCTGCTATCATAATGCGACTTAGCTATAATGCCGCCAACTTAGCACCCACAAGGGCAAACAAGATGATTATTATGACCACCAATTTCGGTGACATCGAGATTGAACTGAACCTAGAACGAGCGCCAGTTAGCTCAAAGAACTTCAAAAAATACTGTGAAGATGGCTTCTACAACGGCACCATTTTCCACCGCGTTATCGACGGCTTTATGATTCAAGGTGGCGGTCATACCGAAGACATGGCAGAAAAGCCAACACGCGGACCAATCGCGAACGAAGCAAACCGTGGTCTAAAGAACCTTGTTGGCACTATCGCAATGGCACGAACCGATGCTCCGCACTCTGCAACGGCACAGTTCTTCATTAACTTGGAAGACAATGATTTCCTAGACCACACCGCAACCACCAACCTAGGCTGGGGCTATGCCGTGTTTGGTAAAGTGACCGCGGGTATGGATGTCGTAAATCGCATCGCGAAAGTAAAAACGACCTCTAAGCTTGGTCACGATGATGTGCCATGCGATCCAATCATTATCGAGAAAGTGACGATCAGCGAATAAACCCATTCGCCTCTGCAGAGAAATCGTCGCTATAAAACGAAGAAAGCGCCTAACGTCTGATGACTTAGGCGCTTTTTGTTTTTATGACTCAGCCGATTAGTTGGGCTTATAACGAAGTTATTGATAGAAAAGCTCAGCTTTGGCTCCAACCAAATCCAGTTCAGAGCCTTGAAAATCAGCCAGATATTCAGCAACAAGGTTGTACCCAACCCAATATCCCATGTATTTCGGCCAGCGGCTTTCATCGCTGCCAAGAAAGTAAGCGTCGAAGTTGTAATCTAAGCTGGTCAACTTGCCTTTCATCTCAGCGTAGAAAGGGCGCCAATCTTGATCTTTGATTTGCTCAAACAAGCTCGGAGTGACGCCGCCATTCACCTTACGTTCGAAGTGACAAGCTAACCCTTCCATAATTAGTACATCACCAAGTGCAACGCCACTTTCTCCCGCTCGCATACGGAACAGGTGATGCAACTCATGCGCTAACACCGCAGCTAGTTCTTTCTCAATAACGTTTTTAATATCTGCACGTTGGGTATTAAGAAGAATCTCCACACGATAGGCGCTTAAGCAATAGCCACCAATCCCCGTCTGCGGTACGTCATTGCGATCAAATGGGCTAATGGTGAGGTCAATGTTGCTTAAATCAAAGTAACTAGAAAGTTGTGAGCTCAGATCATCAAGTTTCTGATGCAAATACTCAGAAATTGGAGACAGTTCTCCCGTCGCATTTAACAGGGTTACGCGATAACTCATTTATCTTCCTTGATAATGTGGCTTAAGAGCAGCGAGTTTACAGTGTAAAGAGTGAGCAGTTCTAGCGATTACATCCCTTTGAACAAACTTTGAGATGCACGGCTCACAGCGAGCTTAGTTTCTCCAACGTGAACAAACATTCTTCCAGCAAAGTCTTTGTTTACTTTGCTAATTTTGCACACTTGCACAACGCTTGAACGGTGTACTTGCCAGAACTGTTCTGGGTTAAGCTGCCCTATCAACTCTTTCAACGAGGTGCGAATCAAATACTCCTGCACTTTGCCTTGTCCTTGTTGGGCATACACAGAAACGTATTTTTCTTCCGCTTTGAAATACAATACATCAGACGTAGCAATCAGATGAATATCTTCCCCTTGCGTCGCTTTGATCCACTGAAGATATTGCGGCGTTTGTGGCGCGGATAATTGCTGCAACTGTTCTAACAGGCTGCTCATCTGCACATTACTGCTTTGTTGCTCTCGCTTAGCAAGGCGTGCTTTCACTCTTTCACACGTCGTCAGGAGGCGCTCATCCGAGATAGGCTTAAGCAAATAATCGGCGGCATTTTGTTCAAAGGCTTTGATGGCGTAATCATCGTACGCAGTAACAAACACAATCAAAGGTGGATTGGCGAGTTGATTGAGTTTTTGCGCCAATGTCATGCCATCCAAAACTGGCATACGAATATCGAGAAACGCAATATCAGGTTGGCTTTGCTCAATGGCTTGCAACGCTTGTTCACCATCGGCGACTTTGGCTATCACCTCTAGCTCTGGCCACACTTCAGCTAGGCTTTTATCAAGATGATGCCTCAATAGCGGTTCATCATCAGCAATAATGGCAGTAAACCCTGTATTCATTCCTTTCTTCCTTGATTACGATTCCATTGGCCAACTCAGGCGAACACAAACACCACCCTGAGCAGACTCACTGATAGAAACCTCTCCTTGCCCTGCGAACAAAGCTTCAACTCGCTGCTTGAGGTTACTTAAACCGACGCCAGAGCCCATGTGCCCACTAACATGATTCAAGCCAACACCCGTGTCTCTGACTTCAATCTTCAAGTTCTGTCGTTCACGCTTGATGAGCAAACTGATTTCGCCGCCTTCTCGCTTCGGCTCAATACCATGGATGATGGCGTTTTCGATTAAAGGTTGGAGCATCATCGGCGGTAATTCGGTTCTGCCTAGCCCTTCTTCCACCTCAATCTTGTAACTGAGTCGATCACCCAAACGAGTTTGTTGGATGCCTAAGTAAGCCTCAAGTAACGCCGTTTCATTGTCTATGGTGGTGTGTTCTTCGCGTGAGCTTTTGAGCGTCGCACGCAGCAGCGCGGTTAACTGTTCTAGCATTAGCTTGGCTTTATCGACATCTTGCGACATGAGCGCACTGATATTTGCCAAGGTATTGAATAAGAAATGCGGTTCAATCTGGCTTTGCATCTGCTTAAGCTGACTCAGCAACAGCGCACGATCTTGCTCTGCTTTCTCGCGCTTGATGGCTTCCAACTCTCGTTGAGCAACCGCCTCTTTCTCACGCGAGTAAAAATAGAAATAACACATACCGCTAAACAGTAATCCCATTAAGCCAACAGGGATCATATCGGAGATACCAAAATACTCTCCGAGCCAAAATTGCGCATTAATCACCCCAAACAATAAACAGGCAACAAGCGAACACACCACTTCTATCATACGCGGGATGGTTGGAAACAAACGGTCAATCAACCATGAGAAGAAGATAGCCGAATAGCCAAATCCAAAGCTAACCGCTACATGAATGTAAAATAGACCGCCCCAAACCGAGAGCGTCATTGCTGCGATAAAGAGACAAAATGCCGTGGTCACTAATAAGCTACGCGGCCATCCACTTTTCACCACTGATTTTGCTGAACACATTTAGAATTTCCCTTTGATGTTAAATACAATCATATGCTTATCATTGATTTGTGCGTAAGCAGATTGGTCGTCTCCGGTTAAAAAGCGTGCGGCAACTTCCACTTCTACACTTTGATCGCCAGTATCAATCCATTGGTAGTTAAGCCACTGCGTGACAATCACACCACCATCTTGTGGCGACAGCATCACATCCAACGTGGGGGTTACATCACTTAGCCAGCCCATATCCGCTTTGCCGTTCCATGCAGCCCATGCTTCCAAATCCCAACTCCAGTGCAACATTACGTTATGCTGAACGATATTGGCATGCTGAAACCCTTGGGCGTAGCTTGTCGCAAGTAGAGATACATTATGGTCGGGGATCTGAGAGAGTAATTCGCCACGCTCTATTGCTTGTTGCCATTCGCCTTTCGACCATGCACGGCTGTCGTACCAATATTCAGCAATCACGTTGTGTCCGGCTTGGTTTGCCCAATTCAACCCAATTAAGGCTTGGAATACGCTGCCCTGCTCCTCAACTGAAACGGGTTGGTAAAGGTCATCTTGCTGAAACTGGTAGCCGACACTTTGCTTTTGCCACAGCATGGAACCGTGCATGGCGATGGATTCATCCCACACAGCAATGGCACTGGCGCCAAGCAAACCTCGGCGCACATCATCGTAATAACCAATAAGTTGATACTCGGTGTCACTCACCAGCGCATAACGACGAATACCAACACCTTGCTGCTCTGCGGCTTGATCAAGTGCACTCTGGTCTTGTTGCCCCCAGCTTGAATCCGTTGCAATCACCGTCCACTCGCCTGCCATATCGTAGTGTGAGAGTGAAAACACACCCGCACCTTCTTCTGCTACTAAGCCAACAGGATTTTGTCGATAAGGCTTAAACAGATCCAAAGGTCGGTAGCCATAACCCACGCCCCAATCAACGCGCAACTTACCTAAGCTCACATCAAGTGTGGTTTCACCGACTTGCCACTCCCCTAGCCAAGCAAGTTCTCGAATCAGCAGTTGGTTATCAGCTTCACTCCACCAATCACTCTTTCCTTGTTGATTGAGGTACAAACCTTGGCTGTACAGAGCAAACAAGCCACTGAAGTTTTGATAGTTCACCTGCACATCCAACAGTGCATTAAGTGAATCACGAGAACTGCCCTGCGCTTGCATAAATGCGCTGTCACGCTGCTTGGCAGTTTCGTAACTGACAGCCCAATCCCACTCAAAACTCAGCTCATCATTGGCAAAAACTGGGGCTGCTGCGCCCACACACAACGACGCAGCAATCAACAAACTGGTGCTTTTGTTAAGGTTAGGCTGGTGCGATTTCATGTGATTTCCTTGCTCGTTTTCATGGATCTATTTACGGAGTTCAGGCTAAAGCTGAGTCGTATTGGCTTTCGGCAAATAGCTTGGGTTGTAGAACTTGTTATCCAGCTGCCAAGGCACGATTTCTTGATACTCGATAACGGTCTTTTTGCTCGGCTGAATGCTATCAAGCAAGGTCATCTCACTGACGTAGTCTTCACCGTTGTCGCTTGCACGTCCGTATTGCGCTTGCTTGGCGAGTTTGCCAGAGCGCAAGTAAAGATCGGCTTTGATTGGAAACGCATCTTGCTCAGACAACCATAAGTCGATCTTCTGATAACTCGCCCCTTTGGTTTTCGCGGTTAAAGCAAGGTGATAAGCCGCGACACTTTCTCCGTTCACAGCGACGGTTTCTGTCGCTTTCCATTCACCTTGATAATCTTGGCTCCACGTCAGCGTTGAGATGTCGCCGATAGACGCTTCACCAAGCAGCTTTTGCATCGGCGTAATGCGAATCGGACGGCGGCTCTTTGGCATTTGCAGCCAGTAGTTATCGCCCATCATCAGCATCTTTTGCCCGGCTTCGACTGCCGATTTGAACACCACCAACGATTCACGATTTGGACGCGTGTACACATGGTAAAGGCGGGTTTTATCTAACTCTTGGTCTTGATATAAGCGCACCAGTGACACCACTTTGGAGGAATCATCTTGCAAGCGGTAGCTGTCAGCTTTTTCAATCAATTGCGCAACTTGCTGTGCATCTAGCGCTGTTTCATTTGCACTGACATTCATGCTTGCAACGCCGCTTACCGTCAGCAGTGCAATTGGTAATAGTGATTTGAAATTAAACATAAATCAGTGCCTCCGTAATTGGCTTGTTCACCCCTTTGCGCGCCGAGAAAAACGCCGCAACCAAACAAATCATCAATACTGCAAATCCTGCGACAGCCACCAGCTCCCAAGAGAAGTAAATCGTTAATGGGTAACCTTCTGTACGTCCTGGCGGTGGCGGCATTTGCACATCCACGACCATCAGTAAGACGGTAACTAACCCTGTAAACAAAGCGCCGATTAAGCTACCAATCACCGCAAGTAACCCTGCTTCGCGCAAGAACCCAGCAATGATTTCGTGAGGGTAGCTACCAAGTGCTGACAAGGTGCCAATTTCACGGGTGCGCTCCGTTACCGACATGGTCATGGTGTTAAACAGCGCGACAAATACCACCAGTGCCATTACTGCGCCCATGATGCCGAAGATACGGTCGTACAAATCTTTAACTTTGAGATAGAAGAACGCGCGTTCTTGCCAAGGCGTAATCTCAATATCTTGATCACCAAAGTTCTGCTTTTGCTTACTCAGAACCGAAGCCACTTGTTGCTCGACTTGGGTAGTTAAACTGGTGTCGAACAGGAAGACAGATAACGCACTGACTTTGTCTGAACCGAGCAGCGATTGCGCGCTGTTGATGTGCACGTACAACTGGCGTTTATCAAGCTCTGGTACGCCGGTTGAATAGATGCCACGCACTTTGAAGTCATACGCGTTCAATGCGCCGTCGGTTGTAGTCGCCAGCAAGGTGATCCAATCGCCAACGTGCACGCTTAAGTTGTTCGCCAAATCAACACCGAGCATCACTTCTGGCTCTGCTGGGTCATAACGCGATGCATTAATGTTGGACAGCGTTTGCCCTTCACGCACGTCTAAAAACGGTCCTTTCATATCGAATTCGCGTTCGTTAACGCCAATACCGATAAAGATCGACGACTTGTTGCCGTTGGAAATCAAACCACTGAACTCAACTCGTGGCTGCACGCCTCGCACTTCGTTTAAGCCAATCAATTGCTTAGTGATGTCGTCGGCGTGAGTTAAACCGTTACTCAGTGGCATCTCTTCTTCTTTGGCGAAGTAACCCGGTGTGGTTAACGTCAGATGCCCCGTGTCACGCGCTGTCGACTCTTTCAAACTGTCGTAGGTGTACAGACCAAAACCGCCCGCACTGGTTAACGCAAACACGGCAATGGCAATGATCAACATCGACAACAAACTGCGACGGCGATTGCGTTGCAGGTTCAACCAAGCAAGGCGAACCGAAACGGGAATTAGCTTGCCCATGAAACCTCCTCCACACTTGCGTGCGTTTGGGTGATTTTGCCATCCACCAACTCAATGGTTCGATCGCAGCGAGATGCCATACGAGGGTCGTGTGTGGCGACGATAAAAGTGGTGCCAAGCTCGTGTCCGAGCCCTTTCATGATATCGATGACCTTATTGGCAGTTTGGCTATCAAGGCTTGCAGTGGGTTCATCGGCAATCACCAACGCCGGTTTGTGTACTAACGCACGAGCAATTGCCACACGCTGCTGCTGACCTCCCGACAAGTTATCGGGCATGTGATGAATAAACTCGCCCAAGCCAACGTGTTCTAGCATTTGTGTGGCGAGCTCGGTTTGTTCTGCTTTTGAAAAGCCGTTGAGATGCAGCGGATACGCCACGTTCTCTAGCGCCGTCATCACGGGCACAAGATTGAATTTTTGGAACACAAAGCCAAGCTTTTCGCGGCGCATTTTCGCCGCTTGCATTTGTCCGGTTGGGTATGGGCTGCCTGCAAATGTCACCTGACCTTGGTATTGAGTATCCAGCATGCCAAGCACGTTAAGTAAGGTGCTTTTGCCTGAGCCAGACGGTCCGCATAATGCCACCATTTCGCCGGAAAACACTTCACCAGACACGTCTCGCAATGCACGTACCGTTTGGCTACCAAGGGCGTAATCACGGCTAAGTTGATTAAATACGATCATGGCGCCTCCCTAATATTTCGCTAACAACGCTTTTGCGGTTTGCGTTTCTAGATTGCTATCACCTAACTGCTCCATTTGCGCCAACCATGTTTTGGCTTGTTGAACATCTTCAGCTCTTAGTGCTGCTTCAATGGCGTAGCGATAAATCCAAGACGTTGCGGCGAAAGGTTGCTGACTAAAACTCGGTTCATCGAGCAGAGAAAGGTACAGCTCGTAGCCACGCTCAAAGTGATTGAACATGTCTGGCAGAGAGGTAAACGTAGTAGCTGCCATGGCGGTGGCTAATTGGTATTCCGGCAAGCCTTGTAAGCGCTGTTGCTCTTGCAGTGGAACTGGCTGATTCGCCATTAAATCCAAACCTTTTTGGATAGTGGCAAGACCGCGCTCGGTGAACTTCATCTTGTTCCAAGGCATAAACGCCTCACGACCTTGCAACGTCTCCGCACTGCCCAAGTAAACCAAGGTCACCGGCGTTGCGCCTTGCTCTTCGAGTTGTTTGGATAATTCGCCGTAAACGGTATCAACTAAGCCAGAGTCACCTTGCGCTGCTTGGTTGAATTGACTGAGTGTGCGCTCACTTGGATTAGCCAGAGCCAGAGTGCTGCTAAGTGCAAATGCGGCGATAAACGTACTTGCCAGTTTAAGAGCTTTGATTGAGCGAGATTGAGAAACCATCATGTACTGTCCTTAGTTGAACGTGATTTGATGGTTTCAGATTAAGGGAGAAGGTCGCACGCTGCTTTTGCATGCGACCAATGGCAGTTATGCAGAGTGAATGGTATTGAGAGAGGATGAATGACATTCACTTAAACAGAAAATACAATTCCGCTCATTCGTAACGCTACATTTTTACGGCAGTCACAATAAAAACACTAGCTTAAAATCTGAGGCTAGTGTATTTATCCATCTCACAACTACCCATAACAGACAGTGTCGCACTCTCCTTTCTTACACACCTTTGCATGGTGTCTGTTGTTTCCGAATCGAGATTCTTAGCATCGGAATAGTTTGAACTCTTCGAGTTTTAGTTGTTTTCGCACTCAAAATAGGTGCGTTATTAGGTCGTTGAAAATGAATAAGCGTTATTTCCCAAGAGTTGATTTGCCACTGCTAATGGCGATCATTCCGATCATGCTGTTAAGTTCGCTCACTCTCTGGAGTGCCAGTAGCTTTAATGAGGCGATGCTCTTCAAACATTTGGCGCGCTGCGGACTGACATTAGTTTGTATCTTGGTCATGTCCTCGATTCCAGCGTCCAGCTATCAGCGCTCAGCTCCATATCTCTACATTATTGCGGTTGCTCTGCTACTTGCTGTCGCTTTATTTGGTGATAGCACCAATGGCTCTCAACGTTGGCTCGATATCGGCTTCTTCCGCTTTCAACCGTCTGAGCTAATCAAACTTTCCATTCCGATCATGATCGCCTGGATGCTGCATATTGAAGGAGGTCGACCAGACAGTCGGAAAATTGCGTTTTGCTTACTTATTACAATGATTCCTGCTGGGTTAATCGCGCTACAACCGGACTTAGACGGTGCAGTTTTTACCATCATTTATGCATTGTTCGTTTTGTTTTTGGCTGGCATGAGCTGGAAAATAATCTGCGGGTTTATTGCGAGCATTTTAACGTTAACACCTATTTTATGGTTCTTCGTTATGGAAACCTATCAAAAGAGCCGTGTAACACAGTTCTTGCACCCTGAGTCCGATCCACTGGGTTCGGGCTACCAAATCATCCAATCTTTGATTGCGATTGGCTCAGGCGGTATGAAAGGCAAAGGTTGGATGAATGCAACGCAGGGAACACTTGGCTTTATTCCAGAAAGTCATACGGACTTTATTTTTTCGACCTATGCGGAAGAATGGGGCTTTGTTGGCAGTTTAGTCTTACTCGCATTGTACTTGTTTATTACTGCACGCGTTATGTTGCTTGCATGTCAGTCTGACCACTTTTTTAGTCGGCTGGTAAGTGGCGCATTAGCGATGAGCTTTTTTCTGTATGCTTTTATCAATACGGGCATGGTGAGTGGCTTGTTGCCAGTAATGGGTAGCCCACTTCCCTTCTTTAGCTATGGCGGCACGGCGATGCTAACTCAAGGTATCTGTTTTGGTGTAATCATGTCGCTGTGTTATTCCAAATATCGTAACGCATAGCTCTGCTTGAGAAAAAGCGATCAAAAAAAGGCTTCCCTGAGGAAGCCTTTTTACAACGATATGAGCGAATTAATTACAGCTCTGCGTTGTGGTAAACCTGCTGAACATCATCACAGTCATCTAGAAGATCTAGGAATTTCTGGAACTTCTCAGCATCTTCACCCGATACAGGCGTATGAGTTTGCGGAACGAATGTGATTTCTTCAACATCGATCGTTAGATCTGGGAATGCACCGTTAAGCGCAGTTTTTGTTTTGAAGAATTCAGTGTGAGGTGCGAATACAGTGATAACACCGTCTTCTAGCTCAACGTCAGTAACGTCTACGTCTTCCATCATTAGCGTTTCTAGGATGATTTCATCATCGTCGCCTTTGAACTGGAATACCGCTTGGTGGTCGAACATGTGAGAAACCGAGCCCTCAACACCAATTTTCGCACCGACTTTCACAAAGCATTGGCGTACATCTTGGAAAGTACGGTTGCCGTTGTCTGTTAGACAGTCAACGATAACGCTAGTACCGCCAGGGCCGAAGCCTTCGTAACGTGCAGGAGTGTAGTCTTCACCACCGCCACCGTTCGCTTTGTCGATCGCTTTATCGATAACGTGCGCAGGAACTTGGTCTTTTTTCGCTTTTGCGATCAGGTGTTTCAAAGACAAGTTCATGTCTGGATCACCACCACCGTTTTTCGCGCACATGTAAATTTCTTTACCGTATTTGGAATAAACTTTAATTTTCGCGCCTGCAGTTTTCGCCATAGAGGCTTTGCGCACTTCAAAACTTCTTCCCATCGGGATGTCTCTCTAAATTCAAATTTAATGCGAAGGATTTTAGCAAAAAGCGAAACCTTTTCAATTTCGCTTAGCAAAGGAATAGGGAGGTTACCTCATTCGTCACATTGGATTGAACCATTGCCACGGTTCGCGTTAAGCGACACCCATTACTCGTTTGTACTTTTCGACCGATTGCTGAAAAAACGCCTTTTCATCAGCATCGTTAATCTTGGACAACTGTTCTTCTATTGCTTCAGGACCAGATTTGGCCTCTCTGAGCTTCCAAACCAAAAACGACGCCTGCTTATCCAGTTCGATTTTGTTTTTTTCGTCAGGCGGCAATAGGGATAGATTAAACGACATTCACAGCCTCAAGGTACTTTAAATACTAGCCGGGCACTATATCACACAGAGTTACAATTACAGAATAGAAACGCACTTAACTTGATCGATTTCAAGTTAACTATTTAGGCACAGCGCTGATTTTCAGTGCTTTTGGCAAATGCTGTTCGAATATTTGTTGTAATCGAGTCTTGGTAACGGGTTTAGCCACGAACTCGTTCATCCCAACATCGAAGCAATGTTGCTGATCCTCTTTAATGACATTGGCACTTAGCGCAATAATTGGAACGTGTTTCCCCCACTCTCCCATTTTTCGAATTCGCTCCGTAGCAATAAACCCATCCATCACAGGCATTTGGCAGTCCATAAAAATCAAATCGAAAGGCTGCTGATCACACAGCTGCAATGCTTCTTCGCCATGGTTGGCAACACTCACTCGCACACCCAGTTTTTCTAACATGATGCGAACTACCTTCTGATTGACGATGGTATCTTCAACAACCAATACCCAAGGTTTATCATTATCTTGAGGGCTGATTTCGTTGTCTTCCGCTTTCGGGAAATCTAATACATTAAGTTGGTCGGTATAGGTCGATTGCGCATTTATTACAGCAACAGGAATCGAAAATTCAAAACAGCTTCCCAGCCCAAGCTCACTTGTTAGTTGTATTTCCCCTCCCATCAAGTTAACCAACTGTGCAGCTATCGCCAAACCAAGCCCTGTCCCACCATACTTTCTGGTGGTACTACCATCAGCTTGTTGGAAGCGTTCGAAGATTGCTTGTTGGTGCTCTTTCGCAATACCAATACCAGAATCCACAACCCGAAACCGGATATGAGCGGTCTCTCCATCAAGTCGAGATAACGCTACAAGAAGCTTCACATGGCCGCGCTCGGTAAATTTAATCGCGTTGCTCAACAAATTGTTCAGAACTTGTTTCAATCGTGTGGCATCACCTTGCACTTCCATTGGCAAGTGAGGATCAATATCGCTGAGCAGCTGTAAGTTTTTCTGCTTGGCTTTGACACTATGTAAACTGATGACATCGTCAAGTAGCTCGCGAAGATCATAGCTCGTGTATTCCAGCTCTACTTTGCCAGCTTCAACTTTAGAGAAGTCCAAAATGTCGTCGATGATCGTCATTAGTGAGTGAGAAGAACTGTCAATGATCTCTACAAACTCTTTTTGCTGGGGATCGAGGTCGGTGTCATTGAGCAACGACGACACACCAATAATGCCATTCATCGGTGTGCGGATCTCATGACTCATAGTGGCAAGAAACTCACTTTTCTTACGATTAGCGACTTCTGCCCTATCGCGTTCAGCCTCTAACTCAGTCTGGTGCTCTTTCACTTTCTCAACACTTCGGTTGTATTTCTCTGCCAAAACACTCACTTCATCAAAGCACCATCGTTTAGGGAGAGTCACTTTACTCGGCACTGTACCGCCACGAAAATCGCTCACCGCACCAGACAGCAATTGTAACGGATTGACCAACAAGCGAAACGCCACCCAAAGAACACCAATGATGAGAACAAGAATTTTGATCGCTTCTGTCGTAAGTAGAAAAAAGAACTGCTGCCAAAGATCTTCATATATCGCGCTAAGATCCGATTGAACCGTTAATATCGCGAGATCATACGTTTTATCGCCGACCCGATACTGCATCGGCCAGCTTCTCTCGACAACATCCTCAGAAAGCGCCGAACCTAATTCAATGATAACTTCGTCTTCACTAGCAATACGTAAGTAGTCCACCGAGGGCATACGCATTGCACCTTGAGCTTGTGTCAGCAACAGCTCCCTATCCTCTACCCACAAACTCGCAGAAAAGCTCGATAAATAGCTAGACTCAACCTGCTTTAATTCAACATCTAAATGGGCTAAATCTTCGTGAAAAACTCGATATAAGCTCACTGTAGAAATGATGACCGTAAAGATTAAACTCAACGTTAATACCGCCAACATAAGTTGGTTGCCGATACTAAAACGACGTTGAGATCGCTCTTTTTCATCCATATGAAACCGCTCCGATAAACTTGCGCTACTCTAAATATAGCTACGCACAAATAATAATCGAGGATACGATGAAAAGACTTCTACTTAGATTGGCTTTTAGCTTAATTGTTGTAAGTTCTCATGTGACCGCAAATCAAGTGAACTATTACGTCATTGCTGAACAAGCTCGACCATTTCAAATTGAACAACAGGGACAAATGCACTCCGGAATTGTGACCGATATCGTCAGCGCTATCTTCGCGGAGTCGGATTACCAAGTGAATTATCACACTTATCCATTTAAGCGCATGATTTCCATATTGGAAGAAGGCGCTGAGCCAAACTGGTTAACTTATGGCAGCCCGAACTGGGGCAAGGTGCAATCGGAAAATTTATCTGAGGAGCCCATTTACACTGTAAAACATGTACTGGTGTCGAGTAGCGAGAAGCCTTTAGAATTCAAAAATATGGATACGATGCATGGTCGTTCTATTGTATTACTGCTGGGGTTTGATTATCCAAATTTAACACCGTTCTTTGAAAATGGCAGTGTCAATGAAATGCGTGTGAAAGACTACAACGCCGCATACCGAGTGATAAGCCGAACCCCTGGAGATACAGCT
The DNA here is from genome assembly GCF_033340475.1 of Vibrio sp. 1078-1. Classification (NCBI taxonomy): domain Bacteria; kingdom Pseudomonadati; phylum Pseudomonadota; class Gammaproteobacteria; order Vibrionales; family Vibrionaceae; genus Vibrio; species Vibrio sp. 1078-1. The sequence goes on from NZ_JAWOWM010000001.1 coordinate 98,482, forward strand.
TTTGTCGAGATGGAATCCCGAGTCCTTTACAACTTAAAGCGACTCAATTTGCCGTTAGAGAATTTTCAGATACAGCCTTTCAGCTCGGTTATTCCTGACTACTCAATCTACCTGGCTTTTTCACCTCAAATGCAACCAGAAACTCAAAATTACATCAATACACGACTCGTTGAATTAAAAGCCTCAGGGGAAATTGATGAAATCATTCAAAAGTATCAATGAATCAACTCATTAACAAAAACGCCAACGATGATACGTTGGCGTTTTTGTTTCTGGGAAATCTGTAGCACTTACTTAGTGTGGTTAACAAACTTAGGATCAAACATGTGCCCCAATTTACTCGCCTTGGTTTGCAGGTAATGTTGATTACTTGGGTTATTCCCTTCTTGTAATGGCACTCGTTCAATGACGTTAATATCAACCGCTTTTAAGGCGGCGAGCTTGCGTGGGTTATTCGTCATTAGACGCACAGCGTCAATCCCCAAATGCTCTAGCATTCCTTTACAGAACGCGTAATCACGCATATCAGCGGCAAAACCTAAACGCTCATTTGCTTCCACGGTATCTGCGCCATCATCTTGTAGGTGATAGGCACGAATTTTATTAATCAAGCCGATTCCACGCCCTTCTTGACGTAAATAAAGCAGCACGCCACATCCCTCTTTGACGATGTTTTGTAGCGCTCTATTAAGCTGAAAACCACAGTCACAACGCGTGCTAAATAGAGCATCTCCGGTAAGACACTCCGAATGCAACCGAATAAGTGGTGCTGCACTTTTTGTTGGCTCGCCATAGACCAGAGCAAGATGCTCTTTATTTGTCGCGGCTTCAATAAAGCCGTACATCATAAATGTGCCCCACTGGGTGGGCAATTTGGCTTTATCGATAAACTTCACGAGATTGTAAGGCTCAACATGTCTCAGCTCTGCTCGAACATTCATCAGAATCTCTCCTAGATGATTTTCTCCTTTACCATCTCCCCCGTCTCCCCAAAAGGCATCTTTATGAGAATGCTCTGTTAGGCAAGCATTACCCGTTCTCATTAATTGCTGCGCTAATGGTGGATTTTGTAGAAACTTTTCCCTAACGATGAAAGCCATAACAGCCAACTTTATATCGTCCCAATCGCTTCTGACAAAGTGTTCGTATTTACGGCTTAAAGCAAACGCTTCATCAGGGGTGCTTGCGTGCTGAATTTTACTTTGCAACTGAGCATCGAGAAACTTTTGGGCTTGGTAATAATGTTCGCTGGTGGGCCAAGTTTGGGAGGAGATATTGACTGGGGCATGGCAAAAATTTGAGAGAAAACCGTGGGGTTCATCGGGCTCATAAAAAAGGATTTGATCAACCATACTTGCGCTCCTTGCTTTGTGGTTGCGATAATCAACAAAAAGCATATCGCTACTGATATATCTAGTAACACAAGGTCAGATTGTCAAACTTCTTCGGGACGGGACGTGAGTGTGAAACTCGTGCTTTTGAGGCGCAAGACAGATAAATGGAGGGTTTGAATAAGAGAGTAATAGAGTGAAAAAATAAAAAGGGCAGTCCGTCGACTACCCTATGGGTTGCTAAACCAACCTGAGGCGATCAGTGTATCAAGCCAAGCTCCCTTGCTTCTTCAATGGTCAACCCACTTTCACGGATCTCACGTAACGCTTCAATGCGTCTTCTGGCTTCTGCTGATTTCACTGTTTTCTCTGGCTTCACAACGGTTTCCTCATCAGGTAATTCCCATTTGTGAGCGATGTTGGTCATCTCGTCATGGTCGATAGAATTAATGGACATATTTCCTCCGAACACACCATGTTTTCGATGCGTAATCTATAGCAAAACCGGAACAAGGTGGTAAGAAAAACTGTAGGGAAATGTGACCCCTCCCGCCCTTTCGTTAACTCCTTAATAGATTCATCATTTAAGTTTTGCCAAGGGACAAATTTACGATTAAATTTGAGTAATTCCCCCTACGAAAAGTGTGCTGATCTAGCTCTCAATTCTGCTCTTCTTTAGTTTTATCAACGACGCATTACACCACTTCCTGTTTCACCTAACTTTCGAGTCACTTCACTGATTCATAGTTTGATACTTTCTAAAAACCGCCACACCTGATAATGATAATAATTATCTTTTAGATTGGTAAGGTGTTTATATGGATGGTATTAACTTAAGTCATGCATACCACAATGACCCGGTCATCCAGATCCGAGATTTGTGCGTCGATTACATCACTGATAATGGTGATTTTAATGCGGTAAAGTCCGTCAGCTTTGATATCGGCAAAGGCGAAGTATTTGGTCTTGCCGGTGAATCTGGATGTGGTAAAAGCACAATCGCATTCTCAATAAATCGTCTTCATAAGCCGCCAGCGTTCATTTCTGGCGGTAAAATATGGTTTGATGGCAAAGATATCCTTAGTATCTCAGACTCTGAACTGACCGCTCTAAGGTGGAGTGAAATCGCCATGGTGTTCCAGAGCGCGATGAACTCACTCAACCCTGTCTTAACGATACAAGAGCAATTTGCAGATGTGTTACGACACCATCAAGGCCTCACTAACGCTCAAGCAAAAGATAGAGCAGAAAAGTTGTTGGACTTGGTCAATATTCCTCGAGAACGCTTAGCAGAATATCCTCATCAATTTTCAGGAGGAATGCGTCAGCGGTTGGTGATAGCCATTGCTTTGTCTCTAAATCCAAAACTGATCATTATGGATGAACCCACAACAGCATTAGATGTAGTGGTACAGAGAGAAATTTTACAGCAAATTTATCAGCTTAGAGATGAGTTCGGTTTTTCAGTCCTCTTTATCACTCATGACCTGGCACTCATGAGCCAACTATGTGATCGAATTGCAATCATGCGTCACGGAGAAATCGTCGAAGTCAATCGAGCATACGATATACGCAATCAGCCTCAACACCCCTACACGCAAAAGCTATGGGCTTCTTTCCCAAACATCCATGACGTCCAAAAACAACCAGAGTTACAAGGAGCGTAACCATGAGCCAGCCTATCATCCAAATGAAAAATGTGATTAAAGAATTCAAAGTGGGCGGTGGTTTAGCGACAGAGGAAACCTTTCGTGCGCTTCAAGGAGTGACTTTTGATCTGTACGCAGGAAAAACCTTGGCTTTGGTTGGAGAGTCAGGCTGCGGTAAGAGTACTTGCGCTCGTTTAATAACCAAAGTCTATCCAGCAACGCAAGGCGAGATCCTTTTCAATGGCACTGACATAAATGAGATCACGTCACGATCGGCTCTACAAGAATATCGCAGTAAAGTACAAATGGTGTTTCAAGATCCGTTTGGCTCTCTCAATCCAACTCATACCATTCGCCATCACCTAACACGTCCTTTAAAAATTCATAAACAAGTCAAAAACGAGCGCGACATCCCAGCCCGCTTGGAAGAGCTTCTAAAGCTGGTGGAACTACCTGAAGAGACATTGAGTAAGTTCCCTCACGAACTCAGTGGTGGGCAACGTCAGCGAGTAAACTTAGCAAGGGCTCTAGCGGTAGGTTCGCAAATCATTCTTGCGGATGAGCCTACGTCTATGCTGGATGTTTCTATTCGCTTGGGAGTGTTGAATTTAATGCAACGAATGAAGCAAGAACTGGGAATTGGTTTTTTATACATCACTCATGATCTGGCGACTGCGCACTACATAGCGGAAGAAACCGCAGTAATGTACAAAGGGCAAATCGTTGAATGGGGCGACACTCATTCAATACTTAAGAATCCGCAGCATCCTTATACTAAGCTGTTGATTTCTGCTGTTCCTGATCCTGACTTACCTTTTGGTAACTTAGTGAAAAATGAGCCAAACTATTCGATAGATTCCGATGAAATTCGTCAACGTAGCAGCATAATTGTCGACGAATTTGATCAAATAGGGCCAAATCACTATGTAAAACAATGGACTGAGGCAGCGTAATGGATTTGAGTACTTGGCAAGATCAAATCGCCATGTGGTACGAACAGCGGAAACATGATCAAGTAGAAAAATTAGAAACGATCTTATATCAGGTGCCTGATGACGTGTTTGGACCCGAATTGAGTGATCTTCAAAGTAAAGCGATTGCTTGCTGGTTGGATGGATGTTTACGCGTGTTTCAACATGCAAGCTACCAAGACCCTCAGAAAGCATATCAAACCTTGCTTTATACGAGTGCAAAGCTTGAACAAGCAGCATGCCAAGTCTCGACTGATATTCTGATCAAAGATTGGTGTTTGAGACGACTTCAGCATCTCACCGTTGTGGCGTTAGAGTTTTGTAATCGGCAGTGTGATCAAAACAAGTGGCAGGAACAAGCCCATAGCTTAATCGAATCACATGTTGCGTTGATGCGTTCATTACACTGGAATGAATCCAAGAAGCATGATCAAGGTTTACCTCATTAGTCCGGAAAAATGATCAAGGCTTAATTAGCGGAATTTTAGGCAAAAAAAAGCGAGTTTCCTGAGGAGAAACTCGCGAAGTCTATTCAGAATGAATGTAACAATATGAGCCAATCTATTAATCATCAGAAAGGACAAAAGGTTGTCTATTCGGGATAAATAGTAGTATTAGGCTTGGCTTCTAATGTCAGTGGTTTGTAAGAGTTAAGTCTGTTTTTTATCATCGAAAGACATTGTTACATTTCAAACCGATACATCACACCTATAGCTTGATACACATCAAGCGACACTTTTAAATCGCCATTTCATCCAAGGCACGAAATACCATTTCATCCATGTGACCATCGAAGATTTGACGACAAACTTTCCGACGCACCGCTAACCCCGCAATCAAGCGCTCGATGGTAAGATGCTTAACATCGTTCTGGGTGTTAAACAGCTCGACGGTTTTACTTAATGTCTCATAAGGAATCGGCTCATCCCCTACCCTTAGCCAATCGAGCTTCTCTATGTAATCTGAGCACTCTTCTTTGATTGAGGCATACGAGTGCCCTGTCATCGCAGACAAAGCCGTTATACTGCGTTCTAGAGCCTCTGGTGAGGTATATTTAGATAGAGTAATGGTGATCTCATCAGCATTGATCTCTACCAAATGTTTTCTTTGCTTCACGCGTCGCCCTAAATTTCCTCTTGGAGACGGTGCTTTGCGTTGAATGGGCTCAAATTCGCCGTCTATGATGCCTGAGAGCTCCTCAAGCTGTTGTCGGGTTACCATCTCATTACGAAGTGGGTTTGGCAGCGTAGGCGCCATGTTACGCTTTCCTGCGTTGGTTGTACGAGCACGTGAGTAACGCAACACCTCTTCGACGTCACATTTGATGTCGATCTGGTAATCCATCACTTTATCATTCTCGATCATAGTTTCGATCGTTAAGTGATAGCCCCATAAGTTCACCACAAAAAGATCGTCTGTCCCTTTGCCGTCTGACAAGCGTTTCAGCTCACGGATCAGATCCATGGAGAACCGACGCCATTCAATGTTACGTGCAAGCTTCTGATTTAACTCACTCAGTAGCATGCAATCCGTGTGACGACGAACCATGCGACTACGGAAGAAAGAGTACAGTTGAAACACCAAAGTATGTTGTTTCAAGATCTCTGGCGGAAACAAGAAGAAATAATCGCGCGTTAACAGCTCTTCATAAAACGAAGGTTCCCAAACTAAAATATATAAGTTTGGCTTGATACGAATTTCACCATCGCTTCCCTCCACAGGTGCCTCTTCAGAGGCCGTGATGGTTCGAGCAAGAAAACGAAAACGATCACTTTTGAAGCCCTCTGGCATGTTTTCACTTAGCCAACGTCCCGTAAGTTCATGGAGCTGAAAATCAGTGAATTCAATGCGATCAATGCTATCGCGAATGGAATCACGAGCTGGGCCACTGTCTTTTTTGCCTCTGAGCGACAAAATATCAGTGATGTATAGCGGCGTTTTGTTTGGTACGTGAGCAGCATCAAGCTGATACTGATCTTTGTGATGATCATGATACTGAACCGTTAACGTGAAGAGAGCGAACAGGGTCATGAGATCATCCACAGTCATGATATTTTTGGATGATCGCGTCTCAATAACGGCTTTAGTGCCAGAGATCGACACCATGGATTTCTGATAACTTTTTCGAGTTCTTGGTGGCGCAAGTGCTTGGTCAATGATCCCAGCCCAATTTGTTGGAGATACAACAAATTGATCGGCTTCATCTTTCATCGTGGGAGGTGTGTTTAACCCGTGCTCATTCAACAAACGTTTGTTTACTTGAGTCTGAGCCAATGCTTTCGAACGTTTTTGTTTTTCGTTCTGACGAACTTTGTCGGTAACGAGACTTGTTGCTCCCAACACAGATATAAGCTGATTGGGATTCACAAATTTATGTAGCATCGTTTTACCAGCAAGTCCCTCTTCAAAACGCACTGGAGTTTGAGTAAATAAACCAATATTTACTGCCGCGCGCAAACGTTGTTGCAGGGCTGCACGTGTGAGTTGCCCATCTGTTGCTTCCACAATCTCTGTGGTTGAAACCAAACCATCCTTGCTGCTGAAGCCTCGTAATGAGATCAGATTAAGCAACTCTAAGATGCTTTTGGTCACCCCTTTGAAATGTTGGTACTGCTCTACCCAATCCGCAGAGGATTCATGTACCTCAAAAAGATGGCCATCTTTGTGGCTTCTCGGTGCTTTAATCAGAATTTTTTCATCAGCCGTCATTTTAGATCCAGATCACACTAGCCGTAGTTGTGCTATGGTTCCGAAGAATAAAGAAAAACAGATCATAAATAAAGAAAAAAGATTGTTTTTAAATAACTGATCTTTTTGATTAATCTGATCTTAATTGATTATATGATCTAATGATCTGGCTTGAAATTTCTCGCTAAGCTTTTGTTCTATAAGACTATTATTTCCATGTGTTTCGGAACTATGATCATAAGAAGTCTGAAAGTATGATCAACAATAACCTGAAAGCATGATCATATTTATTCGTAAGCATGATCATTAAGGTTATGAAAAGATGATCAAAAGAGTCTTGAAACGATGATCATGATGTTTTTACAGGTTATCCACAGATGCAGTATTTAATAATGATCTTCACGATGATTATATTGTGCATTGGTGATGTTATTTATACTCGGATCGATGATCAAGAGCCAATATATCTATCGTTCTGGCGCCCATATTGATGAGATATCACTCATCTGATTAAAATACATTCAAGTCGCTCATATTTAGAAGTAAATCCTAGTCTCTGCTTATTTACAGGAAGCATGATCATGAGAGCGTGATTTATCATAGCAACTTGAGCAATTTCATTGTTCCGGCTTCTATAACGTCAATTTCTGCTCAATCCCCCGTTCTGTCTGCACTCAACCGTAAATCAGAGAAGAAAACTCATGCTTCCGAGAGATTCTAAGGCTTGATCATATTTCCGATTAATGGATCTTATTTTATTTGCGTGTTTACACCGTACTCTGCTCTATTTTTCCATGATCATGCTTTCGGATTTGCTTATTAACACGGAAGCATGATCATAAGCATGCCTTGATCATACTTCCATAGATGTTTCGCTGGAACTGCCCTATTTTGCTCGGAGACATGATCAAGGTGTTCAGGTCTTTATTGTTCCGATATTACTTACTATTTATCGTTTAAATTAGGTTGGTCTAACATAACCCGTAATTTAGCTTAAGATTATAATCGTTCCGGTAGAAAATTGATTTACATTGTAAATGAGTGACGCTGTAACACTTTTTATTTTTAAGTTTAGGTGTCCACTTATGAGAAGATTATTTGATTAAAAATAGTTATCTTTTTGACCATAAATCATAAAAGCGTCGATTTGGGTGTTTTTTTATGTGATGGTAATTCAAAATGTTCGTGCACCTTTTTGTTGTTTTTGGTCTTTACTGCTGTACAATTGCAATTATAAATCCTTCCAACGGAATTTGGCATGAAAAGAGAAAAAACGATTGAAAACCTTCTTGAGTTAGCGGAGCTGACTCAGCAGGTTCAAGCTGACCGTATTGAAATTGTTTTAGAAGAGCGAAGCGATAACTACTTCCCACCAATGTCGAAAGCGATGATGGAAACCCGTTCTGGTCTAACTCGCCGTAAGCTCGACGACGCGATTGGTAAAATGGAAGCCGCTGGGCATCAATTTACTAAAAACAACGCGAATCATTATTCAATTACGTTAGAAGAAGCACACATGCTCATGGATGCGGCTGAAGTGCCTAAATTTCATGAGCGTAAAAAGAATTCAGGTAACAAACCTTGGATTATTAATGTGCAGAACCAAAAGGGCGGTACAGGTAAATCAATGACCGCGGTTCATTTAGCGGCATGTTTAGCGCTAAATTTGGATAAACGATACCGTATTTGTTTAATCGACTTAGACCCACAAGGCTCGCTACGTTTATTCCTCAACCCGCAAATCAGCATGGCAGAGCATGATAATATCTATTCTGCGGTAGACATTATGTTGGGTAACGTGCCTGATGGTGTGGAAATTGACAGTGAATTTTTACGTAAAAACGTATTGCTGCCAACGCAATATCCGAACTTAAAGTCGATTTCAGCGTTTCCAGAAGACGCGATGTTTAATGCGGAAGCATGGCAAACGCTATCTGAAGACCCATCACTCGATATCGTCCGTCTGCTGAAAGAGCAACTGATTGATAAAATTGCTGATGACTTCGATATCATTATGATTGATACCGGTCCACACGTTGACCCATTAGTATGGAATGCTATGTATGCATCAAATGCCTTGCTAATTCCTTGTGCGGCTAAGCGTCTGGATTGGGCTTCAACAGTAAACTTCTTCCAGCATTTGCCTACGGTATATGAAATGTTCCCGGAGGACTGGAATGGTCTTGAGTTTGTTCGCTTGATGCCAACCATGTTTGAGGACGACAATAAGAAGCAAGTTTCTGTTTTAACTGAAATGAACTATCTTCTAGGTGACCAAGTTATGATGGCTACTATTCCTCGTAGCCGTGCGTTTGAAACCTGTGCCGATACCTACAGCACAGTATTTGATCTGACAGTAAGCGATTTTGAAGGCGGTAAGAAGACACTAGCTACCGCGCAAGACGCTGTTCATAAAAGCGCACTGGAATTAGAGCGTGTGCTGCACTCTAATTGGCCGTCATTGAATCAGGGGTAATAAGTAAATGGCTTTGAAAACGTCTGAATTAAACGCGAAATTATTTGGCAAAACGAATAAGCGTCGTGTTGTGACTCCGCAAGAGGCGCAAACTGCGGCAAAAGAGAAAGCTCAAACGATTGAACTAGCAGTTGCAGGTGAAAATATTGTTCAGTTTGAACTTGTGCGTATTCCTGCAAATAAAGTTGCGACAGAAACAACAGTATTTGTTGATAACGCTCGTGAGCAATCGTTCTTAAACGAACATGCTTTATCTGATGTTTTAGTCACACTCAAAGAGCGTGGCCAACAATATCCAGCTGTGGGTCGTAGAACTGAAGATGGCAAGATCGAAGTTTTAGATGGTAGCCGTCGTCGCATGTCTTGTATCCTCGCTGAACAAGACTTTTTGGTTTATGTTGCTGACAACATTAATACTGACCATGCTAAGTTTTTGTCTGATGTGGCAAATGCTCACAAGCCGCTCTCTTTATATGAAAAAGGGAAAGAGATGCAGGCTAAGCTTGATAGTGGTGAAGCTGAAGATCAGAAAGCATTGGCAAAAATGTTCCAGTGCAGTGAAGCGTTGGTAAGTGGCGCTTTAAAAGCCGCAGCATTACCGTTAGAACTGCTTCAAGCGTATCCGAATGTTGGCGATCTCGGTCGTCCAACTATCGTGAAACTGCACAAACAGTTTTCAACGCTGACGCCAGAGCAGCAGCAAGAGCTGTTAGATAAATGTCGCTCTAGCGAAGGGTTTTTATGGCAGCGAAGCACAGCTCAAGGCGTTGCTCGTCTGACAAAAGAAGTCACGGAAAGCATCGAAAATTGGATTACTGAACTTGCACCAGCAAAACCTGGTAAGAAGACGGAAAAAGTCGACTTAGTTAAAGGTCGAGCAAGCTATAGCCGAAAAGGTAGCAGCCTGGCGTTGAACTTGAAGAAAGTTGACGACAGCTTAATGGAAGAGATTCTTGCGTTTGTACAAACCAAACTGCAATAACAAATGATGATTGAATCAACCGCCTCCGGGCGGTTTTTTTATATCTGAGAAGCGTCAAATTAAAGATGTGATACCATTGCGTCAGTTCAACGTTGGATAGACAAAATGCAGACACAATCTGATTTCCTTTCATCACTTCAACATCAAGCTCACCAATCTTTCCAAAGGATTGGTATTGTCATTCAAGGCGAGGCTTCTTGGCAAAATGCGTTGATGTCAGAGTTCCATAAAACGCAGCGCCATCAACGTTGGTTTTCTGTTGGTGATTTTGGTTTGAAAAACGTATCCAGTGTTTCGTCTAAACAAGGGCACATGTTGCTAGGCAGAGAGTGTGACGTTCTATTGTTTGATGCTCGAAATGGCTTTGACGCCAATAGTTTTACCGCCGCGCTTGGCTCATTGGTTGGCGGCGGTTTTCTTATTGTCATTACTGAGCTGCGACAAAATGCGAATTTTGCTCAGCAATGGATGCACAAACAATGGGAGAAGCTCGTTGTTATTGAGCAAGACAAACCATTGCCAACGGCTCCAGACATCAAGCAAGCAGAAAAAGAAAGCCACTACACGGAACAAGAACATGCCATTTCTCTAATTGAAAAGGTGGTGACAGGACATCGAAAGCGACCATTAATTTTGACCGCTGATCGTGGACGTGGAAAAACAAGTGCCCTCGGCATTGCGTGTGCGAGCTTATTACAGCAGAAGCCACTTAGAATCTTAATTACCGCACCATCTATAAAAGCCGTTGAGCCTGTTTACCAACATGCTTTGCGGCTACTTCCAAATGCGCAGCGTATTAGGAAGGACAGATTAGAATCAGGGCAGGGAGCCATTCAATTCATTGCTCCTGACGAACTTCTATCGAGCAGACCTGAATGTGATTTGTTACTTGTCGATGAAGCGGCTGCAATTCCAGTTCCTATGCTCAAAAGCATTACCGAACATTATCATCGACTCGTTTTTTCTACGACTGTTCATGGTTATGAAGGTTGTGGCCGGGGCTTTACGATTAAATTTGTTGATTGGCTTCAGAAACAGCGTTCGGGAATGAAAACATGGCACATGACACAGCCCATCCGCTGGAGCATGAATGATGCGCTTGAATCATGGCTCTATGACGCGTTTTTGTTGGATGCGGAGTTAACGCACCATCAACTTAAACAGGTCGACTCAATTTCCCTTTCTAAAGCCGATAAGAACCATTTGATATCGCAGCCTAGTTTGCTGCGTGAGTGCTTCGCTCTTTTGGTGAATGCTCATTATCAGACCTCGCCGAATGATTTGATTCACCTTTTGCAAGACGACAACAGTCAGCTCTATTTTGCTAAGCAAGATAATGCGGTTGTGGGGGTGATATTAGCGGTCGAAGAGGGGGGCCTTGACGATGAATTGATTGAAGAAATCCAGCTTGGTAAGCGTCGTCCTAAAGGACACTTAGCCCCAATTACGATTGCAAACCACCTAGGATTCCCGAATGTCGCGAATCTATCGACGCTGCGAGTCATGAGAATTGCGGTTCATCCAGCATTGCAAGGCAAAGGCATTGGTCAAAAAATTCTGCAGCAACTTGAGCAAATGGCTGCTAAACACATTGCCTACTTATCCACGAGTTTTGGTGCGACGGAAGAGTTGCTCTATTTCTGGCGACAATCGAACTTCCGTACAATTCGCTTAGGGTCAATGCGCGATGCTGCTAGCGGTTGTTATTCAGTCTTGATGGTCAAACCTTGTGATTCCCAACAGACGGCTTGGGTCGACCAATCTCAGGCGCTATTTGAAGAAATGTTGTCTAACAATGTGGCTGACGTCTATCCAAAATTAGAAGCCCCTATTTTTCGAGCTCTATTGTCGCAACCTTTGGGAATGAGTCCACTTCATCCCGCTAAGTTATTACTAATTGAATGTTATGCTGATGGTGGTAACAGTTATGAGTCTGTGTCTGTGTGGCTTCAACAGTGGTTACTTAATTTAGGTTTGAACTCTGCTTCCGACTTGATGATTAGTAAGCTTTTTCTTAACCGCAGTTGGACTGAATGTGCTCAGCAATTTGGTTTACCTGGAAGAAGGCAAGTTGAGCAGCAGTTAAGGGACGAAGTAAGACACATTTGGAGCGATTTACACTGTAAACAATAAAGGGAAATTTACACTGTAAATGAAATTATTGGGAGCTGATTTTACACTGTAAATCCAGCTCCTTTTTGTTTCAGCGTGTATCTTGATTGAGCTTTAGGTTAAATCGAGTTTTCTCTTAATATGCTGTTTAACCGTTATTGATGGATTACTTTCTTTAGTGACGTGAGCCCTATAATAAGAAATGCGAGGTTTGTTCAGAAAACGGATTTGGTTAGACTGAAAGTGTTGATGGGAAGCAAAGTGGTAAGGGTATGTGGAAGCTGTGTCTTGAGTTATCTGAAGATAAGACCAAGGTGATAGCCCGTCTTCCGGGAGAAGTGGACCTCGGTGGTGAGCTAAATCAAAATGAATTAAACGAGCTGCTCGTCGCAATGAACGCTGAAAGGATGTTTGTTGTTGAGGGGGAAGTCGTGAGATTCATTAACTGCGCCAAAGAACGTAAAGACGAAGCTTACGAAGGCATCGTCATTGCGGAAAAACGCAACGCGCAAGTTGAGGTCGAATTATCGAATAATGACATGCTCGCCAGTATGAACGTTGTCGGTGCGTACGGAGGCCGAGGTTTACGTGGCCCCGAGATTGTTCAAGCCCTTGCTCAAGCGCGAGTTTCGAAAGGCATCAACAAACTGGCTTTGAAGAAAGTGTTGGTTGTCAGCACTCAGCTCAAACCCGGCGAAACTTTTTCTCAACCTGTAGCGGTTGGTAAGCAACCTATCAAAGGCAAAGACGCTCTTTTTACTCCTCTCGTTAAAGACATCACCAAACGCATCCTCAAACCCAAAGACGGCCAATCTGCTAGCGACAAAATTGATTTACGTAACCTCGGTGAAACTATCGCGGTTGACGTAGGCGATGAGGTGATGCGCCGCACGCCTGCGACCAAAGGTACGCCTGGTTTTACTGTTCAAGGGCGAGTGATTCCTCCACAAGCCGGAAAAGACAGCCCAATGAAGCCAGGCAAGGGCACCGAGATAAGCAAGCAAGACCCAAACCTATTGATTGCATCGGTATCCGGTACGCCTCTGATTAAAGACAAAACCATCGAAGTTGATAACGCACTCTGCCTCAATAGCGTTGGCGTGAATACAGGCCACGTGAAATTCAAAGGGAATGTGATTATCGGTGGCAACATTGAATCTGGCATGATTGTTAAAGCGACGGGTTCTATTACTGTAGGCGGCTTCATTGAATCGGCTGACGTACAAGCGCAAGACGACATCCAAGTTGGTAAAGGGATCATTGGCCATACCGTGAGTGATGGCCAGCCAAAGAGTTGTCACGTCAAAGCCAAAGGTTCGATTCGTGCCAGCTACGCCCAATATTGTGATTTGCAAGCCGGCGAAGATATTGAGTTGGCGGTGCACAGCATGAATAACGATATTGTTTGTGGGCGCAATCTGACGGTGCTAGACGCGAACGGTAGGAACGGCACGCTCAGCGGCGGAGATGCAAAAGTCGGTGGCAAAGTGGTGTGCTTACAATTGGGCGTAGAAGGCGACACCGCCACTAAGGTAGAAGCGTTCGCACGCTATTCTGCATTTAAGGAACGATTAGCAGAGCTTAAAGAACAATACAAACGCGCTCAAGAAGGCACGATGGATGTGATTCGTAAAGAGCTCGAATTTAAGAAACGTCCTAAAGCCGAACGTACCGACGAAGAACAAGCTCAGATTGACGTGATGAAAACACAAAACAACGAGCAGCTTGAAGCGATAAAGCAAAAGCTAGAACAAACGGAACACGACTTTGAAGTCGCGTTAGAAGAAAATATTGTCGAAGCCAAAGAGCGTGTCTTCACACGCGTGACGGTGCAGTTTGGCGACGAGCAGGTAACGACAAAGCGCACTCATGGCGGTTGTTCGTTCCGTTTCAATCAATACGAAATTAAAGTCTCGGCGAACTTGGAAGAAGAGGACGTCGCTGCGGTTTAAGCTTTCTTACTCACTGAGCCCACACGTCGCAACAAGATGTGTGGGCTTTTGTTTATCTACAAATCGACAATGTGCTCTTGATAGTAGTCCGCAAGCGCACCGACTTGGCTGCTACACATTACTTTCATTGCTTGTTTAATGTGTTCTATTGGCCAGTTCCACCATTGGATATTGAGTAGAGTTTCAATCTCTTTATCGCTGAATCGTTGACGTACGACTTGGTTGTTTCCAACCACCACCGAATAAGGTTGGACGTCTCTCGTCACTACTGCGCGTGCTCCGATGACGGCTCCATCGCCGATGTTTACTCCGGGCATGATCATCGCCTCGCTGCCAATCCAAACATCATTCCCCACCACTGTATCTCCGGCACGCTCGAAACCGTCTTGTACGCCTTCTCCAAAGTCTTCAGGAGAGAAGGGGAAGGTCGAAATCCAGTCAATGCGATGACCTTGGTTTCCTGCCATCATGAAGGTGGCTCCAGAAGCGATGGAACAAAACTTGCCAATGATTAATTTGTCGATGCTATCGGGTTCTCTACTTTGCCATTCTTGAAGTGTGACGGGGTCACCCAACAAGTAGCGTACCGCTTGCTCTTCGAAGCTTTTTTGATGATAGAAGCCCGAGTAATAGCTGTAATCGCCAACGATGATATTGGGATTAGTGATGTGATCTTTAATGACTTGACCTTTTAACCACGTGTCGAAAACACTCATAACTCATCCTTTCAAATTTAGGTTGTACAGAGTTTAGAGGCTTTCTATTATTTCCAGTAGTTTGATTTTAGAGATTCAGAATTACTGTATGGAAATAAAATGGCTCAGCTACGTACCACTTTACGTCGCTTTGTGTGAGGAACGAAGTATTGCTGGTGCAGCAAAGCGACTGAATTGTTCGAATGCGCATGTAAGTCGGCAACTTAAACAGCTTGAAGACATATTGTCGGTGCAGCTTATTCAGCGAACTACGCGCCAGTTTAATTTGACCTACGATGGTTTGCGGTTTTATCAGCAGGTAAAGCAACTGCTCGAAGGCGCTGAGCAGATCAATGAGCAAGTCATGGCAAACGAGATCGTATCGGGAAAATTGAGAATAGCGGCGTCCGCTTCTTTCGGAGCTGCGTTACTCAGCCAAACATTGATCGAGTTTCGATTGCAACATCCACAAGTGAGTGTTGAAGTGATCTTCACAGAGACACCTCTCGACTTGATTGAGGCTGGGTTTGATATCGCATTCTACTTTACCGATACTCCCCCAGAGGGATACGTCGGCCATCAG
Source organism: Vibrio sp. 1078-1 (assembly GCF_033340475.1). Taxonomy (NCBI): domain Bacteria; kingdom Pseudomonadati; phylum Pseudomonadota; class Gammaproteobacteria; order Vibrionales; family Vibrionaceae; genus Vibrio; species Vibrio sp. 1078-1. The sequence continues at coordinate 113,921 of NZ_JAWOWM010000001.1, forward strand.
CTACGCACTTTACACTGTAAACCGATCGCTCATCGCTCGTATTTAGCTGATAAACCAAATGTAAGTACGCCAGAGGAGCTTGGTGACTTAGAGCACATCCTTTATAAAAGTCGTGACTTGGTGTTAGACAAGTGGACGTTTACGCATAAGCAAACTCAACAGCAGTGCAGCATTGAGTTAGAAAGTACGCTGAGTTTTAATCTTGTCCAGTCCATGTTGGATGCTACTTTGGCTGGCTGTGGTGTAGCCATGTTAGATGAATTTGCATTGGCTAAACTCGAACCTGCACAAAAAGAACAACTCGTGAGTTTGCTTCCAGAATGGCAAACGGATGCGATTTTGCCGCTTTATCTGCTTTACCCAAAACGTGAGCACTTACCAAGAAGAACGCGAGCGTTCATTGATCACTTTAGGAACATATATTCTGTCGGCGAATAGCGACAACAAACTCAGCAACAATTGTGGAAGCAAAGGAATGCGAAAACACTGTCACCAGCTTCCCTGATGCAGGCGTGTTTGTTAAAACAGGTAACGAAGAAAACATATGGCGAGGGTGAGCTTCTTCAAATCAGCATTAAAGGCAATAACTACTGATCGGACACAGAAGAAGCTCATGGATTCAGCTAACTTACATTAAGTATCGTGCTTACAGCTCGTAACGTAGACCTAAGTGGTAGTAGCTTTCGTCTGCGTGCGCACCGCCAAACGAGACTTCTTGTCCATTGCTGTAGCCACGCGAGCCGTTACGATCAACGTAGTTTGTGTAGATAGAAGAACGAGGCGTCAGTTTGTATTGCACTTCTAGCGTTGTATCTTTCAGCTCTAGCTCGTCACCATCACTGTTTTCTAAAGAACGATAACCAGCACGCAGTACCCATTTGTCATTTACACTGTAAACCGCCGTTAATTCCATCACTTTGTCGGTACTGGTTTGTGAGTAATAGCCCTCTAGTTCATCTTCCGAGTACAACGCACCCAACATCAAATCACCTAGGTAGTAACGCGTACCTGCGCCCCAGAATGTGTAATCGGTGTCGTTGCTTTCACGTGCATCACCTTTATTCTTCTGCATCGCCACCACTGGTGCCAAGGTACCCAAATTTCCCATGTCTAGCGTATAACGCAGTGCAGTGTTGTAACCGTAGTCGAGCTCAGAAGTGTTGTTTCCTAAAATGTACGCGACAGAAAAATCGAAATTACCTAGGTTGTTTTGGTATTGCAGCGTGCCATCTTGACGGAAAACTTGCGTCGCGGTTTTGTCGACTTTATTCGCTTGGCGCGCCATAGAAACATCGGAAGAGGCGAACACATCACCAATGTCGGTAAACATAATCAACCCAGATGCCACGCGACCACCAGTAATGCGACCATAATCTTTCGCATCAATACCCGCCCATACATAACGTGCGGTCAGAGACGGTTTGTCGTTTACTTGGTTTGCGTATTCAGCGGCACCCACTTGGTATTGCGCTTGGCCGATGATCGACGCGTACTCGTTGATGGTTTGTGAACCGTTTAAACCAATACGGCCATCAAACTCGCCATTTGCATCGCCGTGCTCATCATTTTTACTGGTGACATTGAAACCAAGACGAGAGTAAATATTTAAAACTGACCCATCTTCCGCTTGATACAGCTGCGCTGCCATTGCGTTTGATACCATCAATGTTGGGAGAAGTAGAGCCAAAATGTGCTTTTTCATGATTAACGACCTTTCATTTCTATTGTTTTAGGTACGACAAAGCCCCTTCCGAGTAACGGAATAAGAAAAATTGTCGTGAAGTAGAGAGAGGGTGCGCCCTTGTTTGCCAAGGGCGCGAGCTAGTCCATTCCTATAGGGGAAGAATGATTTAGCTTAAATCGACGTCTTTGCAGCCAAAGAAGTAAGTCGCGAGGAAGCCGACGATGTAAGAGATAAGCAGGCCGGCAACAAACACCATCATGCCCGGGAAGATGCCATTTTCAGATGTCATGAGAGGAATCGCCACGATGCCGGACGGGCCAAACACCGTATTAAGACCAACTGGTAAGCCAAGGTAAGAAACTAAACCGATAAAGAAGCCGCCCGCAGCACCACCAATACAAGCGGTAACGAATGGTTTTACGCGTGGTAATGTCACGCCGTAAATCAATGGTTCGCCAATGCCTAGAAGACCCGGAATAATAGCGCCTTTAACTTGAGTGCGCAGTAGAGCGTCTTTTTTGGCTTTGAAATACAGCGCCATTGACGCGCCAACCTGACCGCCACCAGCCATTGCCAGGATAGGGAATAGCGAGTTAAAGCCCTGTGCTTCCATCAATGCGAAGTACACTGGAACAAAACCCTGGTGGATGCCAAATACCACCGAAATTAAGAACAAACCTGCCAAGATTGCAGCGCCTAATGGGTTATCGTTTAAGTTGAGGAACAACCAAGACATCCCTTTAAATAACTCGCCGCCGATCGGCATGATGAGCAAGAAGGTTACCGCACCCATGATCAATAGAGTGATAACGGACGTTAAGATCATGTCCAGATCATCAGGCATGTATTGACGAACCTTACGCTCGACTTGTGCACCGATGATCGCTGCCAAAAGTACGCCGATAATGTTGCCGCGCGGATCAATCGCAAAGCCGAAAAACTCGTTCATGCCAGAGTAAATGCCGGATGTCGCCTCTGGGTTGTAACCCAGCACAAACAAAGAGGCGAGAATGGCACCATTAACACCAGAGCCGCCAAACGCTTGCTGCGCGTTGTAACCAATCAGAATACTTAGGAAAGCAAACAGACCCTTACCAAAGACTTTCATGTAGGCGATCAAATCCAACATAAACTGGCTTGGTGTCTGGTCGAGAACAAACATTTGTTCCAATAACGTCGCAAAACCTAGCAACAAACCAGCGGCAATAAAACCAGGGATCAACGGCGTAAAGATAGTGGCAAACTTGCTTAAAAAACGCTGAACTGCACTGGTTTGTTTGCTCTTCATCTGCTTTTTCTGCTCGGCTGCGACGGCAGAAAGATCTTGTTGCGGCATATCTGCTTCTTCACTGTCACCAGAGGTTAAGCTGTCGATCAGTTGATTCATCATCTCAGCCGCTTGTTGAGCTTTTCCGGGACCGAGAATGATCTGAAACTGCTCATCGCTTTCCACCACACCCATTACGCCGGGAATTTGCTTGATAACTGATTGATCAGCCAAGCCATTGTTGGCGAGCGATAAACGCAAACGCGTCATACAGTTACCACATTTGCTTACGTTGCTACTGCCACCCACTGCGGACAGCAACTGCGATACTGTGTTTGAAGTTATTTTTGCCATAGGGTCTATCCTTCAGAACTCGGATTATTTAGTTATTATTTAGTGCTGCGCGAATAAAGCCGTTGTGCGCGGCGAGGCGTGATTTGGCTTGTTCGGCATCCAATTCGGCCAAAATCATTAAGATGGCGGTTTTGCAGTGGCGACCGCAGGCATTTAATGCTCGCTCTGCTTCTTCTTTTGATGCGTCGGTTGCTTCCACAACAATGTTGGTTTGGCGTTGTATGAGCTTGGCGTTAGTGGCTTCTACATCCACCATTAAGTTGCCAAATACCTTACCACTACGAATCATTGCGCCTGTCGTGAGCATGTTTAGCACCAGTTTTTGTGCGGTGCCGGCTTTCATGCGAGAAGATCCAGTGACAACCTCTGCGCCAACTATCGGCAGAATCGCGATGTCGGCCGCTTCTGCCATGGCACATTCTGGATTACAGGCGATAGATGCGGTCGTGGCTCCGATGGATTTAGCGTAGTCCAAACCACCTAGTACATAAGGTGTACGGCCACTCGCTGCAATGCCTACAACCACGTCATGCTTGGTGAGGTGAAGTGCTTTTAAGTCGTCTTGACCCATTTTCGCGTTGTCTTCTGCGTTTTCTACCGCTTTTAAAATTGCTTGATGTCCACCAGCAATTAAGCCAATCACCATATCTGGATGCGTGCCGTAGGTAGGAGGACACTCGCTTGCATCAAGAATGCCTAAGCGACCTGACGTACCAGCTCCCATGTAAATTAAACGGCCACCATTTGCAAAAGCTTGGGTAATTGCGTCAACTGTCTCTGCAATTTGTGGTAGCACCGCTTTTACCGCGAGCGGGACTTTTTGATCCTCTTCATTAATGACTTGCAGCATCTCGATAGTCGAAAGCGTATCGATCTCGGCACTGGCTGGGTTACGGCTTTCTGTCACCAATCTGCTTAAATCAATTTTCATGTTTTGCACTCTTCGTAATGTTCAATCTGAGGGCGATTTTATGGAATAAAATATTCAGGTTTGGTGATAAAAATCACACTTGAGGTTATTCTTTATGCAGGAGAAATTTGGAATAATGAGAGAAAATATACGTCTATTACGTCCGGGATTAACTGTCTTGGTTAGAATAATCAGGGGGTTAAATCAAACGCCTATTATTTCTGATTTGGAATAATTTATTTAAAATTTTTGAGGTTTTTGTTGTGTCAGTTATCAATAAGATAGTCGCGAGGCGTACTCAGCTTTCGCAAAGTGGTCGTTTGGTTGGCGATTGGATTGTTGAAAACGCAGAAAAGGCGGCGCTGCTCACCAGCCAAGAACTTGCGGCGCAAGTAAAAGTGAGTCAATCGAGCATTGTGAAATTTACTCAGCGTATCGGCTTTAAAGGTTACAGCGAGTTTAAGTTAGCTCTGAATGAAGAGATTGGCCGTAAGCATGCGATGCAGTCGACACCGCTGCACAGTGATATTTTGGCTGACGACCCCATTGCGGTTATTTCACAGAAACTGGTGAAAGCGAAAACCGACGCTATGTTTCAAACCACCAATACGCTGTCTTACGAAGCGTGTCACCAAGCGGTGAAATGGTTGAGTGAAGCGCGTCGAGTGCAAGTGGTCGGGATTGGGGGCTCTGCACTGACCGCGAAGGATTTAAGCTTTAAACTGCTTAAACTTGGTATTACGGCGCTTTCTGAACAAGACAGCCACGTGCAGATTGCTGTTGCCCGCACGCTCTCTCCAGAAGATGTTCAGATCGCAATCTCGTTTTCGGGTGAGCGCAAAGAAATTCTCGTCGCGGCAGAAGCGGCAAAAGAGCAGGGCGCGAAGGTGATTGCGTTATCTGCGCCTGGAAGAAGTCGCTTGCGCGGTATTGCCGATATTACGTTTGATACGATTGCCAATGAAACGGAACATCGCAGCTCATCCATTGCTTCGCGTACCGCGCAAAACGTGATCACCGATTTGCTGTTTATCATCTTGGTTCAGCAAAGAGACGACAGTGCCCGTCAGTTGATCAGCGATATTAGTACCGACATCAAACAGATCCTCACATGATCGCTTGTTTAACAGCGGACTAGAGATCCGGATCGTGCCTCAGCAAAGCAATAAAATCAGAGAGATGTTTTTCAATGGTGAGATCGGCAGAAATCGCGGGTAATTCCAACGTGATGCAAGGTAAATCACGTTCACTACACCAAGTGCCGAATGAGCCGGGAGTTTCGTAGTCGACATCGTCAACGATTGGCAGTTGAAACTGCTCGCCGAGCCATTTGGCGAGGTTGGAATGTTTGGGATCATCCACAAACGCAAGCGGTTCATGAAACGACACCACAAACTTTGGCTTGCGCAGTTCAATCAAGTTAATTAATGCGCTAACTTCAGGCTCTAGTTGGTTTTTAGTGCCAGTTTTCACCTGTACGTCTCGAACGGGTGTGTGAGAGCTCCATCGATACACTGTGCCATGCTCAGTCCAATTTTGGGTTGGAAACGCGCGATTGAGATCCACTTGGTTTGCATTTGCGCGTGTGCCTAGTTGGTTGCCGTCAGGATTCATTGACAGAATCACATCATGTCGTAAGTTTTCAGCAGGCAAGCTTCTTAGCGCGCAGGACAAACCTGCAATCGAGGCCGTCTCGTCCCCGTGAGTGCCTGCCAAAATCAAACCTCGCGAAGCACTTTCGACTTGAGCCGGAAAATACAGTAATGGCGCACCAAGCACGGATTGACCGTATGATGTTGGCCGAATTAAAAATGCCGCTCTTTCCGTTCTTGGAATTAGACTCACCGTAATCTCCTGATTGATGAAGTAGTATCAATATCTAAGCTAATTACACCTAGCTAAACTGAACCGTTTAAACTCGTCAACGGTTGAAATGTTAATTGTGGCACTTGCTTCACAAGACGCGTTAGGAGAACGAAAAACGATATGGATTTTAAAAAACATTCAACGGCGTTGCTGATTTCCTCTTTATTCACCCCTTTTCTTGCTACATCAGTTGCTGCGGAGACCTTACCTAAAGGCATTCAACTTGCCGCAGAACAGCATGTAGTACGTGCGAATGACGCAGAGGCGGCGACGCTTGACCCAGCGAAAGCCGAAGGTCTGCCAGAAATGCATGTGATTCGTGACTTATTTGAAGGGCTTGTGATTCAAGATCGTGACGGAAACATTATTCCCGGTGTGGCAGAATCATGGGAAACCAACGACAACCAAACCTTTACTTTTCACTTGCGCAAAGACGCGAAATGGTCGAATGGCGAGCCTGTGACAGCGGATGATTTTGTCTATTCACTGCGCCGAGCGGTAGATCCGAAAACCGCTTCTCCAAATGTTTGGTATCTCAAACTCACCAAGATCAAAAACATCACCGATGTAGCAGAGGGCAAAAAGCCTTTGGACGATCTCGGTATCAAGGCAGTGGATAAATACACCCTACGTTTTGAGTTGGACAGTCAAGTGCCGTACTTTGTTGCTATGACTGGGCACACGTCCATGATGCCAGTGCATCAAGCGACAGTGGAAAACCGCGACAAGCCGTGGAGCGAACCAGACCAATTTGTTAGTAACGGTGCATTCACATTGGATAAGTGGGCCGTGAATGAGCGCATTGAACTGGTTAAGAGTCCAAGTTACTGGGACAGCGCAGATACGCATCTAAACAGAGTGACTTACATTCCGTTTGAAAACCAAAACGCGTCGATCAATCGTTATGCGGCAGGAGAGCTGGATATCACGTCAGATGTGCCGACTCATATGGCGCAGAAACTTAAACAAGATTACAAGCAGGCTTACACGGTGGTGCCATTATTGTGCACGTATTACTACGCGTTCAATACCACTCGTCCGCCATTTGATGATGTGCGAGTGCGTCAAGCGGTGTCGTACTCCATCATGCGCGATGTGATTACGAATGGTGTCACGCAAGTGGGCAACCTTCCTGCTTATACTTTTGCGCATCAGTACACCGCAGGGTTTGATGCGACGCCGCCTGAATACAGTAAGTGGAGTCAGCAACAACGTGACGAGAAAGCGCGTCAGTTGTTAAAAGAAGCGGGTTACAGCCAAGACAAGCCGCTCGATTTTAAATTGTTGTACAACACCAGTGAGGCAAACAAATCGATCGCGGTTGCGATAGCGTCGATGCTACAAAAAAATCTCGGTGCAAACGTGGAGTTAGAAAACCAAGAGTGGAAGTCGTACTTAGTGGCGCGTAAACAAGGCAATTTCGATGTGATGCGCGCTTCCTGGTGTGGTGATTACAATGAAGCGTCTACTTTCCTGAGCTTACTTCGCTCAGGTTCTTCGGGTAACTTTGCACGTTACAGCAATGAAGCGTACGACAACGCGATGAACAGTGCATTGGCCGCAACCGATGAGAAAGCGCGCCAAGGTTTCTATGAGCAAGCCGAGCAATTGTTGGCGGCGGATATGCCAATCGCACCGATTTACTACTACATGCAAGCGCGTTTGGTTCGTCCTACGGTTGGCGGTTTTGCCAAGAGCAACGTAGAAGGTCGTATCTACTCGAAAGACCTCTACATCAAGAAGTAGCGCTCAAAACAAGCGATAAATATGAAGCCCCGAAGATGTATCTTACGGGGCTTCTTTTTATTGTTAGCGAGTGGAGAGCTTGTTCACGAGCATAGCGACTCGTTTGCCAAGATACTCTGCTGTTGCAACATCAGAAGCATGCAACTGACCATCTTCACCACCTTGTGCAACAATACCACCTTGTACACCATAACGATTCAGGTTTTGCTCCCCAGAATTGCTGATCTTATCCAATCCGACCCACATCATACCGTGCTGGTAAGCGAAGGTTTGAAGGTATTGCAGTGAGCAAGATTGGTCGCCATTCATTGCCCCACCACTGGTAAAGCCAGCCGCGATTTTGCCCGCCCATTTTTGGTAATACCAAGATTCACTGCTTGCATCTGCAAATGCTTTAAACTGCGCTGCTACACCGCCCATATAGGTCGGTGAGCCAAAGATAATCGCATCACACTCAGCAAGTTCATCCATTAGTTTAGAGTTCACAAAACGTCCCTCAATAATCTCACTGCCTTCAATTCGGTGAGAGAGGATTTCACATTCATCTTGCTGCTTAATGCCTTGTTGTTCAAGGCCTGCGGCAATCGCGCGAGCAAGCTGACCAGTAACGTCGGTTTTAGAGAAATAAATAATCGCAATTTTGGACACAATGGTTCCTTTTTTCATTGTTGATTTTTAATCGTGCGACTAAGGCTAAAACCTCAAGCTAAGTTGAGGTCAAGAAGAGATTTGAGATAGATAAAGTACGAATTGGTATCTAAAGAGCTTTCTTATAGGGTAAGTCGACGGCATAACTACAGTGAATGCAACGACGATGAATATCGTGTATAAAAGCGTTAAAGGAAGATCTTAAAGATGTAGAAAACTCTCTTGGAAACAATGATAAAGGTACCGATACTAGTGATGAGTAATAGGCGGAAAAATAGATTAAAATATGTAAACTCAGACCTGATCCAAGGCGGGAAAAGTACATTTCATCGTTTCTTAAGGCGAGGGATTATTATCATTATGGTAGGAGGCCTTTCTACAGCCTCTTCCACGGTATTTGCACACTTTATAGCGGGTGTGTTTGATGTGGATATGAATGTTCATCCAGAGAGCTTAGAAGAAAAAGTGCATGCACTACTTTTTGTTTCGGTCAGTCTTGTTTTTTACCTCTTTTATGCCCTTATCTCGCTAAATATTAGTGGGTGGCTCATAATGAAGCTAAAAATATAAGCTTAACTAAAACCATGTCCTTGTATTTTAAGGAAGATGGAACTAGTGACGATTTTTTCTTTGCTTGCACCATCTCTATTTTTTGTATTTATTTAAGGTTCGTAAATAAGAAGCTTCCTTTGGTTGAAGTGGCGCTTTTGGTTTCGGCGATGTGTCATGCTTTTATCATGAAAGAATACAGTGGTGACCTTCAGCTTATACGTTTTGTCTCTTCACTGTTTTTCGCCATTAACTTTGGGTTATTTGTGACCACCAAGTGATACTAAAAAGCCGATGTAGATACATCGGCTTTTTAGTGGGTTATTTCTTTCTGCGAGTATAAATCCGAGATTTGGCTTTACTTGGCTCTGGCTTGTTTTTTGCCAGCTTTAGCACTGCTTTTTGCAAAATCTGGTTGTTTGGGTAAGTGATTAAGTTACCGTTGTCGTGCTTAATTAACACGTGAAACATGCTGATTTCTTGAATCTCACCGCAGATGTCTTCATCTTTGTCTACGACTTTAATTCGGTCACCCACTCGGTACGGGAAGACAAAAAAGATCAAAAAGCTGGCAGTGATGTTGCTCAGAATTGACCACTGCGCAATAAACGCCACACCTAATACGGCAAAAATGGACGATAGGAACAAAGACACATCGCCATAGCCAATACCTGTGATAATGGCAAAAATAGAGGCGGTCAAAAATAGCAGCGCGACATTGAAACAGCGCTGAATAAAACTCAAACGAGCCTTTTTTACACCTTTCGTTGTTGCCAAATTTAGGATGGCTCTATTTACAATCCTCTTCAGGATGCGATACGCGATCAGGACAAAAATGCCCATCAATAGTTTGTAACCGAGGGAGCCCGTAGTGAAATACTGGCTCACTTGCTCTAATTGGATCCAATCATTCATTTCTTCATCTCGACGATATCTAGAAAGCGGCTTTTATAGCTGATTTTTTGCTGTAAGTAATCACAATTTTTCTTTACACCATTTGTCTCTGTGTTGAGGTTCCACAGAGTACTATATAAGTTAATCAAAGACTTAGTGAGTATTACGAACTCTTTGGCTTCATTACTTATATTCAATCAAAGCTGACGTGATTTTGAAGAGAGCAATCTTTGAGCTGTATCCCATATCCGACATTCTATGACGCTAGTTCCGTATAAACGAGCTGAATATGACTTTTGTCCTGATAACCTAAGATGTATTAATTGAAATAGCTTTTAGGGCGTTGAAAAATGGAAGAAGATGAAAAGGCGATTATGATTTTATTCGTGATTGTTGGCCTTGTACTCGTTTGGGTCGCGCTTGAAGAACTTAATTATCTCGGACTCCCAATAAAATAAGCCCCGTTAAACACAAGTTAAACGGGGCCTTTGTCTTTTATCAATGTGAATTCAGGCTAGCTAACCGCACGCACTTTGCCTTGTTTCAAATCGTTCAGCACTTGCGCTTTAGGGCCATCTGCGATGATGCTGCCTTTCTCCATCACAATTACGCGATCAACGATGTCGAGCATAGACGTTTTATGCGTAATCAGAATCAGCGTTTCACTAGGTTTCAACTGTGCTAATTGATGCTTAATGTGCATCTCTGAGCGGTTATCCATTGCACTGGTTGGTTCATCCATGAGTAGAACAGGAGGACGACCCAAAAATGCACGAGCGATCGTGACTGCTTGACGTTGACCACCCGAAAGCATTGCACCACCTTCACCAACTTGGCGTTCTAAGCCCGCAGGGTCAGATTGCGTAAACGCAGTAACACCGGCACGATTCGCTGCGTCTAGTACGTCACGGTCATCGGTTAATGGGCGACCTAGCGTAATGTTGTCGCGGATAGAACCAAAGAACAGATTCGAATCTTGCGGCACACAACCAATATTACGGCGAATGTCGACATGATGCAGCTGTGCGATGTCGGTATCATCAATGCGAACATGACCTTCCGTCGGCTGATACAAGCCCATGATGAGACGTTCTAACGTGGTTTTACCCGAACCGATACGGCCTATGATCGCTACTTTTTCGCCTGGGTTAATGGTCAAGCTCAAATCTCGAATCGACGCCACCGGTGAATCTGGGTAGTGGAAGGTCACGCGTTCAAGTTCAATTTTGCCTTGTACTATTGGGCGGTGAATGTAACGTTTACCTTCTTCTTGTTCATCCGGCATTTCCATGACTTGATTGATAATTGTCATAGAAGACTTCGCTTGGTTGTAGCGCGTAGAGAGTAAGGATAACTGAACCAAAGGACCAATCGCGCGGCCGCTAAGCATGGTTGCGGCAATCAAACCACCCATGGTTAAGTCGCCTTCTGCAATTAAGTAAACGCCTAGGATGATCATCCCTACGTTACTACTTTGCTGGACAAAACCTGCCGCGTTTTGAATGCTATCCGTAATTCGGCGGCTTTTTATATTCCAGTTCGCCATGTGCGCAACTGCCTCTTCCCAGCGGTATTGGAATTGGCTTTGCGCACTGAGCATTTTTACGGTTTCTAACCCAGCCAAGCTCTCTATCAAATTGGCATATTTTTGCGATGCTAGGCGTGAACCCTCCTCAATGGAGCGGCGCAGCGGCCCTTGTATCAGTAGCGAGTGAATAATCAAAATGACCACGCCCACCATCGGTACATACACAAGATCGCCAGCCATTAGCCATATAATCACTAAGAACAAAATGGCAAAAGGCAAATCAATGAGAGCACTGACGGTCGCTGAAGTAAAAAACTCTCGAATAGATTCGAATTCTTGTAAATGGCGAGCGAAGGCACCGACCGAAGGCGGCTTTGATTCCATTCTAATCCCCATCACTTTGCTGAACAGTTTGGATGAAATCAGAATGTCAGACTTCTTGCCCGCCACATCAATGAAGTAATTTCTCAGCGACTTGAGAATGAAGTCGAACAGGAACACGACAAAGATGCCGCTTGCTAGTACCCATAGGGTTTCAAACGCAAGATTCGGAACCACTTTGTCGTACACCAAGCGAGTGAATAGCGGAGCGGCAACCGCAAAGAGGTTGATGAGAAGTGATGCGATTAAAACATCACGGTAGATGCGTTTTGACTGCCACAAGGTGGACCAGAACCAGTGGCCTTCGTTGGTTTTGAGCACTTCGGGAGAGCGCTCATCGAAACGGAATTGCTTTTTAACTAAAAAGTACCGACCAGTGTATTGCTCAAGTAGGTCTTCTAATGGAATAGAGATCGGCACCATTCCACTTTCTAGGGTGGTGACTTCGGCCTCGCGTTTCTCCATATTGATGCTGTTGAGAACGCAAGAGTCACCGCCTTTAAGAACTAAGATTGCCGGCAGAATTAGGCTGGAGATGCTCTCCAGCTCTGCGCGGTTTTCCTTGGCAACCAATCCGGCCCTTTCCGCTGCTCTTGGTAGCAAAAATGGGGTCAGTTTACCGTCAGATAGCGGTAGTCCGTTGACTAGCGCTTCTGGCGAGTTAGCTAACCCATAGTAACGGCTAACGTAGATGAGCGAATTCAGTAAAGGGTCTTTCATCGTTGATAAACCTTTTTATTCCTTGTCGACGATGAATCCTTGGAATACCTCAACAAAATGTTCAGTGAGGAAATCCAACTGGATTTGAGTTTCGATACGCGATGCGATAGTCGTAATACCAAGGTTGTGGGCAGTACGAGAGATCGACGTTAGCGTGAATTTCTGTTTTTCGTCGTGCAAGTTGTGTGTGAATAGGTAATCGAGCTTCACATAGTTCGGGCGGAACTCTTGGATGTATTCCAAAGATTGGAAGTTACGTCCGTAGTTATCTACGCCGAACTCAGCACCTGATTGGCGAATGGCATTACATAACAGTGCTGTGTGGTGAGGCTGATCGATAAAGCATTCCTCTGGAATTTCAAAATGTAGCTTAGAGGCCACTTTGGCGTGTTTCTCTAGCATGCTCGTTGTCCAGCGAATAAACGATGGTTGAGACAAGCTGCTTTGCGCGATGTTAATCGCGACTGGGTCATTAAGTTCACCATTTTCTAGCATCTTAATCATTGATTCAATGACATACTGGTCAAAGATGTTGGTGGCGTCTAACTGTTCTAGTGCGAATAGGTATTGATTCGCACGATACGTTTCACCATCTTTTTCGATGCTTGAAAATACTTCGTTGTGGAATACTTTACCCCATGTGTTTTTCGCAGCTTGGAAACGGAATTTAACCCAATCACTATGAATGGCTTCTTCAACCAACGCTTTCCATTGCTGTTTACCCATCAAACTAGAAGGTGTATCACTGCCAATGAAGCCGTATGGCTTGTCTGGTTGCGCTTTGGCTTTCGATAGTGCGTTGTCCACCATCGAGAGGATTTCAGAGCGCGTTTTCTGATCTTTGCTGTGTGCAACCCCTAGTGACGCTTTAGGTTTTGCTAAGCCTGTTGGGTCAGTATTTAGGCCGTTCACACAATTGACGATGCTGTCCGATAAAATGCGTAACTCGCTCTCATCCATATGAGGGAAAAGCAAGCCGAACTCATCACTAGACAAGCGAGCAATAGTGGCACCCGGTACATCAATGGTGTTTTTCAAACGTTGAGACAGTTCTTTAACGTGGGCATCTGCGCGTTGGTAATCTTTGGTCTCGTAAATGTCCCCAATGTATTCAGCATGGAGTAGCGCGATACCCCCTTGCGTTTGCTCTGCAAGCCATTGGTCAATTTGGTTGATGTAGAATGAGCGGTTACCCAATTTAGATATAGGATCGAGGTAAGCTTGAGCACGCAGACGTTGCGCCTCTTTGGCTTGCTCTTTGAATGATAGCTCGATTTGAGCAGACATCATGTTAATGCCATCTACCACCGCGATAAGATCTTTGGTTCTTGGACGAGCAAGCGGTTCACCAAATTGGTTATTCGCGATTTCATGCATTTTATTCACGATGGCCGTTAATGGTTTTAGCGAGCGACGTAGGATGTATGAAATTGCCACTAAACCAGCTAGAAAAATGACACTGAATACAGACAGCAAGCCAATAAAACCTTGCCAGAGCTGCTCGTAAGCTGCGCCTGGGTGGCTAATGATTTCTACTTCGGCGAGCTGCATCCAACCACTGGTCACAACACGCTTATCGTGAATCGCTTTAAATAGATTCATGTCGATAAACCATTGTGGCACCGTACTTGGTTTAACTGGGTAAGTACGCACGATCTGGTAGTCAGAATCTAATGCTGTAAGACGAACAACGGAGTAGGTGCTGCCGTCAAACAGAGCATTAATCACGGACTCAACCGCGACTTTATCTTTGTCCTTTAGGTAAGGAGCCAATGCCAAACCTACGGTGTTAATAGTGTTGTTGACCTCTGAACGTTGCTGTTGCTCCAAGCTGTCTCGAGTCGTGTTGAATTGGATTACGAATACTGATGCCAACAAGAGTATAAAGACCGTAACCATCCCCACCACAAGCTTCTTATATAGGGTCATGTTTCTCACTCGTCATAGTTAATTTTAGGTTTATTTAACTGCAACTTACGTTCGCGCGAGCGTAAGTCATTCCAAAGGCTCAACCGTGATGCTTTCCCTGCCAGCTCTCCAGTGCTAGCAGATGACTTCATCAACCACAGGTTTGTACCATTAAAACTGTATATCGGTAGCAAGTCGCTACGCTTAGAGGCTCGGACAATGTCAGGATTGATATTATCGAGAATGAGCGGCTCAGAACTTGGGGTAGGGTAGTAAGCTAATACCATGTGAAACTGATTCAGTTCGATGGCTTTTACGTATATTAACCGCATCTTTGAATCTGGTATTCCTAGCTCGAGTAAAGAGAAGTACTTAGCAATAGTGAAATCTTCACAGTCTCCTGCGTTACTCCCTAAAAATTCGAGTGGCGTAGCCCAATAATCTGTCTTTCCCCACAGTTTTATGTCGTCAACGAAATACAGCTGATTAAAAAAGTCGTTAACGCCAGCGAGCTGTTCATGAGTCTCTAATTGTTTAAATAAGTCGAGGTTCTTTCGCCATGTATTTACGCGCAATCCCGCACGTTCGCCGTACACCGCTGTGACCGTATTGACCCATCGTTGTTCTTTACTGTTCAGCGCACCAAGTTGGAACGACAAACAACTTAAGCTGATTAATAATGTAACTTTACGCTGCAAATTGGATCGCATATTCGACTCGTATCACAAGTATACTCTTCTAGAGAGTTCGTCAGTGAGAAATAAGTGCTTTTTATTTAATCGCTTATCGCTCAATACTCCCTATCGCGAGTATCTTAATGTGGTTTACTCCTTCAAGGCGTTCGTTTTGGCACTTAAAATCGGTTTAAGTAGATATTCCAAAACGGTTCGCTTCCCTGTGATGATATCGACCGATGCTGTCATTCCTGGAATGATTGGTAAATCTGCATCTTGACCAAAGTTTGTTTTTTCGGTGCGTACACGAACAATGTAGAAGCTGTTGCCTTCTTCATCTTGAGTGGTATCCGCGCTGATATGTTCCAACTCTCCCTCTAAACCGCCGTACTTTGTGAAGTCGTAAGCTGTAAACTTCACGATAGCATGAAGATCTGGGCGTAAAAATGCGATGTCTTTTGGCGCAATTTTCGCCTCTACCAATAGTGTGTCTTCTGTTGGTACGATCTCGACGATATCCATACCAGGTTGGATAACACCACCGACAGTATTGATGTTCAGTGTTTTGATTTTGCCTGTTACTGGCGAATTCACAACCGTTCGGTTTACTCTATCTTCCAAGCCCACCGCTGATTCAACCAAAGCAGATAACTGGTCTTGGGCGCTGTTGAGTTTCTCTTGCTGTTCAGAGCGGAATTTGAGTGCAACATCAATACGGTTGAGCATGGATTCTCGAATCGCTGATTGCAATACGGGAATTTTGAGCTCACTGGACGTCATTTCACGACGGGTATCGTTGACTTGGCGCTGTAATTTGAGCAGTTCAATACGAGGAACAACGCCCTCGTCTGCCAAAGGTTTGGTGATATCGAGTTCTTTTTTCGCGTATTGGTAGCTTTGACGCAAGTTCCTTACTCGTGCTTGGATCTCTACCAAGTCCTGCTGCTTTTGCTGCACTTGTTGGTCAATAACAGAAAGTTGGTTGCGTAAATTATCTAGATCTTCGCGATATTCTGCTTTTTGACGCTGTGTGAGTTGAGGTCGAGTCTCTTCCAAGGTTGGTGGGAAGGTCAGTTTACCGTAATCAAGTAGTACACTTTGACGCCAGTTTTCCGTTTCAAAATCACGATTAACGGCAACACTGTTAATAGAAGCGGATAGTTGCAGCACAGATGCGGTAAGGTTGGCAACTTGTTGCTCACGTTCACGAAAATCTGAGCGAAAGCGGGTGTCATCGATAAGCAGTAACTGTTGGCCTTTTTCAACCAACTGACCTTCTTTGACTAAGATTTCTTTGACTAAGCCACCTTCTAAGTTTTGGACTACTTGTATCTGTGAGGAGGGAATCACTTTGCCTTGACCAACCGTGACTTTGTCGATTTCAGCCCAAGATGCCCAACCTATTGCTGCAATGAAAAATAGCACCATAACCCAGAGCATAAAACGCGCGCTGTTGGGGGTATTGAGGAGCAATGCTGCAGTTTTGTCATCAACAAAATCCAACTCTTCATCGTTGAGTTTGTTGTAGTTATCTCGGCTCATCACAGTCCCTGCTTATATAATTACGGATTATCTTTTTGATCTTATTATTATTAACCGATCATGTCAGCATGCTCGGCTAATAAAATATGAGAAGAGGGTTATTCTCTCTTCAAATGAGCTTTCTTACACTTTCTAAATCAAACAAAAGCATAATTAGCGCCGGAGTATAGCTATTACGCCTTGAACTTGGCTTTATCCAACTGATGTTTTTTTAGTTTGTCGTACAAGGTTTTGCGTGATACCTGTAATTCTAGTTGAACCTCTTTGAGTCTGCCGCGATGTCTTTGCAATGCATCGAATAACAAGCAATATTCAAAGTATTCTGTGCGCTGAGTCATACTCTGAATTTCAAGACTTTTCTCACTATTCCAATCTTCCATTCTAAAAGTATCTGGCTTGAGGGCACGAAGTTCAGCAAATTGGCGTAGCTGCTTAACGTTTTCTGGCCATTCGAGACTGGTGAGGTGTTTGACTTCTTCTAGGCTGATATGTGGTGGCTGTAACTGATATCGGCTCGCGGTGTGGCGCACAAAGTGCTTGTATAAAGGCCCTATATCTTCCTTTCTTTCATCGAGCGTTGGTAAGTGAATTAGAGTCGCCAGGGATTTTAGAGGCGGCTCGGCTTGGGTGGTCGCGCCAAAAACACGTTCAAGTTTTGGGTGCTTGAACAAGTATTCCCATTGCTCAAATGATACATGCTCTGCGCTATGTAAGTACAAACTGCAGTGGCGTTTTCCTTCACTTAAGCGGTGTATGGCTTTGTCGAGCGCTTCTAATGAAAGCTCATAGAGGTCTTCACCAGAAGCGGCGATTAGCTCACTATCCGGTGTTGCATGTATGTCGTGGGCAAATTGTGCGGCGAGACGGCGACCTGTACCATCTTGACCTACAAAAATGAGCGGCTGGCTTGTAGGCGCACTGATCAAGGCGCGACGAATGCTCACCATGGCCTTACTGTGACCAATCATTTTCGGACCAACATGAGTTTGCATGTCGAGCTCTTTCTTAAGCCAGATGTTTTCTTGCAACAAGTTCAGTTTATCGCTGGCATTGTTGAGCGATTTCATGAGCTGTTCCGTTGAAAACGGTTTTTCTAGAAAGTCGTACGCGCCGCTTTTCATCGCATCTACCGCGGTTTTCACATCTCCATGTCCAGTAAGTACGATGAATTGAAAGTGATCGTTTTTGCTTCGCAAAGTTCGCATAAACTCCAAGCCATCCATCACGGGCATATGGATATCGGTAATGATAATCGCAGGCGTATTTGAGTCGATTACGCGTAAGGCTTCTACTGCGTTTGGTAAGCAGGTGACGTCTATCCCTTCAATCAGCAGGGCTTGAGACACGGCATCACGAATGTGTGGTTCGTCATCAACAAAGAAAACTGGGTTATTCATGGTCGTTTTCCACTTCTGGGGTACGTTTATTCTGATTGACTATTGGTAGCGTCACGATAAAGGTCATCCCTCCTGCTTGTTGTTCTGTGTTCTGATGTTTATAGGCACAGAGGGAGCCGTGATAGCTCTCTATAATCCGCTTGGAGATGGTCAAACCTAATCCAAGACCCTCCGGCTTAGTCGTAAAAAATGGGTCGAACACTTTTGCTAGGGCTTCGTCTGACATCCCTGGTCCGTTATCGGAAACAAGAATGTCGCAACTGTCATCATGACACTGAACAGCAATGGATATTTGCGGATCGATACAGTGGTTTTCCATCGCTTGTGCGGCGTTGTGGAAGAGGTTTATCAGCACTTGTTCTAATTCAACGCTGTGAATGGCCAGCTTCACATCATAGTCGATGGCCGGAACTTTTAGTGTTACTCCTTGCTTAATAAGCTTGTTGCTCAAAATGCTGGTGGCAGTATGTACCGCGTCGTGCAGTACTGAGATTTCATTGTGTGAATCGTGCGTGGCTTTCCGAGTAAAGACTTTTAAGCGGGCAATGACTTCCGAAATGGTGTCATTGAGTGTCAGCATTTTGCCCAAATTGTCGGCGACCATTGGGTATTTTTCCATTGCCAACAAACGCTGCGAGTTTTCGGTATAGGTTCTTAGTGCGGAAAGTGGCTGATTTATCTCATGGTTAATACTGGCTGATAGCTCGCCCAACAGTGCCAATTTCGCGGCTTGTGTCAGTTCTTGTTGTGTTTGTTTAAGCTCTTGTTGGCTTTGCTCATATTGGCGGATGGTCTGTTGTAGTTTTTGGTTGGCTTCACTCAGAACTAGTGTCCGTTGCACTACTTTTTCTTCTAGGCTCACATTGAGATGGGCAAGGCGTGCTTTGTTAACTAGGGTTTGGAACCACGCTAACGCAATTAGAGCAATGAGCGCATATAAGATCAGGAAGACGATATCGGCCTGTAAAACGGCGGCAAGAACGCTGTTGTGGTTAATTAAGGCAACGACGCGAAACCCTTTATCCAATAAGTGTGTTGCGTATGCGAGGTAATTCGGTGATAGAAGCAATTGATTGTCATCAAACTCTGTGACACCACTGTGTGCCGTTAACTCACCAAAATATTCGGGTAAGGTATCGCCATATTGACGCGTTTCGGTAAGTTCATTTATTGCACTCGATGACAGTGGGAAAAGTGCACGATAGCGCCAGTCTGGTAAATTGCTCATAAACACGACATTGTGTTTATCTGTAATGAGTACGTCAGTCGTGGTTTGCGAAAGGCGCTGTTCTAATTGCTCCAAATTCACTTTTACTGTGATCACGCCAACGACTTCCTCATTTACCCACAGCGGAGATGAGAAGAAGTACCCACGTTTATTCGAGCGTACGCCTAATCCAACGTATTGAGCGGGCTCACCGCGTCGCGCATTTTTAAAATAGGGGCGATAGCTAAAGCTAGAGCCAACAAACGTATCTTCTTGCTGAAAGTTACTTGAGGCTATGACTAACCCGGTACGGTCATGAACGTAAATCGTATCGGCCAAACTTTGCTTCAACCAATCTGATAACAGTAGGTTGAGCTCTTGAGAGGGCGTTCCGCGCTCGACTGCTTTGAGTAGTCTTGGGTCGTGACTTAATAGGTTTGGTATCTGTTCAAACTTTGCCAGTTCGTAGTCCACTTCTTGTGATACTTGCGCGGCTTGTCTCTCTAGCTTTTGTTGCCATTGATCATGTTGGTATTGAGTTGCGTAATGATGAGTAAGCGCAAGCCCTGAAATGCCAACGGCACACAGTAGCAGTAAAAAATGACGTAGGGCTTTGGGGTTGAGTAAGTTCACGATCGGCTCACTGGTTTTTTGTGTCATGGTATCAAATGACGCACTGTGATGCTGTGAGCGGCAACGATAACAAGCACAATGATGTCCTTGTATTTCCTCAGTATCGGGAGCACAATCGACAAAAACGAGTGAAGGAGTAAAGATGGAACTTGCTGATATTCGTCGTGAGTACACCAAAGGTGGGCTGCGTCGTAAAGATTTGAAAGCTGATCCTATTGATCAATTTAATCTGTGGCTAGAGCAAGCAGTTGAAGCGGGTTTAACGGACCCGACTGCGATGACAGTTGCAACGGTTGATGAAAATGGCATGCCGTTTCAACGCATTGTTCTATTGAAAAACGTCGACAAAGATGGTTTTGTGTTTTACACCAACCTAGGCAGTCGCAAGGCCCAGCAGCTAGAGCATAACAGCAATATTAGTTTGCACTTCCCTTGGCATCCGTTAGAGCGCCAAGTTCATATTACTGGTGTGGCTGAAAAGCTTACCGCCGTAGAGAATATGAAATACTTTACTTCTCGTCCTAAAGAGAGCCAGTTGGCCGCAATCGCGAGCAAACAAAGTAGCCGTATTTCTGCCAGAGGTGTGTTGGAAGGTAAGTTTTTAGAGCTAAAACAAAAGTTTGCTAAGGGTGAAATACCAGTACCAACCTTTTGGGGTGGCTTTCGCGTAAAACCAAAGAGCATCGAATTTTGGCAAGGTGGCGAACATCGCCTTCACGATCGTTTTCTTTTCTCCCAGCATGATGGAAGTTGGGACATTGATCGTTTAGCGCCATAGGCTTATGGTCCCTCATGAATAAACAAACACCGCCGAATTGGGGCGGTGTTTTTGTAGGTAGAAGCGATGCGAATTATCGCTCTCCATTCAACACAACCGATAATTGATGCTTAAGCAGCGTTTTGGGTACAACAGAGCCGTAGCCTGCTTCCATTGCTTTATCTATTAGTTCGTTCTTGCTGTTCGCTGCAAACTTATTACGTAAGCGTGCGACGTGACCTTCAACGGTTTTTGTTGATATGCCCATGACCTGAGAGATAAATTGAGGCTTTTTGCCATAGAGCAAGAGGAAAAGCGTTTCTTGCTCGCGGCATGTGAGCTTCTCTGGTTTTGGTTGTAAGTCAGAAAAACGAAAGATGGATTGTTGATTTGGGTTGGTACTGATTGCACGACAAACCCAATACCCGACTTCAATCACGGCGGTGTCGGTGAGTTCCCTTCCGTAGAAAATGGTGCCTACGATGTCGCCTTTGTCATCTCGCCACGGTGTTTTAGTAAATATATGTGCTCGCCAGCGGCCATCTGGATAAGGGTGGATATCCAGAATTTTTAGTGACTCGCCAGTTTCGAGAACGTGTTTATCTTGGCGTTGAAATTCTTGCGCGCATTCAGTGGTTGGGCTGGCCATATCAAAATCAGTTTTACCCAAGCACTCCTCGGGCGACGTGTGCCCTAACAGTTCTGCGTATTCCTGGTTTACGTATAGGAATACCGAATCTTTATCTTTGCATCCCCAACAACCTGGTAGCTGTTTAAGGAGGGATTGTTCTATGGTATCGACTGAAATATTCACAAAAGGACTCACTACATACTGCTTTTACCAATACAGAGACGTCCGTGTTACATGGCTCGTATTGATGTTGCCAAGTAGGCAGTTACGTTGCTAGAACACGTTCGTTGATTGGCGCTCAATCCAATTAAATTCGTGGTGTTCGATGTTTTCGTCAGGTAGTCATAGACAACGACGAAATGGAACGAAGAGTTTAATTGGGAAAATGGTCTGTTTCATTACAGATATGTGCGCTCACGGATGTCCGCCAATGTTCGGCTTACAACTCGTATCGTCCTTGATCATGCTTCCTACAACTCAGTTGTAATGTGGTTGACGTTCATATCACTTGTGAGCGAAAGAGCAGCACCTAAGCATATGAGAGGGACAGTGAGACAAACGCTATGATATCAGCTTATGCCATTGTTTTCATTGTTGAGAAGCGAAAAAAAAAGCCAGCCTGAAGACGGGCTGGCAACACAAGATATAATCTTGTCGACGTGTAGAAGAGGTTCTAAATTACCTAGCGAGGGTCTGCTAAGTAAGTTAGAGGTATCAATGAGATACCGAGAGCTTTAGATCGTATGCATCTTAAAGCTCGATAACTAATGTATTGAATCAGAAGCATATTAGTAAGGGGGGAAATCCCTCTATGTTGAGTTTAAGAGTGGGTTTCGATCCGTTTCAGGGACGAGTTATCTAATATGGAGCACGGTGTTTTACAAAATAACAGATTGTTCGGTAATAAGGATCTTTACATTGATTGATTATGTATACGTAAGGTGTTGCCTATCTATCCGTTTTTGTTAATAAAATTGGTTGCTCACTGACCGTAAATTAACCTCGCATGATCATCGTTCCGGAACTATGATCATGTAAATGAAATTGATCATGCTGATTTGATCTTGTCGATTGAGTTGGGTAAAAGTTGCAACCCAACAAAGAAGGTATATGATGCGAAGACGTAAGCTGACCGTGTAAAGACGACTGTTTAAAATGAGTGATTCAGATAACCAAAAAATCCTTTCATATCAAGAGATTATGCTGCCAAAGCCGGCGGAGCTGATCACACTTCCGTCTTATATGGATTGCCACGATCATTCTTATACGCAGATCGTGATTGGTTTAAAAGGGCAAGCCGAATTTGAAGTGCGCGGGCGAGGTAATCTTGTCGGCCCTGGTCAAGGTTGTGTGGTTACCGCATGCTCTGATCATGCTTTCGGTGGCGTCATCAATCAATCGGATATTTTGGTGCTGAATATGCCCAAACCGACAAATGATGATCCCGAAATGCTTCAAAAAATCAATAACCTGGAGAGAGACCATGTCTACTTCCAGTTAGATAGTCAAATTCAGAAGCTGATACAGATGTTGGTTCAGGAAATGCGAAACCATCCGGATGACCTGCTGTTAAGTCGTGCGTGTAACGACACTGTGATTGCGTTAATGCAGCGCCATATCTCGGCATTTGAGACCAGTCGAAAAGAGTCGCGCTTTGATTTGGAGGCGATTGATCGTTACATTGAGCAGCACCTGAGTCATAAGATTAGTGTGGCTCAATTGGCCGGGCGAGTGTTTCTTGGGGAAAGTCAGTTCCATTGCTTGTTTAAAGAGCAGATGGGGATTACACCTCATCAATATGTTCTCGGAAAGCGAATCGACATGGCTCGTGAATTAATCGAGCAAGGGCACCTTTCTTTAGGGCAAATTGCCGAGTTTACTGGCTTCTCAAGCCAGAGTACTTTTACTCATACTTTTACTCGCTTACAGGGAATATCACCTTCCCGTTATAAAAAACAAGTTGGATAACAACGCGTTTTTTTAGGTCAAATAATCATCAATCAGAATGAAGCCATGCACTATGCATGGTTTTTTTATGTTTTATTCACGTGACCTATCTCTCGTTTTTTTAAATTCTCTGTTCTTTGCAGTGGTTGATATGCCACTTGATCCTACATTTTCTCTTAGAACGAGCTCTTCACAAAAATCTTATTGATATTCTTGATATTTTGTTGTGAATGCAATGAAAAAATTAAAATTTACAACACAAAATATTACCTATTTGAATGTGACTATGTGGATGTTTTGTTATAAAAGCGAGTTTTTGGCAAAAATGTCGTAGTTTTTGACAAGTATTCTTATCGGCCTCAAAATACACTGCCAGCCATTGATAATCCTCGAAGCGGTTTTCGAGGAGTGAGATTGAGGAACACACATGTTTACAGCTACGAACGTGTTGACACCGGAATTTATCGGGCAGCCGCTTGATAAGTTGTGGTCACTGATCTCGCCATTATATATGGTGGACGAGTCTCAATGGCTAGAGCAACTATTGCCACTAGCGACGCCGACAGAGGATGAAAAATCGGCGATCACTACCCAAACGACCCACCTTATCGAAGCCATTCGTGCCGATAAGAAGTCAATCCAGATGATTGATGCTTTATTGCTGGAATACAGCTTAGATACTCAAGAAGGTATCTTGCTGATGTGTCTTGCAGAAGCATTAATGCGCATCCCAGATGCCGCGACAGCAGATTCTTTGATTAAAGATAAGTTGAGTGTCGCAGACTGGAAATCTCACCTGAAGAACTCTGACTCTGTGTTTGTTAACGCATCAACATGGGGCCTCATGCTAACAGGTAAAGTGGTTGGTCTTGGTGAGCAAGGCACCCAGAGCCCAGGTCAGGCTGTAAACCGTCTGGTAAATAAATTCTCTGAGCCTGTGATTCGTAAAGCCATGTATCAGGCAATGAAGATCATGGGTCACCAGTTTGTTCGTGGTCGTACGATAGAAGAAGCGCAGAAGAACGGTCGCCCAATGCGCGACAAAGGTTTCACCTACTCGTTTGATATGTTGGGTGAGGCGGCGTTAACGACAGCGGACGCGAACAAGTACTTCAAAGATTACCTAATGGCGATCGAAGCGGTGGGTCGCGAGACTTACGGTAACGACACCAGCCCTGCGCCTTCGATTTCCATCAAGCTTTCTGCATTACACCCGCGCTACGAAGTCGCAAATGAAGAACGTGTAATGACAGAGTTGTATGACTCACTAATGCAACTACTAAAACGTGCTATTGAAGTCGACGTTGCAATCACAATCGATGCAGAAGAAGCGGATCGCCTTGAGCTTTCCCTGAAGCTATTTGAGAAAGTATACCGTAGCGATCTTGTGAAGGGTTGGGGCAAGTTTGGTTTGGTTATTCAAGCCTACTCAAAACGTGCGCTACCAGTCTTGGTGTGGCTAAATGCACTCGCAAAAGAACAAGGTGACGTTATTCCTCTGCGTTTGGTTAAAGGCGCGTACTGGGACAGCGAAATCAAGTGGTCTCAACAAGCGGGTTATGCAAATTACCCAGTATACACTCGCAAAGAAGCGACGGACGTTGCATACCTAGCTTGTGCTCGTTTCCTACTTAGCGAAGGTGTTCGCGGTAATATCTACCCACAATTTGCAAGCCACAATGCTCACACGGTGACGGCAATTGCTGTCATGGCGGAGCACAAAGAATACGAGTTCCAGCGCCTGCATGGTATGGGTGATTCACTGTATAACCATGTTATGAAAATGTACGGTCAGCCAGTACGTATTTATGCACCTGTCGGTAGTCATGCTGATCTTCTTCCGTACTTGGTTCGTCGTCTGCTTGAAAATGGTGCGAACAGCTCGTTTGTACACCGTCTAGTTGATGCGCGTTGTCCAATTTACGAGTTGACCCATCACCCTGTGGATGTGTTGACGGGTTTTGACACGCTACACAACGACAAGATCCCATTACCTGCCGACATTTTCCCTGAGCGTAAGAACTCATATGGCGTCAACATCGACATCGACAGTGAAGCGAAGCCATTTGAAGCTCAGGTCGAAAGCTTCATGGACAACCAGTGGGTTGCAGGCCCGATGATCAATGGTGAACGCTTTGCCGAAAGCATGATCAAGGAAAATGCGGCTGAGATCATCACCGCACCATACGATCGCCGAATTGAAGTCGGCAAAGTGGCATTTGCAACTCTTGATCACGTTTCCGCTGCAATTGATGCGGCGCAAACTGCTTTCTCTGATTGGAAAACCGTTCCTGTTGAGCAAAAAGCGGCTTGTTTAGAAAAGCTTGCTGACTTAATGGAAGAAAACCTGGCTGAGCTGGTGGCGATTTGTCACAAAGAAGCGGGTAAAACGATTCACGATAGCATTGATGAAGTTCGTGAAGCGGTGGATTTCTGTCGTTATTACGCGAAACAAGCGCAAAACCTACAGCCATTTGAGCTAGAAGGCTTTGATGGTGTGAAACGCATTTCTAGCCGTGAAGGTCTTGGTGTGTTTGTGTGTATTAGCCCTTGGAACTTCCCGTTGGCTATCTTCCTTGGTCAGGTGACGGCAGCACTGATTGCGGGTAACACAGTGGTTGCAAAACCTGCTGAGCAAACAAGCTTAATTGCCGCTCGCGCTATTGAACTAATGCTTGATGCTGGCTTCCCTGCAGGTGTGATTCAGTTACTTACTGGTCGCGGCGCTGAGATCGGTCATGCACTGACTTCTCATGATGCTATTGCTGGTGTGGCATTCACTGGCTCAACGGCAACGGCGCAACGCATTAACGTTACGCTCGCGGAGCGCAGCGCGAAACCAGTTCCGTTTATTGCGGAAACAGGTGGCCAAAACGCAATGATTGTGGACAGTACTGCATTGCCAGAGCAAGTGGTGCGTGATGTGATTCGTTCGGCGTTTGCATCTGCTGGTCAGCGTTGTTCTGCCCTTCGTGTTCTATTTGTACAAGAAGATGTAGCAGACCGTATGATCAACCTGATTCAGGGTGCGATGAATGAACTGCATGTTGGTTTACCTTACCTACACAAAACAGATGTTGGTCCGGTTATCGACAGCAATGCAAAACAAAAACTCCTCGCTCACCTTGAGCAAATGAGCAAAACACAGACTAAAGTCGCTCAGCTACAGCTGGATGAATCGTGCCAGCATGGTGACTTTGTCTCACCAAGTGCGTTTGAAATCTCGGGCATCGATGTGCTGAAAGAAGAACAATTTGGTCCAATCTTGCACATTGTTCGCTTTAAAGCGTCTGAATTACCGAACGTGGTTGCGCAGATCAACAAAACGGGTTTTGGATTGACGATGGGTATCCATAGCCGTAACGAAACCACGTACCGTTGGATTGAGAAACATGCTCGAGTAGGTAACTGCTACATCAACCGAGACCAAGTTGGCGCTGTGGTTGGTGTACAGCCGTTTGGTGGTCAAGGCTTGTCGGGTACTGGCCCGAAAGCTGGTGGTCCACACTACCTATTCCGCTTTACTCAACATCTTCTTGCTCAAGCAGAAAACGCATAAGGAGTCGCATTATGGTTCATCAGATCACCTATTTTAAAGATGCATTCTCTGCGTGGGAGCAGTGGAATCTGACTGATTTTGATTACAAATGCGAGCATGTTCTGGCATTTAAATCTGCACTAGAAGGGCAGCAGTCTACCGTTGCCAAGGTGGTTTCTTACCACTTGCAACAAGCATCAGCTCTTCTTGCAAAAACTCACCAGTTAGTTGGCCCTACAGGGGAAACTAACGAACTGTATGCCGCAGGACGCGGTGTGGCTTTGGTGATTTGTGAAAACAACATCGAGCCTGCTGATAATGCGTTATACAGTGCTTTTGCGATGATCACCTGTGCCTTAATTGCAGGCAACAGTGTGGTCGTTTGCAGTGACAATGCAGAGCTAAACCAATTGGTTAAGCAAGCTGTAGCGTTGGCAAACTTCCCATCTAACTTAGTCCAGGTTGTTGCGTACGATGCGTCTGCCCCGTTGCTTGAGAGCGATGTACGTAGTGTGGGTTATGTTGGGCGTTCACAGATTGAGCATGCGCTCAATCTTCAACTAGCTAAGCGTGACGGTGCAATCGTCGGCTTAGTTTCTGAAACGGATTTAGAGTCACCGAAATTGGCTCATGATCCTCATCTCTCGTTGCGCTTCATTACTGAGCGCACTCGAACGATAAATATTACCGCGGTGGGTGGTAACGCAACTCTACTCGAGTTGGGGAACGAAACTCACTAACCTGACTTGTAATGCCAATCTGGAGTAACTGGACTGAGAGCCGGTCCAGATTGGTTTTTTATACTCTGATGTATTGCTGAGACGGTAAAATATCAGGGCAGGCAAGGAAGGAAATAATTATAACGAGGACTATCTAATGATAGAAAATAGCTTTGCTATCACGTCCACTTTTGTGGCGTATTTACTGATTATGGTTGCTATTGGCGTTTACGCGTATAAGAGGACTTCCAATTCATCTGACTACTTCCTAGGTGGCCGTAGCCTAGGTCCGTGGCCTGCTGCATTATCTGCAGGTGCTTCAGACATGAGTGGTTGGCTGCTGCTAGGCTTGCCTGGCTATGCGTACGCTGCGGGTATCGAGGCCTTCTGGTTAGCCGGCGGTCTACTTCTTGGTACATGGGCAAACTGGCTCATCAGTGCAAAACGCCTTCGTACCTACAGTATCCAAACTGACGCGCTAACGTTGCCAGAGTTCCTGTCACGTCGCTTCAACGATAAGTCGAAACTGATTCAGACAATCTCTGCGTTTTTCATTCTTCTATTTTTCCTTTTCTACACCAGCTCAGGTTTGGTCGCAGGGGGCAAACTGTTTGAGACGGTATTCGGTCTAGATTATACCTACGCTGTTATCATCGGCACGGTGTGTGTCGTTTCTTACACACTATTCGGTGGTTTCCTAGCGGTATCTTGGACTGACTTAGTGCAAGGTCTTCTAATGGCGGCTGCGCTAATGATTGTTCCTATAGCGGTAATGGACGGTGGTTTAGGTCAGCTAAGTTCTGATCTACATGACATCAACCCAGAACTTGCAACGCTATGGAATGACGCGAAAGGCGAACCATTGTCTGCGATTGCCATTATCTCTCTAGCGGCGTGGGGCCTTGGTTACTTTGGTCAGCCACACATCCTAGCGCGTTTTAAAGCGTCTCGTTCAAACAAAGATCTAACGACTGCACGTCGTATCGCAGTGATTTGGACGGCACTATCTATGGTTGGTGCAATGCTTGTTGGTCTTGTTGGTCTGGTTTGGGTTACGGGTCATCCGGGTACTCAACTAGAAGACGGCGAGAAGATCTTCATGCTATTGGTTAACGCAGTATTCCACCCTGTCGTTGCGGGTATGTTATTAGCAGCAATCCTAGCGGCGGTAATGAGTACCGCTGACTCACAGCTCCTTGTTTCATCTTCAGCGCTTGCAGAAGATTTCTACAAGCAAGTATTCAAGCCAGAAGCGTCTTCTGAAGAAATCGTAATGATTGGTCGTATCGGTGTTATCGTTATTTCGCTTGTTGCGCTATTCCTAGCGATGACGCCTGATAGCTCAGTACTTGGTCTTGTATCTTACGCTTGGGCTGGTTTTGGTGCGGCATTTGGTCCTGCGGTTGTACTTAGCCTTTACTGGAGCGGTATGAACCGTAACGGCGCGTTAGCAGGTATTCTTGTTGGTGGTATCACTATCGTAGTTTGGAAGCAGCTAACTGGCGGTTGGTTTGATGTGTACGAAATCGTACCGGGCATCATCTTCTCTACGCTTGCCATCATTGTGGTAAGTAAAGCAACGGGTGGTGCTGCGCAAGACGTGTTAGACCAACACCAGTCGTTCGAGAAAAAACTGGTTGAACTAGACTAGTAACTTCCCGTATATGAACACAAAGCCCGCTATTTTAGCGGGCTTTGTTTTATCTGAAACTTAATTAACGTTAATGGTGGTAGCTTGAGATCAAAGCTTAGCATTGCTCGGTTAGATTGGAGTGTTAGTCGCGACGAATTTTGGCGTAAATAACGGTGTTACTCAGCTCTCCCGATGTGGTAAGACGTTCGTTTCTGAGCTCTCCTTCGAACTCATAACCACAGCGCTCGGCTACAGCCCGGCTCTTTTGGTTGGTGCTATCAGCATGAATTGCGATTCTCTTGGCACCCAAGTCATCAAACGCATAGCGCTCAACTTCGAGCACAGCCTCGGCAACATAACCATTGCCAACGGCAGCATCATCTAACCAATAACCTATCTCAAAGGATGGTACGTCGGGATCTCGAATCATCAAGCCGACCGCACCCAGTAAGCGATCGCTTTCCTTTTTCAATGATGTAGTAACGCAGCTCTTCTTCGAAGTTTTCAAAGTTTGCGATGGCTTTCTCTGTCCCTTCTATCATCGCTTCTAATGTCAGCACATGAGGCACCCACGGCAGATAGACTTCGAGAGTCTTTTGGCTGCGAACGACAGCTTGATGCGCCTCTTCGGCTCGTTCTAAACAAGCAGGGATGAGTTTGAGACGTTTCGTTTCCATGCCGACTCTCCTATGGGTGAAAAATGAACGGAAAATCATTTAAACAGATGTACTTAGAATGATCTAGTCAACGCCGTCATATTATTCACTTGGTTTGCCAGAGAGAAACTGAGAGAATCGAACCGTTATCAAACCAACTAGGTTCATTATGAAACTTTTAGTAAGAAACTTGGCTCGTCACATGACCGAGCAAGATATCCGCAAATTATTCTCAGCGTACGGCAAAGTAGAACTGTGTTCGCTAGTGCTTGATCAAGACACGGGTTTGTCGAAAGGCTTCGGTTTTGTCATCATGCCGGACGAAGCAGAAGCCATTTCTGCTCTTGAAGCACTGAATTTGACGAACGTAGAAAAAAGCAAAATTCGCGTGAAAGTCGCACAAGACTAATACAGAGAAAAGCCAGCGTTATTGCTGGCTTTTTTGTCTTTCTATTTAGAGACCAAATTGGCAACATTCTAGAATGTCTTCTCTTTTCGTTTTAGCGAGATTGATCATCAATTCTCTCTTCAAGTTGTTTCATTAAATCCTTTAACTGTAGAGAATCGAAATTGTCTGAATTCGGCACTTGGTAAGCGTCGTTGACTGTGTAGAGCATCAAACTTTTGCTAGAGAGGAGCTCTTTCTGTATTTGGACTTTGACAATGTCATCAAGAGGTAGACGGAAGTAAACCGTTGAGCCCTGGCGGTACTTCAAGGTGTTGGTGCTTGCATCGATATCTAGCGTTTTAGGATTGAACGCGCGGCGCGTGAAGTACGTTGAGAGCAGTTTCAATCCTATTATTGTGAGTGCTACGAGTCCAAACTCGACGATCTTGTCTGCTAGGTAGGAAAAATAGAACAGCGACAACAATACAGTTCCTAGCAAGAAAGGGTTGTTCTTGGACAGATTTTGTGAAGTTTCATGGATGATCATCCGACATATTCCTCGACTTTATTCAGAAGCGACGAACGTGAGTTGGTAGACACAAACCTTTCGTTCTTTGCCTTGCATGCGCAATGTTTTGTCACCGATGTAAGGGATATTTAGTTTTTGGATCACCGATTTAGAACGCTGATTGTCCACCAAATGCATCACGGTTATTCCGTTTAACTCAAAGTGCATTCGAGCAAATTCGAGTAAGGCTTTGGAGGCCTCGAATGCATAGCCTTTCCCCCAATGTGGCACGCCAACCCAGTAGCCTAATGTACCGTAGCCCTCTTCGATACGCGGTAAACTCACTGCACCAAGTAACTCCCCAGTGTTTCGCAAGGTAATAGCGTACGCCACGCCTTGATGCTGCTGATACATCGGATCGTGCCTATCTATCCATGCTTGCGCCATCGGTCGCTCATAAGGATGAGGGATGTTTGCTGTCATGTCGGCAATTCGCTTATCTCCAGCGAGTAAAGCCACTTGTTGGCAGTCATCGATATTGAATGGCCGGAGGACGAGTCTTTCGGTAGTGAGAATCGGTTGTATCGTCATGCATTTCTTCCTTGATGAGACGGCTATAGCTGCTAGCAACTGGTTTGCGGGGTAAATCGAGATAACAAGGCGTCTCGAAAGCTCGATCTAGCCAGGCGTGTAGTTGTCATGCGCCTTACTAAATAATAAGCCCGAACAATTGCTTATGTGTAATGTGTCGTATTATTACACACATAAGCACGTTTGCTCATATTGATGGTACAAAAGTTGAGGTCTGACCAATGTCTCAGTTTTTTGATACTTTCGTTCAATTTTTTGAAGATAGGGCACAAAAAATTAAAGGAGCTTTTTAATTGTGGAATTATTTTGAACAAAATATGTCAATTGTCAGTAGGACGAAAAAGTAGGGAGAAGAGAAATGCCGGATATATATTGCGCAGCTTGTAGAAAATCAACGCAACATAAAGTGATTATGAAGCGTTGCGAGCCTCAGTCTGTTGACTCGTTAACAGGCAAAATGGTGAGTTTTACACAGCTGATGGCGAAATTTGTATCAGGTGAACATTATTACGAGATGGAGCCTCAATACTACTGCCGTTGTTGTAATCATCGTGCAATTGGAGAGGTTGTTCCACATCCTACACGGCATACATCGGCCGCACTCTAATTCTGAGTGATAGCCATGATTAATGGCTAAATAGGGCAGTGTTGCCCGAACGACATATCTATACAGGCGTGTCATGCGCTTTCAAATTTGCGACTCCGCGGGAGCCGCTAGGTTGCTTTTTCTCTTCATATCACGGTTACTAAGTGAGCGGCAATAATCATAGCTCTTTCCCTCCTTCGTTGTTTTCTGGTTATTCTCTGCTGAATTTCACATGCTGTGCATTTGATGGTTTGCAATTGTTTGAGCAACGATTAATGTGATGCTTTCTAAGTGGTTACAAGGAAGCGGGTTAATGAGTTATCAATTGGACCGGATTGATTTACATATTTTGAGAGTGCTTCATTCGAGAGGCAGAATTCCGGTTGTAGAACTAGCAAAGCTGATTAACTTAACGACTTCTCCATGTTCTGACCGTGTAAAGCGGCTAGAAAAAGAAGGGTATATCAATGGTTACCATGCAGAGTTGAATGCGGAAAAGTTGGGGCTGGATGTGCAAGTATTCATCCATATTCGTTTAGACCAAACCAGTTTTTCTATTTTTGAAAAGTTTGCGAAAGCGGTGGAATTGATGCCTGAAATTGAAGAGTGCTACTCGCTCTCTGGAGATTTCGATACCATGATAAAAGTTCGTGTTAAGAGCATGAAAGCGTATCAGGAGTTTATGTCGAGTAAGTTAGGCACGCTTCCGGGCGTGATTCAAACTCGTAGTGAAGTGGTCATAGAAGAACATAAAACGGGATTTGGTGTTAATCCCGAGCTCCTTGGTTAGGCGAGGCATGTGTTGAGCCTCCTTATTTAGCGTGGCTTGGTATATTACTTTTTCTCGATTAAAAAAGGAGCCGAAGCTCCTTTTTTAATAAATCGGTGAGCGATTATGCCCCGATAAAGGTACTGATAACGCCAATTAAACCACCAAAAACACCGCCCCAAACGACTAGCCAGCCAAGGTGTTCTTTGATCATCTTTTGCACCATTTCTTTAACTAATGCCGGTGTTAATTCGCTTAAACGTTGATCGATGATACCTTCAATGTTCTGCTTTATCTCATCCATCATTGCAGGAGATTCGAATTGCTCTTTCAGTGCTTCTTTGATGTTATCGCTCTTGCTCAACTCAATGATGGATTCTTGCATCTTTTCGACGAAAGGTTGGCGCATGGGTTGTAGCGCTTCCGAGCCGCCAAACATCGCTAGCATGCCACCAAACTGAGAGCCTTCAATTACTTCCACTAGGGAATCAAATGCTGGATTTAAATCTACTTTCTCAATTACTGGTTGAAGATCGATGTTCACACCGCCCGCCATTTCTTTATTCAAGAATCGGTCAATGTTCGCTTCAGTAAAAAACTGTTCCATCATTAAGTTTTTGATAGCCAGTTTAAACTCTTCAAATCGCGCGGGGATCACGCCAGAACCGTATAATCCAGGCACTTTCTCAAACAGCATATGGATGGCAAGCCAGTTGGTGATGGCGCCTGAGAACGCAAACAGCCCTGCATACCAAAGATAGTCGTTTTGTAATTGATGACCTCCAGCCATCAAAGCGATAGCGAGGACATTCGTTAGCAAACTTTTGTTCATAGTGACCAGTTATATATGAATATCGGAAAGAATAAGTGGGCCTGATTCTATACCTAAGTCACATTAAGATGCTAGGTTTTGCCGTGATGAGTAGTCTTGTAGAGAAGGGACAAAAAATGAATGTTCAGAAAAACAAAACCCGACAATCATTGTCGGGCCACTGCTTTTTCTTAGAAAAACTAAGATTCTATTTTTAATTTTAGATGCGGTAGATCTTACAACAAAGTTGGCATTTCCATCTTTCTGAGTAGCCAAATAGCTTGTCAGCCCAACTTGGTTTGAGTTGTACGATCTGCATTGAACCACATTTACACATAAGCTAATTACCTTATTGTTAATATAATAACTAAGCCATCTATTGAGTATAGCTGTTTCTCAAAAAGTGAAATGACAAATGAAGACGGCTCAATACTCTGTATTGTGTTCATTGCAATGGATACGCAACGAGGCGGTATATTAGCAGAAAAAGTGTGAGCTTTATCATGGAGAGTGTTTCATATATGAGAAACCACAATGGCTATATGAGCGTCTAGCCATGGATTAAAATAAAAAACGGCGCTTAAAGCGCCGTTTTTATTGAGCTTATCACTAGTTAAGAAGCGTGTTGATTGTCTAGTTCTTCAGCGATAAATCCGCCAGTTTGATGCGCCCAAAGCTGGGCGTAAATGCCGTTATTCGCAATGAGTTCTTGATGAGAACCTTGTTCAACGATGCTGCCTTTATCTAGCACGATGAGGCGATCCATTTGTGCGATGGTCGATAATCGGTGAGCGATAGCAATAACCGTTTTCCCTTGCA
Organism: Vibrio sp. 1078-1; assembly: GCF_033340475.1. Classification (NCBI taxonomy): domain Bacteria; kingdom Pseudomonadati; phylum Pseudomonadota; class Gammaproteobacteria; order Vibrionales; family Vibrionaceae; genus Vibrio; species Vibrio sp. 1078-1. The sequence goes on from NZ_JAWOWM010000001.1 coordinate 148,182, forward strand.
TTAATTCATTCAAGCTTTCCTGAATCGCTGCTTCGACTTCTGAATCCAGAGCCGATGTTGCTTCATCCAATACCAGCAATGGTGCATCTTTGAGTAGCACACGAGATATTGCGATACGCTGACGTTGGCCGCCAGACAGTTTCACACCACGTTCACCAACTTGCGCATCGTATCCGACATTACCAAATGGGTCGGTCAGAGTTTCGATAAACTCATGGGCATGCGCTTGCTTAGTGGCTTTCAGCAAATCTTCTTCTGTCGCATCTGGATTGCCATACAAAATATTGTCTCGAATTGAACGGTGTAGCAGAGAAGTATCTTGGGTCACCATACCGATCTTTGAACGCAAAGAGTCTTGTGTGACTTCTGAGATGTTCTGTCCATCGATCTTAATGCTGCCGTCTTCGACATCGTGGAAACGAAGTAACAAGTTCACCAAAGTCGATTTTCCGGCGCCGGAGCGCCCAACCAAGCCTACTTTCTCTCCTGGTTTGATGTTGAGATCGAGATGGCTAATCACGCCTTTGTTCTCACCGTAATGGAAGCTGACGTTATCAAAGTGAATGCCTCCTTCAGTGACAACCAAGTCTTTTGCGCCTGGTTTATCTTTAATATCAATAGGCTTAGAAAGCGTTTTCATTCCATCGACAACGGTTCCCATGTTTTCAAATAGGGCGCCAACTTCCCACATAATCCACATCGACATACCGTTTACGCGCAATGCAAGACTAACAGCAATCGCAATCGCGCCAACGCTAATGGCACTATCCAACCACAGGTAAATCGATAAAGCAGCAACGGAAAAGACCAGAATATAGTTTGAGATCTCTACAGCGACGTCGAAGCCGGTCACTAGGCGCATTTGACGATAGACCGTATTCAAAAATCCTTTCATGCCTTGCTCGGCATATTGGGTTTCGCGCTGGCTATGAGAAAACAGTTTGACGGTTTGAATATTGGTATAACTGTCGACGATACGCCCTGTCATTGTCGAACGTGCATCGGCCTGCGCTGAAGCGACGTCTTTGAGCTTAGGGACAAAATAGATTTGGATAGCGATGTAAGCGAGCAGCCAGACGATCATTGGGATCATCAAACGCCAGTCTGCCGTCGCTAACATAATGATCATGCTGGTGAAGTAAACCGTAACGTAAACAAACACATCCATAGCTTTCATTACGGTTTCGCGCACAGCTAATGAGGTTTGCATGACTTTCGTTGCGACTCGACCTGCAAAATCATCTTGATAGAAGTTCAAGCTTTGATTGAGCAAATACCGGTGTGCAAGCCAGCGGATAGACATTGGGTAGTTGCCCAATAACGTTTGATGAACGAGCAACGAGTACAAGATCACCAATATAGGCATGACAACCAGCAATAAGGCTCCGTAGAAAATCAAATCCGATTTATTGTCTTGTAAGAACGTTTCTGGATTGCTGGTAGACAACCAATCAACCAATTGTCCCATGGCGCCAAACAACATTACCTCAACAACAGCCACAATTGTGGCCATCAAAGACATGATGATCAAAGGCTTTTCATAACCACGAGTGTAATAACGCAGAAAAGCGAACATCCCTGAAGGAGGCTGATCCGGTGTAGATTTGGGGAACGGCTCTGTAAAGCCTTCAAATCGTTTAAACATAACTCATCCTAAAGTTAAAACAGTGCCATTTGGGGTGGCTAAATCCATCGATTCACGCTGCTTTGGACGAAACCGCGTGTATGAGAGTTTTTTGCCTGCTCCTCGATAAAGCAGACCGATTGACGAGAGGGGCGAAAAAATAGTCTAACCGATTGTTTCTTAAATGTAACTAGTTGGTTATGCGTGTGATTGTCTATGGTTCTGATTCTTATGATGAATTCTTATCATGTTCATCACGGTGCAATAAAAGCTTAAACCTGCAAAGTGACAATAAAATTTAGGGAAAAATGAACTTAATGCAGCAAAAATTACTTTTGGGCAATTAAATTAATTGTCAAAACAGCAAAACTGAAGTTAACAATAAATTTACAATCTCATCATTCTAGTGATAAGGAATGTATTGGATGCTATTACACGAATCAGTGACCCAATTTGCTAATGGGAAAGAAGAAAGCACGCAAAGTGCTCAGCGCCAAACCGCAAACTGCGTAGTGATGGTGCCACCGAAAGAGTTTCGTTTTAATGAAGAAACCGCACAAGATAATGAGTTCCAACATAAAGTGTCACTCAGCCAAGAAGAAGTCTCACGTCGAGTAATGGCCGAGTTCGCGAGTATGGTTGCAACGCTACGTCAAGAGGGCGTTCAAGTTGTTGAGTTTGATTATCCAACTTCAGATGTTGCGACGCCAGACGCGGTATTTCCAAACAATTGGTTTAGCACTACGCCAGATGGCACGTTGTACACTTTTCCAATGGCCTGTGAAAACCGTCAAAAAGAAGTACGTCCCGATGCGCTTGTGGCAGCACTAGCGCAAGCAGGGCGAGAGGTTCATCGACGCAGCAGTCTAACTGAATATCTTGACGAGAAAGCGTATTTAGAAAGCACGGGTGTGATGGTGTTTGACCACCTAAATAAAACGGTCTATGCCGCACTCTCACAACGTTGTGATCGTCTGGTTTTAGAAGATTACGCCGATCGTATTGGCTATGAACGAGTGATTTCTTTCCAAACTCGTTTGCCGTCTGGTGCGCCGATTTATCACACCAATGTGATGATGGCGGTTGGCGAACAGTTTTGCGTGATTTGTGACGAAGTGATCCCAGAATTTGAGCGTCGTTTTGTAATGAAGTCACTCGCCAAAGACAAGCAAGTCATCTCAATTTCGCTGGAGCAGATGAACCAGTTCTGCGGTAACATTCTGCAACTGGAAACGATCAACGGCGACAAGGTGATTGCGATGTCGCAATCGGCGTACGATGCATTCTCACCAGCACAAAGAAACCAATTGGCAACGCACGGTAAATTGCTGCCATTCGACGTTTCTACCATAGAATCTATTGGTGGTGGCTCGGTTCGTTGTATGTTGGGTGAAGTGTTCTTACCGAATCGTAAAGCTGTACTTTAATAAACTGCACATTTCTTTTCAGCCGCAGTGAAAGGCTGACGAAGCGTTCTCTTCAAGGGTTTTTAGCCGTTAGCTCTGTGGCAGTACAGACTAACGGCTTTTTTGCGCTTTTTAGTTTTCTGACGATTTGCATAGGCGCCGCTTGGTTTAAGCGCCTAAAATAGGATGGTTCACCTAGCAGATTGTGGTAAAGTCCGCGCCTGCGTTTTACCGCATCTTCATTATTTTTATTGCTTCTTCAACCCAAAGCACAAGGTTTTCGTTAATGCCATTTTCTACTCTCTCATTGAGTTCTGAGCTGATTCACGCACTGCCAAAAGATTTCAAGAAACCGACCGATATTCAAGCGTTGGCCATTCCTGAGCTGTTGGCTGGTCAAGATCTATTGGCTTTGGCAAATACAGGCAGCGGCAAAACCCTTGCTTATGGTTTGCCTTTGTTGGAAAAGCTGAGTGTCAATCCAGAGCAAAAAGCGCTGATTCTTGTGCCAACTCGTGAGCTGGCAATGCAAGTGAGTGAAGCAATTAACCAAGTTGGTCAAGTTCTTGAACTCAACGCAGTGTGTTTGTGTGGCGGCGTTGATAAAGAGCAACAACAGCAGGCGCTAGCGACAAATCCTCATATCCTTGTCGCGACGACTGGTCGTTTGGTTGACCTAGCAAATAATGGCTTGGATTTGAGCAATGTTCATTATCTAGTATTGGATGAAGCGGATCGTCTGTTGGATATGGGCTTTTGGCCTGACGTACAAAAGATTTCGATGCAAACCTTCAATCAGCGTCAAACCGCGATGTTCTCGGCAACGTTTTCAGATGAGTTGAAGGGTAAAGCGAAGCTGCTTATGCAGGCACCAAAGCAAGTTGCAGCGCATCAAGAAAACAGCACCAACCAAGATATTGCTGAAACGCTGTACCTCGTCAACAAAGGCAGTAAAACCAAGGCATTGATTGAACTGATTCAAAAAAACGCGTGGACTCAGACATTAGTCTTTATTGGTGCGAAAGAGAACGCCGATGGCTTAGCGAAGAAGCTGAATAAAGCGGGTATTCTGACCAATGCGCTGCATGGCAATAAGAGTCAAGATGAGCGAGAAGAAGCACTGGCGCAGTTTAAATCTGGGCAAATTCAGGTGTTGATTGCCACCGATCTACTAGCGCGTGGCATTCACATTGAGCAATTACCTGTAGTGATCAACTTTGAACTGCCAATGCATGCAGAAACTTACGTTCACCGAGTAGGACGTACCGCTCGCGCAGGCGAACAAGGTGTGGCGGTGTCATTGGTTTGTCATGGTGAAATGGACGCACTAAACGCGATTCGTCACCTGACTCAACGTGCATTGCCAGTACAAGATCTGGTTGGTTTTCCAGTAACGGATAAGCCATCAACTGGCGAGAGCAAACGCGCGCCACGCGATAAAAAAGCCAACCGCCGAACTCATGCTAAGAAGAGCATTAAGCAGTTCCAAGGTAAGTCGAAACGCCCAGCCCCGAGTGCGAAGTAAACCAAAAAAACACGCTCTGGCGGCATAGTCGGTTCAGAGCGTGGCTTAAAATTTTACTTTGGGGTGTTAACTCACAGTTGGGCCAACCAAGCGCATTTCCCAATCTTCAACTTCGCCGGTTTCTAGGCGGCGCTCGACTAACTTGCCCCAAGACTCGACTAACGGCAGTTCAGACAGCTTAGTGAGTTCTTCTCTATCTAAACAGCCAGTGAAAACCGCACCCATGATGCGAGCCAATGGCCATTCTGGATAAGGTCTTTCGCACAGAATAATCTCGTCACCTGCACCGATATCGCCTTCTTCCAACACTCGGAAATACCAGCCTGTTCGAAGCGTATCTTGCAGTCTTCTCGCCATGTCGTGTTGGTCAAAACGTACGTTAAGTTTCCAACAAGGCATGCGACCTTGCGACACTTCCAGTAGTGTTGAGCCGATGCGAATTTTATCTTTCAAGCAAATCGTGGATTCGGTGACGCCTTCGGAGCTGATGTTTTCGCCAAAGCCGCCGGCGGATTGGAAAATTGGTCTTTCGCCTAATTCTTGTTGCCAGATTGGGTAGTGTTCGCTTGGGTAAATATGAAGCGCTTTTTGAATGCCACCATGAAAGCGCGGATCACCTTGCTCATCACTGATAAAACCAAGCTCTGTTGCATGCTGGCGCTCAGGCAGCACTTGTTTGTTGATTGCGCTTTGCGCTCCATGAGCATAAGGGACGGTTTTCCCTGCTAGCACAGCTTTTACGACGCCGATTTTCTTCATATAACCTCCTTATTATTTGAATGAGAGATAAAGTGTTTACCTTCATTCGCGATGCGGAGCATGATAGCCTAGTAAACGTGTGTCGGAGTAGGGATGAAAAGACAACTAACAATGCTAACTCGCCAAATTGATTCGAAGTCAGGCGTCGTCACCTCCAATAAGATGATGGACGCGAATCCCCATTCTCCTGTTTTGGTGAAAACCATCGACATGCCAAAAGGTTACATTGATGCGCTGCATCAACACACTTGGCATCAAATCATCTTTCCTATCAAAGGGTTATTGCAAACACAAACTGAGCATTATCAGCACTTGGTTCCGCACACCTCTGCGTTATTTGTTCCTGCGGGTGTTCAACACGAGTCGATTGCTCTAAGCAACACGATATTTGTTGGCATTTACCTCAACCCTGAGTTTGGCGCAACGTACGAGCAACAAGTGAGAACCATTGCTTTAACGCCGTTTTTAAATGAGCTTTTACAAGAGATCCGCAGACAGTGTGAAGGTGAGACAAGCCACGAAGAAGTGCTGCATTTGCTGGCGGTGTTGCATGATCAAATTTTGAAAAGCAACGTGCAGACATTTCAGTTATTGCTGCCACAAGACAGACGACTAAAACTGATTTTCGAGCAATTGACAGACGAGCCCGCGTTAAGCTGTTCGCTAAAAGAGTGGGGGGAGAAAATTGGGGCGTCTGAGCGTACTTTATCACGGCTGTTCGCCAAGGAATTCAACACTTCATTTCTGCTTTGGCGGCAACAAATTCGGCTAATTTACTCGCTTTCTTTGTTAGATGAATCGTTGCCAATCCAAGCCATTGCAGACCTAGTGGGTTATCAAAATGACTCATCCTACATCAAAGCATTTAAAGCCTATTTTGATATGACGCCACAACAGTTTAGAGTGAACGGCGCATCGCGCAGGTAGAAATACAGAGCTTCGACTTCACTTAATGCTTTTGAGTAGAAGTCGCGAAACTTCCTTTTTGAATTTCAATTACATGGTATGAATAACAATGGCACCAACGATAAATACTCGAGTGAATCAATTCTGTTTTGGTCAGCCCCAAACGTCGCTGTCGTTGGAAAAAGAGCCCCTCAAACCGCTTGCTCAGGGCAAGGTTCGGGTGCGACTGGAAGCCACCAATATTAACCCAAGTGACTTGCTTTCCATTCATGGTGTTGGGCAATACCGCCGCGTTCACATACCACCTCGCGTGCCGGGATTTGAAGCGGTTGGGCGTGTGGTGGAAGTCAGTGCAGTTGGTCAAACTGACCTTCAAGTTGGGCAAAAGGTGTTGGTGGCGATGAGTGGTACTTGGCAATACTACATAGATGCCTCGCCTGAGAATCTTTTTCCGCTACCTGAGAGTTTGGAGAACGGCTATGCCTGTCAGTTGTACATCAACGCGTTAACCGCGTGGGTGATCACCACTAAAGTAGCTAAGTTGAACAAAGACTATGTGGTGATCATCAATGCAGCAGGGTCAGCGATCGGTAAGATATTTGCCCAGCTCGCCCATTCACTGGGTTTTACACTGATTGCTGTGACCTCAAAGCCAGACGAGTATCCGTACGATACTATTCCAGTGTTGGACGCGAAGAAAGACTTACAAGCGCAGCTGCAAACGCGCCAACTGCCACAACCAACGGTCGCTCTGGACGCGATAGGTGGTGAGGCTGGCACGGATCTCATTCGTACCTTGAAAGAAAATGGCCAATACATCAACTACGGAACATTGTCGTTAACGCCTTATACGCCTGAGTTTTTTGAATCGATGAAGGCCAACAACATCGACTTTAGTACATTCTTTTTGCGGTATTGGGAAGAATCGGTAGGTAAAGGCGGGAGAAAGACGGTGTTCGCTGAAATGTTAGAACACTTTATTAGCAGCGACATAAAGTTAAACGTTGCATATGATCTGCCGTTAGAGGACTTTCAAACAGCGATTGAAATGGTTGAGCGACGCTCGTCAGCAGTGTCAGGAAAAATCATTTTGACGCTGTGAATTACAGTGAGCCTGTTGAGAAAAGGGAGGATAAAATCCTCCCTTTTTTATGGGTTTACTTGTAATGATTGGGCTATTTTAGATGGAAGATTTGCTCTGTTTCGAGCGATGTCATCGCACGTACTTGACGCCAAATGTAATAAAAAATACCGAACATCATCAACATACTTGGGATGGCAATCATTGGGTAACTGTACAGCGTCATTTTTCCTAACTCTTCGTTAAAGGCAGCAGTACCAGAAGGGCTAGTCACAATCCAAGTCGCAAGGAAGTAGTTCATTGCAGATGAGAACGCAAAAGTACTTGCAAACAGGTAGTTAGAAGACATAAGGCAACGTTCGAACGCATCGGTTTTACCATTTTCTTTTAAACGTTGGTTAATCAACGCGAGATTCAACACTGTGTTATTCAGTACTAACTTCTGCATCAGTGGGTAGCGGGTAAACGTTGAACCCAAAACCGCTAAACCGATCAGGCCAGGAATCAGGGCTTCTTTTAGTGCTAACCAGCGTGTATCAAGCTCTAACAAGCCGATGCCACCAGTTAGTAGAACACTGATAAAGCCCAGAGCAGAAATAAAGTTAAATTTCTTGTTACGGACAAGGTCCATACCGCCATAAATGATAGGAAATAGCAAAGCGACAACCAGCGCCATTGCTGTCCCTAGATGCTCATCGCCACTAAACTTCATCAAAATGAAGGAAGGGATAAATACGTTGAAAAGGATTTCAAATAAGGGATTCGGCTTTTTCGCCGTCGTGTTACTCATAATGTTTTACTGACTCTACTCTATGTCGGCTGTTATTGTACTTTGACAAGAAGTGTTCATCTAGTCGCGCTTGATGTAAAGCGTTAAAGCGTCGAGTTGTGTAACGACTTATGAAATAGACCGGAGCATAGCCAGTTAGTTTACATGATTGACTACTTTTTGTGTCTTAATGACTCTCCTTCTGTGCGATGATCTGATTACGCGCTCTGAATAATCGAGTCGCCACTGTGTTGTGGTTGAGCCTCAAGGCTTGGGCAATTTCATCATGATTCAACCCAGCCACTAAGCTCAAGAGCAACGGCTCTCGGTATTTGGGTTCGAGAATCATCATTTGTTTTTGAAGCCAATCTTGGGCCATGTCGTAGTCACTGCCAGGGTAGGTTTTTGTCTGTATTGCACACTCATCAATGTCGACAAAATCGTACTGTTTTCTATCAAAGCGCCGAGCATTCTCACGACGCAAAATAGTAATGAGCCAAGACTTCGCGGCGTTGGGGTCATTTAATTTATCAAAGAATCGCCACGCTTTCAGAAAGGTTTCTTGCGCTAAATCTTGAGCAAGGTGGTGATCTTTGCATAACCAATACGCGAGACGGTAAATCTCTTGGTATCGATCTTTCGTCAGTGCTTCGTAACGTTTATGTTTTTCCATAGCATTAAGATAAAAAGTTTGGAGAGCACGTTGTGTCTGCCAGATGAACGACAACCCTTTTTATCGCTTTTACAGTGATAAAAAGGGTTGTTCGATTAGGAAGACAAATTCGAAGAGTTAACCTTCCAAATATCGAAGGGTGACTCTGATTTCTTTCTTACACGCTTAAAATGGTTGGTTGGAAAAGCGTGAGTACTGGATGGCATCTGCGACTTCCTGAGCTTTAGACTCTGAAGTCATAAGGTGAAGTAGCTTAAGAGCAGCTTGATAGCTAACTAGGCTACCGTTCGAAGTGATAACGCCATCATCAATGACAAAATTCTGGTCGACTTGTACTTTGACTGCTGGGTAATCTCTTTGAAAGCCGTTTTCACCTCCGGCCCAAGTTGTTGCTTTTTTGCCGTTTAAAAGGCCAGCTTCGGCTAACAAATACGCGCCAGAGCAATTACTTGCCATCCAATCTGCCGCCTTTGAGGTAGTTTTAATAAAGTGAATGAGATCTTTATTTTCGATTAGTGCATCCATGTCATAGCTGGATGTTAAAACCAATACGTCGAGTTCCGGCAGATCACCAATCCAAGCATCCACACCAATTTTTAATCCTTCTTCAGTGGTGATGGTTTTCTGATCTGAGACGGAAATGGTGAGCACGTCATAATCACTAAACCAAGTGAGACGACTTGCGACGCCAAAAACCTCTAAAGGCGCAGTAACATCAGAGGTCAGTACGCCATCGTAAACCAGAATACCAATTCGTTTATCTGCGGCATGTGCTGTTTGAAGCATCCCAAAGAATAGGACTAGTGTCGCTATCAATAGTTGTAGTGCATTCTTCAATCCGTTTTTACCCATGGTTTTTTCCTCGTTAACAGAGCATCAAGTTATTGAGGTTCATTATATTTAGGCTAATTAGTGATTGAAGAGCCACTTGGTCTTTACTAAAGTGAATAAAATTCATGAATAGAGTTCATTGGTTATATGGATAAGATACGGTCCCTACGATTTTTTATTGCCACTTTAGATGGCGGTAGTTTTGCTGCGGCTGCCAAAGTGTATGGCACTGACCCTTCGACCGTGAGTAAAGCCATACATCGTCTTGAAAGCGATTTGGGTATACAGCTTTTTCAACGTTCTACGCGACAGAGCCGCCTGACAGAAGCTGGTCGTAGGTACGCAAATACTGCTAGGTTTGTACTGGAGGAGCTGGCGGCATGTGAGGATTCATTAAAAAGTCACAATGATGCGCTTTCAGGGCAGCTTAAGATTAATGTGCCAGTCTCGTACGGTCGCCTCTATATTCGTCCTTTATTAAAAGAGTTTTGCCGCCGCTACCCTAACATCACTATCGATATTCATTACGATGACGCCTACGTTGATATTATTGAGCAAGGTATTGATGTGTCGATTCGCTCTGGTGTCGTTCACGATAGTCAATTGATTGTGCGTCAGCTGAGCCCTATCGATTTTATCATTTGTGCCAGTCAGGATTACTTAGCGCGCCATGGTGTTCCGAGTGGCCCGGATGTATTCAATGACCATTCTTGGGTTCGTTTTCGTTTTAAACAAACGGGGAAACTGTTGCCGATTCGGATGCCAGAACCAGACGGTGCGAGTGAATATGACCCCGAAAGCAACTATATTGTAAATGACGGTGAATCCATGGCAGAGCTTTGCGCTGAAGGCTTAGGATTAACTCAGATCCCTCATTTTATCGCGAGAGACTGGCTTAAAGCGGGGCGTTTAGTGCCGATATTTCCGAGCATGCGCCAAGCAGGAAATGGCGTGTATCTTCTCTATGCCAACCGGGAATATGTGCCTGCCCGAGTGAGGGTGTTCATCGATTTTATCACTCAAGCAATACAAGATATGGATGAAACGCCATTCCATACTTGGGCTGAAACGTTGCCGATTTATCGACCGAACCAAGGCGATTGAAAACTTCATGTGAGTCTTTGGTTAAAACCCCCTAAGCTATATGGCGCTTTTATTGGTTTTTGTTAGTTTATTGGGCGTTATTATCGAAAAGCGCAGTTTGCTCTTCGTCACTCATAAAGGAAAGACAATGCCAACTAAGATCTTAGTGCCTGCTTTGGCCCTACTTCTCAGCGCATGTGGCGGCGATGGGGAGTCGTCAGCCCCAGCAGAAAGCGGCTCACAAAACACAGGTTCCACATCGTCACAAGGCACATTTGCCGAGCAGATGCTTGCAGCGGTCAACAGCGCCCGCTCTACTACACAACAGTGTGGCGCAACCACCATGCCACCTGTTGGGGCCCTGACTTGGAGCTACGATTTGGAAAGCGCCGCTTATCGACATTCAAGCGATATGGCGAACAGCGATTTCATGAGCCACACAGGCTCTGATGGCAGCAAAATGTCAGATCGAGTTAACGCAACGGGTTATGCTTGGAGCGCCATTGGTGAGAATGTCGCCGTAGGGCAAAGCACCATTAACGCCGTCGTTAACGCGTGGTTATCGAGTGAAGGTCACTGCCTTAATATCATGAGTGCGGATTTTGAACAGATGGGCGCGTCGCTTGTCGAAAATCACTCTGCACGTTACGGGTATTACTGGACTCAGGTTTTCGCCAAACAGCGCTAATGCGATAAAGAAGCCTGATAGATAAAATAAAACGCCAGCAGTCACTATCTGCTGGCGTTTTATTATTTACATCTCTTTTAGCTTGTCAGGTTACGAAGTTTTGGGTCATCCACCAGGTATTCAACAAATTCAATCTCAAAACCTGCAGGGTCAATAAAATACACATTTTTGCGGTATGGTTCATCAGCGCCAGGTTGGGCAATCGGATAACCTGCATCGGTTAGTCTTTTGATGATTGCATCGACGTTGTTGGTCACATAAGCAAAATGCGCTAGCCCAACTTGGTGCCCGCTCAACTCGCGGTTTTCTCCTTCGCCGTGGTCACTCATGGCTATGTATTGATACTCGTCGCCAAAATGTAGCCAGTTTCTTGGTTTGCCACTCCATTCGCCTTTACCTTCATCACGCACGTACCAATGTGGAAATGCAGTTTGGTAAAACTTCAGCATTTCAGGGATATCTTTCACGACTAAGTTAATATGTTCTAGTTGGATCATGAGGTGCTCCTTTTTGTCATTTTCTAGCCAACGATGAATATGCTAAAACCTCAAGTTAAGTTTAGGTAAAGGGCTTTTTTAAAATTTTTTAGGGTTGATATCTTTGGATCTGGATACATTGAGAGATTCGGTGGGTTTGGTGCTTTGAATCTGAGAGTTGGGTTAGGGGCTTGCAACCTTGTTTCACCTTTTGTTTGTTCGTGCTACTCATTTTCGATCGAGTTTACGGTGAGTAGATTCCGAGTCTCACCTAGGTTCGCGGGAATGACGGGGAGAGAACGCTAAACGAACAGCGTCATTCTGAAGGAGCCTAAGCGAGTATTCAGAATCTATTCGCAGCGCGTTGTGATGCTGGTGGAGTGAACTGAATTATCCGTGATTGTAGAGCCATTCCCTCCAGTTTGAACTCGGAGCGCTGAGAGATTTGCTTACACCTCTCCCCAAACCAAAAAAAGCCAGCAGTTAATATCTGCTGGCAAAGTCTTTGGGCTTCTAGGTTTTTTGATTTTATTTCTTGTTACTCATCGCTGTCACGGTGCCCCGATTGGTTTTCCGGGGAAGAAAACACAGCACCGTGCGCTTTGTGTTCAAGAAATTGGAGATTAACCTTGCTTACGGATTAGGTAGTCAAATGCGCCTAAGCTTGCTTTTGCACCTTCACCCATCGCAATGATGATCTGTTTGTAAGGAACGGTTGTTGCGTCACCTGCTGCGAACACACCTTCTAGGCTAGTATCGCCACGGCTACCGACTTCAATCTCACCGCGCTCAGATAGCGCTACTTCTGAATCTTTTAGCCATTCTGTGTTCGGTACTAGACCGATTTGAACAAAGATACCTGACAGTTCAATCTCTTTGATTTCGTCTGTGTTGCGGTCTTTGTACTTCAAGCTTGTTACGCGAGTACCGTCGCCTACTACTTCTGTTGTTTGCGCCATCGTGATGATGTCTACGTTTGGTAGTGAGTTCGCTTTGTCGATAAGCACTTGGTCTGCGCGAAGTACGTCTGCGAATTCAAGAACCGTTACGTGTTCTACGATACCAGCAAGGTCGATAGCCGCTTCGATGCCTGAGTTACCACCACCAATAACTGCGGTTTTCTTGCCTTTGAACAGTGGGCCGTCACAGTGTGGGCAGTACGCGACGCCTTTGTTGCGGTACTCTTGCTCACCCGGAACGTTCATTTCACGCCAGCGTGCACCAGGGCTAAGGATGACACTCTTACTCTTCAGCGTTGCGCCGCTTTCAAGTTGGATGTGAATCAAACCATCTTCTGTGTGTGCTGCGCCCATTAGCTTCTCAGCTTGTTGCTCAGTCACGACATCTACGTCGTATTCTTTTAGGTGTTCTGCAAGATCAGTCGCCAGTTTTGGACCTTCAGTACGTTTTACCGAAATGAAGTTCTCAATTGCCATGGTGTCCATAACCTGACCACCAAAACGCTTAGCAACAACGCCAGTACGAATACCTTTACGAGCGGCGTACAGAGCAGCTGCGCTACCACCAGGACCACCGCCGACTACAAGCACGTCGTATGGGGCTTTTTCGCTCAGTGCTTTCGCGGCTTTCTCGCTCGCGCCGTCATCCACTTTGTTTAGGATTTCAGTCAGAGACATACGGCCTTGACCGAATAGCTCACCGTTTACGAATACGCTTGGTACTGCCATGATGTCGCGCTGTTTCACTTCATCTTGGAATAAACCACCATCGATCATGGTTGCTTTTACTTTCGGGTTGATCGCCGCCATCATGTTGAACGCTTGAACCACGTCCGGACAGTTTTGACACGACAGTGAAATGAAGATTTCTACGTCTAGATCTTTGTCTAGTGCTGCGATTTGCTCAATCACTTCTGGTTCTAGTTTGATTGGGTGACCGCCAGAATGAAGCAGTGCCAAGACTAGAGAGGTAAATTCGTGACCCATTGGCAAGCCTGCAAAGCGTAGTGCTGTGCCTTTTGCTGGGTTAGTTACCGCCATCACTGGTTTACGTGCGCTTGCGTTGTCGTCACGTTCAACGGTGATTAGGTCGCTCATCTCTGCGATTTGGTTCGCTAGAGACAAAATGTCATTCGATGCTTTGCTTTCATCTAGACTAACCACTAAACGAACTTCTTCTTTTACATTAGCCAGATATTGTTTGAGTTGTTGTTGGATCGCTTGGTCTAACATAGTTGTTACTACCTTAATTAAATAGTTACCAATCAAAACAAGTATTTGTTCATTCTTGCTAGCTAAAATCGTTGATAACTGCGTTATAGATTTTGTAGTTAGAGTAACTAGCTATCGAAAATCTATGCCTGGTTCTAAACGATTTTTTCTACGCAATTACTGCACACCTACTTATTCAGATAGGTAATAAAAAGTGGTTACTGTAGATAAAACCTGAGGGGGAGAGAGCAAATCAGGCAGAAGGTCGTCAAGGTATCTAACCTGAAGTGCTCTCTAATTCAGTTCTAATCAGAAAAAGGAAATCGGGAACTGATTAGAACTTAAATTTCAGTGGCTTAGATTTTGCCAACTAGGTCTAGTGATGGAGCTAGAGTCTCTTCACCTTCTTTCCATTTAGCTGGGCAAACTTCGCCTGGGTGTGCTGCTACGTATTGAGCTGCTTTCACTTTGCGTAGTAGGTCTTCTGCGTCACGACCGATACCTTCAGCAGTGATTTCCATTGCTTGGATAGTACCTTCTGGGTCGATTAGGAACGTTGCACGGTCTGCAAGACCTTGACCTTCACGCATCACACCGAAGTTGTTTGTGATGTTGCCTGTTTGGTCGCCAAGCATGTAGTACTGAATCTTACCGATTGTGTCTGAGCTATCGTGCCATGCTTTGTGAGTGAAGTGTGTGTCAGTTGATACTGAGTAAACTTCTACGCCACGTTTTTGTAGCTCTTCGTAGTGGTCTGCTAGGTCGCCCAGTTCTGTTGGACATACAAACGTAAAGTCTGCTGGGTAGAAGAAGAATACTGCCCATTTACCTAGAACGTCTTGTTCTGTTACTTCAACGAATTCGCCGTTTTTGTACGCTGTAGCTGCAAATGGTTTGATTTGAGTATTAATCATAATTTACTTTCCTTTGAATGTTTTAAGCTGAGCTGTTGTTGCTTTCGGAAAGTATATTCTCATCGGAGTGTGTTTAAGGAAAATCGCTTGTAACTATCCTATTGATAGTCATTTCCTATTTCACTTGATAGGGAAATCCGATGTAAGTGAGTTTGCTTTGATAGGTTTTATTGAAGATGAAGGCGGATTAGCAATAGAGAATACCGATGATTACTTTGAGTAGATCTTCTCGCTAAGATCGAAAGAGCCTGCATCTCGGCAGGCTCCTTCTAATAGGAAGTGAGGAAGCGGATGCTTCTATTTTGTTAGCTCAGATTGTCGAGCACTTTGCCACACAGCTTCTTCAGCATGATCATTTCATCTAGCTCTAAGGTGATTTTACACATCATGGCGTTTGGCACTGACTTGGCTTGTTCCTTAAGATCACGACCTTGTTCTGTTAGGTTGAGTACGCGAACACGCTCATCGGTTTCACTGCGACCACGCTCTACATAGCCTTTTGCTTCTAAGCGTTTAAGCAGCGGCGTGAGTGTGCCTGAGTCCAAATGCAGTTGTGACCCCAACTCTTTCACACTGGCACCGTCTTTCTCCCACAGCACCATCATCACTAAGTACTGCGAATAAGTCAGATCAAGCTCGTCCAGCAACGGGCGGTAAGCTCGGATCACTGCGTTTGCTGCGCTGTAGAGCGGGAAGCAAACTTGGTTTTCGAGTAAGAGTTTATCGTCGTCGGTCATGGTGTTGTCGGTGTAACACTGGCTCATTGGCGTTGCCTACCTGCTCACAGAGAAAGAGAGTTATAAAATAAATTGTGCACAATATAGTTGCAAACGATCTTTACTTCGATATAAGATTGTAAGCAATTAAATTGCACACAACTTAAATTAAGAAGGACACTCGCATGACTACTCTATACAAAACTCAAGCTACCGCTTTGGCTGGTCGTAATGGTCAAGTAAAAACAGATGACGGTCTTCTCGATCTAGAGCTGTCATACCCGAAGGAAATGGGCGGCACAGGCGCAGCAACTAACCCAGAGCAACTGTTCGCAGCGGGTTATTCTGCGTGTTTTTCTAACGCGATTTTGCACGTAGCGCGTGAAGGTAAAGTAAATCTGAAAAGTGCACCCGTAACAGCGCAAGTGGGCATTGGTCCGAACGACAACGGCGGCTTTGCATTGACAGTGAGCCTAGCGGTAGAGCTAGACATGCCACGAGAACAAGCGCTAGAACTAACGCGCATTGCACACCAAGTTTGCCCATACTCAAACGCAGTTCGTGGCAACATTGATGTGGCAGTAACGGTAAACGGCGAAGCAATTTAAGCGGCTCTTACCACGGCACAAAGACAAGAAAGCCTGCAAGTGCGCAGGCTTTTTTGATTGGTATGAGTCGAGAATACGTAACGCGACTCTAGCGGGTAAGAGCGGTAGCTCCACATGCCGTAAGTACGCAGTGCATCGCGGTAGATACCAAGCAATTCGCCATCGCTGGCTTTGGTTAAGTCTTTCAATGGCTTGTCTGGGTAGCTCACTGTGTCGAAAGTGATGCCTTGTGGGCCAGTTTGCCAGCTTGCGATTTCAAACAAGGTTTGACCACGGCGCACGTGGCTCGCTGAGCTGATGATGGTTGCGTGCTTGATGTTATGACGCGCCAATGCGTAGCTGCTGAATAGGGCGTTACCTACCGTGCTGGTGGCGTAGTTTTCTTCAATGATGCGATCTTTGCTGATGCCTTTTTCAATCAGCCAATCCGCCATTAACTTGCCTTCGGTTTTGTGGTTCTTCGGTACACCACCCGTCAATACGATCAACGCGTCTGGATTTGCTTTCGCCATTGCTAACGTCGTTTCCAAACGCTCAACTAAGATCTGGTGCATCGAACCATCTGGGTTCAGCGCGTATCCCAATGTGACGATTGCGCCTTTGTCATCCAATTTGCCTTTGTCGGCTTTCTCTTTTAGTGGCGTAGCGAGTACGCGGTCTACGGTGTCGAAGATGCGTTGGATGTCTGCCGCTTTACCTGCATTGAGCTTAGTGAGCGTCGCCATGTGTTTCGCTGATTCTGCTTGGTTGCCCTCAAAGCGTTGCCATACCGCTAAGTAAGCGTGTAAATCCACATCGTCTGGAGCAACAGAAAGGGCTTGTTCAAACAGTTCAATCGCGCGGTCTGCATTCTTGTTGTAGATCTGCGCGTTTGCTGCAGAAATCAGTAGGTCAGTGCGGTACGGCTCAAGTTTGTAGGCTTCTAGTAAGCGGTCGGTAACAATCTCCATGTTGCTCGGCATTTTGGCGGTAAAACCTGCATGCGAGATACGCGCAGGGGATTTGAATGCTTGTACTGCGTCGTTGAGAAGTTGGTCGACAACTTGACGTTTAGTGACGATCTGTGAGTAATCGGCGGAAGATTGAACGGCAGCATCGTTAGCCGCAATAGAGTATGGGGCAGCAGTCAGCGCAATTACGCTACCAAGAGCAATGGCAAGTAAGTTCTTCTTCATGGAATGTCCTAGAGGTGCTGTAGTACCTAGTTTTTATTGTGCCTAGCGTTGTAGGTCGAACGGGGTCGATGGGATTTTTTCAGTCTAGGTTCGCTTCATGAATAATCTGTGAAATGAATCCCAACTCAGCCGAGCGAATGAACGCGCGTGGTCAAAACGCGAAGTAGGATCACGAAAATATTGAGGTATTCGTTCGTGTTCTAAGTAATTGGATTAAAAGATAAACAGCGTTTGGAAGAACGAATTTAAGCAACCAGAATAAGAAATGAAAAAGCCTGCAACGATGCAGGCTTTTGGTTTATTTGATCGCAGTGCAGAAGCTAACGTCTGCATGGTGCGTTTGTGGGTCGAAGCTGTGGTAAAGCTCAAAGCAAGGACGGTCGTCGTTCTCAATACCGGATTCAATCACTTTGCTCATGACATCATCCCACGCTTTTGAGTATTGGCTCGGGTCAGTAATGTGCTGGCGCATCACCGCGTATTGACCGCCGGGGAAGTCTTGCAGCTCAATGCCTTTCGGAACTTCGGTATCTTCTGGCACCATCAAGCAGATATCAGTGCGACACTTCTCGTCTGGCGTGATTTCAGGATTATCATGGTAGATGAAGATGCAGGTATTGCCTGCCAAACCTTTCATTCCTGCCCATTGATACAAGCGACCTGATGGCTCTTCATAGCCTTGGCCGTAAGGGCCGTTTACGCGAATGTAAGCCAGTTTTGCTTTTTCAAAGTTTTGCGTTTCCATTGTCGTGCTCCATTTGGTGAGTTCAGAGCCAGTATATGAATCGCTTGGTGTCACTTCGTTTCCATTCTTGCGCAACGTGTGTCCAATCTTGCTGTTTCGTGCTAATTCAGAAAACTGCTGATAGTTTTCGCAGTCACGAAAGGCCGTGGGTGTAACGCCATAATGTTGCTTGAAGGCTTTGGCTAAGCTCTGTGAGCTAGAAAATCCGTACTCTAGGGCAATGTTCAATACTGGTTGCTTGGATTTGAATAAGTCATCGGCGGCGGCTTCTAGACGCAAACGTCGAATGAAATCAGCCAATGTCTCGCCTTGCACGGCTTTGAAGGTGCGATGAAAGTGATAAGGAGAAAGGTTCGCCAGCGCGGCCACTTCTGGCAGGTTGAGTGGTTCATTAAAGTGTTGTTCTAAAAAGCGAATCACAGGAACCAGTCGTTGGTGGTAGTCGACGCGCATCGGGGTATTTCCTTGTTCTGTTCAGCTTGTATTCTCTGCTCAAAGCCTACTGCAATCCAACAAGCTTGCAAGGGAGCAGGGTGAGAAATGCGTGGCGAGATGAGCGTCAATCAGTCACACTCAACGAGCAGATGTTTAAGCAAAAACGTTGCGCTTATTATCTTTACTAACCGCTAGGACAATCATGATAGCTTGGAAACAGTCTCTGCCAGAGTACGAATGGCTCATTCATCAAATTTGGTACTTGGAAGTGCCAGAGGGTGAAGTCATTGACCCCAAGCCGCACCTTATTCCAAACCCGCGTGCTCATTTACTCTTTACGCCACCAGTGCAAGGCTACAGCTACGACACGGGAGACACAAAGCTTGCTGGCAAAGGCTGCCATTTATTAACGGCTAACGAGCATTTGCTGTTGTTGGAAGATACGGCTCCCATCAAGCGTATTGGTATCACCTTTCGTCCAGAGGGTCTGTATGCCATTGAATCACGGTTTAGTGATGCATCCCAAGTAGCAGCAATTAACCAATGCGATTGGTTTGATTGGCTCAACGCGGCGTTTGATGTGTGCTTTCAACAAGGGTTATGGCAGCTAGAGTTGCAAGATTCACCGCAATGTTTGCTGAACTACATCAAACAACATCTAGATGCGTTAGATATCGAACCTTGTTGCACCAAACCGTTTTTGGCATCGCAAAAAGCGGTATCCGTGATGGACGCTCAAGCGCTACGCTCACCTGAGCTAGCGATGGATATTGATGAGATAGCCAAACAATGCGCCTGTTCTCGCAGAACGCTTGAGCGCAGTTTCAAGCAAGTGGTGGGGCTGAGCGTTAAGCAGTATCAACAAATGGCACGTCTGGAGCAGATGATTTTGACCCTCTACAAACAAGAAGCGATTGATTGGGCGAGTTTCTCACAACAATTTGGTTTCAGTGACCAATCGCATTTGATTCGTACCCTCAAACAGCAGCTAAGAAAAACGCCAAGCAAATACTTGAAAAAGCGCGACTTAACCATCGATATCTCTGGCGATTTTGAGTCGTAATACATTGCTAATCAGCCCGAAAGTTGTCGCAAAAATCCAATTTTTCTCTTATCCGCTGGGCTACTATTTTCAGCAGATAACGAGGTAACACATGTCATATCAAAAACTAAAACAAGGCGAAGCCATCCCATTTAACGAATCGTTGACTATCCAACTGATTCAAGGCTCTGATCTACAAGATATTATCGAGATGTTGAACGACGATAAGGTCAATCAATATCTGTTCTTCGCACCTGCTGACAACAACCTATATGAAGGCTTCTTTGACCCTATTATTGAAAATACAGCACAAGCGATTAAAGACGGTGTTTGGCCAGATAGCCCAACGTTCGTGATTCGTGACCAGCAAGGTCAGTACATGGGAATGTGTGCGGTGACCGCAGTGATGTTCTTAACTGGCAACTACGAAGTGGGTTATCAGTTACCTACTTGCGCATGGGGGAAAGGCGTTGCGACTCGCGCTTGTCAAATGATGACCGAGATTGGCTTTACTGAGCTAAACGCCCATAAAGTCAGTGCCGATTGCTACGCTTCTAATGCAGGTTCTTACAAGACGTTAGAGAAAAACGGTTTTACTCAAGAAGGCCGTCAGAAAGACTACTACAAACGAGAGCAAGGCTTTGACGATAAACTTTACTACGGCATGACAGCAGAGCAATTCGCGTCTTTAAATCGCTGATCATTAACCGACAAAAATTAGCTAACAACAACGTAGCCAACAAAAAAGGCCGTTAACCCATATGCTCGGGTTAACGGCCTTTTCTATATTCAGCGCTAAATGGCTAAGACTTAGTTGCCTTGGTTTTGGCTTTGAAGCTTCTCTTTTGCTTCTTCAACCTTTGAGAAATCCAATCCCAACTCGTCTACGGCTTCTTTGATTAGCGCAGGGTTTTGCATCACTTGTGCCATCAGCATTTGTAGCTTGTCTTGTGGCAAACCTAGTTGGCTGATTGTTGCCATTGCCGCTAGAGGGTTTTGCGTCAGAGTCTGGAAGATTTCGTTGATCTGTTCATCGCTGATGTTGTTCTCTTTCAGCAAGGCGATAATTGGGTTCATCATATTTCCTTTCAATCAGTGTATGACTTGGTTGCCAGTATTTGTTCTAGCAGAATAATTGGGGCTCCCGCGCAATATTTCAATACCCCGTTAGTTCCATATAACCTGTCCCAGAATGAGAGCCCTCAATACGCACTGGGCCTTCCCAATAAGGCACAGAAAGCGGCATTTTCGCGTTCGGGTTGAGAGCGGAAACGGTAAGCTCAATTTGCTGATTTGGAATCGATACTTGCCACTCGGTTGGATACTTTCGCCCTTGGATTTCTGTTTGCTTAGTCGCCTTTAACTGAATGTCTTTTTGAGAAATAGCGATGCCAGAACCATCTTGCTGCATCAGCCTTGCACTGGAGTAACTGGCTGCTCCGGTTTTGGAATCCCGCAATTGGAACACTACCAAGCTGGTGTCATCACTCAACCTTAGGGCAAACCAGTCCCAGCCTTGTTGTGAGTCGAGTAAGAATTGCGAGCTCCACTCTCGGTCTATCCAACCTTTGCCGGATACTTGATGGGTTTTGCCATCGATCGTGACTTCACCGGAGACATCAATAAACGGTTGGCTGTAGTAATAGGAAGCCACACGGCCATCGGCACTTTTGGTGCTGTAACCTTGTTCGCCTTGCTTTTGATAAGGCACGTGGCTGTTAAGCGTCAGCGAATAGCCAAATTGTTCGGAGTTTGCATTCAATGTGGCAGGGAAGAGATCGGTGGTTGAAGAAGTCCACTGCCAATCATCGAGATAAACTCGAAATGGTGAAGTGTCGACGCCAGCTAGAGAGGCTTGGTCACGTGACCATTTTTCATCGGCGTAGTGTTTGTCCGCGGTCGTGACTGCGCTGTGCGCCATGTAGATTTGTTGAGCTTGCCATTCGGTTTTCTTTACGTCATCTTCGCCTGTTGGCTGCGCAGCAGCAAAGCGAAATTGTGTCCATTGAACGCCAAGTGGATTGCCGTCTTCATCAATTAAGTTAGCGGTTAAGTACCACCATTCATGACGAAAATCCGGGTGTGCTTGATGATCGGTAGGAAAGGTGAGTTCAACCCCTTTTTCTACGGGTGTGAATAGGTTGCTCTCGCTTTGCATATCTCCACTGCCCAGCAAAGTGCCCATATTTTGTTGTTGGGGATCTTCACAACCGAACAGGAACAGACTGCTCATGAATAGAGTAAGTGTGCTTGCTAATCGAACCATCACAACACCTCGCTTTGCAAACTGGATACGACAGGCTTGCTGACCAATCGCCACAGCGGAATCAAGGTTGCAATCACCGCCACCAAGATGGTGATCGCCGCAATACTGAGGGCGTCACTCCAATTCCACAGATAATTTAAGCTCCAACCAAAAGCGCGTAAGGTGACGATGTCTGTCAGCACATAACCCACCATTGCTCCGAGGGGCAGGGCGATAACCAGAGTAAAACTGACCAAAGCGACGATCTGTCCGACCACCATGGTCATTAATTTACGACGACTAACACCAAGTGCGTACAGCCTTGCAATGGCGGCTTTGCGTGCGTCGAGCAACATGAAGCAAGCACTGAACAAACCAATCACCGCGACCATCAACGTCACGCCGTTGAGCGCGCGCGTAATGGCGAAGGTCTGCGAGAATATATCCAAAGCGATGGATTTGATTTGCGCCTGATCGTAGAGCTGACTTGGATGTAGATTCAATTGATCGCGCAGTTGCTCGTAGACGATTTGTGGGTCCCCCGAGACTTTTATGCCAAGGCTTGTCGGCAGGTCGGTAAATCCGCTCTCTTTCCATAACTTTGGTGCTAATAACACTTCACCATTGGGTGAGCCGTAATCGTGGAATATCGCACCCACAAGTAGGTTCTTATTTGGAACGGCATCAAGCGTGAGCTCGCTACCCAGTGATAAACCCAGTTTGACCGCGGTTGGCTCACTGATAGCGACTAACTCACCTTGGTAAAAGCGTGGCCAGAAGTTCTCCAAATGCGATTTGAACACCATGGTTTGCTCTAAGGTGTCTTTGTCTTTGGTGCCAAGCAAAATCGGTAAGCCTTTCAGGTTATCGTCGACGTAGTATTGCTTGTAGACGGTCTCAACCTTGTCGAACTGCCCTAATGCGCGCTCTACATCTGCGATTTCCCCTTGGGCAGGGCTGACGTAAATATCGGCGTGCAACCTTTGTTCTAACCACTGTTTTAGGGTGGATTCAAAGCTGCCCACTAAGGTGTTCATCCCCATATTGGCTGTAACGGCGAGTAACAGCGCCATCATGGCGAGAGAAAGCGGAGAAATCAGCTCACGCAGCTCAGCAAACAGATACTGCATCAAACCGGAAGTGGTGCGCTTCTCACACCAATTGGCTAACACGCTGAGTGTTTTGGGTAGATACAAAGGTATCGACACCACAAGTACGCCGAGCCACGCCATGGTAAAGCGATGATGCTCACTCAGCCATAACCCTGCAAGTGCGAAAGCCGTCAACGCAGCACCTATCACGAACAATTGGTTTTCGTTAGAGGCTTCCGGTGCTTGATAAAATCCGCCATGAGAGGAGAGCGGTTGGCGCACTCGTTGTTTAAAGTGCTGCCAACATGCCAATAGGGTGGCGGCTAACGTGAGCAGCAGGGCTTGCGCCCACCATTGCCACTGCCAAGTGCCGGGCAGCAGTGTCGCGCCATAAAGTTGTTCTAAAGTCAGTGCCACGGTCGGATGCAACCAATGGCTAAGCTGCATGCCCAATACAAAACCGAGGGAAGCGCCGATGGTAACGAGAAGAGTGAGTTCAACTAACAGCGCAGAGAACACAATGCTCGGCGCAACACCCGCCTGTTGAATCTGCACCAACAGCCGATTGCGTTTCAGCAAGCTGTATTTTACGCCGTTGTAGGCAATGAACAGCCCGACTAAAAAGGCGAGTAAGCTCATTGCGGTGAGATTGAGATGAAAGCTGTCGGTCAGTGAGCCAAGGTCTGTGCTTTGATTGTTGGAAATCCATTGCCCTTGATCGCCAATCAGCTTCTGCCAATTTGCTTGCGTGCCTTTATTCCCTTTATCACCCGAATGGAAAACTGCAATGTAACTGAGCTGACCTTGTTTATTGAGCAGTTGCTGGGCAAAGCCAATGTCCATCAACATCCGGCTACCTAACTGCCATTCGTCTGGTAGCACCACCACTTGGGTTGGAATGTCATCCAGAGTTAGGGTTTCTACTTCCCCTAAGTTTTGATGTTGAGATTGGCTCATCATCACGATTGGCTTGCCGGCTAAAAGCTCAGGCAAAGGCAAAGCACTGTCGAACAAAGAGACGTTCGGTTGGTTTTCTGAAGAATAGCGCGAACGTGATGAGATGGCGGCAATCAACTCGCTACCTTGCACTGACCAGCGACGCCCTTGTTCATCTCTCACTCGCCCTTCGATTACCGATAGTGCTGCACTGAGTCCGTTTTGTCTAAGGGCGAAGTAGAGCGATTCAGGCAGATAGTTTTGCCCTGCTGGTGGAATAATTAAGTTCTGAGCTTGTGCGCTGAGCTGCTCGGTAGACTCAGCATAACTGCGCTTGGCATTGAGGTTGATGGCTTGCACCGCAACAAACAAGGTCACGGCCAGCACGATACCGATCAGAATTGCGGCGGCTTGCAGTGGCGCCTGCCGATAGTGCGCTTCAAACAGATTCAGGGCGAGTCGAGTATGAGTGAATCTGTTGTTTGATGGCTTAGTTTGCTTCATGGTGAAGCTCATGTTTGTTTACTTGATGGCTGTTCTGTAGCTGACTGTTATCCAATCGCAGCCGTGCTTTCATAAATTCAGCGCATTCATGGCTGTGGGTCACCAAGAGCACGGCGGTATTGCCTTGGGTGGTGATTTCACTCAGCAGTTTCATCACTTCTAACCCTGCTTTTTGGTCAAGGTTACCTGTGGGTTCATCAGCAAGTAGCAGTTTAGGTTTGTGTGCTAAGGCGCGCGCAATAGCGACTCGTTGTTGTTGACCACCGGAAAGGGTAGAAACATGCCTGTCGAGAAGTTGGCTGATACCTAGAGTCTCGACCAAATAATCGCACCAGTCGTTCCATTTCTGTTGATTCAAATGCAGAGGGAAGGCGATGTTTTGCTGCACGTTGAGCGGCGTTAATAGATTGAATTGCTGGAAGATAACACCGAGTTTTTGATGTCGAAATCGGCTCCATTGTGGGTCTTTCCAAGCCGCCGTGTTATCGCCATCTAACCACAACTCACCATCGGAAAGCGGCTCAAAGCCAGCGATGACATTGAGCAAAGTACTTTTGCCGCTGCCACTTTCGCCCGTCAGCGCAACACTCGCTCCTGTGTTCAACGTGAAGTCGACGCCTTCCAACACGCGATGTGTCTCTTTACCATCAACAAAGCTTTTGCTGGCGTGTTTGAGTGTGACAAGTGGGCTTTCCATTTCCTCTCCCTGTATTCAAAAGGTGTCGTTTCTTTTGGCAATCGCTATTGCAGTTAGTTCTCTAGAAACTTTAGACAACAATCAGATAAAAACAGCGATTTACATCGATTTCTTAATAACTTGTACTGAAAAGAAGAGGGAAGAGATTAAATGAGGAAGGGATATGACAGGCATTAAAAAAGCCCGAGTCAGACTCGAGCTTTCAAATACATTCAGCGTAGTCAGCTTACACGTAGTAAGCTTCAACTTCGCCTTTAAGCTTGATTAGCATTGGGTTACCGAAACGGTCTTTTGCTTTAGGAGAAGCAATTTTTACCCAACCTTCGCTGATGCAGTATTCTTCTACGTCAGTACGCTCTTGGCCGTTGATACGAATACCGATTTGGTGCTCGAAGCATTCTTTGATGAAGAATGGGCTACGTGGGTTACCCGCTAGGCGATCTGGTAGAGCTGGTTTAGCTGTATCTGTCATGTTTGTGACCTAAATTCCGTAAAAAGTGCGCTATTGTAGTCAGTGCACTGTGTGTGTTCAAGATATGTTGAGAGTCGATGCGTTGTTTAACTTTCAAGTACCGCCTACAACCCCTTCAAATACTGCGCGTTGGCTGTTGGTTGAATCATGTCATTCAGCGTTTGGACGGCTTGTTCACTGTGATCTTCAAGTAGAGCTAAGAACGCGTCAATCAACTCAGGTTTGCTTGCTGAGACTTTCGTTTCGGTCTGGATATCACGCAGATCGATCAACACATCAGTACACAATTGCGGCAGATCGTGCAGCACTTGCAGGTTTAAGACGTTGTACTCGCTGTAGATTGAATTGTGACTGCCTTTTTGTTTTTGCACCACATACGGATTGTCTTTTAAGTTGATGATAGACGTACGTTTATCACAGCGTTTCAAACAACCTTTGTTGACCTTAATCTTGCGGCATCCTTCGGTTTGTTGGAACAAACATTGGCGGCTCGTGAGTAGGGTATTTGGATGATAAATGCTGTAGAAGCAGCGCATGTTTTTCGGGCGCTTTATGTGACGCATCTGCTTCATATTCAGCTCGTTAGAAACAAACGCGCCACTTGCCGCGAACTCGTCTTGAAGGCATTTAAACGCGTATGAGTTCACCGTGTTCATTTGTGGGCCTGCCACCCAGCCTAAGCCGAGCTCTTTTGCGAGCATGCCGACGCCTGAGTTGTTGGTGATCAACAATTCAGGTTGGATGGTTTCCAAAAATACACGAGCGGCGTGGTAGTCTTCGCCAATCAAAATGGCAGGGAACCAAGGTTTGAGCATTGGGTTGGCTTGGAACAATTCAATCATCGCGCTCAGTTCACCAGACAATCCCATTGGCAATTGATAGTAAACATCAATGTCGTGGTATTCGCACAGCATGGCTTCTTGTGCTGACGAGATCAGAACCGATAGTTTTGGCGCACCTTGGCGAGGTTCTGGTTGAGGTAACGTTGGCAGAGTTGGTACATCAATCGACCCTTTCAAGCTGCTGCCGGATACTTGTGTTGAAGTGACATCGAACGACTTAGTTTGCTCTGCCACTTTCTCAATGATCGCGGTTTTGTCATCGTAGAGTTTCTTTTTCACCGCTTGTACATCATCAGCAGACTGGCATTGGTAAACCTTCGAAAAATGCTTTACAGCATGGTCGCGCGGGTTGTCGATGTACATCGCCTTGCCGAAATCACCTTGCAAAAATGCGTTGGAGAAATCACGGTTGAACACCGTGTATAACTCTGTGGTGTCTTCAGAGAGTTCCAAACCCTCGCACAAGCGATCGATTTGCTGGCGCCAATTGTCGACCACGGTATAGACGTAGTGCGATTTCTTGATTCGCCCTTCCACTTTTAATGAATACACGCCAGCATCGGCAAGCGCTTCCAAGTCCCCAAAGGCGGAGTTGTCTTTCATATTGAGTGGGTAGTTGTTGCCTGTTTTGGTCGTTTCGTACTGTTCGCGACAAGGTTGGCTACAGCGTCCACGGTTACCTGATGCGCCATTGCGAGCGGAACTGATGTAGCAAATTCCGGAGAATCCGATGCAGTATGAGCCGTGGACAAACACTTCCATCATTACGTTGTTCTCGCGACCAAATTGCGCCAGATGTTTTATCTCACTGATGTTAAGTTCGCGAGATAAGTTTACTCGGCTTGCGGTGAGCTGGTTGAGAAAGAGGATTTGGCCTTCGTTATGCGTGTTCAGTTGCGTTGAAGCGTGCACATCCAAATCGGGAAAGTGATGTTTGAGAATGTAGGCCAGACCGAGATCTTGTACGATCACGCCATCGATTTTGGTGGTGTTCAGTTGGCTGAGCAAGCGAACAATCGCTGGAATTTCACTTTCTAAAATCAGCACATTCAATGTTAGGAAAATCTTACAGCTGTGCTGATGGGCCAACGTTAACACGCCATTTAAGTTATCTAAGGTGAGGTTGGTCGCTCGGTTACGAGCATTGAAGCGGTCGAGCCCACAGTAAATTGCATCGGCGCCAGCGGCAATGGCGGCTTTGATGGAATCTAAATCACCACCGGGTGCTAATAACTCAAATTGATCGCGTGTCACTACTTTTCTCTTTCTTACTAAAATAGGCTGCAAATGTTACGTATTTCACGCTTTTGATGCTCGGCTAGTTAATGCTTTATTAATCTGAATCAATTTATCCGTGTTACACGGTCGACTCTTGAGTGGGTAGAGTGCAATTCGCGATAGCGGAATCTGACTTCTATAGTTTTCCTACACTTGGTTTTTCTATATCTAGTTTTCGACTCAGAGAGAGGAAGGGACGACAAATGAAAAAAGTAATCATTGGGTTGGTCGTGGCGTTGACGTCATTGAGTGCATTGGCTGGGGAGGGTGTGGTAACCGTTGCGAGCACGCATTCAGCAAAAAATACGGCGGATAAATTTGTCGCTATCGCGCAAGAAAAAGGGTTGAACGTCTTTGCGCGCATTAACCATCAAGAGAATGCCACGAAAGTCGATATGACGTTGCGACCAACCGAAGTTATCGTGTTTGGAAACCCTAAAGTAGGCACGCCACTGATGATCTGTGCGCAGGAAGTGGCGCTCGATTTACCCCAAAAAGTGTTGGTGTATGAAGATGATGAAGGCAAAACGTGGTTAGCTTATAACGATCCTATGTATTTAAAGCAGCGCCATCATATTGAAGGCTGTGACGAGGCATTGAACAAAATCAGCGGCGTGCTGGGCAATTTAACCAACGCGGCGGCGAAGTAGGGCTGGTTATTGGCTTCGCTTTTTTTACTCCGAAAACGAAAAAGCCAACCTCACAAGGAGGTTGGCAAATCTTACCTAGATTGGGGGAGGTAAGATCAGGAGGTGGCGAGTACGCTGTGCACTTCTGACTTAATTGAGTCAGACTGCGTACCAAAAATCGCTTGTAAACTGTCGCCAATCACTAAAACATCTCGCGCGCCAAGTGCTTTTAGCTTAGCAACATCAACGTTAGCGATGTCTTTCACCGAGACACGCAGACGAGTGATACACGCATCGACTGACTTAATATTGGCTTTGCCGCCCAATGCAGCTACTACATCCACCGCAATTTCATCAGGCTCTCCGGTAATCTTCACTTCTGCAATGTCGGTTTCACGACCCGGCGTTTTCAGATCCAACTTCACAATTAGGAAGCGGAACAAGCCGTAGTAGAGCGTCGCCCAGATTGGACCGATGATGATGAACATCCACGCGTTGCTCGACATTGGGTAGTAAAGGAAGAACTGGATCGCGCCGTGCGCAAAGTCAGTACTGTGTTTGATTTCCAAAAATGCGGTGATCGCAAACGCAATACCAGTTAGGAAAATATGGATCACGTACAGCACTGGCGCGACGAATAGGAAGGTAAATTCGATTGGCTCTGTGATACCAGTTAACCAAGAGGTCAACGCCGCAGACATCATCAAACCGCCGACGATTTTCTTACGCTCAGGAGACGCGCAGTGGTAAATCGCCAATGCCGCTGCTGGTAGCGCCCACATGGAGTACATAAAGCCACCAGACAGATAACCTGCGGTTTTATCGCCCGCGAAGAAGCGAGTGAGCTCACCGGTAAACTCTTTGCCGGTTTCTGGGTCTACATAGCTGCCGACTTCAAAGAAGAACGGCGCATTCCAGATGTGGTGCAAACCAACCGGGAGTAGTGAACGTTCGCCCGCGCCGTAAACCGCCCACGCGAGTACAGGGTTTTGGTACGCTGCCCAATGAGAGAATGCATCAAGAAGTTGTCCGACAGGTGGCCATGCAAACGCGAGAATCGCACCAACGACGATCGCCGATAGACCGGTGACAATGGGCACAAATCGCTTACCCGCGAAGAAGCCCAAATATTCCGGCAGTTTGATGTTGTAGAAGCGGTTGTACATGATTGCCGCCACCGCACCGATAAAGATGCCGCCAAACACCCCGGTTTGCAGCGTCTCAACGCCCATGATCGTGGCGTCAGTTTCTAGGCCGCGCAGGCCAGTCACGATACCGAGCGATGCGTTCATAATAATTAGGCCAACTAAGCCTGCGAGCGCAGCCGCACCGTCATTGCCTTTTGATAACCCGAGCGCCACACCGACCGCAAACATCAACTGCATGTTGCCGAACACGCCTTCACCGGCGGCGAGCATCACTTTGTTGACCGCGTCTGGAATAAACGCAAAACCCGCGTTACCAATACCCAGCATCAAGCCAGCCACCGGTAACACCGCCACAGGCAGCATCAACGACCGCCCTATTTTTTGTAGTTGTCCAAATATACTTGCAAACATGGTTTCCTCCTGACGAATGCCAGTGTTGTAGGACCTGATTCCTTCAGGTCATGTTGTTTCACGTAAGGTCAGGATGATCATAGCGAGCAAGGCGGCGCCTAAGGTTACAAAAGGCAATCAGTTTGTAAGTGGCCGCTTACAAATCTCTTACACCGAGAAGTGAAAATTGCAATCGGCTCGATTGTGCATGGGCGTTTAAGAATGCATCATATTGGCCAGCGCCAAACTCAGGGGCAGGCACAGGGACGGACACAGGGAAAGTAGGATGGAAAACAAGCAGATACTGGTCGTCGATGACAACCTCGACCTTCGCGAAGCGTTGTCGGATTACCTTGGCCGCGCAGGGTTTGAAGTGCTTTGCGCGGAAAACGGCGGCGTGATGTGGCAACTGCTCAACGATCACCATCCTGATTTAATCATCCTCGATATTATGATGCCCGGTGAAGACGGCTTTACCTTGTGCCAGAAACTGCGCAAAAATTCCGATATCCCGATCATCATGCTGACCGCCGTCACAGAAGAAGCCGACCGAGTCGCAGGACTAGAAATGGGCGCTGACGACTACATCACCAAATCATTCAGCCCGCGAGAACTGCTCGCGCGCATCAAAACGATTCTGAGACGCAGCCAATCGACCGCCAATAGCAAACTGACGCGTAAAGTGCGTTTTGACGATTGGTTGTTAGATACCGTAACCCGGCAACTGACCCACGTCGCTAGCCGCGAAGTTAAGCAACTGAGTGGCGCGGATTTGTCGCTGCTCGGTTTGTTCGTCAACCACGCGCAATCAATATTGTCTCGCGATGACATTGCGCGCGAGATCTGGGGACGTGATGCCGACCCGTTTGAACGCGGCATTGACGTGCAGATCAGCCGCTTGCGTCATCACCTTGAAGATAAAGACCGCTCGCTGATCCTAACGGTGCGCAACAAAGGCTACATGCTGACCACGGACGTGCATTATGAGAATTAAACGCTGGACGGGATCACTGGTCGTTCGCACCAGTGTGTTCTTGTTACTGGTGATCATTCTGGCGCAGGTATTATCCGGGATTATCTGGTATCAACACGCCAGCGAACGCGATAAAGAAGGCCTGACCACCACGGTCAAAAGCTTAGCACTGAGCGCTTCTTCCACCATCGCTTTCTTTCAAACCCTCCCTTCGGAATACCGCCACTTGGTGCTCAATCAACTACGCAATATGGGCGGCACGCGCTTTTTCGTCTCACTCAATAATCACCAGATTGAGGTCGACCCACTGCCAGAGAGCGAACGCAAAACGTTGGTCATCAACCAAGTTCGCGAGGTATTAGAAAGCGAGCTGAGCGGCATTCCTAATATCGAGGTGGAGTTCACCCAGCGCGACAAACTCAAAGTGTTCAACAACGAGCTACCTATCGATGAACTGCCACTATTGTGGGCGCATTATTCGCTTTCGTTTGGTGACCTCAATCCACCGATTCTGGTGATGCAGGTCGAAGTCGCACAGAACGAATGGTTTTATCTCGCGGCGGTGCTACCCGCGCCTTACATCAACCTAGAGACTAACTATTTTGAGCTGCGCCAATGGCTGACGCTATTGGTGTCCGCGCTAATGCTGTTGCTGTGTACCTGGTTTATCGTTCGCAAAGAAATTCAACCCATTCGAGAGCTGGCAAAAGCCGCAACCCTGATGTCGAGCCGATTAGACGTGCCCGAAGTCTCTGAGCGCGGCAGCAACGAACTGAAAGCGGCGGTCCGTGCGTTTAACAAAATGAACCGACGCATCGACAGCCACATTAAAGACCGCGAGATGCTGTTCAGCGCCATCTCCCACGATCTGAAAACACCAATTGCCTGCCTAAAACTACGAGCGGAAATGCTGGATGACGACGCCGACCGAGAACGCTTTATCCGCCTGAGTAACGACCTAGACTTGATGGTCAAAGGCGCATTGCAATGCATTAAAGAGACCGATATCCACGAGGAAATCGAGCCGATCAATTTCACCCAACTGATTCAGCACATTTCCGCCAATGTCGCCGATGCGCCGGACACGATTCGCATCCACGGCGAAATCCGCACCCACTTTGCTGGTAAACCGTTAGCGATTAAGCGCTGCATTCAGAATCTGGTCGATAACGCGCTCAAATACGGCCATCAAGCGGACATTACGCTGATTGAAAGCCCAGAGTCGATCCAGATTGAAATTGAAGATCACGGTGGCGGTGTTGACGATTCATTACTTGAAAAGCTCTGCCAGCCATACTTCCGCGCTAGCAACGATAAAGAAGGCAGTGGGCTAGGATTAACCATTTCACAGAGTATTGCAAAGGCTCATGGCGGCAACTTGTTGCTGAGCCATTCTCAGTTTGGCGGCCTCTGCGCCACGCTGACTTTCCCGAGAGACTGACTATGAACAAACTGGCATTCTTGTTCCCACTGTTGCTCGCCCCTTGCGTCGCTCACGCTGAGTCGCCACAAGGGGTAGAGTTTTTACATTGGTGGACTTCTGACGGCGAGCAGCAAGCGCTGCAAACACTTAAAGCTCAGCTAAAACAGCACGATATAGAGCTGCTGCAAAGCCCGGTGTTAGGCGGTGGTGGAGACAGTGCGATGACGGTACTGCAAGCTCGCGCGCTGGCGGGCAATCCACCAAGCTTCGCGCAAATCGAAGGGCCAAGTATTAAAGCATGGGATGCCATCGGTATTTTGCACAACGTCAACGCAGTTGCCGATGAGCAGCGCTGGGACGAGGTGCTCTACCCGCTATCTATTGAAATCAACAAAACACAAAACGGCTACATCGCCCTGCCACTTACGCTGCACCGTTTGAACTGGCTGTGGGTCAACCACAAGCTGCTTAAACAACTGAATCTATCCGCGCCGAAAAACTGGCAAGAGATGTTCGCCGCCATGGAGCTTGCGAAGCAAAATGGCATTGTACCGATCGCGGTCGGTGAGCAGCCGTGGCAAGTCGCCCAACTTTTCGAGAACTTAGTGATCTCCACTGGCGGCGTTGAGTTCTACACCAATGCGATGGTCAAACTAGAACGCGACAGCATCGACAGCGACACCCTGCGCCAAGCGTTGACGCAATTTCGTCGCCTCAGTTTGTTGATCGACAACCAATTACCCGACAGTAAGTGGGATACCGCTACCCAAGCGTTAGCCGACGGTCAAGCGCTGTTTCAAATCGGCGGTGATTGGATTTTGGGTGAGCTGCTCGCCAATCAAGTCTCGGTTCCGCAAGAGGTCGGCTGTTACCCAACGCCTGACAGCGATGGTGTATTCCTCTACAACATGGACAGTTTGGTGTTTATGTCGAGCAAGTCGTTTTCTGCCGAGGCGGCTCAGCAAACCGCAAGCGCGCTAGCAGACGTCGAGTTTCAAGCTAAGTTCAATAAGATAAAAGGCTCGATTCCGGTACGCACCGATATCGACATCAGCGATTTTAATCCGTGTCAGGTCCAGTCATATCAAGACTTTCACTACGGCGTTAAGCACAACCTCGCTGTGCCGAGTATGATTGATTCGATGGCGGTCAATCCGGTTGCTCAGCAGGCGATAAACTCGGAAATCTTCCGTTTTTACCGCAATCCCAAAATGGAACCCGACGAGCTGATAAAACGCATTATTGCTATTTCGCAAAGCGGTTAATGGCAATGAATTTGTGCCGAGTGGAATAAAAAAGCCCCAATGATTGGGGCTTGAGTAAAGCGAAGTATGCCGTTTAGAAATAGTGGAAGATCGGCGGTTCATGCATCAAGAAGTTTTGATGGGAGATGTTCCACGCATAGGCGCCCGCTAAGGTAAACACAACATAATCACCAATATCGACGTGGGCGACGTGTTGATTGCGTGCCAGCACATCTTTGGGCGTACAAAGCTGGCCGACAAAAGTTGCTTGTGCATGCTGAATTGGGTGAGAAATCTCGTGGTGTTGCTCGCTTTTCAGGATGACGAATGGATGATCATGGCTCTGCGCCGCTGGCGTGCGGAAGTGGTGAGTTCCCCCGCGTGCGATGACAAAGTTTTCGCCAAGATTTTGCTTAATATCCAGTACTTCCATCACGTAATAACCGCATGCCGCCGTGATGAAACGTCCGCATTCAAAACGCAGTGTCCAATCTTGCACTTGCTCTTTAGCGATGAGGAATTCCAACTTGTCGCAAAACTCCATCCACGGAAAGTGTTGCTCAGGGTTTTGGTAGTTGATGCCCATGCCGCCGCCCAAGTTGATCATCAGCTCACCGAGTTCGAACTCCTGCTGCCACGCCTTCACGACTTGGAAATAGCGCTGCATTAACGCTAAGTGGCGTTCAACATCAAGCTGATGCGACATCAAGTGAAAATGGAAGCCTTTGAGTGACACTTGCGGGAAATCGCGCAGCAACATCAAAGCATTGCTCAGTTCGGACTCGTCCAAGCCAAACGGAGTCGGCTTGCCGCCCATTGCCAACTTGCTGAGCGTGATGTCGCCAATATCGATGTTCATACGCAAAAAGATCGAAGCAGGGCGGTTGAGGCGCTCGGTTAGCGCACCAATGCGTTGCAGCTCAGTGAGGCTTTCGACGTGAATCGCATCGACATCAAGTTCAATCGCTTGTTGCAATTCACTTGGCATTTTTCCTGGGCCACCGAAGATCAATGGTTTATCGAGTTGTTGCTGGTGGAGGTGTGCCAACTCCCCGCCAGATGCCGCTTCAAAACCATCGACATACGGCGCGAGCGTTTTGAGAATCGGGCCCGATGGATTGGCTTTAGCTGCGTAAAATAGCTCGACATTTTTCGGCAAAACGTGACGCAGTTGTTTGATGTGTTCTTCTAAGGCGCTTAGGTCATACACGTACGCGCACAAGGGTTGACTTTGCTGCTGTGCGAGCGTGTGAACTTGTTGGCAAACGCGTGTCGGTAGAGAGAGTGAATTAGACATGTTGCGATCCTTTTTCGTGTTGCTGCCAAGGCGCGGCGACTTGGGTATAGCCCGACTCCTTATCGGCTTTTTGCATCAAACGCGTGGTGAAATTATTTTTGCTTGGGAAGTGACCGCCATTTAGCAACGTTTCTAGTTCCGGTTGTTTTCCATTCACTGATTGCCAATGCACAATGGCACTTTGCACCGCATTCCACAGCGTTTGCTCTAGTGGCTCATCACCTTCTGCGATGAAGAAAATCGCTTCGCTGATGTTGTTGATAAAGGTGCAGTATCCGATGCGATTCCAGCCTTGTTCGCGACTGTAGTAAACCGATTGTCGTGCGCGTTCAGACAAGTCAGTTAATGTTTCTGCTGGCCAGAACTCCGGCAGTAATTTAGTGCCTTCCAAATCACGAATCCAAACACAACACGGCATCTCTTGCTCAAAGCCAATCAGGGTGTTTTGCAAATGCGGCTCAAACGCCACCCCGTGTTTGAAGTAGTAATTAAATACGCCCGGGATCAGGCAATGCAAATAGCGTTCAAACCAAAGTGTCGCGATGTCGGAATAGCGATTTTGCGTAGGACGCGCTTTGTTTTTAAGGCGTTGAGCAATGCAACTGTTGCCGTTATTGTCGTAAGCAAACAGAGCGCCAGCGAGGGTTGGTTTCAAGATGTCGACTTCGCTCAGCGAGAAATTTTCGCGATACAAAATCCCAAACGATTCGCGTGCTTTGGTGTTGTCGTCCCAGTTGTGCTCAGCGACACTTTCTAGATTCAACGTGGTGGCGTAAGGCTCTGTCATCACTTTAAATACGGGGTTGTGCAGCTGTTCGTTTTCTCTAATTGGTTTGAGAATCGACGTGAGTTGCACGGCGCTGTCGAGTTCGTACCACGCGTTTTTGCGCACGCAATTGGTTAATCGTACGTTGATGGAGAATTTCGCAAACCAGTCCATGTCAGGGTGGTAGAGAGTACGAACTGAAGAGGTCGGCTGCATCTTTTCACCACCTAAACCCAGTGGCGTGATCTTGCCTTGTTCAATGGCACGCTTCACGCTTGGGTTACTCAAAATGGTGTAGCTTTCCCAAGGATGACAAGGGTAGAGGGTCTTCCCATCGCTGGTGGCGTGTTGTGGCGCGAGCTGTTGTAGCATGCGTTGCGCAGGGTTAGCTTCTCCGTCGGAACTCAGCACATCAAGTAAGGACGTATCCACTTCAAACCAGTACAACGGGACTTGCGCGCCGACTTCTGGAGAAAACGCCAAGAGATCATCCATGGTGACGCCCGAACGACTTTTTGGGGTCGGATGGAAAGTATGCCCCCAAATCAGAGACTGTTCCGAAGCGATAAACTCGTTGTGATGCGATTTGGGCGCGACGTTGAGAAACTGCTCGGTAACCAGCACGCTATTTTCCAGTTGTTCGATCAGCTCATGGTTAAATGGGATCGCCAACACCTGCTTGAGATAGTTAAGCAAAAGCGTAAGAGTTTGCGTGGCAT
Source organism: Vibrio sp. 1078-1 (assembly GCF_033340475.1). Lineage (NCBI taxonomy): Bacteria > Pseudomonadati > Pseudomonadota > Gammaproteobacteria > Vibrionales > Vibrionaceae > Vibrio > Vibrio sp. 1078-1. Next base: position 184,463 of record NZ_JAWOWM010000001.1, read on the forward strand.
CCAATTTCGCCCAACTAGATCCCGGCATTTTCGCCCAAGGCAGTTCTGCCAATTTGATTTTGCCCAGTTTGCTCGCGTAGTGAATCGGCAAAACCAATACGCCATTTTGTTGAGACAGATGAACGGCTACCCGTTGTTTTGCGGAATAGTTGCGTTTTAACGTTTGGGGTAGCGATGTCGATTGGTAGTGCCATTCTACTTGTTGATTCGGTAGCGCAAATTCTCGTAAGTAACAATTAAGAACACCCATTATCGTGTTGAGTTGGGCTTTCTCACGATTGAGCTGCACCTCATGCGCGCGTAACTCGCTAGTCTGAGAGTATTGAGTTTGTAACATGTTGATTTCCAAATTTTGAGTGGAGAACCAGCGCGATCAAGGTGATTACGCTGACTATCGCAGAAAGTAGGAAAGGAACCTCAAGTAGCCCCAAGCTAGAAATGAAAGAAGCGCAAAATCCCGCTGCCACGCCACCCCATTTGGACATGGCATCAAAGCGAGAAAATACTTTGCCACTGAGTTTGCGATCCAGATTGCTCGCAAGATGCTGATGCAATCCGTGATAACAACACACCATCGCGATGCCGAAGATAATTCTCGCAGCAATGAGTGCGGTTTCGGACGCAATCAAATGCAAGGCAGAGCTCACGGCAAGCAATGCAAACCCAAGCCACAACGTGCGCAGCGGTTGATGGCGATTCAACCCATCTGACAACACGTGAATTTTTCCTGCCAGCAACAGATAGACGCCATGCGGCAGTGCGTACAAAAAACCGATCCATGCGTGGTTAGTGATGCCATATTGCTGCACAAACGGCGAGAAATAAGGAAAGGTCACCACCATAGAAAACGCAAACCCGAATTGAGCAAAGAAGATCCAACGAATGGCATGCATTGCGTTTTTCTGTGCAACCGGTTTTTCTTGCTGAGGTTCTGAGTTTGGCTTTTCGAGGTTTCGTTCGGCAGGTTTATCCGCAGGCAGTGTTAGCGTGATGCCCATCGCAATCAAAGGCAAAACGCATAACCAAAGGTACGCGTTGAGCGGGTTGGTCTCTGACAAGCTCCAGCCGAGCCCAATAGGCGCAACGATCAGCGCCAAGCGAGCAGATAGTTGGGTTTTATTGAGTGACTTGCCGAGTGTTTTGGCTTCTTTAATTTGACTAGATAAGTAGCTGTTCGAGGCGGCCATGGTGCCGCCAAAGGTTCCTTGAACAATAAGACCAAACACAAACATGGCGAGGTTGTCTGCCAAGCCGCACAGCGCAAACCCTGCTGCAAGGCCAAGTTGCGCACGCAAGAGTGAGCGGCGGCGACCGTAGCGATCGGCAAAGTTGCCCCAAAATCGCGCCGCCAACGCAGTACAAAACGTAGGTAGGATAAACAATACCCCTGCCCAGTCCGCATCAATGCTTGCGCCTAACGTTGGCAACACGACGGGTAGAAATAGCGGCATACCTAACGCGGCAAACGCAGCGATAAAGTGGCACAACAACACACTGTAGATGAGTTTGGTCATAATCGTTAACGTACGCTTTTTTTGATGGCTTCTATGTAGGCGCGTTGCGCTTCTTCGCTAGAAAGCAGTAAGAAGTTCGGGGCCGACAAACCATAGAACTTATTGATGTCGCTCGCGCCGGAGGCTTCTTTCGAGAGCAAACTGCCAGAGCTCAACAAGTACTTGGCGTACAAATCAGGCGCCTCTTGCAGTAACTCGCGTGCCAGTTTCGTCTCTAACCCTTCGCCTTCTAATCGGTTGAGTTGTTCTGAAATGCTTTTGGCCACGATGGCGTAAAGCGATGCTGAAGAGGCAATGCCCTTCGCTGCCATGGCTTCTACAATCGCTGCGATATCCAGTTGTAATGTGATGGTGGTAAACATCTGACCGAGCGCCAATTCATTGTCGACTTTGATGCGTTGATCGAGCAGTTCATCGCAATCCACTGGAAGTAGTTTTGCGCCGTGTTTTTGGGCAGCATGCTCTGTTGCAAAGTGGAAGCGCTCTGGCCAAATTCGCGCTGCGTCGTTGTCTTTCATCGCGAGCGTCATTTTGCCCTGTTGATCAAATGCAATGATGGCGTTTTGCTGGTTGGACTCCAATGCAATGCCATAACGAAGCCACAAGGTAAGGTGTACTTGGCATAATAGGTCGACGTAATCTTTGAACCACGCCAGCGTATCTTGTTGATAGTACTGCTCTGCCAAGTGTTCTAAGAACAAGCGGTCGTCAGGCATTGGGCTTGCCAGTGCGGCAACCGGAACTAGCGCTTTGTCTTCGCAATGAATAAGTGGGTACTCACGTACGATGTACGCGAAGGTTTTATCCTCGCCGACGTGTCCACCGTGTTTTTCGTTGCAATGGAACAAGCGACTGTTTAAGTCTGCGTCCGTTTGTTCAAGGTGGCTGAGTAGGCGTTCAAACCAGTGGCCGTCATACAGTGTTGAAGGCTTGATTAAGCGAATGTTTTTCGTGCCTAGCGATCGCATGATCAGCGGAACTTTGATGTGAATGTGCGGTGCGTCGTTGACGACCACCGTACGAACGGAAAGCGTCGGCGTCACGTCTAGATACGTTAAAGGCGCTTCTATCATACCTTCGGGTAAGGCTTCTAAAGATCGCAGGGTGAGCGGATGCGCAGGGAACAGTACGTGGCTCAGTGCAAAATCAGCAGGAAGCCCAACTTGCTCCATGGTTGGCCAGCAATCAGGTTGTTCGCTGGTTAATGTCACCAGTGATTTTTCAATCGCAATCCAATGCAGAGCAAAGCTTGGTGCAAACTCGGGCGCGTACTTAGCAAGGTCTTCATCGCTCAGACCAAACTTCGCCCGCGCAGTTGGATAGTACGGATGGTCAAGGTAAGAAGCGATCTGGTCGGCTAGCAGCAGTTTTTGATGCCAAGAACCAAGCTCGGATATTGGTTGAGAAATGTGGTCTGCGTGATGATGAAACGCTTGGTCACACAGCGCTTTGTGTTGCTCTGCACATTCTAGTTCTTGAAGGTATCCCGCCAACAATTCGTGAGAGCTGTCATGCGCCAGTGTCGTTAGTAGTGCAATCCACTCTTTGTAATGTTGTTGATGTTCGACTTGGCCATTTTTCTCCACCCACCAACCTTGTGGTGTTTCGTCATTGGCGTGACCGTAGCGCCAGTGCTGCATGTAATACGTTGGCGCAACGGGTAAATACAACGTGAAATCAGAGTTGGCAAATATCAGCCAGACTTGCTCGCCTTGAGGAACAATTCCCTCTTTTGGCGCGTCGCTACTGAACTTGGCTTTTGACAAAATGCCAAACATGTCTTCGCGTAAGCAAGTGTCGATCAATCGTTGCGTTAGATACAAAGCGTTGTCGTTCATGCTGCCACCTCACGAGTCGGAGCTAGATCGAAATTGCTAAGCGCGTTCTGCAGCGCTTGGTCGAGGTTTCGCCCTGATGGTGAGACAATCGAAATTCGGGCGAGATAATCCTTATTGGAATAACTCTGTTGGAAGTGTTCTCCAGCGGTTTTTAGTACCTGTTGCTGGGTGATGATATCGTCATCGTGTTGGATGAACGACGTCGAACCTCCGTCAATCACACCACTGTGCTCCGCAACCACATAGTGCACGTGCGCTGACCCATGAATTTGGTAATCGCCGGCCAATCTTCGGCCCAAATGCAGACCCAAAATTGTGCTAAACCAACCGAAGTGAGCGAGATTGTTGAGCAAGAATTCGCGGCCATCTCCAATACTGCGGTAGTTAATTTCCACCAGAACCGGGCCATTTTCCGTAATGATAAATTCGCTGTGGCAAACTCCAAAACCAACGCCGAACGCTTTAAGTTGAGCCAAGCAAGCTTCTCGGTGAGCAATGCCGTTTGGTCCGTTCCAGTCTGCGGCGGTTTCGATAAAGTAAGGCGGCTCAGAGAGCGACACATCAAAACCGCCCACGGCGATAAGTTGGTTACCGTCTCCTAAAGTTTCGAGCGTAACCAACGGTCCTTGAAGAAACTGCTCCACCAGAATGGCGGCGTTTGGGTGCTTTTGCCAAAACGCCTCGGAGTAAGCATCGAGCTCGCTTTGGGAGTCACAGCGCTGTACATCTAAACTCGCCACGCCTTCTTTGGGTTTTGCTACGACAGGGAAGGCCATGCCTAATGCCACATTCGAATGGCGATGCAGCAAACAGCTTTGTGTGTTGGGTAAGGATTTTTCATTTAACACTTGTCGAGTTAAGTGTTTGTTTTTGGCCTTTAACGTGACAGACCAATCTTTGGATGGGAGGCCAAAAAATTGCGCGCAGATGGCGGTGGAAGTTTGTAAGTGATCACTATTGCTGAAAATAGCGTCTGGCTTTAATTCATGCTCCGTGATGGTTTCGATGAGTTCTAATGGGTTGAAGACATCACATTCTAGAATGGTATCCGGATTAAAGTGACTATCATGACTCGCCAACTCTAAATGGCTGAGCTTATGGTCGGTGATAAGAACGACGTGAAGGTCCATCGCTTTAGCTGCAGGCACAAAGCCGTGAGTGACTGCATCGTTAACGACATGACTTACGATAATCATCGTAGATTTCATGAGCTTTCCTAATTTTCTAACATTTTCTTCTAACGTTGATAAAGTCGCTCACGGTCGTCTTCCAATGTGCCTCTCTCGAGACGGAGGGCAGAAGTTTTAGTATTTATTGTTATGATATTTGGTTTTTTTTGTTGTTAGTTGTGTTTTTAGGGTAAATAAATATAGAGCATAAAATTAATATTGCAAATAGAAATAATATTTGTTCTTATTTCCATCCGTTGGCTTTATAACAACTAAACGGAATTATGGAATGAATAAATTATTGACCCTGACCCCCTTGGCGGTCGCGATTGGTTCTTCATTAGTAGCACCAAGCGCAGTGGCTTCAGAAGAGACGAACTCAACCCCATCAGCAACTGAAACGATTCAAGTCTTCGGTCATCAGTACGAAGGTTATGCTGAACACATGCCTCAATCAGGCACCAAAACCGATGTGGAATGGCTTGATGTGCCACAAGCGGTATCCGTAGTAACGAAAACAGAAATGCAAGACCGAGGCGCGGTGCGTTTAGTGGATGCGCTAGATGGGGTAGCCGGGGTCAATAACACCTTGGGCGAAGGCAGCCGCGATCAGTTCATGATCCGTGGTTTTGATTCACTCAACGATATGTACCGTGATGGCTTGCGAGATGACGGTACGTTGCAGTCTTACCGCAGCTTAGCGAACGTTGAACGCGTTGAAATTGTGAAAGGCCCTGCGGGTGCTTTGTATGGCCGTGGTTCGGCTGGGGGCATCATCAACTTGGTGACGAAACGCGCTAACGGTGAGAATTTTACTCACGTAAACGGTAGTGTAGGCAGCAACAACCAATATGTTGGTCAGGTCGACAGCTCAATGGCGTTTACAGATAAGGTCAACGGGCGTATTAACTTGGAATACCGTCAAGCCGACTCGTACGTTGATCATGTTGATTCAAACGATTTCTTCATTGCACCGACCATTCGTGTGTTACCAGCGGAAGGTCACACCATTGATATTGACGTGGAATACGCCCATCAAGAACTAGTGCCGTATCGTGGTGTGCCATCAAAAAATGGCAAGCCAGTTGATTTGCCAGTAAGCACTTACTTTGGCGGTACAAACGACTATCAGGAGTCAGACAGTCTCCGTATTGCGGTGGATTACGAATGGCGTCTGAATGATCAATGGGTATGGAACAACCGAGCGGCGTTCAACCATATCGAACTTGAGCAAAAAGGCACGCGTCAGGGCAAAGTGACGGGTAATGAAGTGTCTCAAACCGTCAACAACTTTGGTTACGATCCACGTACTACGACCACTTTACAATCTGAGTTGGTTTGGGAAACCAGGGACAATCAATTGATGGTGGGTGCAGATTTCAACCAGATCGATATCGACCTAACGTTGGCAAGTGACAAAACGCTTCCTCCGCAAAATATATACGACCCAGTCGTTGGTCCAACGCCTGATCCGGGCTTTAAGCCATTTCGTGACAATACCACCACCACGACAGGTTTGTATGTGCAAGACGTCTATACGTGGGGCGACCTTTCTTTGATCGGTAACGTGCGTTACGACTCGATGGAGCTCGAACAACAAAAAGCGGGCTCAGATAAGGAAAAGTTGGATGATGACAAAGTCAGCTACCGTGCTGGTTTGGTATACCGCATCAATTCCGACACATCCGTATACGCCAGTTTAGCGCGCTCTTGGCAGTTACCGTACGCTGGTATCTACATCAATCCAAAATTGGCGGAATTCTTCCACACCGACTTAAAAGAGGTGGGTGCGAAAGCGTACCTTTTGGATAACGCATTAATGTTGAATGCGGCACTGTTCCAAATTGATCAAGAGCAACCACAAACTAACGTGGACGGCGATGTGATCGATAAAATTGAAGTGCGTCACCAAGGCATTGAATTAGAGGCTCGCGGCCAAATCACCAAACAGTGGGACATCTCTGTTGGTTACAGCTACTTAGATGCGGAAGACAAAGCCACAGGCAAAAAGCCTAACGATGTATCAGACCACTTGTTCTCTCTTTGGAGCACTTACCAATTGGATGACAACTGGCGTTTAGGCGGTGGTGTGAAGTACGTGGGCGACCGTTACGCAGGTAACGACGAAGCCGTCGCACTTGGCGATTACACAACGGTGGATTTGATGGCGGCGTACACCACTGGTCGTCACAAAATCCAAGCGAACGCTTACAACATTTTGGATGAGAAATACATTCTCGGCGCAACAAACGGCACGTCTGGCTTAAACCAGATTGGCTACGGCGCACCAGCCGAGTTCATGCTCAGCTACGGATATCAGTTCTAGGCTTTTTGTGCGTAGTTAGCGCCTGTTAGCCGATTTTTGCCTCATATTGAGGATGTTTAGCCCCTAGAGCCTACGGGATGTATTCTGCCCGAGGCTCAATTTCTCGCAAAGGAGATCTTAATGTCTTACCAGAATTTGGATGGTAAAGTGCGTGTACGTGCTGGTTTGTCTACCACTTACAGTGTGCTTGCGATTGCAATCGCTTTTGCCACATCCATGAGCGCGGTTGCTGCTCCTGCTAAAAAAGAACAAACTACCACGATGGAAACCGTCGTTGTCACTGGTAGCGTGATTGGTAAATCTGAAATTGAAGACGTCAAAGAGTACCCAGGTGCTCGTACCGTCATTACCCGCGATCAAATCGAGAAAACCGCCGCAGGCTCGATTGATAACGCGCTACAGCGCGTGCCGGGTATTAAAGTTCAGGATGAAAGCGGAACGGGCGTATTGCCTAACATTTCCGTACGTGGTTTGAAAGCAAGCCGTAGTGGTCATGCTCAGTTCTTGATGGATGGTGTACCGCTAACACTTGCGCCATATGGTCACACTGGTCAGTCTATCTTCCCAGCAACACTGTCGATGCTTGATCGTATTGACATTGTACGCGGTGGTGCCGCAGTACAGTACGGCCCAAACAACGTCGGTGGTGTGATCAACTTAGTGACCAAACCGATTCCACACACGTGGCAAACTGAAATCAGTAACCGCCTTACCGTGTTTGATGGCGGTGATGCGCCGCTGAATGATTTTTACCTACGCACGGGCGGCTGGTTAAGCGACACATTTGCACTACAGTTGGAAGGTAACTTCCTAAAAGGTGAAAGCTTCCGTGAACATTCCGATACGGACGTGAAGAACTTCCAAGCCAAAGCACAGTGGCTACTGAGTGACACTCAAGAGATTCAAGCATTCCTGCAACGTTACGATGCTGAAACGCAAATGCCGGGCGCACTTTCGCCACAAGATTACGAGCAAGATCGTCACCAATCGAAACGTCCTTACGATGATTATGAAGGTAAGTCGACGCGCTGGAGTGTTAAGTACATCCACGATTTGCCATTTGCCGACAGTGCCGAGCTAGAAGTGCTAACGTTTGGCCATAAGTCAGAGCGTCTTTTCAAGTGGGGCTTTAACAGCGCGGGTGGCCATTGGGCGGATCCGGCTCTGCCAGCGACGGACGTTCGTACCTCTCCACGTGAATTTACCGTGTATGGTATAGAGCCAAAAATGGCGATGTACTTTGGCGAAGGTAAATCCGTTACTCAAAACTGGATCGTGGGTACCCGTTATGTTAATGAAGACATTGACTACAAACTCACTCAGACTCCAATCGCCGGTGGTGCAACCAGCGTTCCGCGTGATTGGCATCTAGATACGGACGCGTTTGCTGGATACGTTAGCAACGAAATTGGTTTGTTCAATGATACATTGAAGGTAACGCCTGGGTTGCGTGTTGAGTCGGTTCGAATGACGTTTACCGATCGTGGTAAAAAACAAACGGCAGACAACACCGTGACGGAATGGTTGCCAGGTTTGACGGTGGCATACAACTTAACTGACCAGTGGGTGACGTATGCGAACGCGCAAAAATCACTTCGTGCGCCACAAATTGCCTACATCCGAGGTTTGGGTGAAGAAGGTAGCGAACTGGCTTGGAACTACGAAGTCGGCGCGCGTTACACCCAAGATGCGACCAGCTTTAACGCTGCACTTTATCGCATCGACTTTGAAGATCAATTGCAATGGCAAAGCTCAACGCAGACCTTCGATAACATCGGAAAAACACTTCACCAAGGCATAGAGCTTTCTGCTCGTTACGTGCCTGAAGCACTACCTGCACTGAGTTTAGGCGCAAGCTACAACTATCTAGACGCTACGCTTGAAGAAGAAGGCGCGAATAAAGGTAATCAACTGCCTTACACCTCTAAGCATCAGCTTGGTTGGGATGCAACCTACGCATTTTACGGCATGGACACCACGCTATCGGGCTTCTACTTTAGTGATTCGTATACCGATAACGCCAACACCAGTGCCGAAGATGCAACTGGCGCAACGGGTAAAGTACCATCTTACATGGTGTGGAACTTCAACTTGGGGACGGATTTATACAAAGACGACAAAGGCAAGTTACGCATGAATGTTGCGGTGAACAACTTGTTTGACGAGGAGTATTACTTCCGCGGGATTGATACAAGCCCAGTTGGTCGGTACCCAGCTCCGGGACGCTCTTACACACTGGATCTGAACTATCAGTTTTAAGCGTTTCGTTCACCGAGTTTGAAAAGAAAAGTCGCCAATTTACCTTGGCGACTTTGCCGATCTTAGGTAATGGAAAACTCTTAGCACTGGAAAAAAGCAAGATGAAAAATAAAAAACAATTTACGATCAAACACTTTTCAACAGTTTTGCTGATGCTGTTGAGCTCAGCTTTGATGTCATTTAGCGCATTTTCTCAGGCGCGCAGCGTGCAAGATGAGCAAGGCACTTTTGAGCTAGAAGCGATACCTCAACGTATTGTGGTTTTAGAATTTTCGTTTGTCGATGCATTAGCGGCAGTCGATGTCTCACCTGTAGGCGTCGCCGATGACAACGATGCCACACGAGTCATTCCTGCTGTTCGTGCCAAGGTTGGTCCTTGGCAATCGGTCGGCATGCGCTCGCAACCGAGTTTAGAGGCGATTGCGGTGCTCAAGCCGGATTTGATCATTGCTGATGCAGAACGTCATCGCGCGATTTATCAAGATTTGCAGCGAATTGCGCCAACTTTGCTGTTAAAAAGCCGTGGTGAGACATATCAAGAAAATCTCGAATCCGCACACAAAATCGGCGTGGCAATTGGCAAACAAGCGAAAATGACACAACGAATTGAGCAGCACAAACAGACAATGGCGGAGTTCAAACAGCATTTTGCAACACAAGAAACCATTCAGTTTGGTGTGGTTTCTGACAAAGGGATGTGGTTGCATAGCCCGGTTTCTTACGCTGGGGGCGTTTTGAGTATGCTGGGCATCCAAAGCCCGCTGGCTCCATCTGAGCAAAAAGCGTATATCCCAACCAGTTTCGAACTTTTACTAAAAACCAACCCTGATTGGTTGTTAGTTGGACTTTACTCTCAACCAAATATTGTGGATGAGTGGCGCAAAAATCCATTGTTTAAGTTGCTAACTGCTGCGAAAAAACAGCAACTTGTTGAGGTTTCTCCTGAACTGTGGTCGTTAAATCGCGGCATGTTGGCTGCGGAAGAAATTGCCCGCAATCTTGAAGCGTTATTGGAGCGCTCATGAGTGCGGCGATAAGCTCGGAAAGCGCGTCTTCGGTTAGCAAATCGCATTGGAAAGCGAGCTTGTTTGTCTGTGCTATGGCGTTGTGTACGCTCTCAGGCTATGCAGCCTCAATGATTGGCTGGTCCAACTTTTCTTTGAGCGTTAATGATCTGACAAGCTATTGGTTTGCGTTTGATGAGGGCAATATGCTGCATCAAATCCTCGCGACGCTGCGTGCGCCTCGTGCCTATGCTGGGTTATTAATTGGCGCTTCGCTTGCGGTATCCGGAGTGCTGATGCAAGGATTAACTCGTAACCCTTTGGCGTCGCCATCCATTCTCGGCATTAATGCTGGTGCGGCTTGTTTTATGGCCTTGGCGTCCATCGGCGTACCATTCTTTAGTCAATTGAACTCAATCATCAACGCAGTACTCGGCGCGCTACTAAGTGGTGGTGCGGTCATGTTGTTGGGCGGTTTTTTTTCCGCGCGTTCTCACCCATTGCGTTTAGTGCTAGCGGGCATTGCCATCAGTGCACTGCTGATAGGGTTAACTCGTGCGTCGGTAATTTTGGCGGATGACATGGCTTACAGCGTGTTGCATTGGTTAACGGGTTCACTCTCCGCGGTAGATTCTGAACAGTGGCAGCAACTGTGGCCTTTTGCGACTTTAGGTTTGGTGCTCGCCATGGGCTTAGCGCGAAACTTAAATTTACTCGCGTTGGGGGACGAAGTTGCTGTTGGGCTAGGTGGTAACATTCGTCTTACGCGATTTATCAGTGGTTTAGCGGTTGTGCTGTTGGCAGGAACTAGCGTAGCGATTGCTGGGCCAATTGGCTTTGTCGGGTTGTTAGTGCCGCACTTGGTACGCCCGATTGTTGGTCACAACTATCACATTCTCATTCCGGTTTCCGCCTTGTGTGGCGCGGCATTGGTGACGTGGTCAGATGCTTTATCACGAGCGATTGCTTTTCCGGCTGAAACGCCAGTGGGCGTGATTACCGCGCTGTTGGGCACACCTTGCTTTATCGCGATTGCAATGAGGAAATCATCATGATGAATCAAACCAAACTGTTTGCATTAGTTGGATTGTTGCTGATTGCGTCTTCTCTCACGCTGTTTGTTGGTGCGGCGAACATGTCGGCTCAACAGGTTTTTGCATTACTGTTTTCTTTCTCTGACTCGGACTTTGTGATTCACCAATATCGATTACCGAGAATGTTGCTCGCCATTGGCGTGGGCGCTGGGTTGGGGCTGTCAGGCGTTTTAGTTCAAGGCGTCATCCGTAATCCACTTGCCTCACCAGATTTAATGGGGATAAGCGCCGGAGCAGGACTGGCGGCTACCGCTTGTTTGGTGCTGTATCCGAATGCGCCAGTGGCAATGTTGCCGATGGTCGCCATGGCGGGAGGCTTGCTTGCTGCTGGCTTTATTGCTGTGCTGGCTTACTGGTCGAAACCAACACCAGCACGTTTGGCGCTGATTGGTGTTGCTGTCAGCGCATTTTTAGCTAGCGGTATCGATTTTCTTCTGATTGTGCACCCTATTGAAATCAACACGGCGATGGTATGGCTAACCGGCAGTTTGTGGGGACGAAACTGGCAACAAGTGCCGTTTATTTGGAGTGCTTTATTGCTGCTACTACCATTGGCGTTTTGGCTGGCTTGGCGGCTAGATGTTATGGGACTGGGAGAAGAAAGCGCCACTACACTTGGCACGAAACCAAGACAGATCCAAATTATTGCGTTGATTGCTGCCGTGCTATTGGCGAGTATCAGTGTGTCTGTGGCAGGCACGATCAGCTTTGTTGGCCTGCTTGCGCCGCATCTTGCGCGTTTGCTGTTTGGCCACAACCACAAGTTGTTGATTCCAGCCGCTGCAACCCTTGGCGCTTTGTTGGTGATTTGCGCCGATGGTTTAGCGAGAGGCTTACAGCCACCAATTGAGCTACCAGCGGGAGTGCTGACATCTGTTATTGGCGCACCATATTTCATTTTTCTTTTGTATCGTTATAGAGGTTGGTAAGCATGTTACGAACGCAGAACTTATCCGTCGCGTACGGCAAACAGACCATCATTCCAGATCTCTCTTTGTCGATTCCTCAAGGTAAAATTACCGCACTAGTTGGTCCAAATGGTTGCGGTAAATCGACACTATTAAAAACCTTGGTACGCATCAATAAACCCGCTTCTGGCCAAGTGTTGTATGACGACAAACCACTAAGCAGCTACGGTGATAAACGCTTGGCGCGTTCGTTGTCTTTGCTGCCGCAGATTCTTGTCAGTCCTGAAGGTATTACCGTCAGAAAACTGGTCGAATATGGCCGCTCGCCTTATCTCTCTCATTGGGGCCGGTTAAGTCAACAAGACAAGACCTTAGTCGAGCAAGCAATGCAAGATACTGGCGTGATTGAGTTTGCTGACAAGCCAGTTGAATCGCTGTCTGGCGGTCAAAGGCAAAGGGCGTGGATTGCGATGGTAATGGCGCAAGATACCGACGTAGTGATGCTTGATGAGCCAACCACTTACTTGGATCTCTCTCACCAAGTTGAGCTGATGAAACTCATGAGGCAGATGAACGACAAAGGCAAAACAGTGGTCGTAGTGCTGCACGATCTAAACCAAGCGTGCCGTTACTGCGATCATTTGGTGGTGTTGGAAAAAGGTCAGTTAGTCACGCAGGGAACACCGCAAGAGGTAATGACAGAAGGCATGTTGTCATCGGTGTTTGATTTACAAGCGAGAGTATTTAATGACCCAATCTCAGGCACGCCGATGTGTGTGGCGGTGTAGGTTTACGTCTTTGGAAAGCTATCTGCAATAAAAACGTCGATCCATAAAAACAAACCCCGCTAGTAACAAAGTTGCTAGCGGGGTTTGTTGTTTTTAAGAGCGTCCTTAATGTGGCGTTTAAGCCAGTTTAAACGTCGCCACTTTCGAGTTGAGATCCTCAGCTTGCGATTTCAGCTCAGCAGATTGATTCATCGATTCTTCGGCACCAACTACCAAGTGATCGGTCACATCTTTAATGGACGTGACATTTTGCGTGATTTCATTGGTTACGTGCGTTTGCTCTTCGGCGGCGGTCGCGATTTGCGTTGCCATATCGCTGATCAGCGCAACGGCCGCGTTGATTTCATCCAGAGCCAGTGCTGCGCGATCTGCATCTTCCACCGAACCTTGCGCGAGCTGAGAGCTTGTATCCATGATGGTCACAGCGCGTTGTGTGGTTTGCTGCAAGGTCTCGATCGTCGAGCGAATCTCTTCGGTTGAGGTGTGTGTGCGTTGTGATAGCACGCGAACCTCGTCTGCAACAACGGCAAAACCGCGACCTTGTTCACCTGCACGCGCAGCTTCAATCGCCGCATTCAGAGCCAGTAAGTTGGTTTGTTCTGCGATGTCTCGAATCGTTGATAGTACGGTTGAGATGTCTTGCGCGTGCTGGTTGAGCTCGCCGATGACAACGCTCGCTTGGTTGACTTCAGAAGACAAATTGTTGATGGATGACTTGGAGTTGATCACTAACTCATGACCATTTTGTGTGCTCGCTGAAGAGTCTTGAGCGGCTTTAGCCGTCTGCTCTGCATGTGCTGCAATCTCTTGCGTTGCCGATGCCATTTCAGTCACAGCGGTCGCCACCATCGTGATTTCTTGTTGCTGATGGTTCAGATCGGAAACCGATTGATTCGCGCGATTCGTGCTCAGCTCCGATTGTTGGCTCAGTTCTTCCGCTTGGTGACGAATGTGACCAATAAGTTGCTGCAAACTTTCAACGAACTGGTTGAAGTTTTCAGCCAGCTCACCAACTTCGTCACGGTTTTCTACTTTGATGCGTTGAGTCAGATCGCCGCTACCGTTGGCGATTTGCGCAAGCGCATTCGAAACATTGTAGAGCGGACGGAACAAGATGTTACATAGCAGGTTAAACAAAGCCACACAGATAACGACGACGATAGTGGTTGCGATGATTTGATCCCAAACTGCATCGTAAAGTGGGGCAACCAACGAGTTTTGATCTAACACTGTGACCGTTGTGAGTTTGGTACCCTCTATGTGGCGCGCGTAAATCACATATTCGGTGCCGTTAATAGAGACGCGACGCTCTGTACCTGAACGTGCGGCAGACGTAATGTCGTTGTTGTTGAGGCCCAGCTTGCTAACCGGTTGATTCAGCAGTTTACCGTTGTTATGAGTGAAAATATTGCCCTGTTCATTGGCAATAAACATATAACCTTCACCCGGTAGGATCACTTGGTTGAGACTGTTCAGGATATCACCGATCTCTACGTCAGCACCCAGAACGACGGTTTGACCATGCAATTGCAGGGCTTTACCGAGCGACACGACGTTAGCCCCCGTGGCAGCTGCGACGGTCGGGTTATCCATAAAGACTTTCGATGGGTTGGCGATTGCATTGGTGTACCAGCCCCACTTACGAGGATCGTTATTACCTGGTGGCAAAACCACCCCATTAGCGTTGTCTTGTGACCCGTCCGGGTAAGCGAGGAAAACGTTATCGAACGCGCCAGAGTCTCGGACTTGTTTCAAATGCGTAACCAGAGAACGTTTCTCTGAATCAGAAGAGAGTGAAGTCAGTGCGCGCTCTTTAGAGAGTAGCCAGTCCTTTACGTATTGATTGTAAGATGCGCTAGTGCTTTCTAGTCGCTGTGCGACTTCGACATCGAGCCTATTTAATGAATCTCGAAAAGACAGCCCCTCTACCAGCACTCCCCCTAGAATGATGGCGGCACTGGCAGAGATTGCCAGTTTGTTTTTTAATGATAGATTTTTGAACATAAAGCGAATAATAGATCTTTGAATAATAGTTGTTGTGTTTTTATTCTCATCAGTGCTCTCTGCGCTGTTGAATATGCAGCAGAAAGTCAGATTCGAATCTGTTCAATAATTATATTTTATTGCTCAAAATAAATACTGACTCCATGTCGCGAATTTGAGTTTTACACCAAATAAGCAAAAGGATTTGGAACGATATTATTTATGTATTTGTAAAGTAAGGATTTGTCGATTTTTGTAAATGAGAATTGATTTCAATAAATGGTGATCTTTATCACATTTGCGTGTCTGATAATCCATTAAAAATGTGAAGGTTATAGCACCGGATATATATTGATTAGCTTAATCATTGTTATGGGCAATCGTTATGCGCAGTATATTGTTAGTCCCCGCGTTATTAGTGTCAGGGTGTGCTCTGATACAACAGTCGACGCCGATTCAACCTGACGCCAACTGGCACGTGGACCAGTTATCGAACGGTATGAAATACCATCTCTATCCAACAGAAGACCAAGAAGTCTCGGTCCGTTTGGTGATGAATATCGGCTCATTCCAAGAAACATCTTCTCAAAAGGGTTACGCTCACTTTGTTGAGCATATGGCGTTTAATGGTAGTGAGCATTTTACCGGTAACGACGTTGTCAAACTTTTTGAGCAATCTGGTGGTAGCTTTGGCGCTGATATCAACGCTTTTACCAGTTATCAGCAAACGTCTTACCAACTTGACCTTGCGAATAATACGAAGCTAGAAGATGCCCTGAAGTGGATGAGAGATATCGGTAACGGACTTGAGTTTGCTCCTGAGCAAGTAGAGAAAGAAAAAGGGGTGATTCTCGGGGAATGGCGACGTGCTAATCCAGATGATAAGTCCTTTTCTATGCATGCTTACCAAGCCTCGATTGAAGGCACTATGTATGGTGAGCATGACCCAATTGGTACTCGCGAAGCGATTCAAAATGCTTCCTCAAGTAAGTTAAAGGCGTTTTACGACAAGTGGTACCAGCCACAAAATGCCGAGTTGATTGTGACTGGTAATATCGACGTAGATTCACTGTCCAAGATTATCAAAAGCAAGTTCTCGAACTGGGAAAGTACCTCGGATACGGTAATAGAGAAGCGCCGTGATATTCGAGTGAACAACGAAAACAGAATCTTGCCAAGTAACACGATGGAATCACCAAGTCTTCATTTAGTGATTGAGCGTGGTCTAAGTGGCAGCGCGACGATTGAGCAACAACATGAAGTGTGGCGTGATGAAGTCGCAACACAACTCATTCAACAGCGTTTGATCCGTGTACTCAGTGATGCCGCTGAACCTTTTCAATACGCTTATGCAGAGCCCTATTACTCTAACTATCAGCGTATGATGTCGGCAGGGATTTCGTTTGCACCAGATCGCCGCGAACAAATGCACCAGACTTTCATTCGTACCTTGGCGTCGTTAAGAGATTATGGTGCGACTCAATCCGAGTTAGATAGCGTTATGTCAAATTGGCAAGGTGAACTTGCAAATATTGATTCAGATTGGAGTCAGCGTAAGCCAAACAGTTACGCAGAAGCACGTGTTTTTCAAATTGGACAAGACAGTGTCAGCCAATCAAAAGAGAATTATGCCCAGAGTTTGGCAGAATTCATCAACAACGAGAATTTAGAGAGCATTAACACACAATTGACGGCTTTGTTATCTCAGCAGCCAAGCTTTTTTATTGGTTTGGGGAAAAGCGAAACGTCAGAACAGTTCAATGGTGTATTTGCCGCTCTAAACAGTGCCTATCTTCAAACTGGCGAAAAACCGTTAGAGATGTATGACAAAGTGGATGGATTCTTAAAGCCTACCCAGGAAGGCAGCATCACGAGCATGCGTCAGGAAGCGGGTGGTTTTCAAGTCTATACGCTATCAAACGGTATCGAAGTGTGGTTCCAAAAAGATACTAAAGCGGGTGGTCGAGCGTATATTTACTATGCGAGCCAAGGTGGTAAAGCCGCTGTTGATCCGACGTTGTATGCCGCTTATGAAATCGCAGCAACAACGGCAATACGCAGTGGGTTAGGGACATTTTCTGGTTCAGAGCTAGATAGCTACTTACGCAAAAACAACATTGCGCTTGGCGCGATGCTTGATGCGACCAGTCACGGAGCTCAAATTACGGCGCCAAATACGCACCTAACTGATGCTTTGAATGGACTATACAACCTAGCGACGGAGATTAAAGTCGACGAGCGCCAGATGGAAGCAGCGAAGCAAGAGTTTAAACAGCAGAGCGGCGCTTTTTTTGAATCACCGATGGGAAAACTGATTCAAAAAGCAAACGGCAATTCTTATTTGCCGGGTAGTCGTCATCGTATAGTGTCCAGTGATGATGTTGAACAAGTGACTTCCGAGCAGATACTAGCGGTGCATGAGCAACTTTTCAAAACCAATGATGGTTTTAAGATGGTTATTGTTGCAAACGTAGAGCCGGAAGAAATTACACCACTTTTGCGTAAGTATGTGGCCTCTATCGAAATGAAACCGAGTCGTTCGATTGATTATCACGTTGCGTTTAACCCGGAAGTGCCGGAGCGAACTGTGGTTGCGGATGGGCATGAACCTTCATCGTTGTATGTAATGCGTTTGACTAATACGAGCGATTACCAACGTACGGCAAGAGACACGGTTATCGAAGATATTTTGCAACGTATTAGTAATGCACGTGTTTTGGATATTGTGCGAGAAGAGTCTAGCCTTGATTACAGCCCGAGCATTTACACCATGACACAAGATCGCGAACCCATCTCTGATTGGCTCTTGGAGTCTCAAGTTGAGCCCGAAGACGTGGCACTTTTAGAGAGTAAACTGGGCAAAGTGTTTGATGGTTTAGCGTCAAATATTACCCAAAAAGAAGTGGATACGGCCGCGAAACAACTGGCAGTCGCGATGCAAGGATTGGATGAC
Source organism: Vibrio sp. 1078-1 (assembly GCF_033340475.1). Classification (NCBI taxonomy): domain Bacteria; kingdom Pseudomonadati; phylum Pseudomonadota; class Gammaproteobacteria; order Vibrionales; family Vibrionaceae; genus Vibrio; species Vibrio sp. 1078-1. The sequence goes on from NZ_JAWOWM010000001.1 coordinate 202,299, forward strand.
AACCCAGCACAGAGATCATGGGCATATACTCGTTATTTGGTGCATGATTACGGCGTCGATGTGTTGCTTGACGTTGAGAAAGTGGCTAAGAGTGTGACGTTAGATGAAGTGAAAGCGCATGCAAAATCAGCTTTTGGTCCACAAGCAAAACGCTCGGTAATGGTTTTAAATCCGGCCGAATAATCACGTAGTTTCTGACGAAAATCGTGGCAATAGTAATAAAAAAGACGGCGTGAAAGCCGTCTTTTTTAAGCACTTTAATCAAAGCTTTTATGCTGATTTACGCGAAAGTCGCTTTTCATTGTTGGTGTTATTTTCTTTTGTGATCGCACTGTCTTGAGCCTTACCCTTTAACGTTACCACTTCCTTTTCAGGTAATTCGGCTGCTTCACCAAAGAATTTGCCACCAGGTTCAATGCTGAGGTTATTGCTCCAGATCCTACCGCTTACGCGTCCCTTGGCAAGCACTTGAATGTGTTCTGCGTGACAGTTTCCGTCCATCATGCCATTAATGATCAGCTGTTTAGCGTAGATTTCACCGTTTACTCGCCCGCTTTCTGCGACAACGAGAGTGCCTTCCACGTTAATTTGACCATCGACGATGCCATCAATCTGGACATCGTTTTCTACTTTGAGTTCTCCGCTAAGAGAACAGCCTTTGGCGATGAGAGTTGAAGCTGCTGAGCTACTCGTTGTTCCACTGTTTTGATTAAAGATTCCCATCGTATTCTTCGCTCCTTAGTAAAAATGTCTTCGAAATCATTAAGGCTCCAATCGACAAATGGTTTCGGATTCAGTGCTCGCCCAACAAATCGCACCTCGTAATGCAGGTGAGGGCCAGAAGAGAGCCCACTGTTGCCGGAAATTGCAATCAGCTGCCCTTTTTTGACGAACTGACCACTTTTTACTTTGAACGCTTTCAAGTGCGAATAAGAACTCGAAAAACCGAAAGAGTGTTGCAGCCTGAGGAAGTTACCAGAGCCTTTATTACTGCGGCGGGTGACTTCCACTACCCCATCGGCAGGGGCATAAATTTTGGTGCCGATATTTACGGCAAAATCGAGCCCACGATGCATCTTGGCAACTTTTGTCACCGGATGGATACGCTTACCGAATCCGGAAGATAGCCGTACGTTGCCGACTGGAGAGCCACTTGGTATTTGGTTTAATAACACCATGCGAACGTTTGAGGTTATCGCCGCCGCATCGAGCCTAGCATCCAAGTTGTTTGTCGAGGTATGTTCTCCAACCCCAAGCACTTTCTCTAGTTCACCCAAACGTTCCGAAACAAGTTGTACCCGTTCTTCCCGTTCTGAAAGGTCATTTTCTAGCTCTGATTTAAGTGTTTTCAGTGTGCTGAGCTCTTCACCCATGGTGCGTGAATGCTCTGTCAATTCAGCTTGTTTTAACGCTGCATTATCAACGCGAGTGTACAAGTGATGAATTAAGATTACGGTCGCGGCCAGAGCAACAACAAAAAAAACGAAAAACGTTTTTATGTTGCGTTGCATCCTTTTACTGAAGTACCAATGTCTTGAGCCATTGATAGTTGATATAGAGATCGTCAACTGGTCTTTCATCGTCTTCTATTGCTCGTATTTGGTATACGTCTCGTCACTGAGTTAGTAGGAATGTAAGGAAAACGAGTAGGGACTGCCAGAGGCAAATTGGAAAGAAGTGTCAGGTCGTGAGGCGTTTTCAGATATTAGATAAAAGACTCAATAAAGATTTAATATTCTGCTGATTTTGGTCGTAATTACTCCAAATCGTTTCATTTAACTGAATATTATGATTTTTAAGGCGGTTATCCGAGAAATTGGATTGTGAATATTGCCAATAGCATCCGCACGCAATTCAACTTACTTCACGGTTTGCCTTATAAATGTTGGATAATTTATCAAACCGACATTCATTACATCGATAACTTGTTTATGATAGCGGTTGATATAAAGCACTATTCATTGGCTTTAAACCTAAGCGTTACATTTCGTTTAGGAACACATAACTATGACAACGGAGTTGGTCGTGAAAAAACTACTATTGGCTACAGCAGTGGTCGCAGCAGCAGGGGGCGCTGGCTACCTGTACCAAAACAATATTACCGCGAGTGATGCAGGCTCACTGTTAACGCAAGTTCCTGCAGATTCACTTATGGTGACGTATCAGACAGAACCTTTTAACCATTATAAATACATGAACGCATTCGGTACGGCGAATCAAGGCTCGATTGCAGAACTTTTTGCCGATGAACCACTGTCTCCACAACAGCAGTTTGCAGTTAACTTATTCGATGGATACCTAGAGAGTGCTGCGTCGCCAGAAACATTAAAAGCTTATTTGGGCACCGGGGAAAACATTAATCCTGTGTTGTACACAATTGGTATGGTACCGGTGTACAAAGTGGATATTGAAGACCCTGCCGCGTTATGGAAAACACTGGATCATGAAGAGCAGATGAGCGGCGCTAAGCATGAGTTGGTTAAGCTTGGTGAAGTCGAGTATCGTCGTTACGAGATGACTGATTCAATTGACCCGCAGGACGGTATTGGCTTGGTTGTAGCCGTGGTTGATAACGTGCTTACGTTAACGGTTGATGTTCCGCAACTGGGCGTTCAAAACCCGATTAAAATGGCATTAGGGCTTGAAGCACCAAGTCAAAATATTGCTGAGAGTGGACGTCTTGAGGCGTTGCAAGCCAAATACGGTGAAAACAACAACTCTTTTGGTTACTTTGATCATCGCGAAGTGATTAAAGGTTTGACGACGAAAGATGGCAATATGTTTGCTCGTCAAATTAGCACGTTGGATGCAATAGATCCTGAACCAACTATTGAGGAAATGCGTTCACCAGCCTGCCATACTGAGCTTACTCAAGTTGCAGAAAACTGGCCTCAGTCCGTCGCGTTTGCAGAATACAAGATGAAAGGCGATCAGGCGTTCATTAAAGGTTCTTTTGTTATTGAGTCCAACAATAAAGCGATTCTAGATGCGCTCAAGTCGATTCGTGGTGTATTGGCTGAGTCTAAAAGTGATAAGAGTTTCTTTAGTATGGCGCTTGGTTTAGACATTAATACTCTAGCGCCATCGATTGGTCAGATTTGGGCTGACTTGACCCAGCCTCAATATCAATGCTCTTTATTGACACAAATGCAGCAAGAGATGGGCGGCCAGAATCCAGCAGCCGCTGTAAGCATGGGGTCAGGCATGGTTAATGGCCTTAAAGGGTTAAGCCTGCAAATGTTTGATATCAAAGTAGATACTAATGCTCAGCATGGTGAAGTATTTAGCCAGCTAGATGGTATGTTGTCTCTTTCTGCCAATGATCCAATGATGCTTATTCAAACTGCGCAAATGTTCGTTCCTGAACTTGCTCAATTGCAAATTCAACCGGATAACCAACCTGTTAATGTCAGTGACCTATTAGAAATGCATACTGGCATGAAGGTGGACGTGTTTGCTCGTCTAAACGAAAACCATTTCACCCTTTACAGTGGTGATAGTGCTGCGGAAGCAAGCAAAGAAGTGATGGCGCAATCACTTTCTCCAAATGGCTTGTTCAGCTTTGATTTTGATTCAGAGCGTATTTTGGAAGTGTTAGAGAGTGCGTCGTCAATCACAGGGGAGCCGGTTCCGGATGATGTTGTCAAAAGCTTACAAGGCGAGCTTGTTGGTGGTATGACGATGGACGTGACAGACCAAGGTATTGGTTTTGAGTTTGATTACCGCGGTGCAACTAAACCTGTAACGGTTGCACAGCAGTAACACATTGCGTAGAAAAAGGCGGCTTGAAGCCGCCTTTTGTTATTATGTACCGTATTAAAAAGCGAGTGGGAAGAGCGACGCTTACTCATCTATTTGAGGATGAGAGTATTGCTGATATTCAGGTAACTCTTTTCTTAAATTACTAAATGTCGCCCATGCACTTTCTTTTGAGAGTTTGTTGATCAGCCAGTTTGGCAATAGACCTCCGGGGTCAGCAAACGCCTTGTATTCCACGAGTGTTGTATCGTTTGTGAGTTTTTGTAACTCCCAAGTCGCATCAACCGAGCGAATTCGAACATAACCATTTTGTTCAGCAAGATATGAGTCAGGTGCGCTTTTGATTTCTATCGTGAATCCCAGCTCATCGACCCAGTACTTTGAGTAGGTGACCATATCCCGATTTTTGGCAGGCCATGGTGCTTTAAACTGGGTGTAAACGATGTTCTCGGTGGCCGATATCTGATTTAAAACCCGGCTATGACTGGCATTGTCAATCCAGTTCGGGATATTGTCACTGTCTTCCAGTAGCGTTAAAAATGCACCATAGCTGGTGGGTGTGAACATCCGGGCACGGATCTCAACTAAACCGTCACTATGTTCTCGGGAGTAAATTGTGATTCCATTCTTGTCACTCTCGAACTGCCAGTTCTCGTTGGCGCTCGCATCAGTGCCAGCGGATATCAATGTGGCGAGTGTTAAGGCGCCCATTCTTAAATGCAACATCATGTTAGTATCCGCCAACTTTTCCTAAATTTAAGTTTATACGATTTGTCGTAACTATAAGGACAATAGTATGTTTTTTGTTATCGTTCTGAAGGTTGCTCTGCACTGAAGCCACGTTGAATGTTGGTGAAGGTAAGCGATGCAAATATTACGATAACGATCGCTAGATGCCATGCTTGACTCAATCCAAGCTGCACCAGAGTTAAGCTGACCAATGAGGAGACGACCATTTGTCCACCACCAGACATTGCCGCTGCGGCACCTGCTTGCTTTTTATAAGGTTGCATTACCATCGCTTGTGCACAAGGTAGGGCAATACCATTACCCAAGATCATTAATAGCTGTCCTAGCATCAGAAATAGAGGCTCAACAGGACAGAAAAATAACCATATTGCGGCAGCGAGGTGAAGAAATGGGGTGCAGAGCAGCATTTTTTTATTGCCAATAATTGGCCTTACTCGGTTACAAATCGTGGTACCACATAACATACCCAAAGCGGGAATGAGCGCCCACATCGCGTATTGAGCGGAGGTCATGCCAATTTGATCTTGCATGATAAATGGCATCACAGAGACTGTCGTAATCATTAAGCTGAAGTTTAACCAACTGATACTGGCGAAACTCATAAAGTAACGAGACGTAAGTAAGCTCTTGTATTGGAGTAACATTTTTCGGGGTGACGGAATGACAGAACGTTTTGTGATGGTTTCTGTGAACTTAAAGGCGATGATTACCCAAGCCAGCGAGACATAGCCCAACAGAGAAATAAACACCATACTCCAACCGAAGTGGAAGTTGATAAAGCCGCCAATCACAGGTGCAATAAGTGGCGTGATTGAAGCCGCCATGGCGATGTAAGACATTGCCACTGGGAGTTCATCCCCGCTAAATCTATCTCGAGTCGACGCCCTCGCGAGTACCGCGCAGCATCCTGTACCTAACCCTTGTAAAAAGCGCCCCATCACCATCCCTGTAAATGTGTCACTGAAGAAAATAATTATCAGCAGACCAGACATCGCGATGAGTAAACCGGTAAGTAATACTCTTTTTCGTCCTAAAGCATCTGACACTGGCCCGTAGATAAATTGAGAGGGGCCGAAGCCGAGCAAATAAATACTCACAAGCAGTTGAGCTTGGTCGAGGGAGATGGAAAAGTCTTTTGCTATCCATGGCAAAGAGGGCATAACTAGCCCCATGCTCAACTGGCCAACGCTAATAATAAGACAGGCGAGTAGTATAGTATGAAAGTTGATTGGGCGACTCATGACTGGTCTCCATTCAAACAACCTTTTTGGCGTCGTGAGCTTAAGCCGCCTTCGTCATCCACTTCATTTAGCTTTGCTTTGACCCGCTTCACAGTCGATAGACTGACTTCGCATTGCTCTGCTACGTTTTGCAATGTGTAGCCTTCTAGCAGTAACGTTGCGATCTGTTGGTGTTTGGTTTTGTTTGCGGGGCGGCCGCGAAACTTCTGTTTCCATAATTCTGGCTGCTCTTTAATGGCCTGTCGCCCTTGCTCTGCGGCAAACAGGCGATGTTCAGTCTGCACTTTCCCATATCCAGATAACACTGTGAGTAGTGTTTGAGTCTGAACAGAACCTGGCTCAAAAGTTATTGATTCACATACAGTTTTCAATGTTACCCCTTTATCGAGTAGCATTTTTACCGTGTTCAATGCTTGACTAAAGTCGCGACCAAATGCGGTCAGCCACCAGAGCACAATCGTATCCCCAGCTCTGACGGAATCGAGCAGTCGTAAGAATGCCTCTCTCTCGGTTGGAGGCATGCAACCACGAACCTTATCCTCAAAATGCTGAGCTTCGGGAGCAAAAGCTTTTAGAGTATTAAGGTGCTCTTGGTAAGCTCGATTTTTTGGCGAATAACGAGTGTAAAGATACGTGGTCATAAGGATTATGAGCCTTTTTTTGTTTGGTTCATATAGTGTAATAGCTCATAAATATACATGGGTTCATTAATGCTTACAACACTAAATGAGCCGTTTGGGAGTCAGAGGCAAATAAAAAAGCCAACCGAATGGCTGGCTATAGCTATTTAAGCTTTTGTTGTCTGGCGCTCGATTAACTTCACTGGCACCATCATTTTTACTAGGCTGCCGTTTTTCGTATTAATTTGATCAACAATGATCTTCACGCACTCGCGAGCGAGGCGACGGAAATCCTGGCGGAACGTGGTTAATTGATAGCTTAACCATTCTGTCTGAGGAATATTATCAAAACCAATGACTTGTAAGTCCTGAGGAATCCTCAACCCGCATTCTATACGGGCGATATCCATGACCGCCATCGCAAGGTTATCGGTTGCACAGAACACTGCTTCAGGCCGATTTTTGTCTGCCAGTATGGCACGGACTTTATCAAGTGAGCTCGCGTAGTCATAGCTGGCTTCAATGATGCGTGGCGTCTTGCCGGTTAGGTCTTCAAATTCAGAGCAGAAGCCGCTTTGGCGTTCGTCATTCGTAAAGGTTGGCACTTCTCCCGTCAAATAAACCGCGTTCTTCACGCCACTTTTGTGCAGAAGTTGCGCAGCTTGTTGGCCTGCTTCGTAGTTGTCACTGATAACGTAGCTACTCCTAGTACCTTCAACAACTCGTGCGTATTGAACAATTGGGATATTAAACTCTTCACATTCTTCATAAAGGGACTTATTGAAGGTTGCGGAAGCAGCAATGACACCATCGACGCGATACTGGAAGATATTTGGGATTGAGTGGCCCTCTTCTTCATCCACTTGCCATGGAATCAATACGGCAGAATAACCTTTTTTCTGTAACTCACTGGAAATTAATTGCAGTGTTTTCATATGGATAGGGTAATCCGCATCAGGAAACACCAAACCTATCAATTTCGATTCGTTTGTGGTCAGGCTACGTGCAAAGGCGTTAGGGCGGTAGTTAAGGGCTTTAGCCGCTTCAAAGACTTTTTGCTTGGTCTTTTCGGATACTGAGCTACCCGGAACAAACACGCGCGATACAGTAGATTGAGAGACGCCTGCCATCTTTGCCACATCTTTTGATGTGACTACGTGTTTAATTGATTTCATGAATAAAACTTAGTTGCCAGTAATTGAGGTCATAAGACTAGCATAAATAGGTACGTATTCATAAATGTTCTAACGGGTATCCTAAGTAGAATAATGGCTTTGGAGTATTAAAAAGCAAAATGTGGGTTAACCCATTCGATTTGCTTTGAGCTAGCACTAGAGCTAGAGCGTAGATACTGTCCGTTTGTTGGACGTACAGTATCTACGTAAAGAACATTAATTTGCTTGTTTGACTGCAACTTTACGTTTCGGGGAGAGGAGTGAATACCCCATGTATCCGATGCAAGCGGTTGCGACAAGAATAGAGCAGCCACACATAAAGTTAATCAGCATAGGAGCGTTGTCGGTAAACGCGTTGATCCCCCAAAGCATCACGAGAGAGAACACAAACATCACTAGTAAGCCATAACATGGAGCATCGATTTTGCCGGGAACGACATACCAACCATCTTCCTTGATTGGTTTATTTAGACGAGCATATTCCGCTTGCTGGCCTTTCACTGTGTAAAGATGCATTTCATCTTGTTTACCCGTCAGGAGAAGGCTAGCAATGTAAGCAACAACGGCATTCACAAGGACGCCAATCACGCAATACCAAGGCCACGCAATATCGGTCGCAACGGCTACATACCAAATCACCAAGAAGCTAGCAGCAACGCCAATCAACAAGCCTTTTTCAGTAATGTGTTTTGAGTAGAACCCAAGGACAAACATACAGAAGCTCGCACCGACAAAGTAAGAGCCTGCCTTACTCAGCACTTCCAGTACCGAGCCGGTGCTGGTGGCAAACATGATCGCTGGAATGATGACCAAAATCGCCCACGCCACCGTGAAGAAACGCGATACCTTTAAGTAATGCTCTTCCGACTCGTTTTGCTTGTAGAAGCGTTTGTAAAAGTCAGCCACAGAAACGGTCGCCATTGAGTTAAAGGCGGAATCGAGACTCGACATACTTGCCGCCAGAATCGCAGCTGCAATGATGCCCATCAAGCCTGGCATTCCATATTCACTCGCGTAATGAAGAATGATGGTGTTGCCATTTTCAAACTCTTTACCGTCGTAATAAGCGTTGAATAGGACGCCAAGCAAGATAAAGACAAAGTAAATAAAGAAGGCCACGTAGCCCATCATCAACATTGCCTTTTTCGCATCGCCCATGTTTTTCGCGGCCATACAACGTTGTACCATCATCTGGTTACCGCCATACACGGTGGTGTGGAACATCGTCATTGCGATAACGCCAGCCCATACCGTCGTTACTTGGCTTAGGTCAAAACTTGTCTGTAGGGCATCGGTCATTCCTTTCGCTTTGAGCTCTGCCATGACCTCCGTCATTGGAGAAGGCATGCCATTCCAAACGGCTTCAATGATGATGAATGCGCCAATAAATAAGATTACTGCTTGAATCACATCGGTCCAAATGACAGCCGCGATACCGCCCATTACGGTGTAGATAAGGGCAATTGCAGTGACGATCATGATGCAGTACATCACGTCGATACCAGTAATGAACTCTAAAATCATTGCTGTCGCGTAGAGTACGGCTGCCGAGCTCAATGCTTGTTTGATAAGGAAGATAAACGACAAAGTCAGTCGTGAAGCCTTACCGAAGCGTCGTTCTTGATACTCGTAGATGGAGGTTAAACCGCTGTTGTAGAAAAACGGCATAAACACAGCCACGATGAAGAAGATCACCAGCGGATAATTGAGGTGAATCGCGATAACCGACAGGCCTTCTTTGTAAGACCAAGCTGGCCCGCCAAGGAACGACATGGCACTCACGTAAGTACAAACGACAGAAATACCGATCGCCCACCAAGGGATGCTCTTATCACCCAAAGCGAATTGGCTAGCTGAAGTTACTCGCTTACCAATCACCGCACCCAATACTAGCGTTAGGGCGATGTATCCCCCAAGGATGCTCCAGTTAAGTGCGCCAAACTCATGCATAATTAGGTCCTTCTAACTGTTCTTTCATTTGTGCAAACACGTCATAGCCAAGCTGCAGCAGGATATGAACGATGTCGATCGCCACCCAGTTTTCCTTCAGTAAATCGCCTTCGCGTCGCCAAATGTCCATAACGCGAAGTTCGATGTGTTTTCCTGTCGGGGCGAGACCGAGCCAGCCACTGTGACCAGTGTGAGTACCATGCATATGTGGCCAACCACCTGTGGATACGTAGTCATTTTTGGCCAAAAAATTGACCTCAATATCGACACTTCGATCTGGGAACGCAAACACAAATGGCGCTTGATGGTGGTTACGGAAACCTTTGATACCGCGCGTAGTACCAATACCAGCAGGGCCGTACCACATGAAGTCATTGTGCCAGTAGTTTTCTAAATCCATCGAGAAAAGATCTTTGCCATCAAAACGACCCAAGCAAGACAGCATATCTTCAACCAGCTGGGCGCTCTTTTCACTTTCTTCCAAAGACACAACAGATTGTTGAATACCGTTAGAAGTTGCAGGAGAAGGAACCAAGCCATCGTGACCTAAGCTTTTACGAAGAGGGTTGCAGCCTGCTTGATTCATCGCGTCGATGAAGTCTGGGATCATGTAAGATTCGGTGATTTGGTCGTTCTCCACACACACCATTTCGGTGTAACGCAAGTAGAGTGTTTTCCCTGTTGCTGGGATGCCAAACAGTGGTTGTTCAAATGTACCGATAAAGTAGCCGGTAGAGTTGTACCAAGTGCGGCCTTCGTATTCGCCGTGCATAACAATTATTGGTCGGCGCTCGGCGTCAGGCAAAGCATTAACAAGTGGTGAGAGGAAAGATTCGTGGGTTGCATCTGGGCCATTAAGATCGTTCACAGGGTGCGCCACGCACCATTTTACGTCAGGGTTCAAAGTTTGCAGAGCGGCCTGTTTTTGCTCGATGTCTGCGGCTTTGAAGTAGTTCTGGTAGAACTGTTCGATGATGTTGAGTGACATGTTGCTTCCTTACTGTCTGTGATTTTAATAAATAGTGTTTAGTCAGCCGTTAGCCTTGCTGAAGCAGGATTTGCTTCCAGATTGCGGTCTCGTCAAACAAAGTGAATTCGCGACGAAGACCCCAAGGGCCAAACTCAGCGTGGCTGATCCCCATGATGTAAACCTCTTTTCCTGAAGGCTTACCAAACATCCCATATCCCTCATGCTTACCGTGCAAAGACCATCGAATTGCCGCGCGTGGTGACATCATGTCGTCATCTCGGCCAATACGATGGTGAACGGTAAATTGAGCATTTGGGAAAGACGCACGAAGTGCCATCCAAAAATGATCGACTTCCGAGTGTGATAGGGCAGTTTGACCGCCAGTGTATTCGCCGATGCAAGCGCGGTCGTACTCTTTCGGTACTATTGAGAACTCGGCATTCATAAGGCTTCTGAGAATTGCTTCGTATCGCTGACCATATTCGTTGTCGTTGCCTACGCCCAAATAAGGTCCAGGAATGTCGACTTCAGGTGTGAACGGAAATGGGCTTGATTCCACGCCACCTTCAAATTCGATTTGTTGGCGTGCAAACTCTTCTGACGTCATACCCAGTTGTTTCGCGATATCGGCTTGATCGCGAACCAACCATTCGTCATTGATTTGGTTATTGATAGCGTGGCAATCTGCGATAATACGGAAACGAATTTTGCGGTTCGAGGCTTGCCCGTAGAAGCCGTTGCCACTGTGTGTTGCAGTAGAGATGATTCGATGAGAAGAAAGCATGCCTTGTTCCGGGGTGCCTGACCAAATGACGTCTTCGCCATATAGCGTGCGATCGGGAAACTCGGCCAGTGTCGCCATTGTTGCACTGATCACCCCTTCGTTTCCTTGAACGATAGAGAGTGGAGTACGCACAACAATGTAGGGAGAGTAGTAGTGTTCTAAGGTGTTTAAACCTCGGTCTTCCCAAATCTCTTTTGTGATACCAAGAATGTAGTCGGGAAAATCACGCCACTTTTCATCGAAGCCAACCATGGCCATAAATCACCTCCGTAATTGAATAATTATGTTTGAATTATGTTTTGATTACGTATTCAAAATATATCATGTTGCCATTTTGTCAACGGATTGTTTTTCGATTGTTTAAATAGCGTGCTGGTGATCAGGTTTTTAACAATTGAGCGGAAAATAAACTAAAAAAGTACAGGAGAGATGGAAGCTATCTCTTATCGAGACGTGTTAATAAGAAAGGAGGTCAAAGTTTTTTGTATGAATTTCATAATATCTTATTGTTTTTTAATCGCTTAATTTATTTTGATCTGTTTGAATGGAAATAAATGATTAAGCCAAAACTGATAATCATGCGATCAAGGCACCCAAATAGACTTTATCGCTAATATTCAGCTATTTTGGTGTCAATTATCCTTATATCTTTCAAATTTTCCTTTTGCATACGAATGCTTAAAGGCTTTTTTATTAAATCGGAAGTAGATAACGAATAAGCCACTAGAAAGGTGTTTATCTAGTGGCTATAACAGTCATAAGCGCTCTATGAGTGCAACGATCAGGATAAAAGCGCAGGTAACGATAGCGAGATGGCAGGGATGAAGGTAATCAACATCAAGGCCACTATCATTGCACCAATCCAACCCATGATGGCTTTAGAGAGCGACTCTATCGGTACTTTGCCTACCTGACTTGCCATAAACAGGTTGGCACCCAGAGGAGGCGTAACAAAGCCAATGGCCAAGTTCACGATCATCACGATACCAAAATGAACGGGGTCCATGCCGAGTGCTGACGTTATGGGCAGCAGAATTGGCGTGAGAATAACAATGGCCGCCAGCGTTTCCATAAAGGTACCGACGAGCAACAACAGGACATTGATGCAAAGCAGTATCAGCAGTTTGTTTTCGGTAATCGATAGAATGAACTGAGCGATCTCGGTCGGTAGACGTTCTAGGGTCAATATGCGGCCAAACGTCACGGACGCACCCACAATGACGAGCACTGCGCCAACTAACAGTGACGACTCTAGAATGATTTTCACAACTTGCGCTGGTTTGAGCTCTTTATAAACAAACATGCCAAAGAATAAGCCATAGAGCACGCCAATCGCTGCGGATTCGGTAGGCGTGAAGATACCGGAATAGATACCGCCGAGAATGATCACGGGTAGTAGCATTGCCCAACTGGCTTCTTTTAGCGCATCAAGACGCTCTGCCCAGGTCGCTTTGCGCTCGTTACCTGTGTAGCCCCGCATTTTTGAGACAATTAGACAGTAGCCGATCAATACCATACCGACGACCAAGCCAGGAATGATGCCTGCCATGAACATTTTAGTTACCGAGACTTCAGCTGTGATCGCGTAGACGATCATCACCACAGAGGGTGGAATAATGACGCCAATCCCGCCGGAAGAGGCGATCAAGGCACCGGCAAAGCTGCGGTCGTAGCCTTTCTTCACCATAGAGGGAATCATCGTCAGGCCGATAGCGGCAACGGTGGCAGACCCTGTACCAGAGATGGAAGCGAAGAACATGCACGCCACAATGGCGACGATGCCAAGCCCACCAGTAAAGTGGCCAAAGAAGACCTCCGCCACGTGTAATAATCGTTTTGAGATCCCTCCTTGGCTCATAAGGTTACCTGCCAAGGTAAATAGAACGACGGCGAGGAGAGGGAAAGAGTCGAGCCCTGTTACCATTCCTTGGACTAAAAACTCAATGTTAAGAAACGGCAGACTGAGTATCGCGACCATACTGGCTGCCGCCAGAGCAATACCGACCGGAACGCCAATGAGCAGAAGCAGACCAAAGCTGCCAAACAAAAGTGCAGACGTCATGCGTTAAACTCCAATAGTCGGTTAGAAGTACGGTACTTTGCTTTGATATGGCGATAGCGTTGGCGTGAAAAGCGAACTCGTTCATTGCTGGTGGAGCACGCGTTCACACGTTGATAAATGCTTGTCACTAGGCGCGCGCAGCTTAATAGTGCGCAAACTAAAACAGAGGCATACAAACACGCAATAGGAATTTCCATTGCGGGTGCAATCTGACCGAGTTGCAGGCTGCGATTGATCACCTTAAATCCAAACCAGGCGACAGTGGCACTAAAGGCAAGGTAGATAAGATCAGAAACAATCAAACTGAATTGCGTCCAATTGCCCGGAAGTTTATCGATGAACACACGAATGCGGATGTGTCGATCATCTCGGATACAATAGCTGATGCTCAGGTACATCGCCCATACGAATAAATAACGTGCCAGCTCTTCAGCCCACGCGATCGTTGCGTCAAATAGGCGTAGTGCGATTTGCAAGCACAGTAAAGTTGTCATCGTCGAGATCGCGATAACGATAAGGGTAGGTTCTAGGTATTTGTCTAGTAAGCGAAACCACTTCATGTTCACCTCCAAAACGAGAAAGCACGACCTGTTGCCAGATCGTGCAAAAGAGTGGGAGTTATAGGCGTTCTATCTCGGCAATCACGTTGTCAAACAAGTCTTCACCTGTCTTGCTACGCAGATCTTGGTACACGGCTGCATTCATTTTTTCTTTCATGATGCTGCGTACCTCGTCTGGGACGATGTTAACCGTCATGCCTTTTGCTTCGAGCTCTTTGATTACTTCTTGGTTTTGCTTAGCGGCGAGCTCACGCTGTTTTGCGATGGTTTCTTTGCTTACTTCACTGATCAGCGCTTGTTGTGCGGCCGGCAGTGAATCCCAAAACGATTTGTTCATGAACAACACGTAGTTGGTGTATATATGGTTAGTTAAAGAGAGGTACTTTTGTGCCTCGTAAAAACGTTCGGCATAAATAGAGTAGATAGCACTTTCTTGAGCGTTAATCAGGCCTTGTTGTAACGAGGTGAAAATTTCTCCCCAAGACAGAGGTGTTGGCGCAGTACCAATAGATTTCCACGCGCTTATTTGAGTGGGGTTAGATGCCGAGCGAATCTTTAGCCCTTTCAGGTCCTCAATACTATCAATTGGCTGTTTGTTGTTGGTCACGCTACGAAAGCCGACCTCCATAAAGCCAAGTCCATGAAAGCCTTTTGATTCCATAGCATTCAACAATGGTTGTCCGATCTTCTCACTGTCGAGCGCTTTGTGTGCTTGCTCTTCGCTATCAAAAAGGTAGAACACGTCGAGCACGTTAAACTCAGGGACGTAGGGAGAGAGTAAAACTGACGCACCAAACGTCATTTGTAAGTTGCCTTGCTGCACGAGTTCAGTCGTCTCACGCACATCGCCTAGTTGTCTTGCCGGATAGATTTCAACTTCTATCTCACCGTTTGAGCGAGCTTCCACTTCTTGTTCGAAATAGAGCATTGCTTTGTGTACGGGAGAGGTTTCTTGACTGTCATGAGCAAGACGAATAACACTGGTTGCAAACGTATTCATACTGCTAAATGCAAGTCCCAGTGCGGTAAGTGAAGTAAGGATTGCTTTCTTCATCGTTCTTCCTTGTTTCTGGTATGACCTGCCATGGGCATTCGTCGGCAAGTCACACAACTTTTTATGTTTTTATAAATTAGTTGAGCAATTCATATCCATTTTGCATACGAATCCAAAATAAAACATTAAAGTAACAAGTCAATAACAAGATTGATGAATTGATGAGGAATTAAATAACGATTGGTGAAAATTTAATCGTGATCACAGAAAATGCCTTACTCGAAAGCAAGACATTTTGTTTATGAAGAATGAATAAAAATGGATTTATTAAGTGGTGCTACTACGTTCGATCAAGGTGCCTTGCTCGAAAAGGTATTCGCCAGTTGCATCCAGGTTGCCGTTGATTCGATTCATCAAGTCTTCAACCGCTCGTTTAACAATTTTGTCGACTGGTTGAGCAATGGTGGTCAAATCATAGCTCGGCCATGCAGACATCGGAATGTTATCTACACCCATCACAGAGAAGTCTTGGGGGATCTTTGCTCCGGCTTGTCGCAAGCCATCCATCACACCCATGGCGAGGATGTCGTTTGCACAAAAAATTGCATCGGGTTTGCTAGTGTGCGACAAGATCGCTTTCGCCGCTTCTAAGCCTGCTTCAAAGCTGTACTTGGCTTGGATAAAGGTTGGTGACGGGGAGCCGAGTTCTTGCAATTTTGAAGAGAAACCCAGCCAACGCTCTTCACTGGTCATGGAGCCAGCATCGCCACTGATATAAGCACACTGTTTTGCGCCTTTCTGCGTTAAATACTCGGCTGCTTGTTGGCCCGCCAATCGGTTATCAATACCAGAGCTATTGGCATTAATACCCTCGGCGTAGCGGTTAATCAAGCTTAAATGAACGCCAAACTTTTCGCATTGGGCAAACGCGCGTGAGGTTAAACGGCTGGTGGCGATAACGAGTCCGTCCACTTGGTATTCAATGGCGCGTGAAATGGCGAGATCGAGGTCGTCCTTGTCGATAGGGCAAAGCACAACTTGTCCGCCTCGCTTTTGAATTTCGACAGCCAAAGCACGAGATTGCATGTCATACATTGGGTTTGATTCGCTATCTAACGCAATCGCCACTAAGCCTGAACGATTCGAAATCAGACCTCGGGCGATGGCATTCGGTGTGTATCCGAGCTTAGCTGCGGCATCCATCACCATTTTGCGTTTCTTCTCGCTAATACTCGCAGTCGGGCTGAATGCTCTAGATACCGTCGATTGAGAGACGCCGAGCATCTTCGCGACGTCGATCGAAGTTACTTTCGCTTTAATGGTGATACTCCTTATTTAAGGCCATTGAACCTTCTCATACGTGCTGAGTGTATGGGCTAGGGGATTTCTGTGTCTAGAGCATTACATTGATAAGGCGTAAATATCAGAGAAAACTCAAGAATTCATCACATTTCTCTCTTGTTTGAAGCCATCAATGATCATTTTGTGTTCAGACCCAACACAAAAGAAGCTAACGCCGAGTTCACGCCATTCCCGAGCTTGTTGAGCCGTCGCGACAAACATGCCAACAGGTTTATTGGCGGCTCTGGCCGCTTCGATTACTCGCATACTTGCTTGTGCGACTTTCTCATCATGAACGCTATCAGCACCATAAGCGACAGTGAGATCAACTTGGCCAATGAAGAGCGCATCAATTCCTTCAACATTGGCAATCGCTTCAACATTTTCAACCCCTTGAGGGTCTTCAATTTGTGCAATGACAATCGTATTCGCACGGCTGTCTTTTAAGTGTTCAACCATGGGCTTAGTGGCGTATTGCGCTGCTCGACTGGAACCAGCATACCCTCGGCCACCTTCTCCGTAATGGCAGATTTTCGCCAGTTGCGTCGCTTGCTCAGCAGTACAAACATGGGGAATTTGTACACCCGCCGCGCCACAGTCAAGCGCGTTCAAAATGGTTGAAGGGGCGCTGTCTTGTACTCGTACCACGCACGCGAGGTCATTCGCTCTGGCCGCCATGATGCACAGATCAAGCGAGGAGCGATCGAAAGGTGCGTGCTCTGCATCCAGTACCACAAAAGGCAACTCTGCCAGTGCCAATACTTCGATAATGTGAGGGTGAGGGGTTTTAACAAATGTACCTAATATCGTTTCTTGATTCAGACGTTGTTTAAAATTGCTCATGATTCTCTCCTTTGCAAAGGTATGCAAAAACTAACATGTAGAAATGTAAATGATGAGTAAAAATGATGTGATCTAAAACTCATTTTTGATTAAAAATTAAACTCAATTAAGGTCCTTATTACTTGCTTTTATTTGTTTAAACTAATAAATGCAAAGGCTTAAGGATTGTTTTTGTGGTTTGTTGACTTAACTTGTCAAATGTTAATTAAGTGTTTAATCTTATTTTGCATTCGTATCCAAAAGCATAAAAATAACCGTTCGTCAGCCTCAATGTTCAAGGAGAAACCCAATGGCACGCATTTTAAAAAACGGAATCACTGAAGAAGTATCAGCATCAAACGACGCAAAAGTGCGTCAGATTGTTGAAAACATTCTTGCTGATATTGAATCGAAAGGTGATAGCGCTGTACGTGAGTTGTCTGAAAAGTTTGATAACTGGTCGCCGGAGCAATTCCGCCTGTCAGAAGAGCAAATCCAAGCCTGTGTGGATGCGCTTGATGAATCGACTCGTCATGATATCGAGTTCGCTCAGCAACAAGTTCGAAACTTTGCTCAAATTCAACGTGACTCAATGAAAGACGTCGAAGTAGAAACCATGCCTGGTGTGGTACTGGGGCATAAAAATATTCCAGTCAACAGCGTGGGTTGTTACATCCCTGGCGGTAAATACCCATTGGTTGCATCCGCTCACATGAGTGTACTGACGGCGAAAGTCGCGGGCGTAAAACGTGTTATTGCTTGTGCGCCACCGTTTAATGGCCAGCCGAATGTGGCGATTGTCGCTGCGATGGCAATGGCGGGTGCGGATGAAATCTATTGCTTCGGTGGTGTTCAGGCGGTAGGTGCAATGGCTCTGGGGACGGAGACTATTGCACCGGTCGATATGATTGTAGGGCCGGGTAACGCATTTGTAGCAGAGGCAAAACGTCAGTTGTTTGGTCGCGTCGGTATCGATTTGTTTGCAGGCCCAACTGAAACCTTAGTCATTGCTGATGAGAAAGGCTGTGACCCTGAATTGGCAGCGGCGGACTTGCTTGGTCAGGCCGAGCACGGTTACAACTCCCCAGCTGTCTTGTTGACCAACAGCGAGACATTTGCAAAAGAAACTATCAAAGAGATTGAACGTCAGCTAACTATTCTTCCAACGGCGGAAGTTGCGGGTAAAGCGTGGGCAGATTACGGACAAGTGATCGTATGCGATAGCTACGAAGAAATGGTGGAAGTGGCAGACGATATCGCTTCTGAACACGTTCAAGTGATGACGGAAGATCCTAAATACTTCCTAGATAACATGACCAACTACGGTGCCTTATTCCTAGGTCGTGAAACCAACGTTTCTTACGGCGACAAATGTATTGGTACCAACCATACACTGCCAACGAAGAAAGCGGCACGATATACCGGTGGTCTTTGGGTAGGGAAGTTCATCAAGACTTGTACTTACCAGCGTGTGACGGAAGCGGCATCCTTAAAAGTCGGCGAGTACTGCTCTCGCTTGTGTGCACTCGAAGGTTTTGCTGGCCACAAAGAGCAAGCGGATATTCGTGTGCGCCGTTACAAAGGCAAAGTGGAAGAGGCGTAATATGTCGAAACTTGCCTTAGTCACAGGCGGCAGTGGCGGACTGGGTGCCGCCATTTGTCGCAAGCTAGCTGAATCGGGATATCGCGTAATTCTGACTTACAACAGTAATCAGAAAGCGGCCGAGGATGTGCTTTCCTCGCTGCCACGTAACGAGCATCTAGCATTCAAATTGAACGTGGCAGATTCTAGTGCGATTGAACAGCTTAAACATCAAGTCAGTGAAATAAGCGACAAGCTGGATTTGTTGGTCAACTGTGCGGGGATGACGAAATTCGTCGCGCACTCTGATTTGCAAAGTTTAGATGACCAGCTGTTTGACCAAATTTTCCAAGTGAACGTCCGTGCGCCTTTTGCCATGGTTCGAGCGTTTGAGCCTTGGCTTAAGCAAGCCAATGGTTGTGTGGTGAACATTACTTCTATCGCGGCACAGACTGCGATGGGGAGCAACATTGCTTACTGTGCAAGTAAATCTGCCGCGGAGAACATGACCCGTTCTTTAGCTCGCGCTCTGTCTCCCGAGGTTCGAGTTCTGGCTGTTGCTCCAGGGCTTGTCGACACTGAGTTTGTCAAAGGCTTGGATGACGCATGGCGTAATCAACAAGAACAATCCACACCGCTTAAGCGTTTAGCCAATGATGAAGAAGTCGCTCAAGCCGTGTACGCCGCGGCAGATCTTCTTACCTTCTCGACAGGCAATACCATCGCGGTTGATGGTGGGCGACCTTTAGGTCTGTAACTAACAATTCAAAGGCTAGGTCCAAACAAGGACAACAAGGATTTACAATGACTCTACAATCTAAAATGAATAATAACCTGGTCCGCTACATGGAACTGATTCCGGGTACGAGTGCGTTTATTGATGCGCGCACGCCAGGCAGTGATCTCAAAGATAACTTTTGCATTATCGGTGCAGGGGTGGCAGAGAGCAGTCGTCAGCATGTTCATATTCGCGATACGGCGGGCTTTAACATTGGTGCCGCAGGCCAACCGCCGGGCATCAAAAATTCGTTGCACTCTCATCGTACCGCCGAGCTTTTCTTGGTGTTCAAAGGTCAGTTCCGTTTTTATTGGGGGAACGATGGAGAGCATGAGGCGGTGTTGTCTCACGGTGACGTCATCTCGATTCCAACCAATCTCTTCCGTGGATTTGAAGTGGTTGGCCGCGATTACGGCTTTATGTTCTCGGTACTTGGCGGCGACGATTCAGGTGGCGGCGTTATTTGGCATCCAAACGTTATTAAAGACAGTCAAGGTTATGGTTTATACCTCAAAGCCGATGGCACACTCGTGGACACCATTAATGGCGACCCGGTGCCACAAGAATCAGAATTGATGCCGCTGCTTACCGAAGAAGAGCTCGCGACCTTCGATACCTACACCGCAGAAGAGATGATGCCATTTGTCGCTCTGCAAAAAGATTATCGTGAAATCAAAGGCGATTTCAGCGGAAGCAACGTGAAACAATACGCCTTAACGGGTCATCCTTTGGCGAGTTATGACTTCCAAGTAAAGAGTGAAGATGAAGTGAGCATCATGGCTTATGAGCTTTCTGAAGGTGGCTCGATTCCTCAACACTGGCGAGAAGAAAAACAAGTGCTTATCAACTTTGATGGCGATACTGAAGTGGTCCTCACGCATCAAGGCGAACAAGCGAGTGTTGTTTTAACGCGCGGTGATGTGCTGAATGTTCCAGAAGGTGCGTCATACTCACTGACGAACTTGCGTGGTAATAGTTTGACGTATTGCATTCTTGGCTCTGATCAACCAAAGCCGCTTGCAGGAGAATAAAATGACGCAACCCACCTCGTTAGTTTGGCTACCCGGACTACTTTGTGATGGCACATTGTTTGAGGATATCAACCGAGCGTTGCCAAGTTGGGTTGAGCCTTCATGCCCGACGCTGGCTTCATTGCCGTCAATGGAACAGCTGGCGCAGAGAGTGTTGCAAGACGCACCGCAGGAGTTTGTCTTGGGTGGCTTATCAATGGGTGGGATTCTTGCCTTTGAGGTGTACCGTCAAGCGCCAAACAGAGTCAAAGGCTTGATCCTCATGGATACCAATGCAGCAGATGAAAAGCCAGAGGTGACACAAAAGCGTGATGCACTGGTTAATCAGGCATTAAATGGTGAGTTTGAACGCATTACGCCTGACACTCTGATGCCTGTGCTGATTCATCCAAGCCGTTTGCAAGACAAAGCGTTAACTGAGCGTATAGAAGGCATGGCGGTCAATGTAGGTTTGGAGGCATTTGAAGCACATGCTAAAGCGTTAGCAACTCGCCCGGATGCTCGACCTTTATTGGCGGACATTCAAGCTCCTACGTTGGTGATAACAGGTAAAGAAGATAAGCTTTGTCCGCTAGACAATCATCTGCTCATGGAGAGATGCATCCCAAACGTCACGCTTCATGTTATCCCTGAGTGTGGGCATCTATCTACGCTTGAGCAGCCTTTAATTATTAGTGAAGTGATGACTACTTGGCTTCAAGATAACTTTGCTTAGTGTTGATAAGAACTTCATCACTCACCACCTTAAGGTTACTTGGGTATAGGTGGTGAGCGATGAGTATTATCAGAAGTAGTAGCGAATACCTGCCGCGAATTGATCATCACGGTTTTCGAATTTGCTGCCATCGTACTGATCTTTACCTAGGTCGAACTGGTATTCAGTCCAAACTAGGAATTTGTTCTTCTGGAAGTGGTATTCAAGACCAGGAATCAGCAAGTTACGCTCGTAGCCTTGTGTCTCGTCACCGCGATCTTCCATGTAGTTGTAGTTCAACGTTGGGCGTAGGCCGTTATCGAAGTGGTAGTAAGTGTAGATTTCGCCACCTAGGGTATCGAACATTACGTCCGTACCGCCTTGGCTCACTGCTTCCCAGTTTTCACCAACGTGGAAAGTCGCACCTGCGTAGAAGCCACCGTTGCTGTAGTTTGCGCCCAATAGCATGATGCGCATGTTGTCGCCGTTTTCTACGCCAACCACGCTTGCGTCTAGATCCGCAACTTCATTTTGATGGTAAGCCGCACCAAGTGTTACGCCATCAACGGGTTTGTAAGTGATAGACGCACCCATGCCGTTTTTCAGTGAGGCTGTCGCATTGCTTGCTAGAGCAACATCTTCACGCGTGGTTTGGTAAGTAAAGCCGTAGCTCACTTTTTCATTAATTGAATTACGGTACGTAATTGAGTTTTCCGCACGACCAGCACCGGATGCGATACCCCAGTCAGCTAGGTTGTAAACACCTGAGCCACGAGTACCGAATACACGACCTAAATCGGTGTACCATGCTACGTCGTAGAAGGTAGACCACTGCTTAGTACCCGCAGCAATCTTGCCGTATTTTTCGTGATCAACACCTGCGTATAGCAAGCGGTCGTAAATGTTGTCGCCGTTCGCGCCAGAGTTGTAGCCCCATTCCGCGTGACCGAAACCAGTCCAGCCGTTATCCAGACCCATTTGGCCTTTCAAACCGAAACGTGAGCTGCCGCTGTTCCATTCGCCGTTGTCATCACCGCCACGGTCTTGGTAGCGAAGATCGAAACGGCCATCGATGGTTAGGCTGTCGCCAGCGTCATTAACAAAAGTGTGTGCAGCAAAGGCTGAGCTAGAAGTAAGCGCTGCTAAAATCACTGCAGAAAGGGTCGACTTTTTCATCATCAATCTCATTATTCAGGGCGCAGAAAGCCACCGTGCGTTCATGCCCGTTTTGAATAAGGGTTCTATCTTGAGGTTGTGCCCCATCCTTGAGGCACGAGTTGGGAGCATGTCGCCTGAACCGAGAGGGGATTCAGGCAACATAAAGGCGGGTTGACAATCCGCCCCTAGGACTTCTTATAGAGAAGGGTTTAGGATCTGTTGAGTACGCTCGAACACGTCTAGACCTTGCTGTTTTAGCCAGTAAGGAAGGTCGATCAGTACCCAGTTCTCAGATAGCTTGTCGCCGTCACGGTAGTAAACGTCAACCACTTGCATGTCTGCACGTACTTCACCGCCTGTCATACCTAGGAAACCACCGATTGGCGTGTTAGATAGGTTTGGCCAGCCGAAGAAACAAGAGAAGTTACCTTCTGCGAAACGACATACGTGGCCGTTAAACTTCTTGTCTTTCAGGTTGTTACGGAACGGCAATTGGTGCTGCTGTTGGTAACGAGGGATTGTGTAAGACGCACCGATACCACATGGACCGTACCAGATCATGTCTTTAGACCAGCTCTTCTCAAGAACTTCTGGTGGGCAACCCATAGCGCCACTGTCGTTTAGTGCAGATAGGTCATCAACCATCTTGTTCACTAGTGCTAGTGTTGCTACGCCTTCTTCTGGTGCTGCGTCTTCGAACAGTAGACCGTCGTGGTTACGAGGACCAGGGTATACGAAGTGCTTACCTGTTGATGGTGGTAGTGGGTAACAACCCGCTTGGTCCATCGCGCCTAGAAGGTCTAGGAATAGGCCAGTCTTAGTGATCTTGCCGTTTTCAACACAGTTAAATTCTGCGTAGCGGATGTTCATGATTTTGCCAGTTGGGCGCATGCCTAGGTATTCAGCGTCGAATAGACCCATGAAGTGACCCATGCTCATTACCCAGATTTCACCTGATGTTACTTCGTTCTCACCACCGATGAAGATGTCTTGACGACGCTGCATGCGAGTCATTGATTTCATCAAAGGAGCCCAGAAAACGTCAGCCGCTGCTTGAGCGCCTTGTTGTTCACGGAATGGGTAAACACCACGCCATAGGTAATCTTCTGAAGTGTGTGCTTTTAGTACTTCTGCCACGTTCTCGTGAGTTGCGTTTTCCATTGCGCTGAAGTATTCACGTACAACGCGTTTCGCTTCTTGATATTTAGACATAATAAACTCTCTTATTTGCTGTCGAGTCGGCTTTGGGAACAGGACTCGAAATTAAGTTTTTTCATCCGGCCGGGGAGCCAGCCGGAGTTTTTGAAATTCAGTTACGCTTTTGCTGCTTCGGCTTTTTTGCTCTTATCGAACACGCCGCCTTTTAGTGTCTCTGGCAGTGATAGCCATAGAAGACCAGCAAGGATCCATACGATTGGTGAACCCCACATTGCGGTTTGTAGGTCGGTACGCTCTTGGATGAAGATAAGTACCATTGGTGCCCACATACCGAGGATACGACCACCGTGGAATAGCGCCGCGCCGTAGCTACGTAGGTGTGCTGGGAACAGTTCTGAGAAGTAACCACCCCATACCGCTGAAGAAGACAGGCCGAAGTTGTAAATCAGACCAAGTAGAGCCAGCATGTTTAGGCCGCCAATCACCATGTCGCCAGGTGCAACAAAGAAGATTGAAACCATGATGCCCGCTAGGATGAAGCCAAATGCGTTCACCTTACGACCGAATTTGTCAGCTACCCAACCCCAGAACCACGCACCAAACAGTGAACCAAACGCTGAGATAGAGAAGATGAGACCGATGGTTGCACCGTCGAACATACGTACATCACGTAGGTATGTGGTTACGAAGCCACCAAAGAATTGGAAACCGTAGAAGTTAAGGCCAGCCAGTAATAGACACGTTAGTGTGATCTTACGGTAAGGCTTGCTTAGCATTTCGCCCCAAGAGCCTTTTTTCGCTGGTGCATTTGATTCTTCTGCTTTTGCTTGCTCTTCTTCACCGTAAGCGATCACTTTGCTGTCGCTAGGTAGTACAAAGATCATGACCACAGCGGCTGCCAATGGTGGGATACCACCAACAAGCATTAGGCTTTCCCATGGTGCATCGATGCTTGCAATAAATGCTGCATACGCACCCATTACCATCAGTGCTACAGAGAACATAGAAGACGCGAATGCCGTCAACTTACCACGTACCGTTGGCGTAAATAGGCCGATCATCAAGCTTACTGCCACGGTGAAGTAACCACCCAGTGACAAACCAATGATGAAACGCATTGCTGCCCATGTTGTGTAGTCGGTGAACATCATATTGATGATCGTTGCGCCACCGTTTAGGGCTGTGATGGTAATAAGAGTGGATTTCTTACCAAATTTTGTTGCGAACCAAGCACAGCTCAATGCACCGATAAGTGCACCAACCGACTGCCATGTATAGAACTGGGCAGTGTCTGACAGGCTAATACCATCATACGCTTCAACGATGTATGGGCGTACGTAGTCAATAATTACAAAGTTATAACAATAGAAAAAGTAACCAACCAGTATCGCTAGATAGGCAGCTACCCTTTGAATCATAGGAACTTCGCTCATGTGTCTTTTGGCATTCATGACCGATAAACCTCTATTTCACTTAGGATTTGTTGCTATTCAAACTTAAAGAACACGATCTTATTGGGATCATCTTCGATTTCGTGTCGTGGTGAATCATAGTTTTTTTAAGGTCATTAGATCCGTGATCAATATCAATTTTAAAATGAATGCGTACCCAATTTGTGATTTTTAGTGATGGGAGTCTCATTAAATCGGTCTTTTTGGCATTTTTGAATATATAACCGTCTATATTGGTGATTATAGTCACAGTTATGGCGGGATTATCGTTTAGATATGCTTTTTTAAAGTAATATCCAAGCACAAATAATTAGCACCCAGAATTATGGAAACCCTGAAATGGTTACGTACTCAAGTTTTGTGGTGATTGCGTTATACGTGTTAATCACCATATTAATCAGCTATTTAGTGAACAAGCGCTACAGCAATGGTGGCGACTTTTCTACGGGTGGAAAGCAATTTGGCTGGTTTACGGCGGGTGTTTCGATACTTGCGACTTACATTAGTGCGATGACGTTTGTAGGGATGCCTGGTTGGGTTTATAGCTCTGGCATGGAAGCGATGAGTATTCACCTTAACTATCCCATCGTTATCTTTTTCACCGTCATTTTCTTTGTGCCTGTCTTCTATAAGCTGGGCTTGACTTCGATTTATGAATACCTTGAGCACCGCTTTGGGGTGTATGCAAGAACCATCAACTCGATTGTGTTCATTGTGGTTCAATGTATCTCTGCGGGTGTGATTTTGTATGCCGTGGCGCTGATCTTAGTGCAAGTTCTGCCTATCAGTATTTCTGAAGCCATTATCTACATTAGTATTTTCACCGCTTGCTATACCTATGCGGGCGGAATTTCCACGGTTATCTGGACCGATATGTTGCAATCTGCAGTATTGGTAGCAGGCAGCATCGCTATCTTTGCCATTCTAATGACAGAGATTAATGCGGCAGATTACCTTTCTCGTAATCACCTGAATATCATCAACTTAGACTTTGATTTAGGCGTAGATACCACACTCTGGGCTGGCGTGGTTGCCGTGAGCTTTTTGCATTTGAGTGTGTACGGCACCAACCAATTGATCATCCAACGCACGTTAGCGACGAGATGTGAAAAGACGGCGCAGAAGTCGATGCTGTTGTGTGGTTACGGTGCATTTTTTGTGTACTTATTCTTCGCGGTACTCGGTGTTCTTTTGAGTGTTTTCTATCAAGATCAATCGTTTGAAAACAGCAACGAAGTGATTTTGGATTTCGTCTTCAACCACACTAACCCAATCGTCGTTGGTTTGATCATTTCCGCATTGGCGGCGGCCGCAATGTCGACCTTGGATTCTACCTACAACTCAATGGCGACCGTCGCAACGTTCGATATCTACAAGCGTTTCGTTCGCAAGAGTGCCGATGATGAGCACTACGAAAAAGTCGCAAGAAAGATGAGTTTGCTCGCTGCGGCTATGGTGGTAGTGCCAGCTCTTCTGGCGGTATCGAATGAATCGGTACTCAAAACCATCGCTAGCCTGACTTCCATCTTTGTTGGTATCCGTCTTGGGTCATTCGTGCTTGGCTTATTCTGGGCAAAAGCCAATGAGAAAGGCGTGATCGTTGGCAGTATCATGAGTGTGATTGCGGTGTTTACTGCCATGTATCTCGACGTGGCTTGGCCGTGGTTCGCGCCAATTGGTACGTTTGTCTTCCTTTTGTTTGGTGTGTTAGTGAGCCGTCGTTGGGGCGCTGTGACTGCCGAGCAACAAATTTTTATCAATAATCAAAAACATCTTTTTGCAAAGCCAACCGCAAGCCATTACGGGCTGTTGGTGTTCGCCGTGGCGACCATCGCTGCTTGTATGGTTCTCCCTGATTGGCTTTATGCTGCATTGTCGTAATAGGTAAGTTTATGCTGTCCATCTTTGATATTTACAAGATTGGTGTGGGTCCTTCTAGCTCTCACACCAATGGTCCAATGATCGCGGGTTACCACTTCACTCGTTTGATTGAATCTAACTTGGCAAAAGTGGTTCGTATTCAAGTTGATTTATACGGTTCACTTTCGTTAACGGGGATTGGTCACCATACAGACCGTGCGACCATTTTGGGTCTGTTGGGTAACAAACCAGATACCATCAAAATCGCTTCTGCGAACAAAGCGATGCGCAAGGCGATTGAAGAGGGCATGATGTCTGTCGATGGCCGTCATGAAATCGAATTCAACTACAAAACGGACATGTTGTTCCATGAAGAGAACCTTCCTCTGCATGAGAATGGAATGACGATTACTGCGTTAGATGCGCACGGCAATCAGGTTGGGTTTGAAACTTACTACTCTATCGGTGGTGGTTTCATCGCAACGGCGGATGAACTGCAAAATGGCAGTGCGACTGCTCCCGTAGAAGTTGAGCTTCCATTCTCCAGTGCAGACGAAATGTTGGCACAGGCAGAGAAGAATGGCATGAGCCTTGGCGGCATGATTCTGAAAAACGAACAAGCGTTTCAGGATATGGAAGCCATCAATCAACGTGCAGAACAGATCTGGCGTGTGATGACGCGTTGCATGGAGCGTGGTTTCGAAACAGAAGGCATCTTGGATGGCGGCTTGAATGTGACCCGCCGTGCGCCTAACTTACTGAAGAAGCTTGAAGCAAATGAAGCAATCGAAAACGATCCGATGGAAATCATGGATTGGATTAACCTGTTTGCTTTTGCTGTGAGTGAAGAAAACGCGGCTGGTGGACAAGTCGTAACGTCGCCAACTAATGGTGCGGCGGGTGTGATTCCGGCGGTATTGATGTACTACCATCGCTTCATCAAAGAGCTTGATACTAAACAGCTTAAAGACTTCCTTGCTGTGTCCGGTGCGATTGGCATTTTGTACAAAACTAATGCGTCTATTTCGGGTGCCGAAGTAGGTTGTCAGGGCGAAGTCGGTGTTTCTTCTTCTATGGCGGCAGCTGGCTTGACCGCGCTGCGTGGTGGTAGTAATGAGCAAATTTGTATTGCGGCCGAGATCGCCATGGAGCACTCACTAGGCATGACTTGTGACCCAATTGGTGGCTTAGTGCAAGTACCGTGTATTGAGCGTAATGCAATGGGTGCAATGAAAGCGATCAATGCATCTCGCATGGCACTAAAGCGTAATAGTAAATGTTTGATCTCGTTGGATAAGGTGATTGAAACCATGTACCAAACGGGCAAGGACATGAACAAGAAATACCGCGAGACGTCACAGGGTGGGTTAGCTTTGATTCACCTAGCGCCGCCTTGCGAATAATGAGTTAGGCACATCTAACCAACAAAAAAGCCGAAGCACTGAGATGCATCGGCTTTCCTTTTTTGGAACGTTTATAATTTAGCTATGCGTTTGCTCACCTTTTGGTGTGCTTTGGTTTGGTTGATAGTGCAAAATCACCATCGAGGTGGGTGACAACAAGACTTCGCCTTCAGCATGTCCTGGGTTGAGGTTACGTACGTTTGTATCACAGATCGTCACCCATTCTTGCTTTCGCTCATTGGGGAGCTTAAAGCGCGCTGTGGCGTTAGTTTGGTTGATGAGGTAGACCAACTCTTGTCCTTCTTTACCGATACCAAGGTGAAGTGCGACAGAGCTTAAACGGTTCCAATCATCGTGCTCCATTAAGCGACCGTCTGTTCGGCGCCAGAAAATGCGGTTGTTATTGCGGTTTTCGCCACTGAAAGCTCGGATAAATGGCACCATGTATTGATTTCGGTTGGCGACCATTTGTGACATCCATGCTTTGAAATGTTGCTTACGTTCTGTCTCTTCCCAGTTCAGCCAACTGGTTTCGTTGTCTTGGCAATAGGCATTATTGTTACCGCCTTGGGTGTGAGACAGAACATCAGCAGTGAGAATGTGTGGGATACCGAAGGCAAACAGCAAGCTAGCAATAAGGTTGCGTTTTTGCTTCTCACGCGTGGCGATGATCATCAGATTTTCGGTCTCGCCTTCAACACCGTAGTTTTCTGAACGATTGTCGCCGTGACCGTCGCGATTTTCTTCGCCATTGGCTTCGTTATGTTTGTGCTTGTAAGACACTAAATCTTGCAGTGTGAAGCCATCGTGATACGTGATGTAATTTACGGTGAGTTTGTATGGCCAGTTCGCTGCACTATAAATGTCACGAGAGCCCATTAATCGAGTGGCAAACTCTTTTAAATAGCCTTGATCACCGCGCCAAAAACTGCGGGAAATATCACGCAGTTTGTCATTACATTCGTTCCAACCAAATGGAAAGTTACCCACTTGGTAGCCATTTGGACCAATATCCCAAGGCTCGGCAATCAATTTGGTTTCACGCAAAATTGGGTCTTGCGCAACGGCTTTAAAGAAAGCTGCTTCTGGGTTGTAATCATCGCCCTGTCGACCTAACGTTGCAGCCAAGTCAAAACGGAAGCCATCGACTTTAAATTCGCTAACCCAGTAGCGCAATGTATCCATCACAAGGTTTAAGGCTGGTTGGTAGGTGAGATCCACTGTATTTCCGCAGCCAGTGTAATTGGCGAAGTGGTTGCCATGTTTGATGTAAAAACAGGAGTCGAGGGCTTTCAGGTTGAAAATTGTAGGCCCTTCACCACCTTCAGCAGTGTGGTTGTAAACCACGTCGAGAATCACTTCGATGCCGTTTTTATGCAATTCGCGAATTGTTGTTTTTAATTCCGTAACGGCGTCTTGTTCTGCGTAGCGCGGATCGGGCACCATAAAGAGATAAGGGTTGTATCCCCAATAATTGACCTTTTCCATCTCTAGTAGGTGAGGCTCATGCATGCATGCTGCGACAGGTAGCAATTGCAGCGTGTTGATGTTTTGCTGTTTGTAAAAGGCCAGCATTTCAGGTGATGCAAGACCTAAATAGCGCCCCCTCAGCTTGTCCTCAACCTCTGGGTGGCGTTGGGTAATCCCTTTGACGTGCGTCTCAAACAACACCATCTCTTCTCTGGGTATACGCGGGTGATCCGTGTTTTGCCAGTCAAAATCATCTTCGATAACGACGCACTTCGGCATATCGAAACTTTTGGCTGGAGAGTAGGGAGGATGATAGTGGAGGGCTTTATCTATTGATTTTGCGTACGGATCAGAAATTAACAGTGGCTCGTCCTTGTGGGAGACAAGATAACCGTATTTTTGCCCCGGCTTAATATCTGGAATAAAAGTATGACGTATGCCAGCGTATTCATTCGGTAAACCGCGAAGCTCGTAGCTGCCATCGTCTGCAAACAATGCCAGTTGAATGTCTTTTACGCCCGGAGCATGAATAGAGAAGTTACAGCCTTCTTTATTCAATGTTGCGCCCAGGGGGTAGGGGCGAGAGAGAAGTCGTGTCATCGGAGATACTTTATTTAATATTTATTGCTACCTTTAGGAAACTATAAGTTAAAAACTTTGTCTTACTAAGGTCAACCACCCTAAATATAAAAATATTCGTGTAATTTAATTACTTTATGTGACGGCTTAGAGTCAAAAATATGAAATGGCTATCACTTTGTAGCGGCTCAAAACCGAACAAACTTACTAATTCCTCCCTAGATTGGTGATCTGACTCGAAAAAACACCATTCGGTAAATTTTCTACTCCCTTCTCATCCCCCTTAAATTAGTTTAGGGCGGAGGAAGTCATCCTTGTACGCCTCGGGTAATCTCACAACTGTTGAAACAAACGGGGATTCGTTCCCATCTTACCTCTCTTTCTTTAGGTGTGTTTTTACTGCCTATATTCACCTAAAAGAGTGAGCAGGGAAGACAGAATTATAAATACCCTTAATGGAGTTAAGAATGAAAAAAGTAAGTGCAATTGCTGCTGCTGTAGCTGCAACTTTAGCTGCTGGTTCTGCATTCGCAGTGGATTTCCACGGTTACATGCGTGCTGGCGTTGGCGTGAACGCTGACGGTGGTCAACAATTAACATTCGAAAAGAACAAGATCGGTCGTCTAGGTAATGAAAGCGATATCTACGGCGAGATTCAACTAGGTAAAGAAGTTTACAACAACAACGGCAAAACGTTCTACGTAGACTCTATGGTTGCAATGACTTCTAATGGTTCAAACGACTGGGAAAGCACTTCTGCTAACTGTGGTTTGGATAACGGCGAAGTGAAATGTGTTGACGATGCACAATTCGCACTACGTCAATTCAACGTTCAAGCTAAAGGCCTACTAAACTTTGCTCCAGAAGCAACACTTTGGGCTGGTAAGCGCTACTACCAACGTCACGACATTCATATCTCTGACTTCTACTACTGGAATATCTCTGGCGCGGGCGCTGGTGTTGAAGGTATCGAAGCTGGTCCAGGTAAAGTTTCTTTCGCTTGGGTTCGTAATGACCGTGGCGATATCGCAGACCCAGGCAACGATGGTGGCGCAACAAACGTAAACACTCTAGACGTACGTTACGCAGGTCTTCCTCTATGGGACAACGGCTCTCTAGAAATGGGCTTGAACTACGCAATTCTTAACGAAACTGACGCTGCGCCAAACGGCACTAAAGATGCGAAAAACGGCGTAATGTTCACAGCAGAATTGACTCAAGGTCTAGACGCTGGTTTCAACAAAACAGTGCTTCAGTA
Organism: Vibrio sp. 1078-1; assembly: GCF_033340475.1. Classification (NCBI taxonomy): domain Bacteria; kingdom Pseudomonadati; phylum Pseudomonadota; class Gammaproteobacteria; order Vibrionales; family Vibrionaceae; genus Vibrio; species Vibrio sp. 1078-1. The sequence continues at coordinate 233,749 of NZ_JAWOWM010000001.1, forward strand.
CGGTACTGAAGGTTACTCAAAAACAATGGCATTCTACGGCGACGGTAGCTGGTACGGCGCAGAAGCTGACAACGGTGCATCTGGTTACCGCCTAATCAACTGGGGTGTAATCGGCATGGGCGACAGCTGGGAAATGGGTCACCAGTTAGTGTACGGTGTTGGTGAAGACATGTGGGCTGGCCAAGACAAGTGGGAAACAATGTCTGTTGTTGTTCGTCCAATGTACAAATGGGATGACAACCACAAAACTATCTTCGAAGCTGGTTACGCTATCGACGATAACGACGGCGAAGAAAACAAATACGGTAAGCTAACTGTTGCTCAAGCATGGTCTGCTGGCTCTAGCTTCTGGGCTCGTCCTGAAATCCGTGTTTACGCTTCTTACCTAACGGCTGACAAAGAAGACAACTCAAACACATTTGACAACGGTCGTTCAGACGATACGTTCCAATTCGGTGTACAAGCTGAAGCTTGGTGGTAATCATCTAACCACTAAGTCCTAAATTGTCCTAGAATGATACAGCCAGAACTTATCTGGCTGTATTTATTTAAAAAAACAATAAAGAGTCGAGGTAGACAGTAATGAAAAAATGGCTTGCTCCCGTACTGCTGGGCATGTTGGCTACTGGTTGTGCGTCTGTAGAACAAGTAGAGATGAGTCCAAAAGGTCAGCAACAAGTGATCACGCAATCGGGTGATATTCAATGGGTACCGCTTAACGTGCCTGTGGTTACTGAATTCGCTTTGACTGATAAAAGCCAAATGTTGTTGGATGGTAACAGTGCTGGCGCTATTGCAGCGTTTGCTCTTCCAGGTAACCGTGGCAGTCTCGATATCAAATTAGAGACATTCGTAAGTAAAGAACTTCAATTTTATGCTCCTAATGTCGCAGTGATGAACTCGGCAGGAGAAACCATTTACCAAGCAGATTTTTCAAAGTTTAAGTATGAACCAGCAAAACTGTTGGACAACGATAAATTCGTACTTGATCTCAATGTGATTCCAGACATGACAGGTAACGATCTGCATGTGTTGGTTTACACGACTTCCGCCGATCTAAAAGGAAGTACACAAGTTTTACACCCTGCAAAAGCCTTCGCCATGGCGCGTCACACTCAGCCGCCAGATATTGCAGACCCTCTAGCGAAACATAGCCCACTCGGTCAGTTCCGCTTTTCGGTATCCGCGAATGATATTGTGAATACTAAGATTGTTGCGAAAAACGATAACATTCCCCAAGGTACGGACCTTACTAGCTACTACTACAGCTCAATTGAAGCGGCAGTCGCAGCGAATGATATTCCGAAAGCGCTCACTTTGCTTGATGAAGCAAAAGAACTGGGTATCGAAGGTGCGCAACAAGTGTTTGTGAAAGCCGTAAATAGAAAATAATCAGATAAAAAAAGGTCAGCGAAATGCTGACCTTTTTCATAGAAAATAAACTAATAAAAATACCCCTACATAGAGTTACCTTATTCACATAATTATTTTTATTACTTTGTTTTTTATATAGGTTGGATCAATAATTAATGGCAGTTCCTAATTTATTTTTTGTACTTAGGAAATAAACAAACTTCTCGAAGTGATTTAAATTCGCAATCTGACGATATTTATTTGGCGTTTGATATTTCCATTTTAATAACGATTAATATTTCTTTTAACCGTTGAGTTTATTTTGCTTTGGATATACTAAAAAGGAATTACGTGAAATGAACATGATGAAGACCTCTCTTGCTGCTGCCCTACTTGTTGCCTTAGTAGGTTGTCAATCGACGGCAGAACCAGAAGCGGCCGCAGAGCCTGTTGTTAATATGTCTCAAGACGAAGTGGTTGCTTTCATGAAAGCGTGTGACAACCCAGATAGCACAGCGAAAGGACCTATTTCTAAACCACTATTTGTGGTGGGTACTTTTGCGGATTCCGATTGGAAACACGTGCCTCAGCGTCAATACACCTACAAAGGGAATAATTTCTACCAAGCCGTGGTTCAAGAAAAAGTAGGCTCCTACAAAATGCAGTATGCGACCGAGTTGTGGTTCCCACAATTTACCGCAAAAGGTAATAGAATGAACGTTGGTGAATTAACACCATTAACATTTGGTGGTTACGGTACGGATACTTCGGTTGATATTAAAGAAGATGGTAAATATGTATGGAGTCTTCAGTTTGAAGGAAAAGGCAAACCTGTTCATGTCATGGTAAATAAGTGCCAATAATATTCAATTCAATTATTTAAAATCTATTTTTATTTATTAATCCCTGCATGAAACACATGTCGGGGTTAATTTTATTACTCAAATTTCCGTAGTTTATTTGAGTAAGTTAGGGAGAATAAAATGCGTAATATCCTACGTAACCATCGCCTGTCTCGATCGTTGCTTGCGTTAAGTGTGATTGGTGCTTTATCTGCGTGTAATTCTTCTGGTGGTGGCGACACTAATAGCAGCACTCCGCTACCGGATACCAGTTATGCTTGCCAAGCCAATGTCATGGCGCAAAGTAACCAACTTCGTACTTATCAAATCATGGTAGAGAGTTTTGTGGATGGTGATGCGAGCATTGGTCACGGTACAGGTTATGGCACCAGCCATCATAACGGCGATTTGCAAGGAGTGATTGATTCACTCGATTACATCCAAGATTTAGGGATGAACGCGATTTGGTTGACGCCAGTTTTTGAATCGGAAGCGATAGCAGGACAAGATCATTGGGCGGATCGTTTGGACGCCACCGGCTATTTTGCGACAGATTACTTTAAAATCGACCCCAAATTTGGTGACTTAGCGACCGCGAAAACTTTAGTCGAAGAAGCACACAAACGCGGTCTGTACGTATTTTTTGATGGCGTATTTGGCCACCATAAGAATGGTTTGATCAAACCCTCGCCTTCCGGCTTGTTGCCTTCAGGCTCAAGCAATCCCGTGGATTACCCAGCCAGTCTCGATTTCTACAAAGAGGTGGCGACGTATTGGATCAAAGAACTCAAGATTGACGGCTGGCGTTTAGATCAAGCCTATCAAGTTCCGACAGACGCTTGGACACAACTTCGTAAAGCCGTCGATGAAGCCTCACAAAGTGTGACGTACACCAATAGCAAAGGCGAACAAGTGAATCCGTTGGGCTATATGGTGGCAGAGATTTGGAAAGGGGAGTCTGAGATCGCGAATGAGGCGTATGGATCGAACAGCGATCCAGCATTGTGCTCTGCGTTTGACTTCCCTATGCGATATCGCATCGTTGAAACTTTGGCCGTGAATGAGAGCGGCGTGGGTGGTCGCGGTGCGGATTGGTTAGACAACGGCTACAGCACACACAACCAATATCCAACACATGCGCAGCCGAATTTGATGATCGGCAACCATGATTTAGTGCGCTTTGGTGACTTGTTACAGCGCGGAAACTTGGCGGATGTGAATGATGCAGAATATTGGTTACGCCATAAAGCCGCGTTTGCTTTCCAAGCGGCGTACACCGGGCCAATCACGTTGTACTACGGTGATGAAATCGGGGATCAAGTGGATGGTTTTGCCGTAAAAGAAGACAACAGCACCTGCGCCATTCAAGGTTTGTGCGATGATCACGTTGCGCGCAGTAGTGCGAAAATTGAAGGCGTGACGGCGACGCTTGATGCAAACCAAGCCGATCTCAAATCTTATGTGACATCGCTGATGACAATGCGCGATGCGCATCCTGCACTTTATCAAGGGTCACGCACGAATTTAGTTGCGAGTAACGGCAGTTATGTGGACTTGAAACAATCTGGTTCGGACAAAGTCTTGTTTGCGCTAAATACCTTAGAGAGCGCTAGAAGCGTCACTCTTACTCAGGAGAGTGTTGGTACTGGTGAGTTGGTGGATTTGCTCACGAATGAAAAAATTACTCCGAGTAATGGTCAATATCAGATTCTGATGTCGCCACTACAAGGAAGATTCTTTGCGGTAAAACCTTAAGGAATTATCCAGAATTGATGCTCACCAGTTGAGCTGACTACAAGTTTTCTTATAAACAAGCCAAGTGTTGTTGCTGACCCCCATAGGCGCACACTTGGCTTTTTTCTGTCTGTTTTACTTTTCCCTTAATGGTTTTACGACGATGTAGCCAACAAGTTGCTTCGCTTTTTGTATTGGCATTTGTTTTCAGCAGATGGATATTTGTGAGATAAGCTGCACATTAAAAAGTAAATTAACACTTGTGCAACGTAAAAATGTGATTGAAGGATTACTTATGCCCCACTAATATGTTTATCGTGTTTGGGATTTATATAACTAATGGAAAAGTATAATGAAATCCATAACAAACTCCCTCTGTCTCCTTGCTGCTGTTAGCTCTCCGTTTGCATATAGCCAAATTATCAACGGTGACTTTGAGCAGTGGAATGGCAATGTACCTACGCAGTGGTCAGAGATTGACGCGGGCATTACAGTGTCGCCAAGCAGCGAGCAAATCAAATCGGGTGGTCTGGCTGCCCAGGTCGTCGTGAATACAGGTACCCAAAGCAACACCGACTTTTTGCAAACCATTAATGTGGAGCAAGGGAAAACCTATCCGTTTTCTGTCTCGGTTTATCATACCGAAGGAAATGTAAAAGCACGTCTGGTGGTTGATGGTTATCACAATTACTCGAACCCACAACAGATAAACCAGTGGCAAGAGCTCGCGCACAACTACACAGCGAGCTCGAACAAGACCATCAACGTCGGTTTGCGTTTTTACGATGAAGCCAGTTTTGATGGCTCAGAAGCTGTCTACGTCGATAATTTTCAACCGACCGAGACAAGTACACAACCTCCTGTAGAAAATTGTAGTGATCATGAGGTGGTTCTTACACTCACGACGGACAACTATGGCTCAGAAACTAGCTGGGAGTTGAAAAATAGCCAAGCGCAAGTGCTTTTCTCTGGTCAGGGGTATGAGTCGTCAACCTCTGTAGATAAGACCATGTGTTTGGCCGATGGTAACTACCAATTTACGATTCAAGACAGCTATGGCGACGGCATTTGCTGTGGCAATGGTTCGGGGTCTTACGCGTTGAAGGTGGGAGATAAGACTCTTGCTTCTGGCGCTGAATTCTCGAAAAGTGAAACCACCGATTTTAACTTAGGTGACACAACGACGACCCCACCAGTGGTTGATGGTTACTATCAAGCGGCATCTGGTAAGACGGGATACGCTCTAAAAACAGCGTTGTTTAACATTATCAATAATCACTCTAGCCGAGGTTATTCTGCGGTGTGGACCTTGGTAAAAGATGCCGATATTGATCGTTATTATGAAAATGATGGCTCTATTCTCGATATGTACTCTGAAAAGCCATCTGCTAGCGATACAGTAAGCTTTACCAAAGTCACAGACCAATGTGGCCAATACAAAACGGAAGGGGATTGCTACAACCGTGAGCACTCTTTTCCGAAAAGCTGGTTTGGCGGTAAGGTTGAGCCGATGAACTCAGACGGTCATCACTTGTTTGCAACTGATGGTTATGTAAACGCGAAGCGCAGTAATTGGCCATTTGGTGAAGTGGGCACCGCGACCTACGTGTCTAGTAATGGCTCTAAACTTGGCCAAGCAAGCACTAATCTGGGCTACTCCGGTACGGTGTTTGAGCCGATTGATGAGTTTAAGGGCGACTTCGCCCGTGCTTATTTCTACATGGCAACCCGCTATGAAAATGTTGTAGGTAACTGGGAAGGCAATTCAAGCAATGCGGATGCTGTCCTTGATGGTTCAAGTTCAACGGTTTTTGAACCTTGGATGTTAAACATGCTGAAACGTTGGCACAAAAATGATCCCGTTAGTGAAAAAGAACGAAATCGGAATCAACAAGTGTTTGATTTTCAGGGCAATCGTAATCCATTCATTGATCATCCTGAGTTTGTTGAACAGATTTGGGGAAACTAACACCTTTTTGATTTTGGTATCCACCATTTAGTGACGCCAACAAAACAAAGGGGAAGCGTGATGCTTCCCCTTTTTCATTACGGATGTTTTTAAATGAAATTAGTTTTTCGTTACCGTCACGATTGGCGCCGACTTGTCAGCCGCGTTGAAGTGGAAGTTGTAATTTCCTGCTTCTGCAATCGCAATTTTCAGGTTTGCACTACCGCCACCGACTTCCATCGTTAGCGCTTTACCAAGCTCAACACTGCCTTCGCCACCGAAGTTGGTGTCTGCTGCCCAGTCTGCGCTCGCAACTTTCATTTCGTAGTTGCCCGCCGCTAGGTCAATGTCTAGCGAATAAACGTCATTTGCAACATAGCTGAACTTCGCTGTTGAGTCTTGTGCTGGAGCATCCCATGTAGTGATAGTGCCACGTAAGTAAAGTGCTGTTTCACCGAATGTTGGTGCATCTGCTGATTTGGTCACTGACACGACCGGTTTTTCTACGCTTTCATCTTGAACATGCAGCGCGTTCAGAGTGAAGTTGTACTTACCTGTTTCAGCAACAGACAGCTTACAGTTACCTTCTGAACCTAAGTCTAGTGAACCAGAAGCTATATTCGCAGCATCACAACCGATGTTTGGATTTGCCCAACCAGAGTCCGCGAATTTGAACTCGTGTTCACCAGCTTCAAGAACGCCAGTTACAGAGTACATACCGTTGCCAATAAAGGTCATCGCCCAATCACTGCTATCAGACCACTCGTTCATCGTGCCTTTCACGTAAACAACGGTTTCGCCGTAAGGAGGAATGCTCGATACGTCTTTGTTATCCGTGTTTACTGGTAGGCCAGCACCTTGTGCGCCGTTTTGTGGCTGCACGAATACCGCTGTTGTCAGTGCTGGTACTGTGAACGTTTCATTGGTGAAGCTTGCACCTTTGACGATGTCATCCGCAGAGTTTTGTTGAACTTCATGCAGTTCGAAACCAGTTGCGCCAGCAACTTTGAAAGATTTCTCAGTTGATGTTGAGTTCACAACGGCCACGACAGCATCGTAGTTCGAATCTAAATCGGCACCCGCTGATGTACCATCGTCGATAGACATCACAATCAAGCCTTCCACTTGGTCTTTCCCTACGTTGCGGAAGTCCACACGGTTCATCACTTCTTGCGCGGTATCTAGGCGGAACAGTTCGCTTGTGCTACGGATTTTTAGTAGCTCTAGGAATTGTTGCTTAGTCAGCTCGATGTCGGTTGAATCTGGTTTCGCCGTGCTGTCACCAACGATGGTTTTGATCAGCTCCCAGTTTGCACCGTCTTTGTCTTCACGTGGTAGACCAACGTTCCAGTTATTGTCGCTTCCGTCGAAGAATACACGGTTGAACCAGTCACCAGAATCGTACGAGTCGCGCTGCATAGATTTAGAGCGCAATAGCTCAGAACCCATGTGGATAAATGGAATGCCTTGACCAAGCATCACCGTTGATAGGGACACAGACTGCATACGTGCACGCTCGGCAGATGAAGTGCCTGTCGCAATCTTGTAGGCGTTGTTATCCCACAATGTTTGGTTGTCGTGCTTAGACACGTAAGAGATGTTCTCTGATGGCACTTTTGTGTAGCCTGCAGGCGCACCATTGTAATCAACGTTCTTACCCAGTTTGGTTTCGCCTTTGTAATCAAGAAGGATGTAATCAGCCAAGTTACCAGCCATACCTAGACGAACCAGATCTTGGTTGTGTAAACGACCATTCACCGACTCTGCGTCAGTTTTGGTTTCTTCGTTAGGATAAGCGGCGTTACCAAAGCCTTGGTTAAAGCGAAGTGGGTGCTTACCTTCAGAATCTACACCGCCATCAAACGGGCTTCCGCCACGAACTGCGTCACGCAGACGATCAGAGAAAGTACCGATTTCTGTCCCCGCCATGTTGACTTGTGTCGCCTGATCGAAGCGAGCGTTTTGCGCGACTTCACCAAAGTCCCAACCTTCGCCGTAGAACAAGGTATTCGGGTCAATTTCACGGACTTTTTCAAGTGCGTAAACCATCACATCTTTCGGCTGGTGGCCCATAAGGTCAAAACGGAAACCATCGACTTTATAGTCATCCGCCCATACCATCAATGAGTCAACCATTAGTTTACCCATCATCAAGTTCTCGGTTGCGGTGTTATCACAACAGGTTGAGTTTTCGACGCCGCCAGTGTTGACGTTTAGGCGGTGGTAGTACCCAGGGACAATCTTATCCAGTACTGATTTTTCGTTCACACCAGATGCATTTGTGTGGTTGTACACGACGTCCATGACCAGTTTCAGATCCATTTTATGCGTCGCTTGAACCATTTCGCGGAACTCAAGAATACGCTTAGACCCGTTAGGATCGGTCGCATAACTGCCTTCTGGCACGGTGTAGTGGTAAGGGTCATAACCCCAGTTGAAGCTGTCTAGCATGCGAAGATCGTTCATCAACGCTTGTGCTTTGCCCGTTGTTGGGTCGTAGCTATTTAATACCTCTTCAATTACTTTGCCGTCATCTTCGGTCTCACAAATGGAGGCTTCTGGCTTGATGCCACAAAGTTTACCCACGGTGTCGGTGATATCGACTCGCTTGTCAGCGTCTTCATCCACGGTTGCAATATCAAACGCAGGCAGGATATGTAGCGTTGTTAGGCCAGCATCTTTTAAAGCTTGTAAGTGAGATACAGACTCACGCTCAGGTTCTGTAAGCGCCAGATATTTGCCATCAAGACTTGGTGTGCCTTTGCTGTCGTTAAAGCTGAAATCACGAATGTGTGACTCGTAAAGGACGTGGTCTTCGTCTTTTTTAACCGTTGGGCGTGCGTAGTTTTTCCAATCTTGAGGCATTAAGCTTGGATCATCTAAATCAACCACTTGCGAGTATCGTGAGTTCTTAGACAAGCTCATTGAATATGGGTCTGTTACCAAACGCGTTTCAACGACGCCAGTTGTTGGGTGGTATACCTTAACTTGGTAGCGATAATATTTGTTGACAACGTTGCTTTGTGCCTCAGAAACCCAGATACCTGTTGCTGGGTCTTCCGTCATGGCAACGGTCGCTTCTTCTGCTAAGTTTTCATCGTAGATTATCAGATCAACATCTTGGGCAGTTGGTGCCCATAGTTTGAAGGTTGCGGCACCGCCTTCCACAATCGCACCGAGTTCTTGACCGATCGCGTTACCTGCCTTGGAATCGGCAAACACCGCATCCAAAACGCCCGGTTTTTGCACTTCAGTTGCAGAAATGACGTCACCATTTGCGTTGTAAGCCACCATAACGATTTGTGACTTCAGGATCGTACGCAAGGTCGCGTCATCGACATCGATACCCGCAGCTTGAAGGCTAGCAAGGTGACGGAAGCGTGATTTCAGACCATCAGACAACTCACCAGCTTTTGTCAGCTCAACCGCTGTACCGCCAGAGATTTGCTTATCTTCATCCATTTTGATGTCATTGCTAAGGCTGTAGAACAGCTTCATGGAATCCGCACTGGTCGCCGCTTCCCATGCAATGGTGTTGGCGTCTAACCAATGGGCTTTTTGACCATCAATATCAACAGGGCGCTCTTCTATTGGCTCGTAGTAAAGTTCACTGCTGCCGTGGAAGCCAAACAAACCTTTCGATTCGCCGATTTTCGTCAACTCTACTTTTGAGTTTGCGCTGCCGAACGCTTTCTCATCACCCTTGTGCAGAATGAAGTTCATGCATTCGTGTGGGTCAGAGGCATCTGGGTTTATTTTCAGTACGTAGTAAGCACCGTAGGTGTCGTTGATGCCATCGAATGGGTGTGGCGCAGACCAATCCGTTCCTGTTCCCGGAATGCCCATTGCGTCTAAATCTGTGCTGGTACAGCCCTCACCGTTCCATAGGTGCAAGCCCCAACCTTCGTAGTCGCTGGCCGTTGAAGCTGATGCTACGTCACGTTTGTAATAAATGACGACTTCGTTCTCTCCCGCAGGGTACAAGCCTGAGCCAGGGTTCGTCGTATCTTCGTTCGTGCTATCACTACCACAACCGCTGATTACCGCGACGGAAATCAAAGGCAGTACGGTTTTGGCAATTGTTGATAATTTAAATGTCTTATTGTCCACGTTTACAAATCCATTGTTATTGAATTGATATTGAGCTGCGCGCTGCCTTCGCTGACTCAATCATCAAGAAGGTTTTGCACACGCTAGAAAGGCAGATGCCAAAAAGGAAATGTTCAATTAGATGCTAATACACTGAATCATCAGCAAAATGTGAGAGCAGGCTGTTAAGTTTTTTACAGGTGCAAATTTTCTGTCACAGTCGATTTTGTTCACAAATTAAATAATAAAACAGGCGCATAGTGAGAGATTCTGCACATCATTAAAATGTGAATTTTTATGGGAGGAGTAAGGGGGGATGATAGGGGATGAGAATGTCTCAGCCCCAAAACCGTGATTAAGTTCTATAAAAATGAGGGCTATATTTTTCTTTTAAAAATAAGTTGCAGTGATGTTGAATAAAATACCGCCATTAAGTCTTCGCAAGCTTCAGATTTTCGCTAAGTGGTCGTTATATAATGAAGGTAGTCGGCGTTATGTCGGCGCGTAATCATAAGATTTCCCTGAAAGGGAGTTGAATTGGGCCCTGAAACCAAAAGAGGCTATTTATGAGTAGTATGGGCATTGCCATTGCGGCAACTGGCCTTTCACTCGTCCTGATATTTGTGTGGATGATCTCGTTGTCGATGCGGAAACAGAGACTCGAGGCAGAGAGGAAAGCTCGCGAAGCCGCTTATCGAAAGGCGATGCATAAAGCGCGAGAGCAAGAGCGTAAAGAGCGAGAGTTCAAAGCAGAAACCGGGCATATCCCCACCATTTTATTTCTAGCGAAAGAAGCCGAAAAGGACAACATTCGTCAAGCGCTGTATTGGTATGATAAAGCCGCTAAACTGGACAATGTGACGGGGATGTACGGCATTGTTCGCTTAAGTGAACGCATGCGCGAAGATGTGATTTTAAAAGAGCAGGCAAACTTCTGGCGTACCGCAATTGCGGGAATGGAAGGGGATACCGAAGCGAAATTTTCGACAGGCAAAGCGTTGGTTTTTGGTCGCGGAACGGAAAAAAATATTCCCAAAGGTAACCAACTGATTGAAACCGCAGCCGAGGAAGGCTGCATTGATGCCATGCTTTACATGGGTGAGTGGCAGCTTTCACCAGACAATAGTGCAGGACGCAGTGCAGATGCGCTTTACTGGTTTATGAAAGCGGCGGAAAAAGACAGTGCGGATGGCAAGATCCAAGTCGGCTTATGTTACCTAAATGGCATTGGTACAGAAAAAAGCATGGTTAAAGGTTGCTACTGGCTGGAACGGGCCGCGGAAGGTGGCAGTGCTAAAGCGATGTATCATGCTGGCGAAGCGTGGAAGGATAAAGGTAAAACGGGTAATGCAATTGCTTACGTTTGGCTGTTTCTTGCTGCCAATATGGGCTACCAACCTGCGCGTACGTTACGTGATGAAGTGGCAACCAATATTGGTGTTGATATTGTCGTTGGATTGCAGTCCATAGCGAAGCCGTTGCAAAGAAAACTGGCCTCAGGAATGGTGAGAAAGCACTCTATTATTCGAGCCCTTAACAAAGTGTACAAACGCGAAGCGTATTTTCCTGCGGAAGAGGAGCTCAATGCGGTGTTGAATGATGAGAATAAAGACGCCTCCGAGGCTTGGGAGGAGGCATCAACACTAGATTTTCAGCCTAACATGACAACGGTAACAGCAGAAGGTCAGGCAAGCACATCGCCCAACGAAAAAAAACTTTCTAAAGAGGCGCTCGATTTCACTCAAAACTTCCTTCAACCATAACCTATCTTATCCAGAAGCCTCAAGATTGAGGCTTTTCTTTTGCTCTTTTGCCAGTATCTCTATCAGTCACGACAACAGAATGTAAACTTACTTAAGCAGTCATTTTACTGATGTGCATACTATTTATGCGATTTTTCAACATATTTTTAGTACTTAACTAAGATGGGATCTGTTTACCTTAAAAAAGAGGTTTTTCCCTCTTTATTTACTTCCGCTATTGGGCTTAGATCAAGACTTTTCAATTGATAGTAATAATGATTGAAGAGCAATACTTGATGCCCCGATTTATAGGTGAATAGTACTCATTACTTTATCTAATAATTTAAATTAAAAAATGTATTATAAATCTTAAATTGTTCTTTTATATTTAGGTGTCGATTATTGATTTTATGATTAATTAGGCGCAAGATAACGTAAAAATAAAATAGCATAGTTAATATGCAGAATTACACTAGGAAGTAACTTTTTCATTACATGTTTCATAATAAATAGAGATAATTTTTTATCTCTGTTTTTATTTATATTAGAGATTTGTGTATGTTGAGAATCATTAGTGCAGATAAATTTATCTCTTCAAGGTTTATCTTAGAGTACAGTAAGGCTGAGTTCGCTTCTTTATTAGGTGTTTCCGTCGCTAAAATAAGTAATATTGAAAGTGGAAAATCTTCAATCCCCCCGGTGTATGATTACGCCATTAATTACTTGTTGAGTGAACATCCATTTAAAGATAGTGCTGTTGAGGCTTTATGTTCTCACGAAACGTTAAACTTTGCTCGTCGTATTGACGTCAATACCAAAGTAAAACGCTTGTCCTGTAAGCGTTGTGATAGCCGTAGACTGCACGTTATGGCTGGCATGAGTGGCTTGTATTTTGTCGAGTGCATGGATTGTAAACACACTATGTACTCGTCAGGCATGTCTGTAAAACGTTATCAGCAATGGTCGAATGATGGAGTCAAACTAGATAGTCATTTATTTAATTGAATTGTGTTTCCTTTGCACCTAAAGTAAAAAGCCATCAATACATGTGTTGATGGCTTTTTTATTATGTGTTTAAATTTAGTTAAAATTAAAATATTTATCATTCCTAATAATATACTCCTAATAATTATATAGTGATGGAAATCTCAAAAAATTATTTTCTTGATATTTTATTTCTAACAATAATGGTTGTGGTCACACAATTTTTAATTATTTTTCCTTTTAATTCTGGTTTCAATATCATTGGACTATCAATTGGAAAGTGATGAAGGTCGCGAAATTTTAATTCGAGGAAATAAGTCTTTTAAATGTGAAAATTTAATCACGAAATTTGTTTTTTGAATTTTAAATATCGTTTTCGTTTGTAATATCTGTACTTGTCAATTTTAAAGAACAAAAAAGAGATATTCCAAATGAAAAGTTTAATTATAGGTGTTAGTAATTACATGCCAGAAGACTTCAGTTTATTAGCTGAGTCTTTAGATGAACAATTTAATCGTCATTTACAACCTTTAGAGCAAGTTGAATTAACCGACGTTGGTGCGGCTATTATTACTTCAGCAGACATTAAAGCAGGTCTGCATAAAATGATTTCTGAAACGGGTTACGGTATTCCAGTTTTCTTAGTAACGGATGAAAACCCAGTTTCGGCAGAAGATTACGTTTGGCTAACTGGCGTTATCGATTTAGAAAGACAATCTATTGAGTACTACTGTCGTCAAATCAATGAAGCAGTAACCAAGTACGAATGTCGTCTTCTTCCTCCTTTCTTCAAGCAATTAACGCACTATGTTGAGATGGGTAACTCAGCGTTTGACTGTCCGGGACACCAAGGTGGTCAGTTCTTCAAAAAACACCCAGCTGGTAAACAGTTCTACGATTTCTTTGGCGAAAACCTGTTCCGTAGTGACTTGTGTAACGCGGACGTGGATTTAGGTGACTTGCTGATCCACGAAGGTTCTGCACACCAAGCGCAAGCGCACGCTGCAAAAGTATTTAACGCGGACAAAACTTACTTCGTACTCAACGGTACTTCTGCTTCAAACAAAGTGGTGTGTAACGCGCTGGTAACTGAAGGTGATTTGGTACTGTTCGACCGTAACAACCACAAATCGAACCACCACGGTGCGTTAATCCAAGCGGGTGGTATGCCAGTTTACTTAGAAACGGCGCGTAACCCTTGGGGCTTTATCGGTGGTATGGATGAACACTGTTTCGATGAAGAATACATTCGTGCTCAAATCGCGAAAGTGGACCCAGAACGTGCACGCGATGAACGTCCTTTCCGTCTTGCTATTATCCAGCTTGGTACTTACGACGGTACTATCTACAACGCTCGCTACGTAATGGATAAGATAGGTCATCTTTGTGACTACATCCTGTTTGACTCTGCGTGGGTTGGTTATGAGCAGTTCATCCCTATGATGAAAGACTGTTCACCACTGCTGCTGGATTTGAAACCAGAAGACGCAGGTGTGATCGTGACTCAGTCTGTTCACAAACAACAAGCTGGCTTCTCTCAAACATCGCAAATCCACAAAAAAGACCGCCATATCAAAGGTCAAGCTCGTTACTGTAACCACAAACGCTTTAACAACGCGTTTATGATGCACGCATCGACTTCACCATTCTACGCACTGTTCTCTGCGCTTGATGTGAACGCGAAGATCCACGACGGCGAAGCAGGTCTGCGTTTATGGCGCGATGCGGTTAAGACAGGTATCGAAGCGCGTAAAGAAATCCTTAAGAGTTGTGAATTGATTCGTCCGTTCATTCCAGATGAAGTCGAAGGCCAACCTTGGGGCAGCTACGACACTGACGTGATAGCAACGAACAAGAAATTCTTCATGTTTGAGCCAAACGCAAGCTGGCACAAATTTGAAGGTTACGGTGAAGGTCAATACTTCGTTGATCCATGTAAATTGTTGCTAACTACTGCGGGTATTGCAGAAGACGGCAGCTATGCAGATTTCGGTATTCCTGCAACGCTATTGGCGAACTTCCTTCGTGAAAACGGCATCATCCCTGAGAAGTGTGACTTGAACTCTATCTTGTTCCTACTCACTCCTGCGGAAGATATGGGTAAGATCCGTCACCTTGTAGCTCAAATTAACCGATTCGAAAAATTCATCCGTGATGATGCCCCTTTAAGTATCGTACTTCCAAGCGTCTACGAAGCGAATAAAGAACGCTACCGTGGCTACACCATCCGTCAGCTATGTCAGGAAATGCATGACATGTACAAAGAGCTGAACGTGAAACAGTTACAAAAAGCGATGTTCCGCAGCGAGTACTTCCCACAAATGGTTCACAAACCTGAAGTAGCAACACGCAAATACTTCCGTGGTGAATGCAATTACCTACCACTTAAAGAGGCCGTGGGCCGCGTAGCCGCTGAAGGTGCACTTCCTTACCCTCCAGGCATTATCTGTGTGATCACTGGTGAAGTCTGGACTCAACAGGTGGTGGATTACTTCCTATCTCTAGAAGAAGGCATTAACCGCTTCCCAGGCTTCGCGCCAGAAATTCAAGGTGTGTACCTTGAAGATGTTAACGGTCGCACTACCGCACATTGTTATGTCCTAAAAGATTAATCTACCCGTTCGCACCACGCTCCGGCGTCGGTGCGAACCGCTTATTCGTGGAGAATAATTTATGAGTACTGAAACTAAAAAAATGTCGGTGGTGCAGTTAACCATTCTGACGTTCATCAATATGGCTGGCTCCGGTATCATCATGCTGCCAAGTAAACTGGCGCAAGTGGGCACCATTTCTGTGTTGTCTTGGCTGATCACGGCGGCGGGCTCTTTGGCGTTGGCTTACGTGTTCGCAAAATGTGGTCGCTTTAGTAAACGTGACGGTGGTATGAACGGTTACGCGTCTTATGCATTCGGTAAATCGGGTGCATTTATGGCGGGCTGGACTTACGGTTTGTCGCTCCTTATTGCGAATATTGCGATCGCGATTACTTGTGTGGGTTACGGCTCCGCATTCTTTGAAGTGACCCTATCTCCGGTCGAAACCTGTTTGTACACCATCGCCATTCTTTGGATTTGTACTTTCGCTAACTTCGGTGGTGCGAAAATCACAGGTCAAATTGGTACATTCACCGTGTGGGGCGTAATCCTACCAGTGTGTTCATTGGGTATTGTTGGTTGGTTCTGGTTTAACCCAACCATGTACATTGAAGCTTGGAACCCACACAGCTTGCCATTTGGTGAAGCGGTGAGTGCTTCTATTGCGATGACTCTATGGGCATTCCTTGGTCTTGAATCAGCTTGTGCGAACTCTGAAGCAGTAGAAAATCCAGAGAAGAACGTACCAATCGCAGTGCTAGGCGGTACGCTAATTGCGGCTGTGGTTTACATTGTATCGACAAACATCTGTTCTGGTATCGTTGCAAACTCTGAGCTTGCCGCTTCTACCGCACCATTCTCAACCGTATGGTCTGTGATGCTTGGCTCAGCAGCAGGTAAAGTGGTTGCGGGTATGGCGGTATTGGCTTGTGCGGGCTCTCTATTGGGTTGGCAATTCACTATCGCGTCAGTGTTCAAATCGTCTTCTGATGCGGGCTTCTTCCCTAAATTGTTCTCTCAAGTGGACAAACGCGGCACACCGATCAAAGGTATGATCGCGATTACTATCATCCAATCAGTATTGTCTCTAATGACGATTTCTCCAACGCTGAACGAGCAGTTCGAAGCACTGGTTAACCTAGCGGTAGTAACAAACGTTATTCCTTACATCTTATGTATGGGCGCAATCTTTATTATGCAGCAAGTGGCGCACGTGCCAGAGCGCGAGATGAAAACCACCAACGTTATCGCTCTGATTGGCTCTCTGTACAGCTTCTATGCGCTTTACGGCTCCGGCTACGAAGCTATGATGTGGGGGTCTATCGTAACCTTCCTAGGCTGGAGTGCTTACGGTCTGATTGCTGCGAAGCATGAGCCTTTAGCAAATTAAAAAATAATACAGAAAGAGCCTTCCCAAACGCGGTGTGGAAGGCTCTTTGTTTTTAGGCATTTACGCCAAACCCAAGTCAGCTCAACGTATTTGAGGCTAGACATCCAATGACGTGAAAACTCATTTTCGACATTTGGAGGACGAAAGATGATAAGTCAACCTGTTAAAATCGGTGACGACACCGCCGTAGTCATTCCAAGCGTAATCCTGGCTCAGCTTAGGATAAGGGAAGGAGATACCCTAGAAATCGCACTGAATAAAGACAAAATGGAAATTAAGAAGATGGTGTTGAAAACCAACGCTCCAACTTACTCTGAAGATATCGAGGAGAATTGAGTTAGAGAATCTTGGTTTGTCGGATACACTACTGGTTTCGCAAAACTGGCGCTTGCCGCTGTCTTTGAACTATCGATAACTACAATAAGAGGTAAGGTACTATGCAAGGTATCCTCTCTATACAATCTCATGTTTCTTTTGGTCATGCTGGTAACAGCAGTGCTGTTTTCCCAATGCAACGCATGGGCTTCGAAGTATGGCCGATTCATACCGTTCAATTTTCTAACCACACGCAGTATCAAGAAGGCTGGACTGGGCGAGCGTTTGCGGCTGAAGACATCAGCGAGTTAGTTCGTGGACTTGGTAACATCGGCGCGCTGGAAAAGTGCCAAGCGGTATTGACGGGCTACCAAGGTAGCGCAGAGCAGTGCCTTGCTGTTGAAGATACCGTGACGAAAGTGAAGCAAGCGAACCGGAACGCACTTTACGTTTGCGACCCTGTGATGGGCGCGCCAGACAAAGGCTGCATTGTGGCTCCGGGCATTGCTGAAAATCTTCTAACGCGTTTGATGCCAATGGCGGACGTGATCGTTCCGAACCAATTCGAGCTAAGTCAATTTGCTGAGATGGAAATCCACTCACTAGACGATGCGATCACCGCATGCCAACGTGCGCTAGAGAAAGGTCCAAAAGTGGTGCTAGTTAAGCACCTTTACTGCCTAGAAAATGGCAGCTTTAACATGCTATTGGCTACGCAAGAAGGTATTTACCTTGCGAAGCGTCCTCAATTTGAGTTTGCTAAACAACCTGTTGGCGTGGGCGATCTTATTTCAGCTATTTTTACCGCGGGACTCTTAAAAGGCTGGTCTCCTAAACAAGCTTTCCAACATTGTCATGACGCGTGCTACGGGGTGTTAAGTGCAACGTATCATGCAGGCGAATGGGAGCTGCAAACTATCGCGGCGCAGCAAGAGTTTGTTGAACCAAGCAAACACTTCCCGATTGAAGAAGTGGCTCTGGTCACCGCATAATTGAGCGCAATTAAACAAAAAAGGGGAGCCATCATCGGCTCCCCTTTCTATTTGTTCTGTCAGTCTTACTGAGCTTTTTGCTGCTCTGATTTACAAACTGCTGCCGTAAAGACAACGTCTGTTGAGCTGTTTAGCGCAGTTTCTGCAGAGTCTTGAATCACACCGATAATGAAGCCAACCGCTACAACCTGCATTGCTACGTCGTTTGAGATACCAAACAGGCCACACGCAAGTGGGATAAGTAGTAGAGAGCCGCCTGCAACACCTGATGCGCCGCATGCAGAAACCGCAGCTACAATACTTAGAAGTAGCGCAGTCAGTAGATCAACTTCGATACCCATAGTGTGCACAGCTGCAAGCGTTAGCGTTGTGATAGTGATTGCAGCACCAGCCATGTTGATGGTCGCACCTAGAGGGATAGATACTGAGTATGTATCCTCGTCCAGTTTTAGCTTCTCACATAGTGCCATGTTTACTGGAATATTCGCCGCACTTGAACGAGTGAAGAACGCTGTTACACCACTTTCACGTAGACAACGGAATACAAGTGGGTAAGGGTTTTGTTTGGTTTTAACGAACACGATCGCCGGGTTTACAACGAGTGCGATGATCATCATTGCGCCAAGAAGAACCGCCAGAAGGTGTGCGTAGCTTGCTAGCGCGCTAAAGCCTGTTGTCGCAAACGTTGAAGCAACCAAGCCAAAGATACCAAATGGTGCAAGACGAATGATAAAGCGCACAATGTGAGACACGCTGTGGCTTAGATCTTCAAATACGGCCTTC
This sequence comes from Vibrio sp. 1078-1, assembly GCF_033340475.1. Classification (NCBI taxonomy): domain Bacteria; kingdom Pseudomonadati; phylum Pseudomonadota; class Gammaproteobacteria; order Vibrionales; family Vibrionaceae; genus Vibrio; species Vibrio sp. 1078-1. The sequence goes on from NZ_JAWOWM010000001.1 coordinate 252,515, forward strand.
GTTGTTGCCGATGCGTGGTGTAGTGCAAGACCCAGACCCACACCCCAAGCAAGAATGCCGATGTAGTTTGCTTCTACTAGTGCATTTACTGGGTTGTCGACCAGTTTAAACAACAATGTGCGTAGAATTTCAGCAATACCTTGAGGAGGCGTTGCACCTTCAGCGCCGGTGACAAGCGTTAAATTGGTCGGGAAAAGGAAGCTTAGAACCACTGCTGATAGCGCCGCGAAGAATGTACCCATCAGGTACAGTACAACGATTGGGCGCATGTAAGTGTGTTGGTTTTTCTTTTGGTTTGCAATTGAAGCGGCAACCAAAATAAACACAAGAATTGGCGCGATCGCTTTAAGCGCACCGACAAAAAGGCTACCAATTAATCCCGCGCTTTCGGCATGGCTTGGAGAAATTGTCGCGAGCAAAATACCAAAGACGATACCGACAAGGATCTGGACGACGAGGTTACCACGAGCATATCGGGCAACGAGGCTGTTGTGTTGCATACATCATTCCTGCAATTTTATGCCAGAGTGGCAGGGCAATAGTCCATCATTACACGGCGATAATGCCCTTGTATTGCAAGGGGTGAGCATTGCTTCTGGTCACTAAGACACATGATTATCAATTATCCTGTTTTTATAAATTCAGCCATTTTCTTGCTGAATATCACATATCTTAGCTTGGTAATATTTTGTGTCTAGTTTTAGTTTGTTTTTGGATTAAGTGTTTGCTCAATGTTATTTAAATAAGATTTTTATGTTGAAAATTATCATTAGTTATGAGTAATGGTTTTTAATAAAGTTGTTAAAAAGGAGACTTTCGTCTCCTTTGATTTTATTGACAACTCAAACGCAACAAATTAATAACTTTGTTGGCGCCTGCGCTTATCACTCATGGCATTTCGAGTGAGTTTCCCGAACTGTCGACTTTGAGCTCGTTGCTCTGCCAAAGTCGCACCGTTAAAGGCTTGTTCTCGCAATAGTTTTTGATAGTTATTGAAACGACGAACTTCCAGTTTGCCATTTTCAATCGCAGTTTGAATTGCGCAACCCGGCTCAGTTTGATGCTGGCAATCACCAAAGCGACAACGCTGAGCGAGAGCCTCAATATCAGAAAATGCCTCACTGACCCCCGATTCACAATCTGCTAGTTGAAGCTCGCGCATTCCCGGAGTATCAATCAAGATGCCGCCATCAGGTAATAGATGGATAGAGCGCGATGTAGTTGTATGTCGCCCTTTGCTATCGTCTTCACGAATATGCCCAGTTGCCTGTTCTTGTTGCCCGAGTAATGCATTAACAAGAGTTGATTTGCCAACGCCTGAAGAACCGATAAAAGCGAGGGTTTGTCCTTCTTTGCACCAGGTCATGAGTTTAGAAGCACTCTCTATTTCTAAGCCGTTGACTGTCTCTATCGCTAATAGAGGGTCGAGCTTCTGTACTTGGCTTTTTAGTTCATCAGTATTGTCACACAAATCGGCTTTGGAAAGCACGATGACGGGTTCGACTTCGGCTTCATGAGCCAAGGCAAGATAACGTTCAATACGACTTAAATTGAAGTCGTCGTTAAGGGAACAGACGATAAACACTGTATCCACATTGGCTGCGATGAGTTGCTCTGCCACTTTGCTGCCAGCGGCTTTGCGGCTAAAGAGGCTCAAGCGATCCAGTAGGCGAACAAATTGCTGATCTTCATTTAAGATTACCCAGTCTCCGACGGTCATATTGGGTAAAGAATGGTGGGCATTAAGATGAACTTGCCCAGTTTCTGTTGCCAATAAATAACCACTTCGGTGATGCGCAATTACACGAGCAAAGATAGTGTTGTCGTAATCGTCTAATGTCAGTTGTTGCTGAAAAAATGGTTTCCAACCCAATTGTTTTAGAGGGTTTGAAGTTGAAACTAATGTGTCACAAAAAGTATGTGTTTGATTCATCATTGAATTATCCCAGACGCAACAAAGCGCCTTAATACAAATCGCATTAGGGTCTAATTCGGATAGAGTTGACCCCGGTGAAGACCGGGCAGAGAAGGGGAGTTGTGGCTATGCCACAGAGTTGGTGCTGTTAGGGTTACCCTTGCGATGCCCAGTTAGTGTTATTCAATACAATCATCTTGTGTCCTCTTCGTTGGTTAATAAATAAGTGAGTTAATTAAGCCAAAAGAGTATAGCCGCCGTTTTTTAAAGAGGGTAGCTATACTGCAAAAATATTAACTTTGTTTTGTGATGCGCTCTTCCATAATTTGCGAATACGTGTTGGCTTTTAAGCCGTATATGATTTGGACATGACGATCATCCAATATCACGACGCCATGCGCGCCATGATTTTTGAGTGCGTTCTTATCGATGACGGACGTCGCTCTGAGGGTAAGACGCAGCCGAGTCGCACATGCACCAGTTTCTAGCAGGTTCTCTATGCCCCCAATGGCGTCAATGATCGTATCGACGTCTTGTTCGACATTGGGGTTGGTATGAGTTAGGAAATTGAAAAATTGCTTCAGCGCTGACTTAACCGTCATTTGAAGAGCCTTCGGTCGTTAGTTTTGAAATGGCTTCAACAATCGGTGCCGGCGAGAGCGTATGCGGTACTTTAGTGATTAACGTGCCATCCGGCTTCAAGAAGTAAAAGTAAGAGCTATGATCCAGCGTGTACTTTAGTTCCGAGCCTTCCAATTCTGTCTTGCGGAAAATGACACCATAGTTGTGTGCCAAAGGTGTCGTTACATCAAGTGGTGCCGATAGGCCTTCAATCATTGGATGGAAGTAATGGGCATATTTTGCTGATGCATCGGCCTCATCACGCTCTGGGTCTAAAGAAATGAACATCGGGCGTAGTTGTGCTTTTTGCGCGTCGTCAATTTGATTCAGTGCTCCTGCCAGCATTGCAAGAGAAGTTGGGCAAACGTCTGGGCAGCGAGTAAAGCCAAAATAGACGACTCGGATGCGAGGGTCATTCACATCGAAGATATTGATGGCTTGGTTATTTTCCCCAAACAATACTGTTTGTTGAGAGGTGGAACTGTCCACTTGCTCTGGCTTCGTTTTCTGATTATCTAAATAGCTCTTTACGCCAAACCCGAGTGCGAAAGCAGCTACGAGAAATAGGGACCAATTGCGGCTCATAACGATTCCTTATCTTTGCATTTTTATAGCAGGGTAAACGGTATTCTCTCCATCACTGAGTTCACCAACCCAAGTCATTGCATCCTCCGTGCAAACTGGGAGAATGATGTCACCTTGATATTGGCCAGGAGCGATTTGCTTCAGCAAAAACTTAGGCTCACCCATCTCCATTTCTCTTCCTGAAAGACTTAGGATGAGTTGCTTAGCATCGCTTGTATGCCACTCAACATTTAGAGTGGTAGGAACCAAGGGTTGAGCAGTTTCTGAGTTTAGCGTCATCGTAACATTTTCTTGGACGCAAGAGGTTGTAGAGAGAAAGCAGTATTCATCTATTGACTTGCTTTGAGTGGAAGAAGAAAAGTTTTTTATTAGAGTCGGGGCATAAAATCCCGCAACTAATGCGGCTGAAACAGCGGCGATTTGTAACAGTTTCATTAAGGTTCAGCATTTATCACTTAACATTACGAGCATCGTAGCACAGATGCGCCGCTCGCCAACTCGTGACCTCGGTAAATTGTGCGTTATACCTCGGTGACCAGCTTCTTAGTAACGCGACGGACTTTATTGCATCAAATACAGCAGAGTTTTCAATTGAGATGTTTTGCCCTTAGCCAATAGATAAAAACGGAGCCAATTGGCTCCGTTTTTATTTGGTTCAGTATGTGTTTGATACCAAAGTTATTTATCTGAATCTGCGAATTTCTCTAGACCCAAAACCAGAGCAATGGCTGCAAGCATCATCACGACAGCAAGTACTAACTGAGAAGGTTGTGATGTCACGTGTTCAAATTCAAATGGTGATAGGTTGTGCTGTAGCAATGGCACTTGTTCGCCCTTCGAATTGGTGCGCCAAGTGATGGTTTCTTTCCATGGCCAAATCTTTGGCAACGTACCAATCATTAATCCAGTCAAAAACATCAGGGTGAAATCACGGAACTTGCGTAGTAACCACGACAATAAGTGAGAGAAGGACAGTAAACCGAGCACGCAGCCAGACAAAAATAGCGCTAATGTATCGACTTGAAAACCTTTCACTGCGGCTAATACAGGAGCATACATGCCAATCAGCAGCAAAATAAAACTGCCAGAGATACCCGGCAAGATCATTGCACAAATCGCGATAGCTCCAGCGAATAAGGTGTTAATGGCCGTTGGTTCCATGTGTAAAGGTTTGAGCACAGTAATACTATAAGCAAACCCGACACCAACGAGCAGAATGACAAAGCGGACAAGATCGCGTTGCTCAACCTGACGAATAATGTGATACACAGAGACCAAAATTAGACCAAAGAAAAATGACCAAAGTGGGATCGGGTGTGTGTCAAGAAGCCAAGTAATCAACTTTGCTAGCGTTGCAATACTGGTGAAAATGCCGGCAAACAGAGCGATAAGGAAGAATCCGTTGATGTGATTAAACACGGCTTTAACCCCTTCTTTTCGCCAGATAGAGAAAAGTGAGGGGTTAATGCGTCGAATGCTTTCAAGCAGCGTATCGTAAATACCAGTGATAAACGCGATGGTGCCGCCAGATACACCAGGTACAACATCTGCTGCACCCATGGCGATTCCCTTGAAGAAAGTAATTAAGTAGTTCATTGCTCTAATGCTAAGTCGTTTCGATGGCAGAGAGTATACAAACATTGCGATGAAAAAAGTATGAAATAGTGCTGTAACTACTTGGTTTTATATCCAATCTATTGCCTATCTTTATTACCCGCCAAGAGACAATGTCGCCGTAACGAGCTTTTAATGCTTGGTTTACATTTTTGAGATGATTAACTCTACTATCAATTATCAGTCTTGGTTGCATTATGCAATTGCAATTTGCATTACAAAGTTGCATTTTGATAATTTGCGCGTGAATAAATCCAGCTTATATGAGATCTTGTGCCCAAAAATAAGTCTTTGCATTTTGGCATGATTAATGCATAATACTGCTCGACCCTTCTTAAGCCGAGGGTCACCTAGCCAACTGACGTTGTTAGTGAATACAATTTGTTCACACTAAATATAAGCCAATCGCGATTATTGCGGTTGGCTATTTTTTTATATGAACAACGTTACTTACGTGCTTTGCAAATTGCACTTCTCTTACTGTCAGTCATAAAAAAGGGCTGACGTGTTACGCCAACCCTTGTGTTTTACTTTACGTTTTAACCCGTTTATCTAGCAGTTCAGTATCCCATTAACTGTAGCAAATTTTCAGCTGTCACAATGGCTTCTTTACGATTAGCAATATTAAGCTTTTGGTACAGGTTGCGAATGTGGGTTTTAATTGTCGTACCTGCCACATCCAGCTCTTGTGCGATTTGCTCGTTACTAAAGCCTGAATAAATCAGTCCCAGAACCTGCCATTCGCGTTGTGTTAATGGGCTGGTACGTACTAGCTCTGGCACATTAGGGTGATTCACCAACTTTTCAATAAAGTCTTCATCAAAGTGAATCGACCGGCTACGTTGATTCGATGAAATGTCCTTCATTAACTGTTGAGCACGGTGACGCTCAAGATCGCCCAGTTCATGGCGGAGGCTCAACTTCTCCAGCAGACCGCCAATGGTTGCACCATCAATCAGGAAGTTTCCGACCATGCCAGTTTGGTTCGTCATTACTAATGCTTCTTTTAACAGAGCCTTGGCTTGCTCCTCATCTTTTTGGCGAGCAGAAAGGACCGCTTCAACCACTAAGTTGCGATTAGTATCTGTGATTAGGTTAGTGCGACGAGCTTCACCTTGGAGAAAATCTAACGCAGCACGAGCGTCGGTATATTGGCCTAAATTAATGTGGGCGCGAGCAATGTTACGCCATTGCAATTGAGAAAAGTGGTTGCATGCCGATTCAGGACGAACCGCAGTGTTGAGCCATTCTTGCATTGCATCGGTATTCCCGCGCGCTTGCCAAAATAGAATCAACGATAGTGAAGCGTTTGCAGTCCAATCTACGTGATAAGTCGACTGTTTCATCAAGTGCTGTATATGCTCAATGAATTTACCTGCTTTGTCTAATTCACCGCGTCCAATCGCAATACGCGCCAACATCGAATAGCTATGTAAGTGCTTGCTTGGTGAATGGTTTTCGAGAATTTGCAGACCTTTGTACGCGCATTCTTCCGCTTCATCAAGTCGGTTCCAGCACCAAAGTACTTGCGCGCGAATACGCAGCAAAAATTCATGAAGAGGAACATGCTGAAGCTGCTGATCTTCAATCAGACGAAATGCGGAATCTTGTAGTTCAAAGGCAGCTTGCACGTAACCTTGTGCAATTAAAATCTCGCTTTGCTGCAATATTGCCCATAACGCTTGGTGATATACCTGATACTGACGAGCTAGCTTTTCAGTTTGTTGCATCATCGGCAAAGCACGGTCTAGTTTACCTAGCACGTGGTTAACTTCACCAACAACCGAAGTCGCCACAATTCGGCTACGGTAAATTGTGTTATCAAGTTGGCTAAGCGCTAGCTCCGCTAATTCGAGAGCTTTTTCTGGTTGGTTACTGTTGATAGCCACTTGAGCAAGCAACGCGTTTGCTTGACCTTGATAATGAATATCTAACGCAATGTTACGCTTTTTGTGTTCCTCTTCCGCTTCTTCAAGCAGGTGGCCCACTTGGTTATAACGATGCTGACTTTGAGCCAACCATGCTCGGAGCATCGTAAGTTTTGGGTGGCTGAACAACAGATCATCGTCCAACTTGTTAATTGAGCTTTCCAGTGTGCTGAGTTCGCCTTGGTTAAACATCTTCCAGCCGAATTCGTTTAAGATCTCTACCACTAAGTCCTTATCATTCGATTTTTGTGCATGATGAATCGCTTGGTGTGGTGCTTTTTGTTGTAACCAAGCGATAGCAGCATTGCGGTGGAGATCTTTTTCTTGCTGAGGAATACGAGCTTGGCGCTCATGCGATAAAAACTCGCCAAATAAGTTATGGAACCGGAACCAGTTCTGTTCCCCTTCGAGCGGATAAATGAATAAGCCGTAACGGTTAAGCGATTCAATCATTCCCAGTGCATCTTCGCGTTGGGTAAGGGCAAACACTAGCTCATCATTGAAGTGGTCAAGCACGGATACTTGCATTAAAAAGTGACGAGTTTCGTGATCGAGTAAGTCAAACACTTCTTCGACCAAGTAATCCCACAAATGCGCGTGATTGAACTGCGATACCGACTCTACAGTTTGCGCCAATGTGCGGTTTTGATGTTGGGCTTGTAATGCGATCAACTGCATCGCCGATGGCCAACCTTCAACATAGGTTCTTAGGCTGTTCGCCATGTCTTCATCAATACCATCGGCGATACGCTGGTTAAAGAAGCGAGTGGTTTCTTCGGTATCAAACGCCAACATCTCGTTGCCAATTTCGATCATTAAATCACGAACACGTAAGTTTGCAGTGCCTAGAGGCGGCGCTGCACGACTGGTTACCACAACGGTGAGGTTGTCTGGCATGTGCTTTAAAAAGAAACGCATGGATTCATGGATTTCATCATTCGTGATTAAATGGTAGTCATCAAGCACCACGTAGCACTCTTGATGAAAGTCAGCCATTTCTGCGAATACTTCGCTAAATAGGGAGCGTAAAGACGAGATCTGACGTTTTTCCGCCAGTTTTTGTGCGTTAGCGCAACTGAAGTTGGTGGCTTTGTTTAGTGCTTGAAGCAGATAGTTTACAAAGCGAAAGCCGTCGTTATCGCTGTCATCAATGCTGTACCAACCGACGTTTGGCTTATCGGATAGCCACTGCGCTGCCATTGTTGTTTTTCCGTAACCTGCTGGGGATCGGAATAAAACCAATTTGTAGTAAGGCGCTTGCTGTAGTAAGTCCAACACTCGTGGGCGCACGATGGCATTGTGCAGGCGTCCTGGTCGAGTAAGCTTAGATGGAATCCACATTAGTAGTTATGTCCTTATTTATGTATACCCAAATGACAGCAACGTGATCATTCTAGTAAAGCCCCCTTGAAAGCCGTCTTACTGAATGATGCCATCAGCATCAAAAACACTGTTTGAATACCGGATAATGTCGCTACTATTGGGGCTTGCGTCCGTCTGAAAAACCATTCCATACGGTCACTTAAATATAAAAGCTAGCGAAAACTAGAAATAACTCACATCGCCTAATTCTAGTTTGTATAAAAAGCGTACAATCCTGTGAGCTGAGAGGGATGTTACGACATCAGAAATGTTCGTTACTTTGATCCACTTCCTAATTCTCAAGGGTTGATGGATTTACCATCAACTACGCCCTTTATTTGTGATTGTCGTCACTTAAATATCGTTTGTTTCGTTAGCGTTAAGATCGCGTTGCACATAGATTACGAAAAGTTCTTCTACGCTGACCGAGTTAATGTGACCGATATTACAATTTTCACATCATCAGATGAGTGGACTATAAAAAGCGTCATGAACGGGTTTTAACCTTTCTCACATTCCATTGTGATCAAAATCACTAAGAACTGGTGCAAAGTTCACTTTGTTGAGATTTGGATCACTAACCTAGCAATGGTACCCCCTCTACGCCCTCAGCCCTCCTCCTTCAAAGGATGAGAATTAGGAGGATGTTTATTCACAGAGGTAAATGCACGATGTATGGCAGATGAATTACCAAAAGACGTGAGAATTTCGTAATGAAACCTACTCAACAAAAACAATTTGACAAGAAGTCGTTCCAAGAAAGCGTAAAGAAACACCTATCTGTAACTTACGCTCATACGATTGAAAACGCAGACAGCCGCGCATGGTACCTAGCAATGGGGCATGCTCTGGCTGAATTTACTACTCTAGATTTGCTTGCGACAGAAGAAGATCCACGCATTAAAAGTGCGAAGAGCGTTAACTACCTTTCGCTAGAATTCCTTATCGGTCGTTTGACGGGTAACAACCTAATCAGCATGGGTCTGTATGAACAAGTAACAGAAGCAATGGCTGAACTGGGTTACAACCTAACTGATCTGCTAGAAGAAGAGCGCGACCCATCATTGGGTAACGGTGGCCTTGGTCGTCTGGCTGCGTGTTTCATGGATTCATGTGCGGCACAAGAATTCCCAACTGTCGGCTATGGTTTACATTACGAATACGGTCTATTTAAACAGTCATTCAAAGATGGTCGCCAGCAAGAAGCACCTGACGCATGGCGCGGTGTAGAAGGCTACCCTTGGGAAATTGCGCGTCCAGAACTTGCGCAAGAGATCGGTTTCTACGGTCACGTTGAAGTGATTAACGAGAACGGTAAAGAGGTTCGCAAATGGGTACCAGGCATGACAGTAAGAGCAATGCCTTGGGATCTTCCAATTGTGGGTTACGAATCAGACACGGTTTACCCGCTACGTCTTTGGGAATGTCAGGCGATTGCACCATTCTCACTAGCAAGCTTTAACAATGGTGATTACTTCGAAGCTCAGCACGCACTGATCGACGCAGGTAACATCACTAAAGTGCTTTACCCGAACGACAACCACGAGAAAGGTAAAACACTGCGTCTAATGCAGCAGTACTTCCACTCAGCAGCGTCTGTACGTGACATCCTACGTCGCCACGAAGCTGCGGGCTACTCGCTAGCGGATCTACCTAAGCAAGAGACTATCCAGCTTAACGATACACACCCAACGATTGCGATTCCTGAACTAATGCGCATCCTGATGGATGAAAAAGGTTTAGCTTGGGAAGCGGCTTGGGAAATCAGCTCTAAGACATTTGCGTACACCAACCACACGCTACTTCCAGAAGCACTAGAGACATGGCCAGAGTCGCTAATCCAGCACCTGCTACCACGTCACATGGAGATCATTTACGAGATTAACCACCGCTTCCTACAAGACGTACGTGCAATGTGGCCGGGTGATGTCGCGAAGCAACAGAAGCTTTCTATCATCGAAGAAGGTTTCCACCGCATGGTTCGTATGGCAAACCTATGTGTAATCGGCTCTTACGCAGTAAACGGTGTAGCAGCACTTCACTCTGAATTGGTTAAGAAAGACCTATTCCCAGAGTTCCACGAAATGTACCCGACACGTCTACACAACGTAACGAACGGTATTACGCCACGTCGCTGGTTGAAGTTCTGTAACCCAGGTCTGTCTCAGCTTATCACTGAGAAAGTCGGCCCAGAATGGCCAGCGAAACTAGAGCAACTTGAAGGTATTGCGAAGTACGCTACTGACGCGACATTCCAAAAAGAATTCATGGCAGTGAAGAAAGAGAACAAAGAACGCCTAGCAACTTGGGTGAAAGAGAACATGGGTATCGAGCTCGATACTAATGCAATCTTCGATGTTCAAATCAAGCGTCTGCACGAGTACAAACGTCAGCATCTAGACTTGCTACACGTACTGTCTCTGTACCACCGTATTCTTAATGAACCAGGTTTTGAGTGTACGCCACGCGTTGTGTTCTTCGCAGCAAAAGCAGCACCGGGTTACCACCTAGCGAAAGAAATCATCTTCGCAATCAATAAGATTGCAGACAAGGTGAACAACGATCCTCGCATCGGTAACAAGCTGAAAGTGGTATTCATCCCTGACTACCGCGTGAGCATGGCTGAAATCATTATCCCTGCGGCTGACGTTTCTCAACAAATCTCGCTAGCGGGTAAAGAAGCATCAGGTACAGGTAACATGAAGATGGCGCTAAACGGTGCGCTAACTATCGGTACAATGGATGGTGCAAATGTTGAGATTCGTGAGGAAGTAGGCGATGAGAACATCTACATCTTCGGTCTAGATGTTGAAGGTGTGAAAGCGCTGAAAGCTCAAGGTTACAACCCATTTGATTACTACAATGCGGATCACTTACTCAAAGCGTCAATGGACTTGCTATTGGGTGAAGAGTTCACACCAGGCCAACCAGGCTTACTGCGTGCCACATACGACAGCCTGCTAGACGGTGGTGACCCATACTTATGTCTCGCGGATTTCGCCTCTTATGTGAAAGCACACGAAGACATGAGCGAACAATATAAAGATCAAGCTGGCTGGGCGAAGAAGGCCATTCTTAATACCGCCCTTGTTGGCAAGTTCACGTCAGACCGCTCAATCCGCGACTACGTGAACAATATCTGGAAACTTGAAGCGGTGAAACGCTAATAGAACCTAGTTAAGACCAAGGTAGCCAAGCGCTACCTTTGGTCATTTTCCAAAAGAAGTTATTGATAACAATAAAACCCTACATGGAAGGTGTTGGTATTACCTTCGGAGAAAGCGATGAAAGAACAAACAGCATTAAAGAAAGTCGCGGAAATGGCGAGATTGGCTGATAGCTATGTCAGTGCTTGGGGAGATGAGGCTAAAGTGTCTGAGGAGACGCTACGCCGCTTGCTCGCTTCGCTTGGCTACGATACTAGCAGTGATGAAAAACTACTGGCTTCTGCTGAAAAGAAACATAAAAAAGACGTACTAGCCCCTGTTCTTGTTTTACGCGACGGCGAACCAGTCGAAGTGGAACTAAACCTAGGTACGAGTGCTCGTGAGAGTGAATTCAGCTGGCGTTTAGAAACAGAACAAGGAGAGGTACTTGAAGGCTATCTTCAGTCCCAAATTGTTCGTGATGAGCGTGCTGAGGGTGGCCCTCTAGTGTTTGCATTGCCAAAGAACTTGGCTTGGGGTTATCACAAACTGATCATCAGTCGTAAGCGTCGTAAAACACCTTACGAGATGTCATTGATCATTACGCCGAAAGCGTGTTTCAAACAAGACGATCTAAACCAACACAAAAAGCTATGGGGTCCTAGTATCCAGCTTTACACACTGCGGACTCAGCATAACTGGGGCATCGGTGATTTTGGTGACCTAAAACAACTGGTGAGTGATATTGCCTCTCGTGGCGGTGACTTCATTGGCTTGAACCCGATTCACTCGCTGTTCCCTGCGAATCCAGAAGGGGCAAGCCCATACAGCCCGTCTTCTCGTCGCTGGCTGAACATCATGTACATCGACGTAAGCTCTGTACCTGAATTCGCGCTAAGTGCAGAAGCACAACAGCGTGTTGGTAGCGCAGAGTTCCAACAACGTTTACAAAAAGCGCGAGACTCTCATTGGGTGAATTACACCGAAGTTTCGCAACTAAAAATGAGCGTTCTTCCGCTACTATTCAGTGAGTTTAAAGCTCGCCATTTAGACAAAAACACCGATCGCGCTCGTGCCTTCTTGGACTTTGTTGAAAAAGGCGGCGACAGCTTGCTACATCAAGCTGCATTCGATGCACTTCATGCTGATTTACATGCAGAAGATGCAAACATGTGGGGTTGGCCTGTATTCCCTGAGAAATACCGCACATTCGACGCAGCTGGTACTCAGAAGTACATCAAGGATAACCAAGATCGTGTTCACTTGTACATGTACCTGCAATGGATCGCAGACGATCAAATCAAAGAAGCGCAAGCGCTAGCCGAAGAAAAAGGCATGGCTGTGGGTTTGTACCGTGACCTTGCGGTTGGTGTTGCTGATTCTGGTAGTGAAACATGGGCTGATGAAGGCGCGCTAGTATTGGATGCAAGCATCGGTGCACCACCAGATGTACTTGGTCCACTAGGCCAAAACTGGGGTCTGCCTCCGCTTAACCCTCAGGTTTTAGAAGCGACTGGCTACGACGCTTACATCAAATTGCTACGTGCTAACATGAAGCATTGTGGTGCATTGCGTATCGACCACGTACTTGGCCTGCTTCGCCTTTGGTGGATTCCAAAAGGCGAGAAAGCGACAGAAGGCGCATACTTGTACTACCCAGTGGAAGACATGCTAGCAATCCTAGCGTTGGAATCTCACCGTCATCAGTGTTCTGTAATCGGTGAAGACTTGGGTACTGTACCTGATGAAATCGTTGATATCCTTCGTGATGCGGGTGTGCATTCGTACAAAGTCTTCTTCTTCGAAACATCAAAAGACGACGGTGGCTTTATTTCTCCGAAGCACTACGCTGAGCAGTCTATGGCTGCGCTGTGTACGCACGATATGCCAACACTACGCGGTTTCTGGCACTGTGATGACTTGAAGATGGGGCGTGAGATTGGTCTGTACCCTGATGAGCAGCAGTTGGAAGGCCTATTCGCTGATCGCTTGAAGTGCAAACAAGGCATTCTAGACAGTGTTCGCTGGCATGGCTATTTGCCAGAAGGCATTGGTCATGATGCTCAGTACGTGCCAATGGATTCATACCTAAGCGAAGCGCTGCAACTGCACGTAGCCGCAGGTGACTCTGCACTGCTTAGTGTGCAGCTTGAAGACTGGCTAGAAATGGATCAACCGGTCAATATTCCTGGTACGGTGGATGAGTATCCAAACTGGCGTCGTAAATTGTCGATGAACCTAGATGAAATCTTCAGCCGTGAAGATGTGAATCGTATTTCTAAACGCCTTACTGAAGTTCGTGCACAGGCGAGTAAGTAAAATGCCTAGAGTGGCGTAGATGGACGAGCTGATTACCAATTTTGTTAGCTCAGAGGTACGAAAGTTCCGTCTAGGTCACTCATTCCTAAAACACAATCCGTTAGGATGAAGTACCGTTATTATGCCCGCGACAATAGCGGGCATTTTTGTATTTTGACGCCGTTTACGCAACGAACGTGAGAAGCGGAGTCTTTTTGTGAGTTCACAACGTTGGCTGTGGAGAAACCGATGTTTGATTCAGATCTCTGGTCTTGAAAAGGATATTGGCTCTAGGGAGAAAGATTTGAAAACCACCAAAACCAAGAAAATAAAGAAACAACACGAACGCGCATACGAACTGCTTGCTGAGGCGGCTTACTCAGATCCATTTGCTGCGCTGGGTCCATTCATTGACGACGAAGCTTCGCTGAGAGTTTGGATGCCGGGCGCAAACAAGGTTGAACTACTTGTTAATGGTGAACCTCGCGTGGCGCTTGAGCGTGATGGCGACAGCGGTTTCATCTTAAAAGAGCAACGCGATTTACACCTGACCCACTACCGTTTAGCGGTCGATTGGAATGGTGTTGAACAAATTATTGATGACCCGTACCAGTATCACAATATCTACCAAGAGTACGAGCATCTGCATACGCCAAAAGACATGTATCACTACATGGGCGCACACTTTGTCACGCTAGAACGTGGCGGTGAAAACATCTCTGGTGTGCGTTTCCTTGTTTATGCACCACATGCATCGGCTGTTAGCCTTGTGGGTTGCTTCAACCAATGGGATGGCCGTCGTCATCCAATGCAACGCCTAGACTACGGTATCTGGGGCCTATTCATTCCTGGTCTGGAAGAGGGGGTACAATACAAATTTGAGCTCAAAGGGCCAAATGGGGAAGGGCTTCCTCATAAACAAGACCCTTGGGGTTTCTACTCTGAGCAATACCCATCGTTCGCGTCCATTACTTACGATCACAAGCGTTACCAATGGCAAGATGCGAAATGGCAAAACCGTGCAGTGACGCAAAAGCGTGATGAAGCGTTATCGTTTTACGAGCTACATGCTGGATCATGGAAGCGCGACGAGAAAGGTGATTTCCTCAACTACCGAGAACTCGCAGAGCAGTTGGTGCCATACCTTGTGGATATGGGCTACACCCACGTTGAGCTGATGCCTGTGTCTGAGCATCCATTCTATGGTTCATGGGGCTATCAACCCGTTGGCTTGTTTGCACCAACTAGCCGCTTTGGCTCCCCTGATGATTTCAAATTCTTCGTGGATGCGTGTCACCAAGCAGGTATCGGTGTTGTGCTGGATTGGGTACCGGCGCACTTCCCATCGGATGATCATGGTTTAGCGAACTTTGATGGTACGCCTCTGTTCCATGATCCAGATCCGCGTCGCGGTTGGCACCAAGACTGGAACTCCTACATTTACGATTTAGGCCGTGAACATGTGCGTCGCTTCCTTGTGTCGAATGCGCTGTACTGGTTTGAACAATTCCATATTGATGGTATTCGCGTGGACGCCGTCGCGTCGATGCTCTATCTCGATTATTCACGTAGCCACGATCAGTGGGTCCCGAACGTTGATGGTGGCAACGAAAACTACGACGCAATCGCAACCTTAAAATGGATGAACGAAGAAGTGTACAAGCACTTCCCGAATGCGATGACGATTGCGGAAGAGTCAACGGCGTTTCCGGGTGTGTCTGCGCCAACCTTTATGGGTGGTTTAGGCTTTGGCTTCAAGTGGAATATGGGGTGGATGCACGACAGTCTTTCATACATCAAAGAAGATCCTGTTCACCGCAAATACCACCACAATACCATCACATTCCCGCTGGTTTATGCGCACAGCGAAAACTACGTCTTGTCTCTCTCTCACGACGAGGTGGTGTACGGAAAAGGCTCTATCCATAACAAGATGCCGGGCGATGAATGGCAGCAAACCGCAAACCTACGTGCATACTACGGTTATATGTATGGTCAACCGGGCAAAAAGCTGAACTTCATGGGCGCGGAAATCGGCCAAACGGCGGAGTGGAACCACGATGATCAGTTGCAATGGTTCTTGCTGGAATACGAACGTCATCAAGGCGTTCAAAAGCTGATGCGCGATTTGAACCACTTGTACCGAAATGAAGCGGCGATGCACGATCAAGATTGTGTTCCTGCTGGTTTTGAGTGGCGTCTACAAGACGAGGCAGATGCAAGCATCCTAGCGCACGAGCGTATCAGTAAAGGGGGTGAGCGTATTCTCATCATCACCAACTTTACGCCCGTACCACACGAGCGTTTCCGTTTAGGTGTTCCAAATGCAGGTCAATACGAACTGCTGCTGAACACGGACGACAGCAAATACGGCGGAAGCGATTTTAAAGTGCTGACCAGTGTGAAAACGGAACAAGTCGAAAGTGAATCACTGCCTCAATCACTTGAGCTTCGTTTGCCTCCACTTTCAACCGTGTTCTACAAGCTGCACAAATAATTTAGTCTAATCAAATTCTAAGCCCGTTTTACATTGTAAATCGGGCTTTTTTTTAACCAAGTTTTCACTAACGATAAACAGACTGCATACTCTATACTTGCATCATATTGTTTTATGAAATCAGGCTAGGTCGGACTTTGAGAAAGATTAAATCCCTTCTGTTCAATATCTTATTGGTGCTTTTGCTTTTACCAGTGATGCTCGTTGGCATAGTGAAATACATCGATCCACCAATTTGGGGATGGAAGATCAGCCGCATAATTTCTCCTCCTGAAGGATTTCCTGAAGAGAGTCAAAATGAATGGGTGCCTTTGAGTGATATTTCTAAACACATTCAACTGGCCGTGATTGCGACAGAAGATCAAAAGTTCCCGACCCATTACGGAGTGGATTTTGATTCCTTGTTTAAAGTGATCTCAGAGTCTGGCGAGAACGGTCCCTCGCGCGGTGCGAGCACGATTACTCAGCAAACTGCAAAGAACGTGTTTCTGTTTCCTTCACACTCTTATGTGCGCAAAGCGTATGAGCTTTATTTTGCTCTGCTGATGGAAGCAATGTGGAGTAAAAAACGCATTCTTGAAGTGTATTTGAATGTGGTGGAGTTTGGTCCAGGTATTTATGGCGCGGAAGCCGCTGCGCAAAACTACTTTGGTATTCCTGCTAAACAACTTTCAACACGCCAAGCAGCAAGGCTTGCGGTGGTGCTGCCAAATCCGTATCGCATCAAAGTTTACCCTCAGACTTCTTACACCATCAGCCGCGTCAATTGGGCGATGAGACAAATGCGTAACCTTGGTAGCGTTCTGCTTTAAACTCCTTTTTACCCTGCTCATAAGTAGAACTACGCCCCCATAAAAGCAAAATGTGAAGCGTCACAAGCTTTAGGGCGTAGCTTTTCAGAATGATGTGCTCAGTTTTTCATCCATTTACTATTAGTGTGAATAAAACTACAACACGAATACTGCGCCTATGCGCAACCAATGGACTGAACGATGAAACTGAATCTGATTACGACTACCTTATTGCTTGCATCGGCAAGTGCCATCGCCGAGCCAAACATCACCATCTCTACCACGACTAACAGCCGTGACTTTCCCTTAAGTGCAGAACAGCCTTTGGTTGTGCCCTTAACCAAAGACGGATACACGCTCAAAATCACGGGCGTTGAGGGCGACTGTGTCGCGCCTGATAGCCAGAAGGTCAAATTCAACAAACCTATCGCGCTGAACTGTGGAAAGCCAACAGAACTGCCATTAAAAATCCGCTTTACTGGCGATTACTCTTTTGCTTTTGATGCGGAAGCGAAAACATTGCGCTTCAAGCGTGAACCTAAGAAAGCCGCGAAGACAGAATTCAAACGCCCAATCCCACAAGTGCAATGTGAGGTTTATCAAGGCGGCGAAGTCACCATTGCGCTGGGTGACAGTTTCCCCGATGGCACCAAGTTGCGTGATGCTTACTCTGGGCAGATGGTCGAAGTAAAAGATCAGCAAGTATCGCTGACGCCAAGCAAAGATTCAGGCGGGTTGGTGCTACTAGAGCCAGTGAAGAAAACCAAAGAAGCAGTGCCGTTTGATTACCGCAATGCCAACATTTACTTCGTGATGGTTGACCGTTTCAACAACGCCGATACCAGCAATGACAACAGCTATGGGCGTAAGAAAGACAGCAAAGAAGAGATCGGCACCTTCCACGGCGGTGACCTAAAAGGCGTGATCGAAAAGCTAGATTACATCAAGAGCCTAGGTACAGATGCAATTTGGTTGTCGCCAATCGTTGAGCAAGTGCATGGTTTTGTGGGCGGCGGCGATAGTGGCTCATTCCCATTTTACGCTTACCACGGTTACTGGACGCGCGATTTCACCAAGATTGATGAGAACTTCGGTAACGAAGATGATCTGAAAAAGCTGGTGGAAGAGGCACACAAACGTGGCCTTAAAGTATTGATGGACGCAGTAATCAACCACACCGGTTACTCGACGTTAGCCGATTTGCAATTTGATGGTATTGAGGTGTTAAAACCAAACGCTGAACTACCTAAGAAGTGGGGGGATTGGCAACCAAAAGCGGGTGAAAACTGGCATAGCTACCACCAGAAGATTGATTACCAGAGTCCAAACTGGGCGAAATGGTGGGGCGGTGACTGGGTAAGAACAGGTCTACCGGGATACCCAGCTCCGGGCAGCAGTGATATCACCATGTCATTGGCGGGTTTGCCTGACTTTATCACTGAATCAGACAAAGCCGTGAAGCCAGCTCAATGGCTATTGGATAACCCTGGCACTCGCGTTGAGGCGCGTGATAATTACACTGTCTCGGACTACCTAATTGAGTGGCAAACTGATTGGGTGAAACGCTTTGGTATTGATGGTTACCGTGTCGACACGGTGAAGCACGTTGAAGGCCATGTGTGGAAACGCTTGAAAGAAGAGGCATCAAGCAGCCTTGAGCAGTGGCGTAAAGAGAACGGTAAGTCAGGTCAGCCATTCTGGATGATGGGTGAAGTATGGGGACATACCGCTTATCGCAGCCCTTACTTTGACGATGGCTTTGATGCGTTGATTAACTTCGACATGCAGAAGAAGTTAGACAAAGGCGCGGCGTGTTTCAGCCAAATGGCAGACACTTACCAAAGCTATGCGGACACTATCGCCAATGAGAAAGACTTTAACCCTGTGAGCTACATGTCTTCTCACGATACCGAGCTGTTCTTCTCTCGCTTCAAAGATTACGGTATGCAGCGTAACGCCGCGAATGCACTGCTTCTGAGTCCTGGTGCTGTTCAGGTTTATTATGGTGATGAAGTTGGTCGTAACATTGGTCCTTACGCGGACGATTTCCACCAAGGCACTCGTTCTGACATGGTATGGAAGCTATCTGATGAGAAGCAAGCGCTGCTCAAACACTGGCAAACTCTTGGTCAGTTCCGTAAAGCGCACCCAGCGATTGGTGCGGGTCAGCATCAAGTAATTGAACAAGAAGGCGCGTACGTGTTCTCTCGCTCGCTTGGCAATGACAAAGTCGTTGTGGCGTTTGTGGGTCGCGACAAGTAGTTAGAACTTCGTTTTAAGCCTAGATAGAAAAAGCCCTTCCTTGAGTTATCAGGGAAGGGCTTTGTTGTATTAGTTCGCCAGTTCTTGGTCGATGACTTTTTCTAGCTCGTCAAACGGCACATAGCCAGGAATGACTTGATCATTAATGATCAACGCGGGCGTGCCGCGTAAACCAAGTTGCGTGAAATACTGATAGTTTTTATCAAGCAACGCCTTGGTCTCTTTGTCGTCGACAAGCTGTGCTTCTGTCCCCGTTTTTTTCGCGATTTGATTTAAGGAACGTGCGTCATGTGCGCCCGGTTTTTTCACCAATAACTCATGCACTTGTTCGTACTTATCTCGCTGGTTTTGCCAAACATTTAATGCGTAACTTGCCGAGTTGTAACCGTTCTTCTCGTATTGTTCTTTAAAAGAGACATTGAGGTTAAGCACTTTTACCTGCGGATATTCCTTACCAACTTTGACCAGCTCTCCTTCTAAACGTTTACAAAAAGGGCAGCTGTAGTCTGTTACGTTAATAATGGTTAACTCAGGGTTTTCAGCACCAAAAGAGGAATGTTTGCCATCACTTAGATATTGACGAACCTCCTTCAAGGTGTCGCCAAATGACTGTTGATACGCAATGTACTCTTGAAGGTTTTGGTGCAATGAATCAAGAATTTGAGGGTTATCTTTTAGTATCTGATTAACTTCCTCTAGCTTTTGTTCTGCGGTCTTTTCTGATGCGAAAGATACGGCAGATACGATAGCCATCGTTAACGCCAAAAGTGTACGAGTGAATGTCATAATATTTCCTAAAACTTTTAAATTTCGTTGTTTGTTATGTGAAGTGAATAAAATATGTACAAAAGTCAGGCAGAAAGGTCTCTCGCCTTGCTGGCTTTATTCTCTAAACACGCAAAGTTTTAGGTGAACCCGATACTTTTCCGGTATCGGTTCTGTGTATTCCAGATAACGAATTGCTGTGGTTGTCATCGGCAGCGCCACAATCAAAGCAAACAGAAAAAATGGAATAAGAATATGATCAAACTGATGTTGGTACGCTTGAACCAGCTTTTCTGAAAGGTCGCAAGATGGTGATAAATTCACACTCTCATCTTGCTGACTCTGTATTTGGTGAGCCTTCGGGCAGCTTTTCGAGAAACCAGAATTTTGGCTTAAGCATATCATCACCACCCAAAGCACGAGGGCGAGTGTCCATTTGGCTATTTTATATTGTGAGCGTAACAATGGGTCGTATAGTCCTGTTAATTCTGGTTTATGCCGTTTACATATGACCGGGCCATCCTAACCTAAATTTCGTGGCTGAATGTTACTTTCGAGTTAATCGATATTGCCTCAATGCCAAAGTATGAAGTACGTCATGAATGTTGTAGAAAGCAATATTCGTCAGAATCATTTGTTGAGTTGATGAAGAAGTCGTGAGCTATCGATATAGATTAAAATACCTAATTGTTGGCACAAATTTTTATTATCTTTCAATTGTGATTGGAATCATAAAACAAAACTTCATAACTGAGTCGCGATAATGTTCGGCAGGCGGATTGATTTTGATCATCTCTCTAGCACATTATTCAGGTGAACATATGTGTTAAGTTCCACATGTGTAGGTAATGTTATGAAAATTCCTGTTCAAACTGAGCGTAAAGTTACACTGGGGTGCTACGTTGCTCTGGCGTTTGCGGTTGTGTTCTTTTCTGGCCTGATGCAATCTAGCGAATGGTACGGTGTATTCGATTTTACAACGCTCAATGGCTCTTTCGGCAAGGTGGCGTATGGTGTCACCGAAACGGCTGACGGTGTGCAAGTTGCAACAACGTCGCTTCGCGGTACTGGTGGTAGCGGTGCTCGCGACGGTTTCATTTTCGCACTTACTTTGATTCCAACTGTTATGTTCGCCTTAGGTATGATCAACGTACTTGAGCACTACGGTGCACTTGAAGCAGCTCGTAAGCTTCTTACTCCTCTTCTACGTCCTCTAATGGGCATCCCTGGTAACTCTGGTCTGGCTTTAATTGCTTCTCTACAAAGTACCGATGCAGGTGCGGCAATGACGCGTCAGCTAAAAGATGAAGGTCACCTAACTAAGCGTGAAACGGACGTATTTACCATGTTCCAGTTCACTGCAGGTGCAACCATCGTGAACTTCTTCTCATCGGGTGCTGTGCTGTTCACACTGACGATGGCTGACGGCTCTCTAGCAGTAACTTCTTCTATTGGTTTGGCGGTTGTGGTGATGTTCGCGTTTAAGATCATTGGTGCGAACCTGTTCCGTATCTACCTAAACATGACGGAAGGTAACGAAGACAAGCAAGACCAAAACAAATCAGAGAACCTAAAAGAGGAGACGGCATAATGGGTGACGTTAAAGCGAAAAAACCAATGGTGACGGATATCTTCGTCGAAGGTGCTAAGAAAGGTTGGGTGATTGCGACTACCTCTACGGTTCCTAACGTATTAATGGCGTTCGTTATCATCAAAGCGCTGCAAATCACTGGTGCGCTGGATCTGATGGGCACGGTGT
This sequence comes from Vibrio sp. 1078-1, assembly GCF_033340475.1. Lineage (NCBI taxonomy): Bacteria > Pseudomonadati > Pseudomonadota > Gammaproteobacteria > Vibrionales > Vibrionaceae > Vibrio > Vibrio sp. 1078-1. The sequence continues at coordinate 274,058 of NZ_JAWOWM010000001.1, forward strand.
TTTCTCCAATCATGGCGGTGTTTGGTCTTCCGGGTGAAGCTGCAGCGGTATTGATCGGTGCTTGGATGTCGATGGGTGGCGCAGTGGGGGTGGTTATCACGCTGTTTGACCAAGGTATCCTTAACGGCACGCACATTGCGATTCTAGCGCCTGCCATCTACCTTATGGGCTCTCAAGTTCAGTACATGGGTCGTATCATGGGCCCAATCGGTACTGAAGGTCGTTACATCCCAGTTATGATTGCAATCTCAGTATTGAACGCGTTTGGCGCAATGCTGGTGATGAATCTGTTTGTCTAGGAGTGAGTCATGCAATTCTCTCTAAATGAATATCTAGAAGAGCTACGTCCGCTAATCAATGTGGATTGTGGCACTTACACGACTGATGGCATCGAGTTCATCGCTTCTCAATTTGAAGATAAGTACCAAGCGATGTCAGGTTGGAGCGTAAAACGCATCGACTGTGGCAGAGCGGGTGTTGGTCTTGAAGTTCGAAACAAGCCGGAAGCTGAGCAAATCGATGTGATGCTAATTGGTCACATGGATACGGTGTTCCCTGTGGGTACCGCTGAGCTTCGTCCAATGTTTCAAGATGCAGAGAAAGCGTACGGTCCAGGTGTGTCTGACATGAAATCTGGTTTGCTGAACATCGTGTACGCGATGCGTAATCTAGACCAAGCGGTGTTGGATAAGCTGTCTATCGCTATCTGCATGAACCCAGATGAAGAGACGGGCTCTCTGAACTCTGTGGATTGGATTCAATCAGTAGCGAAAAACGCTAAGAATGTACTGGTTGCAGAAGCGGCACGTGCAGACGGTGGTTTAGTGAAAGCGCGTAAAGGCATGGCTCGCTACAAAATGACCTTTAATGGCGTTGCTGCTCACGCAGGGAACGAGCCAGAAAATGGCCGCAGCGCAATCACTGAGATGGCGAATTGGATTCTAGCAGTCAATGCAATGACCAACTTTGAATCTGGTACCACACTGAATGTCGGTATTGTTTCTGGTGGCAACGGAGCGAACATCGTCCCTGAGCACGCTGAAGCGATCGTGGATGTGCGTTTCTGGAGCAACGAAGAATACGATGATGTCGATAGCAAGCTAAACGGCATGCTGGAAACACCATTCGTTGATGGCGTGAGCATTGAGTTGGTTAGTGAAGCGTATAAGCCTTCTATGGTGCCAAGCCCACAAACAGAAAGCTTAATGACATTAGTTGAAGAAGCGGCAAGTGAACTGGCGATCGACATCAACTGGAAAGAAGTCGGTGGCGGCTCTGATGCAAACAATACGGCGATTCTTGGCGTTCCAACTTTGGATGGTCTAGGACCTATCGGTGCGGGCTTCCACAGCGATCAAGAGTACTTGTTGCTTGAGTCTATCGAACCGCGAATCAAAATGCTGATGCGTGTACTGGAGAAGATAGCTCAGTAGTGCACTCGACAACTTAGTTCCCAACATCACGATCCCCAGACTTCGGTTTGGGGATTTTCTATCTGTGTTTTTGTTTCACTTTACTATCATTTCTTGTTATTAATCTTGCGTTCAGGTTCGATTTATTAATATGTTGGCCACAGTCATAAATTTCGGAGGCAACGATGACCACAACAATGTCTGTAAAATCGGCGCCGAAAGACGCCAAAGATCAAACGATGCAAGCGCCAGATGAGAAAACATTCTGGCGAAAAATGAAAGGGTCGGTTAAGAAAGCGGGTGAAGAAATTGCCGTAATGGGCATTAAATCATGGCTCGCGATGACAGATTCTAACACCTCTGTTCGCCATAAGGCGATTTTAGGTGGTGCGCTGGCATACTTTGTCCTACCAACAGATATGGTGCCAGACGTACTCGCTGGCGTCGGTTTTACCGATGACATGGCAGCACTTACCTTAGCCGCGAACTCAGTCGGTAATGCCATCACCGACGAGCATGAAGAACAAGCGAGAGAAAAGCTGAATTCGATGGCGGATTAGAAAGAGTATTTCTAGACGCGGAGAAAACAAAAGCCCCGATGTTTCCATCGGGGCTTTCTTTTAGACAGGACTATATAATTTCAGAATGGTAATCGTAGAACGATTTAGGCGTCAGCGCGTTTAAGATGCACTTCTTCTTCGGCTACGCCTGCCATTGGGTCGTTGAAGCGAGCTTCATCCAATGCACCTTCTGATTTCGCAACGATGACGGTTACAGCACTGTCACCAGTGATATTTACCGCGGTACGAATCATATCAAGAAGACGGTCAACACCCATGATGAGCGCGATACCTTCAAGTGGCAGACCAACTTGGTTCAATACCATAGCAAGCATTACTAGGCCAACACCAGGGACACCCGCAGTACCGATAGATGCAAGTGTTGCGGTCATGATAACCATCATGTAATCGCCCATGCTCAAATCAATATTGAATGCTTGAGCAATAAATGCGGTTGCGACACCTTGCATGATGGCTGTGCCGTCCATATTCACAGTTGCACCTAGAGGAACAGTGAATGATGAGATACGGTTATCTACGCCCATGCGGTGTTTTGCTGTTTCCATTGTCACTGGAATGGTCGCGTTCGATGAAGCTGTAGAAAAAGCAAACATGATCGCGTCTTCCATCTTACGTAGGAACGTAATTGGGTTTAGACCTGTGAAACCTTTTAACATTAAGCTGTAAGTAACTAGACCGTGTAGGACAAGCGTACTAGCCAGTACTAAGAAGTACTCTGCCAGATTGACGATCGCGCCCAGACCAAGACCAGTAAATAGCTTCGCCATTAAGAAGAACACCCCATAAGGCGCCAAGTTCATCAAAATCGCGACCAGTTTCATGATCACTTCATTCAGATCAGAGAAGAATGCTGCGATGCGTTCGCCTGGTTTACCCGCTGCACTGATCGCGATACCGAATAGCACGGCGAACACGATAACTTGCAGAGTTTTACCTTCTGCCATTGCGCTGATTGGGTTGGTCGGGAACATATCGATGATCACCTGACCTAAAGATGGCGCTTCGGCTGATTTGAATGAACTTGCTGCCGTTAGATCTGCCCCTGCCCCTGGCTGAAATAGAGTACCCATAGTTAGAGCAAGCGTAATCGCGATAGCCGTTGTCGTAACGTAGAAAGCGAGGGTTTTACCGCCCATGCGACCCAGTGTAGAGAGGTCTTTGAGAGAGCTAGTACCACAAACTAACGAAACAAATACTAGCGGTACAACAAGCATTTTTAAGCTGGCAACGAAGATCTGTCCACCAACTTCGAATAATCCATTAACAATGTATGCGTCGACAAATCCGTTGTCGGCAAAAAGTGTGCGAATTGCAAATCCTGTCAAGATACCCGCAACCATACCTAAAATTACGCGGCTGGTAAGCGACATCGGTTTCTTGGTATTCATGAGAACACTCCTTATAGTTATGCACCTTGAGTTCACTTCAAAGCGGCGAGCAGATTAGCAGCGGAGTGAGAAAATACGAAAGAATAATCCTCTAAATGGTTAATAGATGTGAACTTTATCACTAATAAAAATGGGATTTTAACCAAATATTAACGAATTGGCCGGATGAAAAGTTTGTATTTTAACACTTTTATCGAATATACAACCGATAACAAAGAGGATTTACAATAAATTTTAATAAGAGATAGAGTGCATACTCTCTTGGAGTGGATGCATTTCTGCATAACTATTTAAGTTATATTCAGGCTAGCGGTCGCTTCTTTAGGGATAATTTAGTATTGAGTGTTCATCAGAGCCAACGAACCCTTTATGCTTTCATATTTGTCAACTCAATGATGGTTGGCAAGTGTAGTTAGTTGGAGGTGATCCCAGCTCCAATAACTTTGACTGGTATTTTTAATCCCTCCAATCCAATAGCATTGTTTCGCTCGTATTAAGCCTTCCAAACACTGCTTGCCAGCCTCAGTGATACGGACGCTTTGTTCCCACCAGTGCCTTTCACGTGGCTCAATCGTGATCAAAGGTGTTTGACACTGTGCTAGAGGGAGGAGTAACGCGTAAAACATCACGTCTCCTAGGTAAGGAAGAGGTTCTAGTTGTTGATATTGCTCAAACCAATCTTTGATGGGAATTGAACGATTTTGCGAGCTCAAGACCTTTAGTGCGAGGTGTTGTGTCAAGCTCAATCCAGTTTGTGAATTAGGTAACTCTTGCAAATGGCGTTTAAGCACGTTGAATATATTGGGCAAGCAATCCAGGTTATGCTGCTGAATCAAATTAACTATGGAAATAGGTGTCGGTGATGTAATAGCGTGCCAACACCGTTTAGCCTGACTGAATAATTTTGCTGTCACAGGTTTACGGTATCGCCAACAAGAACGAATAGCTTCTTCAGGCAACTGCCCAAAGCCGATGAATCGTTCAGTGCCCGGGAACTGGTTCAACTCAATGATCTCTATCACTTTATTCTCTACATTCTCTAACTGTGTTAGAGCACGAATTAGCATCAATTGATCATAACTGTCATGTTCGACCCAAAAGACGATTCGTTCAAATACATCACTTTGCAACAGATCGAGGTTTGATTGTTCCAATGTGACTATATCTTGAACCGAGTCTTCACGCTTCATCACGGGCAGCAGAGTCTCTACGACATATTGGGCACGAATGGCAAGGAAGTTCTGCGGTGTTGCTGGTATGGGGCCAATACAAAGCGGATCGATCAGGGCTAAAAATGTCCCTTCAAATCCGCTGGCTTTAAGTTGTTGTTGAATGTCGTGGCCACAACGAACGTGTAGCGTTTTTACTTTTGCATCTAGGGGCGGTTTTTGTTCTTTGATGGCTAGTTTGTGCGCTTCTAGCTCTTCGACATGAGCTTTTAGTTTACTCCAACTGGATAAGCCCAGTTCTCTTGCGAGTGCATGTTGAACGTCAGCCAATTGAATTGTATTGGGAGCCAAAGATTCTGGTTTGGAGTGAAATCGCTTAACTAACTCCAACGTGGCGTCATCGTATAGGCGGATAGCTTTGAGCCTTTTTTTAGCAATGGATTTTTGCTGATTGATATTGATCGAGAAGCTATTTGTAGAGTTCATATTTCACCTTTCTTATTTCTTCCACACTCGCCTAAATAGAAGCTAAAAAGAAGGTAAAAACAGATTGTGCCTGCTAAACCAAGCAGGTGAGGATATTGCCGTGAACCGAGTTCTTTCCGCGAGTGTTGGGTGCTTTAGGCATGAGCAGAGTGATAGTAGGTGGTCGCTATCCTTCGTGCAACCTTTTGTGAGAGTGTAGCGTCACAAAATGGCCGTTTCTCTATGTTTAGGGAGAATCAATAGGCGATAACACTAGCGATTCAACTCAATACCACTGTTGCTAGACTCGAGTTTCTACACTTTTGAGTAAAATACGATAAAGCGCTTGAGTCGCAGGACCACTTTTGGCTCCTTTGGGCAAAGTGAGGTGCAGCGCAACTTGATATTGATGGGAGTGTTCGAGCTCCAATACTTTAATTTTATCGCTCTTTCGGGCTGAGACTAAGTGCGCTGGTAGCCGACAAAACCCAACGCCTTGCTCTACGGCGTGAAAAGCGTGGTCGAAGTTATCGACGGTAATACGCTGACGTGCGCGTAACCAACCCACATCTCTTTTCGTTTTGTCTGAATCACCTAAGTCACGGATGACAATTTGGCTGGTGGTTGCAAAATCGTCGATGGAAACATGCGGCTTTTTAGCGAGTGGATGGTGTGCTGCGATTACAGGCAGCATGGTTGTTACGCCAAATGCTTCGGCAGGGTAGTTGGTTATCGGTAAGTTGATGATTGCGATGTCAGCGAGCTCATTTACGACCATTTCGGTTGTTTTGCTCAGTGACGTTTCAACCACTTGAACGGAGGTCGTGTTGTTGTCCTCCAAAAATTGACTGAGTGGTGCATAAAGCCAACAAGGGTCACAAAGATGATCTACTGCGACCGTGATTTGAGATTCCACACCACTTTTTAACTGCTCGCTGATGACTTCTAGTTCCCGCGCTTGTTCAAGCATGGATTGTGCACGACGCAGTATGGTTTTGCCGTGCTCTGTCAAACCCGCTTTGCGCCCTCGTACTTCGATAAGTTGAATACCAAGTTGGTCTTCTAACTTCCTCACCGAGTAGATCAATGTGGTATGGCTCTTGTTGAGCAGTAAAGCTGCGGATTGAATGCTGCCTTCTTGATTAATCGCTTGTAGCGTTTGCCATTGTTCTAAGGTCGTTTTTAGTCTCATGAGTCAATTTTTTAGACAGTTAATGGCGAAATTATGAACTTTTCTGTCAGTTTTATAAAGGTAATAATCTTGTCATCGAAAACGAGTCAATAAGAAGAGGAGACTCAAGATGGCGAAATTATTGCAAGTTGATTTTGAATTTCATGGTCCGTTTGGTGACGAGATGTCGAATGCTCTGGTCGACTTAGCTAAGTCGATTAACCAAGAGCCGGGCATGATTTGGAAAATCTGGACGGAAAGCGAAAAAGACAAACTCGGTGGTGGTATCTATCTTTTTGAAGATGAAGCCACGGCGCAAGCTTATCTCGAAACGCATGCCGCACGCTTACGAAAAATGGGCGTAGTCGAAGTACGAGGTCAAATTTTCGATATCAATGTGCCGTTAACGACGCTCAATCAAGGGCCTATTAGAGGATAAGGAGATGATGACCAACCGCACTTTTCTAACCGTTCATGGTGTCGTATATACGGTATTCGCTTTTGCGTTGTTTTTTGTACCAACCATAATGTGGCCGATGTATGGAGTACAAATTAACGACCAGTACGCGCTGTTTTTATCGCAGCATACTTCGATCTTTTTAGGTGGAATCGCAGCGGTGAGTTTGATGTTACGTAATGTGGAATCAGGGCATACTGCGAAACAGCTGTTTAAAGCATTATTGATTACTAATGGCTTAGGGGCAGTGATTACTACCTATGCCGGCATTATCGGAGTATTTGTCGGTTTTGGTTGGAGTGACCCAATATTCTTTGTCTTGCTTAGTTTGATTACGTACAAGCAATTAAGAGTGCAATAGAAAAAGCCCTGCTGTTTCTAGCAGGGCTTTGTCATATTTGGTTTAATTAGCGATCTAAATTCAAGTTATGATTCGCTTTTGTACGCGTAGTTATAGTAGCCGTATCCATAGCCGTATGAGTTAGATGCTTTTTTCTCAACTGCATTGAGAATCACACCTTTAACTTCAACGCCTGATTGCTCGAAGCGACCTTGCGCGACTTCAATCTCCTTCAAAGTCGTTTGATCAAAACGAGCGACCATCAGAGTTGTTCCTGCAAGCGCGCCAACAATGCTTGGGTCGGTAACTGCGAGTACAGGCGGCGTATCGATGATGACTAGATCGTATTGTGCAGACATCTCGTCAACAAAGCTCTTGAAGCGAGGGTGCATAAGAAGTTCTGACGGATTTGGTGGTACTTGGCCGCGAGTCACAACATCTAAATTATCAATGGATGTAGATTTAATGATGTTGCTAAGGGATGTCTTACCGCTCAAGTAATCAGAAAGACCGTTGTCCCAGCGTAGACCGAAGCATTGCTGCAAATAACCTTTACGCATATCCGCATCAATAAGCAGCACTTTCTGACCGGTTTTCGCAGCGACGGCCGCAAAGTTGGTCGATACAAATGTTTTGCCGATAGATGGTGCAGGACCTGAAATCATAAGAACGTTATTCTTCGCTTCCATCATTGCAAAGTGCAAGCTAGTGCGAAGACTACGTAGAGCCTCAATGGAAAGATCGGCTGGGTTAGCTTCCGCTAGAAGGACTAGCTCATTGTTGCTGCCTTTGTTGCGCTTAAGCTTGTTTGCAAATTCCAGTTGTTGAATAGATTTTGGAACGCTTGCGTAAACTGGCATGCCAATCTGTTCAATTTGATCTGGTGTTTCCACACCACGGTGGAATGCTGCACGAATTAATACGAAAGCCACGCCTGCCATACCGCCAAGCAGTGTTGCTAGCACAACGATAAGCGCTTTTTTCGGCTTGATTGGCTTAGAGAAAGATTGAGCGTTATCTAAGATTCGAACGTTGCCAACTGTTCCGGCTTTAATAATGTTGAGCTCTTGAACCTTGTTCAATAGTTGGATGTAGATTTGTTGGTTTACTTCTACATCGCGTGTCATACGTAGAACTTCACGCTGTGTTTTCGGTAACTTTTGAACTTGTTTATTAAGACGTTCTTTCTCTTTTAATAGTGTTTCACGTTTATCAAGTAGCGACTTATAAGCTGGGTGATCCTGTGTGAAGCGTTGGCTGATCTCACTTTCTTTGAATGTAAGCTCATTTAGCTGTGCTTCTAACTCAACCATTACTTTCAGCGTTGACTGAGCTTCAAGGCCTAAATCGATAGATTCATTTTCTTGACGGAATCGATTTAAAACGTCTTCAGAAGCGGTCAGTTTTGTTTTGATGTCTGGGAGGTGACCTTTCAAGAACTCGAGGCTTTGCTCTGCCTCTGCAGAATTTCTTTGAACGTTTTGTAAGAAGTAGTTTTGGCTAATGTCGTTCAAGATATCTTGAATCTTAGCGCGGTCTTCACCAGAGAAGCTTAAAGATATAATCCCGGTTTGCTTACCACGTTCGCTAATCGATAAGTTTTCTTGAAGTTTATTAATTGCATCTAATTTACTGATTTTGCTGACCGTGAATGAGTCACCAGTTTGAGCCACAAGTTCAGTCGCCAAAAACTGGTATCCATTCTTCTCAAGCAGTTCACCAACTTTACCTTCTAAAATGACGTTATTGTCATCTTCTAAGAGCCTGAACGTCTGTTTTTCAGAATCAATAACTTCAAGAGTTAAAGGAACGCCAACTGCGTAAGAAGGAGCATTAAATCGTGAAACGCTCAGACTGATTTGCTCACCTTGTAGTCGAGCGAGGCCTTTACCAATAATTGGCATGTAGTTTGGAGAAACGACAGTCGTTAAGTTGAACTTATCAACAGTACCGCCCAAGATCATACGAGATTTGATGATCTCTATTTCTGTTGTCGCTGATGATTCTGCTGAAAACAGCTCTCCCATATCACCAACCATCGCTGAAATACCACCTGAACTCTTACTTTCGATTTGGATAAGAGCGTCAGCTTTATAGATAGGTGTTGATAGCATGGCAACGCCGACGCCTATAATTGAAAATAGGACTACGGTACATAGAATGAGCCATTTGGCATCGAGAATGATCCCAAATAACTTTCCCAAATCGATCTCATCGTCGGCTTGACGTGATTGCTTAATAGTTTGTGTTGTCATTACTTTAACTTCTTAAATACCTTGCCATTGGCGTTTATTTAGCCTTGCGGCTTATAGTTTTTGAGACCACGCTTTTGCTGCTTTTTCTATAAGCGTATATGCATGTTCGAAAGCTTCTCTACTTTGTCTGTATGGATCAGGGATGTTTTTTTCATTTATCCACTGTCCAAACAGCATCGTTTTACCTCGTGCCTCAGGAGCGATTTTGGTTAAGGCTTCTAAATGACCTTTTTCCATAACCAATATCAGATCGTATTGAGCGCAAAGCTCAGGTGTTAATTGTCGTGCTTCGTGTCCATCTAAGCTTACGCCATGTTCGTTCGCGATAGTGGTTGCCATCTCGTCAGCAGCTTTTCCCGTTAGATGGCTCTTATCTACTGCGATTCCTGCTGATGCGACATGTTTGTTTGGTAGTAAAGACTGCAAAAGCCGCTCTCCTGTTGGAGAGCGGCAAATATTACCGACACAGACGACAAGAATATTAGAAAACAAATGCTTACCCTACTTTAAGTTGTATGCTTATGATCTCAACTGAATTGCTGGCTTCTTTATATTGCGCAATTGAGCTGAGTAGCTATCGATTACGTGCCGCAAGAGATAATTTCTTGCGGCACGTTGTTTTACGGCCAAGTGCGTACTCGTAGTACACCTTCAGTTAGTTCATTAAAGCCGGAAATGGTTGGAACGAGCTGAGCAATCACACGATTCCAACGACTAACAGGTGCAGCCGTCACATAGACTATGTCGTAAGGGTTGAGATCAAACTCAGTACCAATCACCAAAGCAGAAGCGTCAGAAACATCTAGCTGATAAATGTCCGCCATTTTAGCTTCTTCTTTTGAACGTCTGATGACAAACACACCGGTAGCATCTGCGGAGATTTCACTGATACCACCAACGCTGCTAAGAGCCTCAGTAAGGCTCATGCCGCTACGATCAATTTTGAGTAATTTCGGATCGTTAACCTCGCCCATAACAAATACTTTTTGCGCATCGTTTCGAGGAATATGAACAATATCGCCAGGCTTTAGAAGGCGGTTTTGAGTTAAATCGCCTTGTTGCATCAGAGCATACAAAGAGACGTTTTCAACAACGCCATTGCGTGTCAGTGTCGCATTACGCCAATCAGCCTCGGCAGCCAGTCCGCCAGCTCTATTCACAGCATCTAGAAGTGTAAGGGGGATGTTTGTAATTGGTTGTTGTCCTGGCTTGTTAACTTCGCCAGTTACATAAGTCTTTTTAGAGCGAAATGCCGCAACGCTTACATCGACCTGTGGGCTCTCAATGTATTTTGCAAGGCGGCTTGCAATGTCTGCACGAATCTGACGTACGTTTTTGCCTTCAACATGTACGACACCTATGTAAGGGTAGAAGATCGTGCCATCCGAATGCACCCAGTTACCCGCTTCGGCTGAGCTTCGGTATGAGCCCGCTGGGATCGTTAGCTCTGGGTGATCCCAAATAGTGATATTTAGGATATCGCCAGGTCCTACTTCGTATTCATATTTTGCGATTTCAATATCTAACTCTGGGTTTGGTTTTGAAAAAGGGTCCACTGAATTTAAAGACGTTACGCGCTCCAAAGTTAAGGGATAAACGGTAACCTGAGACTCTATATCACTCGATTCAGTGCTCATGACTGTTTTGTCACTGACCGAAAGGTGGCTACCAGGCAAAGTACACCCTGTAAGAAGGATAGGAAGTACTGATATCCCCAAAAATTTATTAAATGTGTTCATTGGTTTATAACTACCGAAAGAAAGTTTGCCGACTGAAATTGATTCATTCTAATTGAGCTGCATTTCATCAATATTGATGATTTACTGCAGTTTTAAGCCTTTAGAAAGCGAGTCCATTCAGAATTATTTGTGTAATAAACACTCCAAATGGCTGCTAGCGACTTAGAGCTCTTAGTTTCATTAATGAAGGTGTGAAAATCCGACCCACAAAAAATAGTCAACTATTATCCATCTGGTTGCAATAAAGGCAACAAGTTACTTGAAAAAATACTGACGAATACATGACAAAATTGTGTCTATTTAACGTTATTGAGATGAATGCATGATTTTGCACAAGCAAACAGGCAAGAATGTGAAAAAACTCATGCCAAAGTTGTATGCATCCTATTTACACTATATGCAACTGCCGTTATGCTTCCTGTTGCGGTCGGATATAACAACAAATATTGGAGCTAATTTTGAAAATCAAACTTTTAACGGCAAGTGTGGCAGCAGTCCTACTAGCAGGTTGTGGTAGTGACAGCGACCCTGAGGTAAAAAGATACTCAGTTCAGGCTTATGACCCAGCTGTTATCGGCATGAAAGTTCAAGCAGTATGTGGTGGTGAGACATACGACGCGATTGAAAATACAACAAACTATGAAGGTATGGTTGGTAAAGCGCGTTTTGAAAATATCAACGTTGTAAATGCGCCAGGTGATTGTGCTTTCGTATTAACGCACACAGAAGATAGTAAAGACGCGTCAAATGGCAAACCTATTACATCTGACTACAAAATCCCTCAAGGCCTAGCCCAGGCGGATTCATTGGTAACAGGCTCTCCATTTACGACTTTGGTTGCTAACTCTTTAAAAGATGGTGAAGTATACTCTTCTGATATCGCTGAAAAAGTATTCGAGAATTTGGGTATCGATATCAATGCAAGTGGTAAAACAGTTGACGAAATCCTTCGTGATACAGAATCTGTAGTAGCAGGACTTGGCAGTGAGGGTGGTAACAGCGCACTTGCTACTCAGCTAGTTGCAACAGCAAACGTTGTATCAGATATCATCAAAGCGAACCCAACAGCTTCGCCTGAAGCTGTAGCTGTTGCTGCAAAAGCAATCACAGAAGATGTAATCGCGGCGAACCCAAATTATCCTGAGAATGATTCAGGAGATGTTATCTACGTAACGATTCCAGCTGAAGATACTCAGAAAGTTGTTGCTGATGTACAAGAGGCTATCGATAACGACATTCCATTAGAAGATATCGAACCTGACGTACCACAAATCCCAGATGCGGAAGTCGGTGAGCCAATTGAACCTGAAGATCCACCGGGTCCAGGCACTGGCGCGACAGGCGGTAACTAAGCAAGTTTTTGCTGATAAATTCTAAAGGCCTCTTCAGAGGCCTTTTTTGATCCTATCGTATTGTAGTCATCACCTTTTAGTGAGCCCTTTTCTGTTTAAGTAAGGCAGGATGTGCGGACGTGATTCGCCAGCCAGTTTACTGGTGACTTCTTGTGACCAAGTACTCTGTTTTTGATTGCTCGAACGGTTTGCATAGTAGTTTCGCATAGTTTGGTCATACGTCTGAATATCATCCAAGTTTAGATATTGATACTGATTCTCATGCACCACGACATGCTTAGGTAGGCGAGGTTTTACTTCAGGGGCTTGATCTGGATGACCAAGACACATACCAAACAAAATGGCGGTATTTTTAGGTAAACCTAATAATTCGTCTACTTTTTGGGCATTGTTTCGTAAACCACCAATATACACACCTCCTAGTCCCATCGACTCCGCCGCTAGCAAGCAATTTTGTGCCATGATGCCCGAGTCTACAGCGCCTATTAGCGTTAACTCGGTAAAGTCAGCTTGAACATCTGGGTTGATACTGGCGTGGCGTTGGTAATCAATGCAAAACACCAAAAACTCAGCCGCGCTTTCAACGTACCCTTGATTTCCGGCATATTGAGCTAATAGCGTACGTTTTTCTTTGTCGGTCACGCGGATAATTCAAACGACTTGCAACATGCTTGATGAGGACGCCGCAAGACCGGCTTGAAGAATGGCATCTAATTGTTCGCTCTCAATCGGTTGTGAGGTGAATTTTCGAATTGAGCGGTGATTGAGAATTGTTTGAATCGTGCTGTTCATGGTGACTTAACATCCCCTGTTACGTGTAAAGGCTGAAGACTCACCTTAGCGACATTTGATGAGTCGGTAAACTATCTCAAAAGAAAAACAATGCTTGGTGCATAAGTGTGAAGACGAATCGAGAATACACCACTCGTTCTGTTTGAGAGCGTATATACTGTTTTTAGAATCAATAATTTAAATGCAGTGGAAAATATGAAAGAACTCATTGTTCATACAGTTACGGTGTTTATGGGCTTCTTTGCCATCATGAACCCTATCGCCAATATTCCCATCTTTTTGAGTTTAACTGCTGATGAAGATAAAGAAACCATCCGTTCCATTGCGCTCCGCTCGGTTTTTATTGCATTTATTATCATCGCGATATTTTCTATTGCCGGTAAGTTAATTTTTGATTTGTTTGGCATCACGCTTTATGCATTGCGAATAACAGGCGGTATTTTGGTGTTTTTGATAGGTTTTAACATGCTTCAAGGTGATTCGACGCATCAGAAAACCAAAGAGAAGGCGTATTCACCAGCTCAGCAACGGGCGGCATTGAGTATTGCAGTGTCTCCACTGGCGATGCCAATATTAGCTGGGCCTGGAACGATTGCTACCGCGATGAACTTTGCGACAGCGGGTGGTTTCGATCAAACCATTATTACTATCGTTTCTTTCGCTGTCCTCTGTGCGATCACCTATGTACTGTTTTTATTTGGAGACAAATTGGTCAAAGCGGTTGGACCAAGTGCTCTAAATGTTGTGACTAAAATGATGGGCTTAATTCTAGCGGTTATTGGTACTCAAATGTTCATTGATGGCGCGGGCGAAGCCTATAAAACGGTTTTCTCCTAGATTTCTCTTAGACCTTGCCACCTTGGTTAAGCCCGCAATTACATTTCTAACGGGTACGGATTTTTTGAACTTTAGTTTTCATTTTCTAAGAGAGAAATAAATAGACTTCACCTATTTCAATAATAAGAATATTCAATTGTTGTGATTGCACGAATTTCATTACTCTTTTGGCAAGGAGAATGGGGGAAATATGGCAACAAAAGCAATTGTAGTAGAAGGTGGCGCGATGCGAGGCGTCTTCGCAAGCGGAGTGTTAGATGCGTTTTTAGAGCAGAGTTATAAACCGTTTGATTTTGCAGTCGGTGTATCTGCTGGTGCATCAAATTTGATTGGGTATTTGACCGACTACCCACATCGCAGTATTAACGTCATTACTAAGCTGGCCACAAGCAAACGCTTTTTTGACCCGACTCGCTTCGTTAAAGGTGGGGACCTCATCGATGTGAAGTGGTTGTTTGAAGAATCTAATCGCTTGTATCCCGTCGATGAAAATAAACTGTTTAATGGCGTTCCTTTTCTCGCAGCGACAACAAATGTAGATACAGGGCAAGCAGATTACTATCGCGTGACACGTGATAATTTTCACCATGCGATTGAAGCGACAACAGCGTTACCGATTGCCTACAAGCATACCCCTTGTTTTTCTGGTGGTTGTTATACCGATGGTGGGGTCGCTGATTCTATCCCAGTGCGTGAGGCTTATCGTCGAGGGGCTCGCGACATAACCGTAGTACTCTCTCACCCGCTGAATTATGCCAAAAAACCAGTTAAGACCACATGGCTGATGAAGAAACTGTTTGCGGAGCACCCCAAAATGGCGGATGCGATGTTAAGACGTGCAGATAACTATAATCAATCATTAGAGTTTATTCGTAACCCTCCACCAGGAACACATGTTAGGGTGATTGCCCCACCAGATAATTTTCATGTTCAGCGCTTATCAATGCGACAATCCGTTTTACTAGAAGGGTATGAAATGGGGCTGATTGAGGGGCGAGCGCATCTCACTAGTTTATCTGGTGTTCATGGTTTAGACCGGGAAAGCTGTCATTTTTGCGTTTGATTATAAAAGAGCCTCATAGTGAGGCTCTTTTTACTTAACGTTCAAAGGGTGATTTAGTTGACTTTATCCCAAGCCATCTCCCAGTGTGAACCTATTCCAGGCTCGTAATGGTTTGCGCTTTCTTTCCACTGCATACAGTAACCAGAGTATGGGAAAGGTTTACATTGATAAATGCCCCCGTCGCTGGCAAGCACTTTTGTGCCCGCCGTGTAGCTAGATAGTCCTTCAGGGAAGACAAAATCGTACTCACCAGATGGTGGTGGAGTAACTGACTCTTCTTTTAAGTGAAAGTCGAGTGTTTGCTGATCCACCAAGTTGCCATCTTTATCCTTAATACGTGTTACGAGCATATGGTGACCCGGCTCCGATTTACTTAAAGCGAGCGATATCGCCTCTACCGAGCCGTCTTTCATTTCGTTTGCCCAACTTGCAAGTGGTTCGCGATGGTGATTGTAAACGGTGAGTTCTGCATTTAAATCGCCTTCAGCAGTTAGTGTCAGATCCAACGTTGTCGGTGTTGACTCAATGATATACTCGTCTGCTAAGCCATCTACTGTGAGTGAGTATTCTGGGACAGGAGTTTCAATGTTATAGCCGATCTCTACTCGCTCAAGGCCGCTATTTGCTTGCAGATACACCGGATTAGTACCATAAACAGGAGTGAATTTATCCTCTGCATACTGCCCGGCTTGCAGTTTTGCTTGTTTTTGGTTTAGCTTAGTCGCGAGTGCGTAAGACCAGTTTTTCGCTTGGCCCATTGCTGCATCGGTAATTTCTAGTTCAGTTCTATACGCCACGTTTTCACCTGCTTGATCAAATACGCGTGTATAAACCGAATCCCCAATATTTAAATCCATTGTAGGAATAATTTGACCGCCTTGCTTCCAATCTGGAATAACGGGACTGTCACCATCAAATTTCACATCGATCACGTTATAAAATGAGGCTGCAGTGTCGCCAACATCCCATACTGCCAGGATGACATGGTATCCCTCGCGAGTAGGCACATTACATTGATGGCTTACCTGTTTCGGGGGTTGAACCATATTGCCGTCGATGACACAGAAAGGAGTTAGATCAAAAGAGTCTCGTGATAGTGAAGCGTTTGGGTTCCAATCAGGCTTGGTGATGTAATATTTCCAGTCGCGCGTCACGTGGTTAGCGGTAAATGTCCATTCAAAAGTTTGTGTACCTGCTTGAATAGGGCGTTTTACCCAGCGGTCGGCAGTTTGCTCATCAAGGGCAGCTGCTAAAGCGGTTTCGGCACTCGCTATTTTACCATCGCGAGGCCCTGTTTCGGGAAAGCCATCAGGGCCTTCAACGCTTTGCGGTTCATATTGAATCGCACCGCAGTTATTATTTTTTTCGTTAGTATCTGGCGTTGGATACTTACATAGTGCCGAGCGACTTGCAGCGACACCACCATTGGTTTCTGATACATAACCGTGAGCCGCAGCACCTGAGCTAATGCTTGCAAGTGCTAACGCGAGTACGGATTTGGTTGGAAATGATTTCATCACATGTCCTCTGTTATGGCTGACAAACTAATGTCACACTCCGGCGCATGCTGAGCATAAAGCAACTCTACAGAAATTGGACTTCTGTAACACTGCGTCATGGTAACCCCGCTATCATGAGCATTCTTTTAGATTTTTAAATGCTGACAGACCGGAAGCTTTGCGTCCCACCCTTTCGAATGGTTTGCCGAAATGTGATTGAGCAGCCAAAATTTAGCTTAAGAATTTACATGTGGAAAAGTAAACGTCACTGACATGGAATCCTGTTCTCAAATTGAAAGATAACGATATCTTAACCTCGTCAATATTGTGCAGTGTTGTCTTGCAAGGTATTGATTTTAATTTTGTTTTTATCTTTTTTATAGTCATCGTGAATGAGTGGGGGTTTGTTGGGGATAAGTGGAGAGGAATCGTGCTAAGGGTGGAAGAAGTTCTGTCTAAAGGGCGGAGTGTACCGCCCTTTGAATGGTGTTATTTCGGCATGATGACAGTATCAATCACGTGAATGACACCGTTTTTAGCTTTCACATCGGTTGCAATGACATTTGCATCGTTAACCATGACTTTATCGCCCATGGTTTTAATCATCACATCTTGCCCCTGAACCGTAGTCGCTTTGTCTAGCTTAACAACATCGGCAGCCATCACTTTCCCTGGGACGACGTGATAAGTCAAAACAGATACTAACTTGTCTTTGTTTTCCGGCATTAAGAGCATGTCGACTGTGCCGTCTGGCAGTTTTGCAAAAGCGTCATCCGTTGGTGCAAAAACAGTAAATGGGCCTTCCCCTTTGAGAGTGTCAACCAAGCCCGCTGCTTTTACCGCAGCAACAAGCGTATTGAAAGAGCCGTTTTCAGCGGCAACGTCGACAATATCGGCTTTCATCATGCCATGCTCATGAGCCTTGACGGGAAGCATAAAAGATAACGTCACCATCAGTGTCGCCGCGATAACTAAGATACGTTTGAACATAATGTGTTCCTTACTAGTTGAGGGTACAACTGGTTCCCTGGAGTGTGTTTGCATTTGTACGCATTGTGATTGAGAGATGATCATCGCGTCCTACTTTCTTTTGAGGGTCTAACATGTCGCGCAAGAATTCGTCTGCCTTCTTGTTTCACATCGGCTCGTTTCCGCCACGTCCATAAGCGCTCTCTTGCTGCCTTAGCTGCGTTGTCTGGTGTGATAATAGGTGCAAGGTAACGGCTATCTGGCTGCAACTGATACATGACAGCTTCCATCTGGGTCATTGTCCAAGGCTCGAATAAAAGAGGGGGAGGAACCATTTGCAATTCAGGTACCCACTTGTAGATGAACGTGCCGTCAGGATCATGTTCTTGGGCTTGCTTGATCGGATTATAAATACGGATTGTGTTAGTCCCGGTTACTCCTGCTTGCATTTGGAATTGTGGGTAATGAATTCCGGGCTCAAAGTCGAGAAACAGTTGCGCTAAATGCGTTACACCTACTCGCCAATTCATGTTCATGTGGTGAGTAAGAAAGCTAACCAGCATGGCACGCATGCGAAAGTTAATGTAACCAGTGTGGTGCAAACAGCGCATGCAGGCATCAATCAAAGGTACGCCAGTATGCCCGGATTTCCATGCTGCTAACTTTTCTTCATCGAAAGTACTACTTTGTTTAATCAATGGTTCGTAAGCCCGATTAACGCAGTAAAACTCCATGTCGTATTCCGATTCGAATTTTTGGATGAAGTGACAGTGCCAATGAAGCCGTGAAGACAATGCAATTAAGCTGCGACGAAACCCAGCGACTTGCCAGTGTTTCAAAAGGTATTGATAAACTTCACGCAAGGATATGTTACCCCAAGCGAGATATGGAGAAAGTCGAGTACAGGCTGTGCGTGAGGCTGTGGGACTAGAAATGCTTCGATAGTAATCACGACCTCGACGATGGAAAAAGTCCTCTAGTGTTTTCCAAGCGAGCCGGCTTCCTCCCGTTTGCATTCCTTTGCATTTTGATAGCCAGGATGATGGTGGCGAAAACGAACAGCCGAGAGCTTCTGCATCCAATGAATGCAATAAGTCGGTTTGGAGCTCAATAGGGCTTATTGAGGCTCTCATGACAGAGTCCCAATGTTTGTCCCAACCTTGCCGGTTTATTGCACCTCTGATTACAGCACCGTGTTCGAATTCAAACCAGTCGATGTTCTGCTCATACAGCCAAGCGGCAACTTGTCGGTCTCGTTCAAAGGTGCAGTTGAGTCCTATTTCTTGGTGAGAAAAAACAGCGTTGATTTGATATTGCGCTTGAATTGATTGGAAACATGCTAAGGCATCGTCAAACAGCACCGTGATTCGATGCCCATACGCTTTGAGCGTTTCATCCATGTCTTGCAGTGATTGCCAAACAAATCGCCAGTGGCGCTCAGAATAGTGTGGGTTGTTCAATAGCAATGGTTCAACAATATACAAAAGCACAGTTGGGTGCTTTGTTGATAATGCTTGAGTTAGTGGTTGATGGTCAGTCAGCCTTAAATCTCGCTTTAACCACACGACATTGATTGTTTGCATCGGAATCCTCTTTGTTTCCGATGTTGTACGCAAGTAAACCGAAGAAATCTCATCCAATGATCGGTTTTATTCTACAAAACGTAGAGGTAACTTTCAGGGAGGTGACACATGGCAATACCATTGAGTAAGTTACAAAAATACTTCTATGTAGACAAATTGGTCATTCATTCGCTTGATCTCGCATTGTACCAGGCATCTGTCGTGATTGATGGAGAAGCGCAATTTATCACTGATGACAACGGTATCTTTTTGAGGGCTCATTCCCTGATCGAGATGCAAAAGAAGTGCAGGAATATCAAAGCAAATAAGCAGGTTTTAGTACATCAAAGTGCTTATGATGAAATGGTGGGGCTACCCGAAGGCAAAAGAGACAATCAACTAGAGGTATTGGTGAGGGATACAAAATTGTATTGAAAGAGTATTGTTGCGTAGTAAAAGCGAGCCACCTTACGGCAGCTCGCTAAATATAAGGAGAGTTGGGCTTAGTCTTGTTTACGCTGCGCTTCTTTTTGCGCGTACTTAGCGGCACGTCGGGCTTCTCTTTGCTTGGCACTTTCACCACCAACATGCTGCTCGCCTCGCTGCTCTGCAAGAACAACTTGTTTTTCACGCTCGCGGAATCGAGCAATTTGTTCTTCTGAGTGTGTGCCGTGACATTTTGGACAGCTCACGCCTTGCTCGAACAATTCTGACTGTTTGTCTTCTTCAGTGATCGGTAGACGACAAGCGTTACATAAATCGTAATCTGCTTTTTCTAGCTGGTGGTTCACTGCAACACGACCGTCAAATACGTAACAATCGCCTTCCCACATGCTCTCTTCTTGAGGAACTTCTTCAAGATATTTAAGAATGCCGCCTTCTAGGTGGTAGACCTCATCAAAGCCCTGTTCTTTCATGTAAGCCGTTGATTTTTCGCAGCGGATACCACCGGTACAGAACATCGCAACTTTCTTGTGTTTTGCCGGGTCCATGTTTTCTTTTACATAGTCTGGGAATTCACGAAAGGTTTCAGTATTTGGGTTTACAGCGCCTTTGAATGTCCCGATCTCGATTTCGTAATCATTACGTGTATCGACAACAAACACTTCAGGATCAGCAATAAGATCGTTCCACTCTTGAGGTTTCACGTAAGTACCCACCACGTGGCGAGGGTCTATACCTTCAACACCTAATGTTACGATCTCTTTTTTCAGTTTCACTTTGGTGCGATTGAATGGCTGGGTCTCAGAATACGACTCTTTGTATACGGTGCCAGTCAAACGAGGTTCGTTGTTTAGCCACTCCAGTAGCGTATCAATACCTGCACGATCAGATGCAACAGTACCGTTGATACCTTCACTTGCCAGTAGTAATGTTCCGCGAATATGGTGTTTTTCCATCAACGCAAGTAATGGCTCGCGTAGCTCTTGATAGTTATTCAGCTCAACAAACTTGTACAGCGCACAAACTACATACTGACTCATGAGGTTTCCTTTAAAAATACAGGTGGTCAACGACCTTAAAATTTTAGCGGCACGAAGTATACCTGACTAAACTAGTCGGAAATACGGACAAATTATACGGATATTATGAGTAGGCGGGGCCTGGCGGTCTTTGATAGGGGGAGCATGTCCGCAGGTGAAGCCGCTATGTGTTCAAATTATAAGCATTAATTATAGTGGGTTAGGTAGGTTGGAGCCGATACTTTTGGTTTAAATTTATGCTGTTTTGGGCCCTTCAAAAAAGTTAGGCGCAAGAAGCACCAAGTAATCACCGGAGTCATTGACAAGGAAAGGACATGTCGCAGTTTTATACATGAGGTGGTGAGGGATAAAGGTTTAGGGACAAAGAGTGAATGACTGATCGCCATTGTTCATAAACCGCTATAAACGCCTTTTCATCAAATACTAAAAAGGCGTATTTCTAACGTCTGTCCTGCTTATTTCAACGCAGCTGCGGTCTGTTTACCCATGGCAATGAGCCTGTCGAGAATGCGTTCACCGTCGGCACGCAAACCGTTGTGCTCGTACTCGTTGGTGATCCACGCTTTTGAATTTGGGATTAACGCGAGCGTCTCTCGGCTGATATCCATTTCAACAAACATATCATCGGCGTAAACGGCGCAACTGACAGGCACTTTATTTTGAGCCAGTTGATTTTGATCGTACAGCGCAGCCCAATCGTCTTTCGCGGCCAATATTTCTGCGGCGTCTTTTAGTGGTTTAAGGTTGACGTATTGGTCGAACATCCACGGGAAGACCATTTCCCCCGTAAAGTAAAATGGCTGGCCAAGTTCATAATTAAACTCTGGTCGGGTTTGGCGAACACGGTGCGCACTCCAACTCGACGCAAAGCCTTGGCAGTAAATCGATTCATGCAAAATGGCGTAGATCGGGTTGGTTTGGAAGTTTTGCTGCGCCAACATATCGTTCAAGAACTCATAGCGAAGTTGTGGTTTGCCGTTCACTTCAATCAACGCGCTTTCTAGCCAATAGTAAGTTGGCAAGAAAGTATCACTCACACCAAAATTGATGCCGATTTGTTGAAATTGTTCCACCGTGAAGCGTTGACCATTTGGTAGGTACTCTTCATTTTCCAGCAAGTGATTCGCAATGTTTTGGCAAAGTTGTTGCGCACTTGGAAATTGTTGGAAGAACGCTTGGTTTTTCTCCATGGTGCGTTTGAAGGTGGCTTCATACACATCGTCGGCATGACGCGAGACTGATGGCACGCCACCTGTGATGTAGCTTTGTAGCAAGCTGTCTGGGAACAAAGACAAATAGGTGAGGGAGCAAAACCCACCAAAGCTTTGACCTAAGATCGCCCATTTTTCGACGCCAAATTGCTCACGAATGTATTCCGCGTCGCGCACGATGTTATCCGCTCGGAAGTGGCTCAAGTAGTCTGCTTGTTGCTCTGGCGTGAGGTGAGCAAGCGTCTGGTGATTAATTACGCTGCTGTTGCCCGTACCGCGCTGGTCGAGAAGCAAAACTCGGTACTCTTGCAGGGCGCGTTTTACCCAGCCATTATTGCCGTTTTGACGTGGAGAGGGAAAGCCAGGCCCGCCCTGAAAGTAAACCAACCAAGGTTTGGTCGATTCTTCATCGCCAACTAGGCAAACCGAACGGGCGAAGACTCTAATGGTGCCTTTGCTTGCGTCTTGGTAATCCAGAGGAACGGTAAAACTGTGGGGAGTGTAATGCAATCCTGCGTCGATAAATGATTGAGCGTTCATTGTTATCTTTATTTCCTTATTGAGGGGTAGCGCTACTTTACTGCGAATGGCGCGAAGAACCAACGCTATTTCCCAATTGCCTCTTCAGTTCTATACCTTGGTCAAATCAATGTAAGTTCAAGAAAATGAAACGATTAGCGACTGGTGCAACTGGTTGAGTGAGCTATGCTCAATAGAGTTGCGACAAAGTAAGAGCATGGAGGAAGTCGGATGAAAGTGTCACTGGCTCGATGGACAATTGTGACTTGTTTAATGAGCGTACCTACTTTTGCCGTTGTTACGCCCAACCCACCTCAGTTACAGGCAAAAGGTTACGTATTAATGGACTTTCAATCCGGTGCCATTATTGCCGAGCATAACGGGCGAGCAGGCCTTGCTCCGGCGAGTTTAACCAAGTTGATGACCGCTTATGTAGTTGGACAAGAAATCAAAGCGGGGCGTTTGAAATGGGATGATGTTGTCACCGTGAGCGAAAACGCGTGGTCGGCCAAGTTTCCCGGTTCTTCTAAAATGTTCATCAAACCGAAAGATGAAATTAGTGTTGCGAACTTAATGCGCGGCGTGATCATCCAATCAGGAAATGACGCGTGCGTTGCACTGGCTGAGCACGTTGCAGGCAGTGAACGCGGCTTTGTCGCCTTGATGAATGGTTGGGCGGAGAAATTAGGACTGCAAGACACCTATTTTGTGAACTCCCATGGTCTTGATAGTGATGGCATCCAAACCTCACCAACCGATATGGCAAAACTCATGCAGTCGATCATCAGCGATGTTCCTGATGTGTATGCGCTATACAGCGAGAAAGTCTTCAAGTGGAACGACATTACGCAGTACAACCGCAATAAGTTGTTATGGGACAATTCCATTGATGTCGACGGGGGCAAAACCGGCTACACCAGCAATGCCGGATACAGCTTGGTGAGCTCGGCCAAAGAAGGAAGAATGCGCCTTATCTCGGTGGTGATGGGTACGCCAAGTAAACAGGCTAGGATCAGCCAATCGAAGAATCTACTCAGCTATGGTTTTCGCTTTTATGACACCAAGCAAGTTGCTAAACAGGGGGAAGTTGAGTCTAAAGTTCGCGTTTGGAAGGGAAATGCTAATCAAATTGAGGCGATCTTTGCTAAAGATGCCTATCTCACTCTGCCTCGTTCAATGACGGCTGGGCTTGATAAGAGTGTGGTGTTAAATGAACCGTTGATTGCGCCGATCGCGCAAGGAGATGAGATTGGTAAGGTCGTTTGGAAAAGCGATGACAGTACCGTGGCGAGTTATCCCTTGGTCAGCAGCCAAGCGGTAGAAGAGGGCTCGTGGTTCGCTCAGCTTTGGGACAGTCTGGTGCTGTGGGTGAAATCGTTCTTTAACTAGAATAAAAACGAGCAGAAGTGTCTTTCTGCATTTTTTGTTGATGGCCGCCCAGCTAAACGCTGGGCGGTGTTTTATTTAACGGTTTATTCCGACAAGGTGATGATTGGTAAGTCATCCCAAATCTTGCTCTCATCCGAAGCGCCGCCAGAGAAGTTCCAAGGACCTTTGTCTTGTTCAAGTGGACGGTAAGTGGCAGACAATCCATCCAAGTCCCAAGTTGTCACATAGAATCGAATGCCATCCAGTGAATCAGGTCGACCAAGCGCGTCACTCGCAAAGTCCATCGAAATGGTGTTGTTGGCTTTATCTACCGTCACCATTGGTGCTGGCGTCACCGCTTCGCCCCATGTTGTCGCGTTTGCCCCTTGAGTGTTGTAAATCGAGCTTTGCCAGCCGAAGACCACAGCATTGCGACTCCATGTTCCGTTTGGCATAGAAGCGTTGATCTTTGGTAGTTCCGTTAGGTTGGTTGCTGCTTTTTCCGGTAAATCAATGAAGATGGTGAAACCAACGTGGTCAAAGCCGTTTGGCGGCAACCAAGTATCGGTGATCTTGTCCATGGTGAAGGTCAAGCGCACGTTACTGCCGACGGTAAATACCTCAGCTTTGTTGATTGCGAGTTGGCTGTTATCTTTATCGAACGTTGGATCCGTTGGTAGCGAGTAGTTACCGTTAGGACCGCCCATACCATCTTGCGCATCACTTGCGTCATCAATAGTGTCGTCTGGCGTGTTCGACCAGCTTAAGTCCGACACAAAGTTCACATCTTCAATGCCTGCTTTTTTCTCAGTGGAGTAAATCGCGAAGCGGTGTTGCTGTTCGCCAATCGCAAAGTGACGGGTAGATAAAGTCACGCTAAATTGACCGTCAGCACCAACGGTAATCGCTTGTGCGGTTTTTAGATTACCGTCGACGACAAGGTTCAACTTCTCGTTTGCGTTAGCAGTACCAGTAATCACTATGTCATCAGTGATGGTTTGTCCTTCCCAATCCTGTGCCAGTTGGATGTTGAGGTCTGGGGTCTCTACCGATTGGATGTCGTTAGTTTTCGAGTAAATCACGGCAGATTTGGCTGGTAGCTCAAGGGTTACGTGACCGTTTTCATCGGCGATTAACTGTTCTGGAGCTTCTGCCCAGTTAGATATGATTTGTTGTTGGAAAACGGTGCCGCCCGCTTGCTCTACATCGAGTTGGTTCATCAACATTGGGGAGTTAGATGTGTTCATTACCACTAAGACTTCGTCGTTATCCAAAGTGCGGGTAAAGGCGAACACACCTGCACCAGCTTTATCGCTGCCAATGACTTTCATTTCGCCGCGTGTCATGACTTTGTTTTCGGTACGTAACTTAGCAAGCTCTTGGATGAACAAGTACATCTCGCTGTTTTGGTCGAATGAATCTACGTAGTCGCCGTCTTCACGGTAACCGCCAGCAAACATCGCATCGCGCGCTGCTGGCATCGCTTGCTCTGTACCTTGGTAAATCACAGGAATGCCCGGTACGCTCATCATGGTGATCAGTGCTTGTTTCATGTCATTCACGCTACCTTGCGACAGAAAACGTGGCATGTCGTGATTATCAATGAAGTTCGGCATGATGTATGGATTCGGGAACATCTCCATCATCTTCTCAAGACGGAAACGTAAATAGTCGGTCGGTTGCCCTGATGCAAATACGCGCGTCATGGTTGCTTGCAATGGGAAGTTCAGTACCGAGGTTAGCTGTTTCGGCGAGCCACTTTCACCGATGTAAGTCAGCATCTTCTCTTCGCCTTCGGTGTGGTAAGGCGTAGATGTTTCGAAGACTTCACCAAAGGTGAGGAAGTTATCGCGACCAGTATCAACCGCTTGAGTCATCACACCATCGTCGGCGTGCAGGAAGTCGTTCCAGAAATCGTGCTCTACAAACTTCACGGTATCGATACGGAAACCGTCAACGCCAACTTCTCGGATCCATTTTCGGTAGCTCTCTTTTAGATAAGCGCGTACTTCAGGATCGGACGTATTTAGGTCATCCAGATCCGACAGTTGCCAGGTTTTTTCTTGTACTGGATCGTTGTGGTCGGTGATGGTTGGCGTCCAGTGGTAGCTGCCTGTGCCGTCTGTTTTACACTCATTCATGTTGAGTGGGTACGGCAGTTCTTGCCCGGCGGGTAGCGCATTTTTAATCAAACGGAAGCCTTGGCAAGGTAGGCTTGGATCATAACTGTAAGGATCATTGTAGGTGAAGAAGTTGCCTACATGGTTGGTCACGATGTCTTGAATCAAGAACATATTACGAGCGTGCACTTCTCGCGCTAACGCTTGGTAGCTTTCCATGTCACCAAAGTGCTCATCCACTTTTTGGAAATCACGCGCCCAGTAGCCGTGGTAGCCGCCGTAGTTTTGCTCGGCATCCCACCATTGGTTTGCCACTGGCGGTGTAATCCAGATAGAGGTAGCGCCTAGGTCTTCGATGTAGCCCAGTTTGTCACTGACACCAACCAGGTCTCCACCACTGAATTTCTTGTCTGAGGTAGGATCGTATTCATTCTGACCTTGATCGTTAAGCGTGTTGTCGCCGTCGTTAAAACGGTCGATCATCAAGAAGTAAATGATCTGGTCTTGCCAATCAGGAGATGCCACGTGGCTTCCTGTATCGGTTGGCGTAGTTTCATCGCTACCACAGCCAGAAAGAGCTAGGGCGATCGCTATAGGGAGTATTTTTATTTTATTCATAGGGTTAGGTAAGGTTTCAAACACGGTTTTTGTCTCCGTTGTGCAGCAATGCGGAAACGATAAATCAAAGGTTTGAAATTGAGAGTGTCATTTCACGCCAAAAGAGACGTGAAATGATGTCACGAAGTGCTGAATTTGAACTGTGCTACATATTTAACTGAGTGGTTGCACAATTGGGTATTGAATCGGGTAATGGTCTTTGGCTAACTCATTACCAGAATGATCATAGAGTCGGAATCGACACTGTTTAGCCGTTTGGGTGAGGGGAAGTTGTAGCGCCCAGCATGTGTAATCTTCTGCATTCTGAGTTTGGCTCATTGCGTGCAGAGCTGGCGCGTCACCCACGTAGCAATCGATCTTCGCTACGTCTTTTAATCTACACGCGAGTTCCACAAACAAGGTGTACTGAGTGCCGAGTTGGATAAGTTGTCTTGTCGGGACAATGTATTCCGTTGCGCCAATTAAAAGCCCCTTGGAGACCACATAGTCACGCTGGTGGTTATTCTCAATGTAACGTTCCCCATCGACTTCATAACAAAGGCGAAAGGTAAGGGGGTGCGCTACCGGAAGTTCGGTCGTTGCCCATAGTTCGGTGCCATGACTTAAAAAACGCTCGAAGAAAGCGGGGTAGCGCCGCCATGCGCCATCACGGTCACGGCATTCTACCGAGACCACTTTCTCAAACGCAATATTATCCACTTCCATCCAGATTTTACCGACGGGTTGGTCAATGTCGTTATCGGCTAAAGTATTCGCTTTGGCGTAGTACAAGCGGATGGGTTGGTTGTTGAGATGAGTGCGGTTATCTAAGCACTGCTGGCGATATTGCATGGGTGAAAACGGATACCAACGACGAAAAGTGCGGTGAAAGTTCGAAGGTTCTTCATAACCAAGTTGATAGGCGATTTGCTGCGTTGTGAGTTGGGTGTCGGCAAGCAAAGTGAGTGCTTGCTTTCTTTTAGCGAAATCAACGCATTGAGAGTAGCTCATTTGCTTCTCTTGCAGTCGACGTTGCAAGGTGCGTTTGGAGACGCCCAGTTGCCTTGCCGCTTGCTCTAACTTGAGCGCGTAATTGCTGTTTTTGATGAACAAGGCGTTCAAAACACTCAGCAATTCGGGTTGTTCAATTGGCTGGTGAGAAAGTAGCAAATAAACATGTTTCACCAGTTCAAACACGCTTGAACTCGTTTTAGAATCTCGCGTTTCCTTTAGAAAAATATCGGCCGTGAGTGGATTGTTGGCGTGAACTTGTACTTGTATTGATTCGCTTAGCTCAAGCGTCTCCAACTGCATTTTGAGCAAGCCAAACACCGACTCCGCCCAATTTGGCATATCGGCTGTTCTGCATTCTACTTGCAGATGGATTTGGGCATCACCATGTTGCAATGTGACGTACAAACGGCGGTCGAATAATGAGACACTTTTGCTCCACCAAAGCAGCCCTTCTTGGAGGTTAGGCGCTTCTTTCAACATCATGCATTGCAAGGCCACCAACTTCTCAATGTGCCAATATTCGCCGGCAATTCGAAGGTGATTGTGACCGAGCTTTTTGCACAGAAAGGATGTAATAACGTTATCTTGAGGCAGCATGAGTTGAGTTTGGTTGCGAGCAAACATGCATTATTGCTGAAAAGATGAAGAAGTTCAGTGAGAACGCTCAAAGCCTTTCTTATCGTTTTATTTTCAAATTTATTTTGAAAATGTTTTTAATCGAAATCGGTTTTTCCCTTTATCTCATGAGGTTATGCTGTTACACAGCTTAAATTCATTAATTGGAGAACCTCATGGATATCGTACAAGCTGCAAAATCTCGTTACTCAACGAAAGTGTTTGACCCAACGCGCAAGCTACCTCAAGAAAAAATCGACGCAGTTAAAGAGCTGATTCGTTTTAGTCCATCGAGTGTGAACTCCCAGCCTTGGCATTTCATTCTGGCAAGCACAGAAGAAGGCAAGCAGCGCATCGCTAAAGCGGCGCAAGAGAATTACGCGTTTAACGCGGCGAAGATTCTCAACGCTTCTCACGTATTGGTGTTTTGTGCAAAAACAGGCATTGATAACGACTACATTGAAGCGCTAATGGTGCAAGAAGAAAAAGATGGTCGATTCCCAACTGAAGAAGCGAAAGCGGCTGTGCGCGGTGGTCGTAGCTACTTTGTGAACATGCACCGTTTTGATTTGAAAGATGCAAACCATTGGATGGAGAAACAAGTTTACCTCAACGTGGGTACGTTGCTGTTGGGTGCTTCGACGTTAGAAATCGATGCAGTACCAATTGAAGGGTTTGATCCAAAAGTGCTGGATGAAGAATTTGGCTTGCGTGAAAAAGGTTATACCAGTGTTGTGATCGTGCCGCTTGGCTACCACGCGGAAGATGACTTCAACGCGAAAACGCCAAAGTCTCGCTGGGACGCAGAAACCGTATTCACCGAGATCTAATTCGAGCTTACTTACAGGTGACGTAGAACCCCGTAATCAATATATAAATCGCAAAAGAGTGATAAAACGATGATCCACTTAGTCGCAGAAGTGAAAGCCTATCCAGATAGTAAGGATCAGGTGGTGAATTTGCTTGCTGGTTTACTAGAGCCAACTCGTAAAGAAGAAGGCTGTTGCCAATACGAGTTGTATCTCGACGAAAAAGTTGATGGCCTATTTATGTTCCAAGAAATCTGGGCATCGCAAGAGGCCTTGGATAAGCATTTGCAAAGCCCGCATATGGCGACGTTTCTTGAAACATTGGAAGAGAATGATTGGGTTGAATATACCCAGATTCGTCCTCTTCGATTTATCGCCTAATGACAGAAGGTTGCCAGCACGTTGGCGCGTTGCTGGCAGCATTTTTGTTGGATAAAGTCGCGGAAAGTCCGAATCGTTGGCGTCAATAATCGACGATCGGCACATACCATGTAGAGCGGCACTGGGCCGCAATCCCACTCTGGTAACACTCGCACCAATCTTCCCTCGATTAAGTCTCGGCTAATGTCCATCAATGATTTATTCGCAATGCCTTTGCCTTTGATCGCTAACCGGTGTGGCAAGTCACTATCGTTGCTCAACAAGTTACCGCTGACCACGATTTGTTCTTTCTCGCCGTCACGCGTGAGCGTCCATTTGTTGTAGACCGAATCCGCGACCATGTAGCACAAGCAATTGTGTTGCGTTAAATCGGCAGGAGAGGTGAGTTCTGGATGTGTAGCTACGTACTCTGGCGATGCACATAATATCCGTTCGTTTGACCCACACAATGCCAATACGACCAGATTGGAGTCGGCCGGTTCGCCGTAGCGAATCGCAATATCGACAGGCTTGGTATACATATCCGTCAAGCTATCGGACAGCTCTAGTTTAATGGAAACATTTGGGTAGAGATCGATGAACTCATCCACCCAATCGAGCAACATATTGCGACCAAAATCGGAGGGTGCAGTAATGTGCAGCTGACCAGACAACTCCCCGCGCGCACTTGAGATCTGATCCAACCCCTCTTGCAATGTTGCCAACGCTTGCGTGGTTTTGTCTAAAAACAGTTCGCCCTCTGAGGTTAAACGCAGGCTTCGGGTTGAACGCACAAACAGTGGGAAACCGATTTGCCCTTCAAGACGCTTAATCGATGCGCTAATGGCGGCAGGTGTCATGTCCATGCTGTTAGCGGCTTTTGAAAAGCTGCCTTGGCGCGCTGTTTCGACAAAAATATTGAGGTCGTTGAGGGCTTTCATAATGAAAAGGGCTTTTAAGAAGTTTGGGCTACTATAGGGGAGGGTCGTAGGCCAATTCAAGGTTAAAACATTAGGTTGCATGGCGAGTTTGAGTTAGATTAGCGCGCAACTTCACTTTACCGGATCAATAGCATGAGCCAACAGCAGCCGAATAACCCACTTCACGGGTTGAGTTTAGAAAAAATCGTCACCCGACTAGTTGAACACTTTTGTTGGAATGGCCTGTATGAGCGCGTTCGAGTGAACTGTTTCAAGAAAGATCCTTCAATCAAATCGTCGCTGAAGTTCCTGCGTAAAACGCAATGGGCGCGGGACAAAGTCGAAGCGCTGTATATCGAGACGTTTTGCTAACTGCTCTATGGTCAGCAGCAAGCGGTAAGTAGATTCTTAGTCTCGCTTTGGCTCGCTAGAATGACGCAGCTTTTCTTATCGCGTAGGCTGGAAGAGTCGCTCTGCTGATGCGTCTAAAGCGAGATCTCGGATGGTCAAATAGGCTCGTCTGGAATCGCTTTTTTTGATGGTTTTGTAGAGGTCAGAGTCAAACTCGAACCGTCATTCTGAACAGCGAGGAACGAGCGTGATTCAGAATCTACCCTCAGATTGTATTGAGTTTATTCATGGCACTATGGTCTGCAGCAAGCGGTAAGTAGATTTTTAGTCTCGCTATGGCTCGCTAGAATGACGCAGCTTTTCTTATCGCGTAGGCTAGAAGAGTCGCTCTACTGATGCGTCTAAAGCGAGATTCCGGATGGTCACATAGGTTTATCTGGAATCGCTTTTTTAGATGGTTTTGTAGAGCTCAGAGCCAAACTCGAACTGTTATTCTGAACCGAGAGGAACGAGCGTGATTCAGAATTTACCCTCAGATTGTATTGAGTTTATTCATGGTTCTATGGTCTGCAGCAAGTAGATTCTTAGTCTCGCTAGAATGACGCAGCTTTTCTTATCGCGTAGGCTGGAAGAGTCGCTCTGCTGATACGTCTAAAGCGAGATTCCGGATGGTCACATAGGTTTATCTGGAATCGCTTTTTTAGATGGTTTTGTAGAGGTCAGAGCCAAACTCGAACCGTCATTCTGAACCGCGAGGAACGAGCGTGATTCAGAATCTACCCTCAGATTGTATTGAGTTTATTCATAGCTCTATGGCCTGCAGCAAGCGGTAAGTAGATTCTTAGTCTCGCTATGGCTCGCTAGAATGACGCAGCTTTTCTTATCGCGTAGGCTGGAAGAGTCGCGCTGCTGATGCGTCTCAAGCGAGATTTCGGATGGTCACTTAGGCTTGTCTGGAATCGCTTTTTTAGATGGTTTTGTAGAGGTCAGAGCCAAACTCGAACCGTCATTCTGAACCGCGAGGAACGAGCGTGATTCAGAATCTACCCTCAGATTGTATTGAGTTTATTCATAGCTCTATGGTCTGCAGCAAGCAGCAAGTAGATTCTTAGTCTCGCTTTGGCTCGTTAGAATGACGTAGCTTTTCTTATCGCGTGGGCTGAAAGAGTCGCTCTACTGTTACGTCTAAAGCGAAATTCCGGATGGTCATATAGGCCTGCAGCAAGCGGTAAGTAGATTCTTAGTCTCGCCTTGGCTCGCTAGAATGACGCTAGTTCTCTTATCGCGTAGGTTGGAAGATTAGCCATACGTTATTCCCGACAGCGATGAAGAATCGCTGTCGGGAACCTCGCCTTTAATCTCTCATTTCTTACTACTCCAAATGATGCGTACTACCCACGGTTCCTTCCAAGTCTAAAATCGACTGGCGAACGTGATCTGGAATCGCAGCTTTAACGTTGTTCTTAAAATCAAACATCACACCAGTGGCGGTCGCGATGGTCGCAATTTTACCCCACTTCTTACTCAGCACTTGGTACTCCATCGTGATGCGATCTTCTTGCATGTCGATTACGCGAGAACCGACTAATAGCGTGTCTGGGTAAGTAACAGGCAATTTGTAGCGGCATTGAGTCTCGCTCAGTACTGGCCCAATTTGCGAGGTCTGCAGGTCGACCAGCAGGTTAATTTTGTTGAAGTAATCTAAACGTGCGGTCTCAAAGTAGCGAAAATAGACCACGTTATTAACATGTTGCAGAGCATCCATTTCACCCCATGCGACTTTTATCTCTGTGATAACGGGAAAGTCCTTTAACAGTGTGTCCATTTTTATTGCTCCTTTTTCATCTGCTTTGCCACA
This sequence comes from Vibrio sp. 1078-1, assembly GCF_033340475.1. Taxonomy (NCBI): domain Bacteria; kingdom Pseudomonadati; phylum Pseudomonadota; class Gammaproteobacteria; order Vibrionales; family Vibrionaceae; genus Vibrio; species Vibrio sp. 1078-1. Next base: position 306,335 of record NZ_JAWOWM010000001.1, read on the forward strand.
AATTGCGACGCGACTTATCACTTTGAGCATTTATTCTAGATGTAATCATTTAATATGTAATAAAATTGTTTTCAAAATGTGAAATGAAATAGTGGTTTGATTATGTAAACTAGAAACTTTACATAATCGAGTTGAAGGCGTAAGTTTAACTAAGAGTAACCAGATAGGAGGTGTCTCATGATTGAACTCAAAGGTTTCAACCTCGCAAGAGTTGAGAAACGCATTGATTGGACAGGTGAGCTGTTCAGTTTGAGAATATCTGGCGCGCCTCTTTCCTTTAAAGCTGGCCAATTCACCAAGCTTGCTTTGCTTGATGATGAAGGTAAGCCGATCAGCCGTGCTTACTCTGTGGTTAATGCGCCAAGCGAGCAATTCGATTGGTTGGAATTTCTAATAGTAGCCGACCCTCAAGGACAACTTTCTCCACGGCTCCAAAAGCTTAAATCTGGTGATAGCATTTATGTCGGTACCACCGCACATGGCGATTTAATCCATGATTCTATTCCTAAACAGGCTCATGACCTGTGGCTGCTATCTACAGGTACGGGGATTGGGCCGTTTTTATCGCTGCTGGATGATATAAACCTACCGCCTCACAATGAGCGCATTGTGCTGGTTCATGCCGTTCGTTTCGAAAAAGATCTGGTTTATAAATACCTTATTGAACAGCTTCAGCAACGATATGAAGGCAGATTAAAGTATATACCGATAGTCAGCAGGGAAGTGGTTGACGGTAAATTACAAGGCCGAATTCCTGAACTCATCGAATCGGGTTTACTGTCCAACGCCGCTGATGCGCCATTCTCAGCTCAGCGTAGCTTTGTCATGATGTGTGGGAATCCACAAATGATCAAAGATACCGTGCCCGTTTTACAAGAGCTAGGCTTGGAAAAGTATCGCCATCAAACTGGGGGAAATATCATTTACGAACGTTACTGGTAGCGTTTTGTTAAATTGATACGGTTATGCTCAAGATGTAATGATTACTTTTGAGATACGATCGCGATTTAGTATGTTCTTAGTTGAATATTATGTTGGCAATACCTAAACTGCGCTCACCATTGCGCGTCTGTACACTCAGTCATTCTCGCTTAACCAATTACATTGAGGTGACTGAAGTCCATGTATGCTTTTATCGCGAGCAAGCAACAGAGAATCATTGCTGGTTTTATCGACCTGCTCTTTGCGATGGTGGTCGTGTTAATCATCGCATTGAGTATTAACTCTTTTCTTAACGACTTTCAGCTCTCTTTAGCAGATAACCTCACGCTTGTTCGTGAAACTCAGGCGTTTTACTTGCTTTCTTTACCAACGGTTTTAATGATCAACTGGAATCCATTGAGTCATGGGCAAACCATTGGTATGCGCATGATTGGTATTAAAGTTGTAATGAAAAATGATAGTAAGGCAACGAAAGTTACAGCAGGGTTAAGGCTTGTTATTAGCTACTTGCTGGAGATGCTCATTCCGGGGATCCCGTTGGTAAATTTGGCATTGTTGTTCTTTCATCCGGAGCGACGATTGTTGCATGACTTGATCGCCAATACTAAAGTTGTCCAAGCTTCCTAATTTTTGATCAAAAAAGCCACGTGAAGTGGCTTTTTTAATATCGATAAAGTTAACCAGATTTACTGTTGATTAACATATTTCTTAAAGCGAGCTTTGGTTTCTGCGTCTGCTTTTTGGTACCAGAAGTGCAGCATCTCTTCAGCTGTCGAATCCGCTTTAACCGCAGTTGCTCTCACTTGCTTCATATCCGCAGGAACCTTTGCAGGAAGCGTGACTGGCTGCATGGTTGCTGCGCCAGCAAAAGCCACGGCTGCTGCACCGCCAGCTTGGTTATAATCTTCGATTTCACGTACGTAATCACGACCGATTTGCATACCCGGTTTGAGCAACTTGTCTTGGTCAACCGCGATTGCGTTGCCAGAATCATCAACCAGTTTCCAATCTAAGTCTTTGATCTTCTCTTCCGCATCACGTAGGTTGCGGTATTCTGGCATTTGTAGAGTGAGTTCGGCATTGGTCGCGTCAAATCGTGTAACGATAACATCGCTTTCAACACTTAAACGGTCATTACCTTGGTTGAAGTAAGGGGCGAAACGAAATACGACTTGGTTAAGGCCATCAGGTAACGTCAGTGTTCTTTCAGAGGCGAAAAAACCACCCGAAAGATCTGCTTTTTCACCGTTAGCCGCTAATACTGAAACGTTGTCAGGAACACTCACGGTTACATCTGCGAATGCCATGCCACTCATTGCGAGAGCAAGCGCACAAGTTAAAGGCTTGATCAATTTCATTGTTTTTATCCTAAGCAAATTAGTGGTCATCGAGAGTGCATCGTTCATTGCCCGATTGCAACTCCCAAGTGTAATAAGTATGAAAATTTAACAAGAACGTCATTTTTATCGCATTTATTACGACGAAACTGTGATCCAAATAGAATCAAACCGCTGAAATGCAGCGGTTTGATATCATAAGTTATGGATTAAATTTCTTTCTAACTTATTGATTTATTAAATGCCAGCACCGTGTCCAGGTTCTGATTGGTCATCAGAAGCGTCTTGTTGTTCTGCCATTTCTTCTTGCTGTTGTGCTTTCTCAATGCTCAACCACCAAACAAATAACTCATACCAAATTGCTAGGATAACGGCACCTAAGAACAGACCAACGATGCCGTAGAAAAGCATACCACCGATGGCACCGAGCAGAATCACAGGCATTGGCACGTCGACGCCACGTCCCATTAACATTGGTTTGAACAGGTTTTCAGAAAGAGCAGCAACTACGACCCAAACAGTAAACATGGTTGCTGTTGAGGTGTCTTGGGTCATGTACATGAAGCCAATCACAGGTAGCACAGCGAGCAACGCCGGGAGCTGAGCGATACACAAGATCATTAGAAGCAGTGTGAGTAAACCTGCTGCGGGAACGCCAAATACGAAGAAACCAGCACCGATCAACAGTGCTTGAATCGCCGCTACACCGACTACGCCAAGCAGTACGCTTTTAATTGTCGCAGCGATAAGCGTGGTCCAGCTTTTTGCGTTTTCACCAGCGGTTCGAATCGCGATGGTTCTTAGGCCTGATGCTGCAGATTCAGAGTACGTCATGAAACCTGCTGCAATCGCAAGTGACAAGATTGAAAGCAGTAAACTTCCCAATACGCCCCCAAGTGTACCCAGTAAAGATGTGAGTCCTGCCTTTATTTGTGGCATAAAGGTTTGAATCGCTTGCTCAAGATTAGTAGCGAATAGGGTCCACACTTCGTAGAGCTTATCACCCACGATAGGCCAATCCGCTACGGAAGGTTTTGGCCCTGGTATTTTCACTTGTCCATTTTGTAGTACTTCAAGCGCGTGCGTTGCACCATCCACAATGGAGCCTGATACCATAACAAGTGGCGTGACAAGGAGGGCAATACCAAGTAAAGCAATGGTTGTGGCTGCCAGACCTCTGCGACCACCATATACACGCTGCAATTTTTGGGTAAGCGGCATTAAAGCGACGGCTATAATAGCGCCCCAAATAACCGGAAGGATGAAGGGTTTGATGATGTCGTACGTAAACATCAGCAAGACAAAGATCAAGCCAATGCGTATTGCCGATTCCACCATATTACTGATGAAAAGCTTACTGTCGATTTTTACCGATTGTTTATCCATTTTTGTTTACCTGATGATCAATGTTAGAACTGACGAGACTTGAAACAACAATCGCCATATAAAAAACACCTGTGATGGCCTCTAAATACACCACGACTTGAGCCAGTGGTGTTAGAGGACTAATGTCGCCATAACCGAGCGTGGTTAAGGTAACGAAACTGAAATACGCTGCATTGGAGAAGTTCTGCCCCCAAGAAATCGCTTCCATACCGGTAAAGGCTTCAGGCGAAAACTCAAGCAGAATGAGGTAGGCAATCGCCCACATCAGACCAAGCAGCAAGAAAAGCGCGACCGAGCCAATGACTTTGTTGCTGTTGACATGGCCGGTGAAAAGAATCTGTCTTGCGATGGATTTAAAAGTGCCGAAAAAGAACGCAAAGGTAAGGGCAAGCATCACCACATTCATCTCTCTGATGTCGAAAACGGTCTTGATCACAATCACAAGAACCCAAACACCAAACAGGCTATAGAGGAAACGAGACCAGGTTTTGTCAAAGCGAAGGCTCGCAAAACAGACGATAAACGTCAGAACCGTGAAAGCCTGAAGTATGTGTTCAATCGTCCCTTCACCTACGACTTGTGCCATCGCACTCCCTAGCAACAAAATCACTAGTGCTAAGGTTAGATAGAAGAAGTTGTTTTCTTCATTAATATTTTTGAGGTTTTTACCAATGACCATGGCTCTTCTCACTTAGTTATTGTTCACTTTCTGCGGATGACTCTTTCATCACCATGATGGACGCAGAAAGCCCGAATCGAAGATCAACATCTTCAGGAAGTTCTTGTAGGGAGATTCGCACCGGAATACGTTGTGCTAGGCGAATCCACTGAAAAACAGGGTTTACGTTTGGAAGAAGGTTGTAGCCGACCGTGCCGTCTTTGGGCGCAATACCCCAACCAATCGAGTCAACCGTCGCGTCTATTGGCGTGCCTGGGTGAGACATCAAAGTGACACGCGCTTGGCTGCCAGGTTCGATTTGCGCAAGTTGGTTTTCACGGAAGAAACCAAATACCCAAAAGCTGTTTTTGTCGATCAGTGCGAGCAGTGGTTGGTTTGCGACCGCTTGCGTACCGTTTCTAATATCGAGGTTAGATACAAAACCATCGACGGTCGCATAAACTTTGGTAAAGCTGAGGTTAAGGCGTGCTGATTTTAGTTGTTCTTCTGCAGATTTGATTTGCAGTAGCGATTCTTCGTAAGCGATTTCACGACGAATCAGATCCTTGTGAGAAACTGCGCCACGGTCTTTGGCACGAATGTCTTTTAAGCGGTCATATTCGATTTTTTTACCGCGAGAGCTAACAATGGAGCGCTCCAGTGCTACTTCGGCTTGAGATAACGCAACCTGGTAAGTCGCAGGGTCGATTTCAAACAGTAAATCCCCCGTTTTTACTTCTTGGTTGTCTTGCACCGCGACATTTACAATTGGGCCTGATACGCGAGGAGCCACTTTGATGACGTTAGCACGCACTTGTCCATCTCGTGTCCATGGGTTATTAAAGTATTCCTCAAACTTTTGATAGCCGAGCCAAGCTGCGCCACCAAGAATGACAAGATTGAGTGCGATTACGAATAGTTTTTTCATCTTGTTTGGCACCTAAAATTGAATATAAAAGCTGTCGATGGCCACCACATAACCGACCATGATGGCAATAAACGTCAGAGACGGAAAAGCGATGAAGCGAGACAAACGTGTCTTGTTCAATATCATCACCGTTATCCACGTGGCCGTGACGGCGAGAAAGAGCACGAGTAGCGTAGGAGAAAAGTAAACGTCTCCCCAAGAGAGTTCATGAGGCATTACCGATCCTCCGTTTTGTTTTCATCACTGGTCTCAGCCGGAGTTTCGAGTCGCAAAGGCGGCAATACGCGGTTTTCTTCATTTAAATAACTTCCCCAGTCAGTGCGCTCTGTCATCTGCGTGGCAATCGATTCACTGATGAAAGGTTTGCCTGTTTGGGTTTGCCAGCCTCCACCGAGGGCTTTGTAGAGCGCGACAACTTGGTTCGCAACATTACCTTTGATCGTTGCGTAGCTGTCTTCTGCGCGGGTCATTTTTTCTACCGAGTTAAGCAGACGTTCGAATGAAATTTGTCCGTTTTCGTACTGTGTCATGGATATGTTGAACGCACGAATGGAAGAGTTGACCGATTGCAAGCGTAAATCTTTTTGCTGCAAATACAGGTCATATGCTTCGATTGCATTGGTGACTTCATTAACGGCTTTTAGTACCTTTTTGTTGTAGTTCGTCAGCGTTTCTTGGAAGCGAGCATCTTCGAAACGAATGTTATTTTTCACGCGTCCGTATTGGAAAATGTTCCAACTGAACGTTGGGCCAACCACCATGGTGAGCGAATCGCTAAAACTGAAACTGCTGCCATCGGGAACCGTACTGTCGATACCGATGGAACCGATCAACGAAAAGCTTGGGTACAGAGCGGTTTCTGCCACGCCAATCTGCGCACTTTGCGCGCGAGCTTGCATCTCAGAGACTTGCAAATCCGGACGTCGCATCACTAAGTTAGCATCCACTTGCGTATCCAAAAGCGGTGGACGTGGCACAATGGAGCGCTCGTCGGTGCCCGATAGCGCCGATTTTCTGCCCGTTGATTTGAACTGGGCTTCGTACTCAGCGATTTGCTTGTGCATCCCATCCGACTGTAGCAGTCCATCTACTTCTTCTGGTAACAGACCCAGTAGCAAAGCCAACACAGTACGTGATTGCTTCATTGCCACTTCGAGGCTCGGTAACACTGCTTTGGTGGTGTAGAGTTGGTTTTTAGCTTGTTGAACGTCCAATTCTGTAACGTTGCCAGAGTCGAACTGCACCTGAGTAATACGTACGACACGCTCTTGAATCTCGATATTGCGGCGAGACAGCAAAATACGTTCTTGGAATGTGCGATAGTTGATGTAATTGCGCGCCACTTCGGCGGTTATGGTGACCATGATGTCGTGATACGATGCGATGGATGCGTAGTAACCCGCTTCTGCCGACTCAATACCGCGAGCATACTTGCCCCAAACATCCATTTCCCAAGCAGCATCAAACGACAAAGTGGCGTTATTCACGCCCTGATCATTTACGTAGGCACGCGCTAGGTTTCCTGACACGGTTTGAACTTGTGGGTATTGCAAGCCAGTCGAAATACCAAGCAATGAACGTGCTTGGACAATTCGTAGCCCTGCGGCTTCTAAATCGAGGTTTTGTTTGCTCGCCAACTCAACCAACTGATTAAGAGTCGAGTCATTAAATTGCTGCCACCATTGTTGTAGCTGTTGCTCTGATTGCTGCGTATCTTTGGCTGCTGCTTTTTGCACCGACCAGTCACTTGGCAGTGGCGCCTGCTTTGGATGAACATAATCTGGTCCTACCGTGGTACACGCACTGAGTCCGAGCAAAGAAAGTATGGCGAGGCTTGGTTTGGTTAGTTTTGGAAGCATCATATCCCCACCTTTAAAAACGCTTCTGTTGTAAGTTCACCCAATCGATATCCTCGTAGGTTTGCTTGCAATGCTTGATTGCTTCGAACACGTTCCGTTTTAAATTCAGCAAGATATAAAAACCGGCTATCTCTGAATAAGCGTAGTCAGATAAATCCAACTCACTAAAAAAATCTTCCAGTTTATCTTCGAATGTTTGGTAATCTTGACTGTATTGGTCGAATACGGAGTCGAGTTCTTGTGTTGCTTGATGGCTGGCTAAAGCGCCCGCCATCAAAGGAATGATGGAATCGCGGTGCTGTTGGCGAAGCTGAGTAATTAGTGGATTGGTCATCAACTTTTTCTCGGCGGCCATTAAGATGTTGATGTGATTACTGAGTACATCACACGCTTTGCTAAACGCGCCGATCGCTTCTGGCGTGGTTTTATCAAAGTGTTTGTGGTTGATTTTCGAACCCCACACTTTGAGCTTTTTCGATGAGACATTGAGCGTCACCAAGTGCAAGGCCCGTTTGAGCGGCGTAACAACCGAGCTGGACTGCTGTTGATAGGTAGTGAAGAGCTCTCGGGTATGTCGGAAGTAGCGTTCTTTTATGGTCAAAAAGAGGTGTTCTGGTCGTGAGCTAAACGGGAAGTAGTGCGCGAAAATAATCATGAACACCACCATGTAAAACAACAGCATGATCGTCATGAGGATCCCGAAGTGATAGAACATGTTGTTATCTAAACCGAGAACAAACAAGCCAATCATATAGAAAATCGTCACTGGCCCGTTAAACAGATAAAAACCGATAAAGGTGTAGATAAAGATAAACAGGCCAAGTTCTAATCCGAGATCCAATTGCGGAAGGATGAATACGTAAGAAGGTACCGCGAACAAGAAGCCGAAAGTGAACAGCACAAGCAACAAAATTGGGTGCACAGGCACGAACGACAGCAAAGACATAAACATGGTCGAGAAGACCACGAATGAGTAGCCGCCTGGTGGATTGAAGTAAATCCAAATCAGTCCTGCAACCCAATAGGTAACAAAGGTTTTGACCGCAGTTTTAAAGTTTTCTGCGTCCCACCATAGAAACTTGCCTTTCGGTTTCGGCAGTGGCACGTCAAAGGAGACATTATTCGTCACAGAGTCAATACAGCTAATGCTCTCAGCTAAACGTGACAAGTTTTGATGCATCAGTTCCAATAGGTGACCAAGCGTAAGCGCAGAGCCTTTCTCTAGGTGAGCTGCGTCCTCAAGCAACGCTTGGTTGTATTTGACTTTGAATTCCTGAGCACGATAAGCGGGTTCTTTTTCGTCCCAGACTTGTTGGCAGGTATCAAATAGCGCGTCAATTTCCGCCACGGCTTGATCAAAGTTGCTGATGCTTTCACGGTCTTGCTGGTGGCTAAAGTGGCTGTGCGCCGCGACGGTCAATTGTTGCGTTACCTGTTTGTTCAAATGAACTGCCAAGCGCCACTCTTTCATGTAGGCGGACACGTCGCTGCATTCCACACTGACCGTGGCAAAGCGCTGTTCGAGCGCATTTTGAGCGGCAAACATCTGTTCGATGAGAGTGTCCACGCTAGGTTGTGGCTCTTCCGCTTCTGGATTTTCTTCTCCGCCTTCTTGAGGAGAGATTCGCCCTGCCGATTTTTGCTCGAAATTTTGCAAGATAGTGGTGAACAACGCGCGTTGTGCTTGGTTGAGTTGTTCGATGAGCTGTCTTAGGTTTTGTTCTGTTTTGGTCGGGAATAAGAAAGTTCCCACGAGTGTGTAAACCACCACCCCAAACACCGTCATATAGGCGCGGTCAACGCCATAAAGGAACGCACCTTCTGCGTCACCGCCATTGGACATCATCAACGTCATCACACCGGTCAGCATGAGTAGCGTAGGATCTTTTTGATAGGCATTACGGAAGTAAAAAATGAATGAGACCACAACCGACACGCTCAGCATGTACAGCAAGCGGTCTTGAGCAAACAACCCCACCAGTAACAAGCCAACCACGGCACCAACCAATGTACCTAACACGCGTAAGGTACCTTTGGCGAGGGATTCACGACGACTGCCTGTGGATGCAATCAGCATCACTGTGGTTGCGGCCGTCGATGCTTGCGGCCAACCCATGGCAAACGGGATCAGATAAGCCAGAGTTAGGCTAAGCGATACTTTAATAGCGAATTTTATTTTGTCGTTCATAGTGTCAAAGTTTGCTCAGGCTTATCGTTATAAGTTGATGAATTTCTTATATGAATAATCAGAATCTTGTTCTGAATAAATTCGGGGGGCGGAATATAGCGGGTGAAAAAGTGTGCTTTGTAAACCCTTTGTCAAAACAAAAAGTGCGTATTTGGCTTGATCTCGTGCTAGCCCTTGGCGTTATTGGTGAAACGCCTAAAACGAGCAAATTCGCGATCTGTGATGATTCTCACTTTTGAAACAAAATCGCTGCATTGTGTGAGCCAATTCTCACCTTATATTCTTCGCCTGGTACCAAAGCAGACCACTTGTACCATCTGCAATGAGCTTTACTGCTTTAAAAAGCATAGATGATGAATGGGTATTTGAGAGGGAAAGTTATTACTTTTTATCGGCTTGCCGATTGTTCGTTTGTTTTTTTGGATCGAGATAAAAAAACCAAAGCGATCCCACCAAGAATGATGCCGCTGGTTAAAAGAGTATGCAGTGAAAGAGGCTCGTGGAGTACGATGCTGCCGAGTAGTAAAGCAATGGCTGGCACGGAAAGTTGGCTGACGGCGGCTTGAAGTAAAGAGAGCTTACGTACGACTTGGTACCAAAGTGTATAACCAAGGCCAGAGGCAATGGCACCAGATGCGATAGCGAGCAACACTCCGCTCAAAGAAAGGTGGATTGAGGACAAGATTAATGGCGAAAGGAGCACGCCAATTATTGATGCTGCGATGAATCCCCACGTGATTCCACTACTTGGAGAAGGCGCTTGTTTACCGAGCGCAGTAAACGCAGCCCAACAAACGCCAGAAATCAACATGAGAAGTGCAGAGCTAATATCGGGGCGCGTGGCAGATGGCAACATCAACCAAACAAATCCAACAATTGAAAGGCCGATACCGATGATTTCGAGAAACTGAAAGCGCTCACCTTGCCACCAATAGATTGCCAGTAACGTAAGTTGCACGGCACCAAACAAAAGCAAAGCACCTGTTCCTGTCGCCAGTTGTAAGTACGCGAAAGAGAAAAGGGCAGCGTAACCAAATAACGCCACGCCAGCAAAAAAGCGAAAGCGAGACGTTGGCCGATCGGTTTTCCACTGACTTCTCACGACAAGCAATGCGATTAAGATAACAGCGCCAGATATCAATCGAACGAGAGTGAAGCTTCCTGCATCAATTAACCCTTCGGCCAATGCAAGTCGGCACAATAATGAATTGGCAGCGAACGCCAGCATTGCAATGGCAGTGAGTAAAAAGGTCGACATCCTTGATCCTTAGCGTGTAAATGAACAGCTAGTGTAGATCCAAAAGAACATTTTTATTAGTTGATAAAGTGATTAGTTATAGCTATCAGAGCAAGAAAGTCATTAAAAATAACCAGAGAAAACCTGACCTTAGCCTGAGTCTTACTGTGGTTGGGAAGGTTGTTTGTACAATGACTTAATGGTGTTTTTCAACCATAGCAATTTGGGATTGTACGCATTGCGTTTATGCCAAATCATGGTAAATGGAATCAGTAACTTGTCTTGTTGAGCTTGGTCTAATGGAATTGGCAAGCACACCAAATCGAGATGCAGCTTTTCTGTGTAACTTTTGCAATAGTGCGGCGCGGTGGTGATCATGTCATGCGTCGGCTGCGCTGCCATAAAAAGGGATTGCTCAAAGTTGGACATCGTCAGCCCGATAGAGCGCTGTAGCCCTAGTTCCGTTAATACTTCATCCAACGCCCAAGTTTCACTTTTTTCCCAAACAATATTGATGTGTTGGTAGCTCAGAAAGGTCTCGAGATTCCACTCTTGCTGTAATGCCGGATGATCTTTATGTAAATACACCATCGGCAGGTCAAAAAATAGAATCTCAAAATCCAAGAAATACGGCAGAAGATCCAACGACTCTTTCGATCTCGGGTGACTTTCTCGGCCGGTAAAACCGATATCCGCCTCGCCTCGAATGATGGCGTCGAGTGAATCGTAATCCCAGTTACTGGTTTTTACTTTCGCTTCAGGGTATCGCTGGTGGATAGCGACGATGAGTCTGTCCAGCACTGTGAGCACTAATGGCGACTCAATCGTGATATCAAAACGCACTCCTTTAGGCGTAATATCGCTGCGTTTTTCTGCAATCTGGCTGCCAATTTGCAGCCATTCTGCAAGATCTTGCTCCATGCTTTGCGCCAAAGACGTTGGCGCAAGACCTTTAGGTGTTTTGACAAACAAAGGATCATCGAACCAATGACGAAGTTTGTTGAGCGACTTACTTACGGTAGAGGGCGTAACGTTCAGCTTTTTCGAGGTTTTCGAGACGCTTTGCTCTTGCAACAATAATTGCAGAGTGAACAGTAAGTTTAAATCAAGTCGCGCTAGGGATTTCTTCATAATGGGTATCGTGAACAGGCTTTGGAATCAATAGTATTAGAGCAAGGCTGATTACGCTACCTAGCACTAAGATAAACACCAACATATTCAGTGCAGTAACGCCGATGAAACCCATAAACCAAATATAGAACGCGGAACTACAAACTTGAGCAATGCCCAGTAACGAGCTTGCCACGCCAGCTTGTTGAGAGAATGGGCTGAGCGCTTGGCTCATGGCCACGCCAAAGCCACAAGCGAAGCCTGCGCAAATCAGCCCAAGTCCGAACACATAGTAAAAAGGTTGTCCATCATGGAAATGGGCTGCACTGAGCACGATGGCTGAACAAACGAGCAATACTTGAGAGCTCATCATTAAGGTTCGCTGCTTGAAAATCCCCAATGCCAATGGCGCCGAGAACGAAATCAACATACTGATCGTCGCAGTCCCCGCCATGATGGAAGAATAGCCACCGCGATCAAAACCAAGCATACTCATCACAACAATTGGTGAAGCGTTAACAAAGGTCAGGATGGTGGTCACTCCAAGTGCAGTAATGATCAGCCTACTGATAAAAAATCGCTCGAAGAAAGTCTCTTGATGGCTCTCTGGCGTTGTCTGTTCTTCACCTTGTTGGCTGGGTAGTGATTCCTTGAGAACAAAAATGGCCAATACACTGACGAGAATGCCCATTCCTGCCATCGTGGTAAACAAACTCGGCCAAGGAAATTTCAGCATAATCAAGTGACCAATCACGGGTGCGATCACTGGAATGATACAGGTGATGCCATTGAGCATCGACAATACTTTCGCGCGGCGTTCATCGTCTAATGTGTCGCGTAAAATCGCGAACGCGACGACATAGCAAGATCCAGCCCCGATGCCTTGGCAAAAGCGAGCAATCAAGAAAGTGTTTGGTTGCTCAGCCATCCCGCCGAGAAAAGACGCGAGCACGAAGATCATCGCGCCGACGACGGCAACAGGCTTTCGTCCCACAGAGTCTGCAATTTTCCCCGCGAATAACATGGTGGTAGCCATGCCAGCTAAATAGATCGAAAACGCAATATGCAACTGAGACTCACTGGCGTTGAGATCTGACGCAATTTGAGGCAAACCAACAAGATACAAATCAATGGCAGTAGGGTAGAGTAAAACGAGTGCAAAACTACAAAGTAAAAAACGGGACATGGAAACCTCTCTATCGAATGGCGAGGATAATAGAGTGCTAAACGTTTGCCTGCGAGTGGGAAATACGACACTAGGTATTTCTATTTACGACATACCCTGTATGAATCGAGCATAAAAACAACAAGGAAGATTATGATTACTATTGAAAAGTATTCGCCTGAGCGACATGAACACACTTGCGAACTTAGCGTTCTAGAAGAGCAATCGCAGTTTACGGTCGCGGATGTGGGTGAAATGCTTACACGTCTTGAACCCACAGAGCTTCCGCATCTGATTTTGGCAGACGATGACGTGGTTGGCTTTTTTCTATTTGATGCAGCTTACAGCGAGAAATACGATTTTTGCCCGAAAAACAGTTTAGGCGTACGTGCTTTGCTGGTGGATCACCGTCATCAAGGCAAAGGTATCGCCAAGCAAGCCATTCAACAGTTTGCCGATTTCGCCAAACGCCATTATCCCGAGTTTGATGCGCTTTATCTCACTGTGAATTGCCGCAACATACCCGCTTATCAGTGCTATTTAAAATCAGGGTTTGAAGATACCAATGAGCTTTACCACGGCGGCCCCGTTGGACCGCAACACATTATGAGACAGCCGCTTTAGCTAGGAAAAACCAAGGATGGAAAGATGAGGATTGAAATCGACAATTTAGAACGGCCGCAAGTGATAGCGCTGTTGGAAGGACATTTACAGGACATGTACGCCACGTCACCACCAGAAAGCGTGCATGCGTTAGATTTAGATAAGCTCAAAGCGCCAGAAGTGACATTTTGGACAGGATGGAAAGGTGAGCAACTGCTTGGGTGTGCGGCGATTAAAGAGTTGGATGACCAACACGCGGAGCTGAAATCCATGCGCACCACGCCTACGGCAAGAAACCAAGGTGTGGCATCTCAATTATTGATTCATGTGATTGAGCAAGCGAAGCAAAAAGGTTTGCAGCGCTTGAGTTTAGAAACGGGCTCGATGGAGTTTTTTAAACCAGCGCGCCTGTTGTATGAAAAGCATGGCTTTGTGTACTGCGAGCCGTTCGGGGATTACGAACTCGATCCGAACAGTCAATTCATGACCCTAGAACTGAGCTAGGGCCATGAATTTTTAGAAGCTAAATCCAATCGATTTAGAAATTCAGATTCAAGTTGATGGTTGGCGACAAGAGGCTTGAACGCTCGTCAGCCAATCGCTTTCTCTTCTCTTTCAGTCTCTTGGCATTATCTTTGTCTGGATTGCCATCAAGCTGATTATCGATGACCGAGATTTCAGTATCGATTTGTTGGATGCGTTGCTGGCGTTGATATTCTTGATGACCTAACTGGTAGTTCTCAATAAACTCTTTGCTGCTGCATACACCGTAATATTCTTTGCCTTCGATACCGACAGTGTACCCATTGTCTGGTGAGCAATATTGGATAGTGCCTTTATCAAAGCCTTCTTTCCATTTCGCTCGGTCGGGTGTCACACCCGCTTCACCACAGTCTTCGGTATAGCTATTGATAATGTTTGGATCGTTGCCATCTCGGCCATCTTGATAACCTACGTTGTACCAGTTCGCCGTTTTGCACTCATCCGGAGACATGCTGGCGCAACCTGAGAGCAAAGTCAGTAAAGCCAGGGGGATTAGCGCTCTTTTCATCAGTGACTGTCCTTTAAATAAAATCGAATTGATAACTTGAGTTTAAAATGAACACTGTTCATATCAATGGTTGAAATCATTGTATTCACAATTGTGGTGACTCATTAATCTAAGTGATAAATTTATTATGCTGAATAGAAGTGTGTTTGATTAGTATTATCCACGAACTGCGCCTTTGCTGCATCAATCCACTAGCCTTGGCCCCAAATTAAGTGATAATACCAACATAAAGATAAACACCGTCAATGAGGCTAAGACATTGAGCGAACAACCCACCGTCCTTATTATCGAGGATGAATCTGCTATCGCAGAGAACCTGATTCATGTATTAGAGATGGATGGCTACCACGCAGAGTGGCTTGCAACAGCAGGAGAGGGCTTGGCCTTTTTGCAGCATAACTCAGCATCGTTACTTGTGTTAGACGTAGGCTTACCGGATGGCAATGGTTTTGAATTGTGCAAAACCATCCGTGAGTTTTCTGATATTCCCATTATCTTTCTCACCGCAAGAAGCGATGAAATTGACCGTGTAGTCGGCTTGGAGATTGGCGCGGATGATTACGTGACTAAGCCATTTAGTCCGCGTGAAATGTTGGCTCGCATTAAACTTAGAATCAAAGCTAAAGCGCCAATGATGGAGCACAAACCAGAGCCTGTGGCTGTTCCAGATCAACCTCAATTGAGCCATGATTTGGTTGCGCAAAACTTTGACTACGGTGTTGGCGGGCAAATGCTTGGGTTAACTGCGGTCGAATTTAAGATTCTCGATAAGCTGATTTCCGTCTCTTCCAATGTATTGAGCCGAGAGCAGCTCATGGTCGCGGCAGACATGGCGCCGGAAGCTGCATACGAGCGTAATATCGATACCCACATCAAAGCCATTCGCCATAAGTTGAAGCCGTTTGAGATGTCTGAACGCATCTGTACCAAACGTGGCTTTGGTTACTTTTACTGCATTAAAGGTGAATGATGAATCGCTGGCCGAAGATCCCGCTTGGACTCAGACTGTTTTTTCTCTACTTCATCTTAGTCGGGATGACGGCTTACATGGTGAGCAAAACGGTTGTCCAAGAACTTAAGCCAACCGTGCGCCAAACCACCGAAGAGACGCTAGTGGATATGGCGAACTTACTCGCGGTATTGGCGGAAGAAGACGTCGCGAATGACAAGTTGTCTGAGAGTCGCTTCTCCAAACTACTAGCGGCTTATGGGCAGCGAGAGCCTCAAGCGCGCATTTGGGAAATTGGCAAAAAAGCGATTAACCATCGAATTTACATTACCGATAAACAAGGCATTGTGATTGCGGATTCTTGGCAGCAAGACGTAGGCAAAGACTACTCGCAATGGAACGATGTATATCTCACGTTGCGTGGTCAATACGGCGCGCGCAGTACCATCGAAGACCCGAAAGATCCGCTCTCAACCGTTATGCACGTGGCTGCGCCCATTTACCACAAAGGTGAAATCATTGGCAGCGTGACGGTGGCAAAATCCAATCGCTCAGTACAACCCTTCATCGATCTTTCTAAACGCAATGTGCTGTTTTGGATGGTGTGGATGAGTGGTTTAGTGCTATTGGCAGGGGCATTGTTTGCTTGGCGAATTCACTCAGCACTGAACAAGCTAGAAGACTACGCGACCAAAATGGGTGAAGGTGAAAAGGTCTCTAAGCCGACATTTCGTATCTTTTATGAGTACGGCACGCTAAGCGACGCATTAGAGAAGATGCGCAATCAACTCGATGGTAAACAATATGTGGAAGAGTACGTACAGACGCTGACTCATGAGCTGAAAAGCCCGTTATCAGCGATTAAAGGCGCGAGTGAAATATTGCAAATGCCGTTGCCTGCAGAAAAGGTCACGCGCTTTGCTGGCAACATTGAGCGAGAAAGCGACCGCATGCAGTCATTGATTGATAAGTTGCTCGAACTGGCTCGTCTTGAAAAGCGCCCCGAGCTAGAGCAAGTCGAAGCTATCTCGCTAAAACAAATGGTCAATGAAGTGGTTGAATCGGCGGATGCGCGCTTGAGTGCAAAGTCGGTGATTGCCAACATCCAAATTGATGACCATCTCGCCGTGCTTGGTGATGCCTTCTTACTGAAACAAGCCGTTTTTAACTTGATGGACAATGCGCTGGATTTTGTTGATTCGGAGGGATGCATTGAATGGAAAGCTGAGGTCGCGAAAGAGAAAATGTGCCTGTCGATTTTCAATTCAGGTCCTCACATTCCCGACTACGCGATGTCGCGTTTGACGGAACGCTTCTACTCCCTCGCTCGGGAAAATGGCGTTAAGAGCACTGGGCTCGGGCTGAATTTTGTTGAGCAAGTGATCAAGCTGCACAAAGGTCAGTTACAAGTCGAAAACGTCGATTCTGGCGTGAAAGTGACCCTGATTTTACCAACTCCATAGAAACTCCACATTAGCTCCATTCGTTCTCCAAATTGCTGATTTAGATTACTTCCATCAGCAAATGGAGAATGAAACATGAAAAAGATCCTCAATAACCAACTCGGCACGAAGTTCGCCTTCGTGCTGTTTTTGTTTGTCTTACTGCAAATCCCGCTTTCAATGGTCACAGGGCTGATCTCAGAACGCTCATATCGCCAAGATGAAGTCAGAAACGACATCGCACGCAGCAGCAGCGGCGAACAGCGCATCATTGGCCCATTCATCATGGTTAACTACACCGAAACCAGTTACCGAGATGACAAAGTACAGATTAAAGAGCGTCGTAAATTCCTCCTACCTAGCACTTTTGATATGAGCGCGAATCTGGACAGTTTTGAAAAGTACCGAGGCATTTACCGCGCGCGTTTATACAAAGCACAAGTGGCACTGAAAGGCACTTTCGATGCAGACGATCTCACGGCATTGCAGGGGCTTGATATTGACAACATGAGCCTAGTCGTTGGCATTGAAGACAGCCGTGGATTGATTCGTTTGGATGACATGACCATGGCGAGCTCTGATATCGAAGTCGCACCGGGAACGGGGTTAAATCAGTTACCACAAGGCTTCCACAGTGATCTGACACTTGCAGACCTAAACCCAGCACAACCTTTGGCATTCGATCTTAACTTCTTGCTACAAGGGATGGGGCAGCTTCAAGTCACACCAATCGGCAGTCAAACAACGGTTGAACTCTCTTCAACTTGGGCACATCCAAGCTTTATCGGTGATTACTTACCGGTGTCATCAGAAGTCTCTGAGGATGGATTTAATGCACAATGGGCGAGCAATAACTTCTCTACCAATATCGCGCAGCTGTTCCAAAGCTGTTTGTCATCGAATCACGCTTGTCACGAGCTTGAACAGCGACAAATGGGCGTAGATTTGATTGATCCCGTGGACCACTATTTGAAATCCCACCGAGCTGTGAACTATTCACTATTGGTTATCACATTAGTGTTTGCGAGTTTCTTCTTACTGGAGCTGTTCCAAGCGCGTCCGGTTCACCCAGTGCAATACGGCTTTATTGGTCTGGCTTTAGCACTTTTCTATCTGTTGCTGATTTCGATGAGTGAACACCTCGGCTTTAACTGGGCATATGTGGTGTCGGCAGTTGCATCGACCTGGCTTTTAAGTGTGTACGTGAGCGGTATGTTGAGCAACACCAAACACGGCGCGATATTTGGAGCGTGTTTGCTCACTCTCTACGGATTACTGTTTGGCTTGCTACAAGCAGAGAGTTACGCATTGGTCATGGGGACATTACTGTGTTTTGCGATTTTGAGCTTCACTATGGTCATTACACGCAACATCGACTGGTACGCACGAAATAAGAAAGCAGAAGAAAGTGCAAAGGCGAATCGTGAAGATGTTTAAACGAGTCACTCTTGCTGGTCAGCCAAGCGATATGGTGGAAGAGACGTCCGCTATCTACCTGCGATTTTCTGCAAAAAATGGACTGAAAAGCTTGGTGTGTTTTATCGCATTGGTCGTTATTGCACTCTATGTTCGAGACAACTTTATTCGCCCGACATTTGGTGATGTTCTCGTTGTGGTTTGGCTCTACTACTTTCTTGCAAGTATGTTCTCTATGCCTGTTAACTGGCTGGTTTCATTGGTGGTGTTGATTGCGTTTGCTGTTGAGTTAGGGCAATTGTTACAGGTCGCAGCTTGGCTTGGTATCGAATCTTCATCGCCTCTGGCAGTGATTTTGGGCGCTACATTTGATTGGAAAGATCTGCTGGCTTACTGCATCGGAGGTCTACTGTGTTGGTGGATAGAAAAGAAATGAAAACCGAGATGAAAGCTATTGCGCTACCAGACCGACTCCGCTATTCCAAACGAGGTATTCGTAAGAGGTTCAAAATTAGTTTACTCAAGCGCCTGTACCTTTGGTCACTGACCAATAGAGAACTGCTGTAAACCTCACCTCTTTATATGAAATACAAAAGGGAACCTTAAACTCACCGGCGCACAGGGTGAGTTAAGATTCCCTTTATTATTCATTGAAAGGTCTAGCTGCTACTTTTAATTAGCTTTCAAATGAAAGTTTCTCGCCGAACGTCTCTTTCCAGTCTTTATCGAACTGTTCAACCGCCGGTTTTACTGCTGGATGTGCGAACATTTGTGCCGCCACATCAGTTGGCAATGTAATGGCTTCGATGCCCAGTTTCATCACCTCCATCGCTTGTTGAGTATTCTTGAAACTGGCTGCCAAAATCTTCGCTGGTAGTTGGTTTTGATCGAGCAACAATTGAAGATCCGCGACCACTTCAACACCGTTGCCGTTCATCGTATCAATGCGGTTTACGTAAGGTGCTAGGTAGTCTGCACCGCACAGTGCTGCAAGGAAACCTTGTTGAGCTGAATAGATAGCGGTAGCAAGAACCTGAATTCCCTCTTTTTTCATTAGCTTAATTGCAGCTAAGCCTGTTTCTGTTGCTGGCACTTTTACCACCATGTCGTAAGGCAATTCATTCAATTGGCGTGCTTCTGCCACCATGCCTTCGACGGTTGAACTCACTACTTGAGCGTGAAAGCGAGGTGTACCGCCAAGTGCTTCTTGCATGTCTGCTAGGGTTTCATTCAGTCCCTGCTTTGACTTCGCCAAAATGCTTGGGTTTGTCGTCACGCCTTTTAGCGGTAGGCACTGGTTAAAGCGTTTTACTTCTGCCACATCAGCAGTATCTAAATAAAGTTCAATCATGGTTTCTACCTTAAACAAAATCTTCGTTTTGATGATGGGATCACTATAGATCTGACAATCGAACGAGATCTTGATTTTGATCAATTGAAATTTCACTTGAAACTATAATAATTTCATTAAATGAAAGTTAAGTGAAACTTGTAAACGCTCAAATGAAGCTTTCAGTTCGAACAAAGAAAAGCTGTTCATAAGACTTAACCAGCAAGAAAGAAACGGATTAAGTACACAGCGGTAGCACAGACCAAGAGGCAAGCAGAGATGTATTTCAATATTCAACGATTCTCTACCCATGATGGCGATGGCATTCGTTCCATTCTTTTTCTTAAAGGATGCAGCTTGTCTTGCCCTTGGTGTCAAAACCCAGAAAGCCGCAGCGAAAAGCATTCACTGCTTTTTGATCAGCGAAGCTGCATGGAAGGTTGCCAACTGTGCGTTTCTGCTTATCAAGCCACAACTCAATCTACAACGGATAGTGAAACGGTGGGTGATGGTATTCGACGCATCGACAACCAAATCATCATCAATCGCAAAGCCATCAAAGAAGACCAACTGATCGCGCTGCGAAACGTCTGTCCTACGCAAGCACTGACCGTCTGCGGTGAAGATGCAAAATCAGACATGCTGTTCGACACCTTAATGAAAGACAAACCTTTCTATGACCAAAGCCAAGGTGGTGTGACCTTCTCCGGTGGTGAGCCACTCATGCAAGCCGATTTGGTAGCAGAACTCGCACAGCGTCTGCATGACAACCAAGTCTCTACCGCCATTGAATCGTGCATGCATGTGCCGTGGAAGAACGTCGAAAAAGCCGCGCCGCACATTGATTGCTGGTTGGCGGATTTAAAACATACCGATGAAGAGAAGTTTCTTAGCTGGGCGAAAGGTTCACTAAAACGCATCAAAGACAATTTCCGAAAACTGGCACCTATCGCGAAACGCATTGTGATTCGCGTTCCCGTGGTGCCGGGGTTCAATGACACCATCGAAGAGTTGAAAGACATCATCGATTTTGCGGCTTCACTAGAAAGCTGCCAAGAACTTCACTTGCTGCCGTACCACACGCTCGGCATCAATAAATACCGTTTGCTCGATATGCCTTACGAGTGTTCTGACAAGCCATTAAACAAACCAGAACTGCTAGAAAGCGTCATGCAATACGCAAGCGAAAACACCCAACTTAACGTGATTGTAAGAGGTTAACTATGGACCTGAATTACCTTCCTGAGCGTATCAAAGCGCACAAATCGGCACTGGTAAATATCGTAACGCCACCTGTCTGTACCGAGCGTGCAGAGGCATACACTCGTGCTTATCAAGCAAACGAAGACAAACCTGTAATTGTCCAACGTGCGCTAGCACTGCAAGAACACTTAAGCACTCGTACGATTTGGATTAAACACGATGAGTTAATCGTCGGTAACCAAGCGAGCAAAGTGCGCGCTGCACCTATTTTCCCAGAATACACTGTACGTTGGATTGAAGCGGAAATTGATGAGCTAGCCGACCGCCCTGGTGCAGGCTTTGCGGTTACTGAAGAAGATAAGCAAAGCATCCACAGCATCACACCGTACTGGCGCGGTAAAACCGTTCAAGACCGTTGTTATGGCTTGTTTACTGATGAGCAGCAAGAAATCTTAGCCAGCACCATCATTAAAGCCGAAGGCAACATGACTTCGGGTGACGCGCACCTAGCGGTGGATAACGAGAAAATCTTGAAGCTAGGCATGAACGGTTTGCTAGAGGGTGTTCGTCAGCACCGTGCTAACAATGATGTTTCGACCTTTGAAGGCTTGAAGAAAGAGCAGTTCTACAAATCGGTCGAAATTGTACTGCTTGCCATTCAAGACCACATGGTGAGCTACGCTGAATTGGCGGCAAAAATGGCGCTAGAAGAGACGCGTCCGCTGCGCAAAGCTGAGTTAGAAAGCATTGCGGCAAACTGTCGTCATGTCGCGAGCCACGCACCAGAAAACTTCTGGCAAGCACTGCAATTGAGCTACTTTGTTCAGTTGATGTTACAAATCGAATCGAACGGTCACTCGGTTTCTTTTGGTCGTATGGACCAGTTCCTAAACGAATTTTATGTTCGCGATATCGAAAACGGCGCGATCGAAAAAGACTTTGCACTAGAGCTTTTACAAAGCTGCTGGTTGAAGCTGCTTGAAGTAAACAAGATTCGCTCTGGCGCGCACTCGAAAGCATCCGCAGGTTCTCCACTGTACCAAAACGTGTGTATTGGCGGTCAGAAGTTGAATGAAAAGGGTGAGCCTGAAGACGCAGTGAATCCTCTTTCTTGGGCGATTCTGGAATCTTGTGGTCAGTTGCGTTCGACGCAACCTAACTTGAGTGTGCGTTACCACGAAGGTTTGAACCAAGAGTTCTTAATGGGTTGTATCGAAGTGATTAAATGCGGCTTCGGTATGCCAGCGTTCAACAACGATGAGATTGTTATTCCTGAATTCATCAAGCTTGGCGTAGAGAAAGAAGACGCTTACAACTACGCATCTATCGGCTGTATCGAGACGGCGGTTCCGGGCAAATGGGGTTACCGTTGTACGGGTATGAGCTTCATTAACTTCGCTCGTATCTTGCTTGCTTCATTGAACGAAGGTGTGGATGCAACAACGGGTAAAGCTTTCTTGCCGCACGATAAGTCATTAGCAAAAGGCAACTTTGAGAACTTTGAGCAAGTGACAGCTTCTTGGGCAGAGCAAATCCGCTACTACACCCGTAAATCGATTGAGATTGATACGGTAGTCGACAGTGTGCTTGAACAGCAGGCACAAGACATCTTCTGTTCAACGCTGGTGGATGACTGTTTGGCTCGCGGTAAAACCGTGAAAGAAGGCGGCGCGAAATACGATTGGGTATCTGGCTTGCAAGTCGGTATCGCGAACTTGGGTAACAGCCTAGCTGCCATCAAGCACCTTGTTTTCGATGACGCGCAGATTACTCAGCCCCTTATCTCACAACAACAGCTAGCAAAAGCATTGGCAGAAGATTTCGATGGCATGGAGAACGAACAGCTTCGCCAACGTCTTATCAACTTTGCACCAAAATACGGTAACGATGATGACGCGGTAGACCAACTGCTCTCAGACGCGTACCAAGTGTACATTGATGAGCTAGAGCAGTTCGTTAATACGCGTCATGGGCGTGGTCCAATTGGCGGCGGCTACTACGCAGGTACATCAAGTATCTCGGCAAATGTCCCATTCGGTGCTTCAACCATGGCAACGCCAGACGGTCGTAAAGCGAAAACGCCATTGGCAGAAGGTGCAAGCCCATCGTCTGGCTCAGACCGTTTAGGTCCAACGGCAGTGTACAATTCGGTCGGTAAGATCCAAGCGAATAAGATCCTTGGTGGCGTGCTGCTTAACCAGAAGTTAAGCCCGGCAGCGGTTGAGTCTGAAGGGGATAAGCTCAAGCTTTCTATGTTGATTCGTACCTTCTTCAACCACCACAAAGGCTGGCATGTTCAGTACAATATCGTCTCTCGCGAGACCTTGCTAGCTGCGAAGAAGAACCCTGAACAATATCGTGATCTGGTTGTGCGAGTTGCAGGCTACTCAGCCTTCTTCACCGCGCTATCACCAGACGCGCAAGACGACATCATCGCACGTACTGAGCACGAGCTGTAAGTACACTGATTAACTAAAACAAAAGGCACCGATTGGTGCCTTTGGTTTGAATACTTAATCCGCAAATGACTATACCTGAACGCATTAAAGCTTGTGCAAAATGGTCACGCATTTCTTCGTGACGTTGTCGTACTCTTTCGTTATGTAAGCGGTAGTGATCGCGCCCTCTTTCATGATGCAAATGGCATCGAGTAATGAAGCGTTTTCTGATTTGAGATAGCGTTGAATTAGCTCTCTGACTTGCTGTTTATGGTAGCGGCAATACGTTGCGATCTCGCCACTGTCGTCACTGAATTCCGCGGACGTATTGATGAAAAAGCAACCGCGAAACTCGCCCAACTTTTCTTCAGAGCCATGAAACCAGCCGTTGAGTGCTGTAAATAACTGATCGATCACCTCCGCGCACGTTTGTGCTGAAGAAAGCTTTTCCTCCAACCATTCCATAAATACTTGGTGGCGTTGTTCTAATGCGGCGATGATAAGCGCTTCTTTGCTCTCAAAATGGTTATATAGCGTGCGTTTAGCCACGCCGGAAACATTGAGGACTTCATTGATGCCAATAGAGTTGATGCCTTGTTTATAAAACAGTGACAAAGCTGTGTCGATCAATAACTGTTTCTTTTTGTTCATAACTATGTCCTCAAAAAGTTCCATAAACACATATTGACAAAGGTAGACAGATTTGTCTATTTTATTTTGTAGACAATTCGGTCTACTTTGAGGTGTTTATGAATAATTTAATTTTATCGTTGGTTGCCGGGCTTGGCGCTACGTTGGCTATTGGCGTATTGTCCTACGCTGAGGTATCACTGACGGAGGTTGTACTCCTGATGGCACCATTTGGTGCTACCGCAGTACTGGTGTTTGGGGTGCCAGGCAGCCCTCTTGCTCAACCCAAAAACGTGATCATTGGTCACTTCATCACGGCCTCTATCGGTATTGCGTTTAGCCAGTATGTTGATGTCACGCCGGTCACGCTCGCGATTGCGACGGGGCTAGGTGTGTCTGCGATGCTGATTACGAAGACCACTCATCCACCTGCGGGGGCAAATCCAATTTTGATCATGGCGTCTGGGCAGGGATGGAGTTTTCTCTTCACGCCTGTCCTGATTGGCGCGGTAGTGATTGTTCTGGTCGGTAAAGGGTTACAGTTGCTACAAAGTCAGTACTTAAACCCTCGATTGAATGGTCAGAAGACCTAGTCGGATTGTAGTTAGAGCCGCGAAAGGGAGTGATCTCTTTTGCGGTTTTATCTTTTGTCGGTTTGCAAAAACAAAATCTGATTCTCTCTTGGTATTCAGTCGTATACATCAACATGGTAGTTAAGTTGGTACAATGCGATGAACAGAATCCACCCTAAGAAACTATTGCACAGTAAATGGACGGCAATTTCACCTAAAAACAAAGAGAAGCATTTTGTCGTGACGGAAATGGAACTAGATGAAGATGGTAACGTTGTGAGATGTGTCATCGAGGCAGTCATGAGTAAACGCGACCGAGAGATGAACTGGCAAGACCTAAAAGACTCTGAGCAATGGATGCAAGGGTGGAAGTGAGTGACGCTTCGTTGTTGGGCGAATCAAGCAGAAACGTGCGTTGCGAGTAGGCAAAAGTGGTGCTATCTGATACGTTGATAATTCGTTCTAACGCCCACTCAAAGGATTAATTATGATTGATTTCGACAATTCCTCTGTATTTAAGCTTAAGCCGATTGACGTTTCTAATGCCAGAGAAGACTTCCTTAAGTTCTTGATTGATGGTGAGACTATTTTCGCTGCTTTTAAAACAGTTCGTGACCAAGTGGTGTTTACGAACAAGCGAGTGATAGCGGCAAATGTGCAAGGGATTACCGGCTCAAAAGTGGATTACACTTCTTTGCCTTACAGTAAGATCAATGCATTTTCTATCGAGACCTCTGGTACTTTTGATTTGGATTGTGAAATCGAGTTCTTCATGAGTGAGGTGGGAAGAGTGCGTTTTGAAATTAAAGGCTCGTTTGATTTGATTTCTTTCAACCGTATGGTTAGTGAGTATGTACTAGGTTAAGGGATTAGAAATGAGAGCTTCGCTGAGAGACAAAATTATAGAGGTCTGTGACAAAAAGATCGCGAGTAAAGGTGAATTGGTTGGTCTCTCATTTTATGCGTTTTTCGCTAATAAAAATGACGACCCAGAGCTGTTGATGGAAGCGGCTACGTGGTGGATTCAGACTCATCAGCTCGACCACTTCGAAAAAGCAGTAAAAGTAAAATCAATGGTCGAGTCGGGGAGCTAAATTAAAAAAAAGAAGTAAAGAAAGCAGACAAATGCTAATAACGTTGCGGACAAAACAGGGTAGATAATGTAAGAGTCCTGCTTGTTGGTTCGTTGAAAACATAGCGAAACAAGTAAGACGTTATAAACTACAAGTAACAAGCTGATCATGGTTCCGCTGTTTAATGTCATACTTGATAGCTGAGTTAAGAAAAACGCCAATAAAAGGTAATCGAAGACAATGAGCCATAAAAAGGCTTTCTTCAGTAAGTCGCTTTTTCTTTTTTCGGATGATGTTATGTGCATATAGAACTCAACTAAAAAGTCACAGTAACAGAGGCTTTGGTTAGAGAGGTCACCATCAGAGTGGTGACCTTTTAAGATTATAATTCTTGAATTTTTACTTCGCTGGTGGCGGTATCGCCGGAGTAATTGATGACTTCTTGACGAATGACTGGTTGGTTGAATTCAGCCTTATCTTTCGCTTTTTGCAGTTCGCTTTCTTGGTGGTTGCCAAAAAGGGTCTCAAGCACTTTAGCGGCAGGAGTCGTTAAAACAAACAGCTCAATACGACGGTTTTCGCTAGAATCTGGCTCATCAGGATTAAGCAGCGCTCTATCTGACATACCCGTTACCTGCATTACTCTATCATCCGGCATACCGCCTGCAACTAACGTATTTCTTGCTACGTCTGCTCGAGAGGCTGATAACGCCCAGTTAGATTGACGACCAAAACGCTTTTTAAATGGAATTGCATCTGTGTGTCCGCTTATGATCAGAGGGTTGTTAACACGATGAAATACAGGTGCTAGTGCGAGAAGTAAATCTTCAAAAAAAGGAGTAAGTTCCGCACCACCACGGCTGAACATATGCTGTTTGTAATCATCTTGAAGGACGATACGCAAACCTTGTGGTGTCACCGTGACGTTTACATTTCCCTGCGCATTAATTTGGGCAGTCATTTGCTCAATTACTTTCGCTAGTGCGGCAAGTTGCTCTTGAGTATCGAAGTTACCAGGAATCAAAGAATCAATTTCTGGTCCATCCCCATCACCTTTGAAGTAAGAGCTTACCACATGGTTGGAGTTGTGTTTACTTGGCACAGAAGAGTCCTGTGCCAAGTCGATAGGAGAAATACTTTGTGACGTATCAAATGGGTTGCCGTAACTCTTGTCGAATACGCTTGAACTATGCAAGTGGGCAACAATCGCTTTACGCTCTTCTTTGTCTACCACCTGCATAACCCAAAGTACAAGAAACAGCGCCATTAGGGCGATCATGAAGTCAGCAAACGCGACTTTCCACGCGCCGCCATGAGACGACTCATCATGGCTGTATACTTTGGCACGTTTGAACACTACATGCTCTTGTTTTTGCATTATCCCTCCTGTTCAGCTAACCACTTCTCCATTTGGTTGAATGTTGGTTTGATGTCTAGCTGAATATGTTTACGACCAGCGTCAATGGCGAGCAATGTCGGCTTTTTCGCTACGTAGGCAACCAAGGTTGCACGAACGCACTCAAAAGCAGTCATATTACGTTTTACTCGCTGAGCCATGGCGTTACTTAGTGGATCTAAGCCACAGTAACAACCGAAAATACCAATGAATGTACCAACGAGAGCTGCCGCAACGTGATAACCAATCATAGCGATTGAGCCATCAATAGCTTGCATGGTGATAATGATGCCACCAACTGCTGCAAGAATACCGAAGCCAGGTAGTGCTTCTGCTGTACGCTGTAGTGAGCGTGAAGGTAAAAGCATTTCGTTCTGTATTGCTTCGATTTCTTGCTCTAGCAGTCCCTCTAATTCATGAGGCGACATCTGTCCCATTGCCATTAAACGTAAATTGTCAGTAATGAAAGAAATTAGGCGATGATCTTCGGCGATCGTCGGGTAAGCGAGGAACATAGAGCTTTGCTCCGGAGCCTCAATATGAGAATCCAGAAACTTGTATCCGCGGTTTCTCGCTGTCTCTAGCAAGTTGTTGAGTAGTGCCATTAATTCCATGTAGTACTCATGCTCTTCTGTTGGACCTTTAATGGTCGCTGGCACTTGGCGACGCATTTCTTTTAGTACATGAGGCGGATTACCGATGATCAAAGAACCAGCAGCGGCGCCAATAATGATAAGGAATTCGGCTGGCTGCCAGATAGCACCTAAGCTACCACCGGCCCACATATATCCACCGAAGACGCACACCAGGATAGTGAGCACTCCAAAAAACTTTTGCATCTTGTGACTCCTAAGAGGACATTAATTGGTTGAGTTGTTTCAGCGCTTGTTTGTGAAGCTGACATATACGAGGTGGTGTCAGATCCAATACCAGAGCTATTTCGTGTAAGTTGAGTTCATGTTGATAGAACAGAGTCAGGAGCAGTTGATCGCGCTTAGGTAACTTACCCAAAGCACTGTCTAAACTACGACGAATATGTTCATGTTCCATGCCATCGTATTGTCCGCCAATGTAGCTATCACCGCTGCTCTCCATCAGTTGATCAAGGCTTTGCATCTCGCCTGCGAGAGCGGCATTTTGACGGTTGTAATAATCTTGCTCATTCGTCCCTAAAGCCTGGATGATTTCGGCATCCGTTGGCATTCGACCTAACGTTCGAGTGAGATCTCGAGTCACGTCGTTGAGCTCGTGGGCTTGTTGACGAGTCTTACGTGAACGCCAATCTAGTCGGCGTAATTCGTCTAAAATAGCTCCCCGAACTCGACAAACGGCGAAAGCAGGAAAGTGAGGATCGTCAACATCGCCATATCGGCGTCCAGCCTCGACTAGAGCGATAAGGCCTATCTGCTGCATATCTTCAATACTACAGTGAGAAGTGGCATGAACGCGCAGCTGGTTAACTACGCGTTTTACCATGACCTGATGACGTTGTAGCAATGCGTTTTCATCAATTGGTCGTGACGGTGTTGTCACTTCCTCTTCTGTGGTGTAAGTGTCTTGTACATTCATGTCTAACATGGTTGTGCTCCGTTATTGCACAACATATTTAGTCAACAAAACATCGTCGATTTCTCGGACGATGTCTGTTTTAGCAAAAGCGAGTAGAAGCGTTTGCTTCACTTCGTCTTGCAGAATATCGATGGCACCCGCTTGCTGTAACTGATCAAACGTTTTGTCGCTAAACAGTTTTAATAGAGAGTTTTGTACCATAGGCATGTATTCATCGATCTCTTTGATACGCTCTGGGCGGCGTGTCTCAATTGCCAGTTCTAGCATCACAAAGTGAGTCTGTTTCTTGCCTTTAACGGTCAAAACGACTTTGTCCAAAGGATGGAAGCTAGGACCTTTACTTGTCGGTTGTTCTGTGACCAAAAAAGACAGTGGAGAGTCTTCGATCAGTGAACCAGAGTCAGGTGACTCTTGAGCGTGTTTGTTTAAGTACCAGATTCCGCCCATAATTGTGACGGCCGAAACGAGGGCACTGGTGATGATCATGGCGATAAACAGGGCGATCATTTGTTGTTTGGTCATAACCTTTTTCCTCGAAGATTCACTAAGCTTGAGTGCTTAGCCAGTGTTCTGAATAGTTAGTTGTTGTCGTGGTTTGGAATGCACCAGATTCTCGTGCGGCGAAAATATTGGCGTCTTCTTCGTTTGCATGTGGGTCATTTCGACCTTGGTTTTGATCAGAGCCAACATTGACATCGACATGAACGAAGTTTTGCTCTTGTAACTCAGTACGCAATCGTTCCGAAACTTGCATTAAAGCTTCTCGTGTTGCTGCGGCATTGGCGTTGATGTGGACACTCAATCGGTCACCTTCAACACGTACAAGTAAATCCAATTTCCCTAAGTCTGGTGGGTCTAGGCGGATTTTTGCTTCTTGTACATTTTGTTGAGCTTGGAGCGTCACGCGATCATGTAATACTTGCATCATTTGCTCCCCCCACTTTCCGGCAGTGGTATCAACACGCACCGCTGCCCACTCAGAGCCTTGAGCTTGAACATGACTCGTCGCAACCGGTGAATGTGCAGGTTGTGTTGTAGGAGCTTGTGCTTGAAGTAGAGAGGCGGTTGGTTGCCCTTGAACAGGTTGATTCAAAAGAGTTTGAAACTCAGCACCGGAGATAGGCAAACGCGAACTCGATGAAGTCGGCAGACTTTGCTTCACATCTTGTTTTGATGATGTGTTTAACATAGCGTTAGACGAATCTTGAGTAACAGACTTAACTTCGCTCGCAGTCATTAAAGATGACGCTTTTCCTAGTTTCTCAGCCTGCTTCTCTGCCATGGTAATCATACCCTGGGTTAAAGCTTGAGCTTGCGCTGCAAGATCAGTCGATTCTGTTAACCCTAGTGTACTGGTCAAGTTGGCATCCGGATCTGAAGCTGAGCGGTCATCAGTATCAAAACCATGACTTTGTACTTTGTTTGCGCTGTTCAAAGTAGAGGCCGTAAGGTGAAAACTCGGTACCGCTGACGCAGAGTTAAAGTCTTGCTCACCATTCTGCTTGTTCCCTGATTTAAAACCATGAGAAAAGCCGTGTACCGAGTTCGCTTGCTTGATGTGACCCTCATTGTTAGCTGGCGAATTACCCGAGTGCTGAGTTGAAGAAGGTATGATCATTGAGTTAGCTCCATGGTCATTGCTAATTGATAGGCCATAGCGCGTTCTTGATGGTCATTGACCATGTTCATCTCTTTTTTCAACTCGTTGGTCGACTTCTCTAATACTGCGAAGGCATTAGCGTGCACTGTTTTCGCTCGCTGGATTTCAGGGGCAAGCTTAGGATCTTTCAAAAAAGGCTTGTGACTGATCAAAAGCTCTCGCAACTGCAAGTCGTACCGCTTGAGCGCATGCCAATCGGCCGTTTTTGCGGCGAACTGGATGAGCTGAGATAAATGACGGAATCGCTCTGGCGATACTTTATGCTTGTTGTCCAAAATTCATCCAACCTTCACGAATGTTACCCATTACACGCTCAACGTTAACCAAGCGATTTGCATCGTTTTGCACGCTAGCGTAATAAAGTTCGACTTGGCAGAAGTCATACAGCTGGCGTAGGTTTTCCGCAATTTCACCGCCGTTTTCATCATCTAAAGCACTTGTTAGTCCAATCAAGATGTTCATGCATTTGTTGATTCCATTCCCTTTCTCGGCCAAACGATTTGCGGCTAGGTGGCCGCGAATACGTTCAACTTCATCGAGTAGGCCATCGATTAACATGATGACCAATTGGTGTGGATTTGCTGCTGCCGCTTGAGCGTCGAGATCGACTTGTTGGTACGAATCGTAACCAGAATCCATAAGCATGAATATTTCTCCTAAATTTGGAACCAAATGTCTTATTTTTGAGCATTAAACATGGACATGGTTTGGTTCATTTGGGTCATAATTGAATTCATTTGAGTGAATTGTTTGAGATAGCGGTTGTACGACATTTCGTACTTACGCTCTAAATTGGTTTGTTTATCTTTGATTCGGTCTAAGCTTGACTGTATTGCGTCTTTACGCGTGCTGAAGGTACCTGATGAGAACTTCAAGAAAGGCTCTACCATCGCGTCAAGAGAATCTAGCAAAGCGTCATCCCCATTAAACAACGCCTCTAAGCCTGCGCTATTTGTTTGTTGAGCTTCTTTGAACTTTTCTTGATCAACTTTCATTTTACCGTTGCGGTCTAGGCTCACGCCGATTTCGCTTAGGCGCATACCATTGTGTTCACCTCGGATTAACCCCGTTAACTGACTCTCAATAGAACGCAATGTCGAGTCGCTAGCGAGCACGCCGCGTTTCTGATCTTCACCGCCAATTTGGGTGTACTGATCGATAGTCGAAACAAGGGCATTGTAGGTTTCCACAAACTTATCTAGTTGTTCTTTAGTGCCTTCGCTATCAGCTCCGATTTTTAAACCGATTGGCGAATCTCCCGCGGCTTGCGGTTTAGATACGGTAATGTCAACACCGTCGATGACACCTTCAAAAGTATTACTTGCGTTGGTTAGTTTCAGGCCTGAGTCTTTTGCACCTAGCCACATAACCGCATCTTGCGGAGCGTTAATTTGCTTGAGGTTGGTGAAGGCGTCTTCAAACCACGCTTGGCCAGTACCCGTTGCAGATACGTTGATCTTATTTTCGACACCAGTCTCAGTGCTCGATAGCATAAAGTGTGTTTGACCATTCGAGCGAACTAGAGTGGCGTTAACGCCAGGGTTATCCGTGTGATTGTTAATCGCACTGGCTAAATCACTGATCGTTGCAGTGCCGTCACCATTAACATCAACGGAGGACAAGTCTAGAGTCATTGTTTCACCGTTGATGGTGAATTCTAAAGATCCAGTTGTTGGTACTTCTGTCGTCGCCTCAAGGTCTGCAGGCATTCCTGTAGATACTTGATGCGCCGTTGCCACTTTTTCTACAAAAATCTGATAGTTACCCGTTAGCGCTTTAGCATCCGCGTTTGCAGTAAAGTTACCTTCTTGAGAGAGTGTCGCACTGTTTTTGATGATGCTGTTTGTGCTGTTATTCATCTCTTTCATTGCAGTACGAAAATCACGTAGTGCGCTTTCAACTTTATTAAAAGCTGACAGTTGTGACTGGTACACATTAGCTTGCGCTTGGTAACGGTTTTTGAATGGGTTTGTGTCCAATTGTGCGAATTGGGTTGCCATTTTTACTGGGTCTAAAGAACTCATGAGGTGTGCTCCTCTCATCTCTTATTGGCTTGAATACTTTGAATGCTACGCCTTAGTTTAATTATCAGTGGCAAGATGCGTGCCGTATATTAAATTCAATTAAAACAAAGGCTTAAAGCTATTTTGTTTTCTTGGGAGGAAGTGGTGTTTCCACCTTGTTTGTTCCGCCTTCCTCCATGGAAAAAGTAATTTCCTTATAAGAAAAGGCGACCTAAACAAAGAAAATATTTAATTGTATTGACGGTTCTAATTAGGAGAGATGTTTTAATTAGACGTTATATTCAGCCTTTACTTCAGCTTGATTCAGATAATTCTTACAGAGTGCATTAATTGCGTTCTGATATTATTTTTGATAGTGCGATGTGCAAGTGTTCTCACTAAAAATTAAATTTTTTACGTTTCAAAGAATGTCAGTTATGAATGAATTTGCGTTACGATTGATGAAATGTGCTCGTGCATATGAAGAGTTCATTAACAAAAAACTATTAAGTAAACAGAGCATCAATTCTGATGAGATAGCTAGTATCTTAAAGGAAGCTAAGTTCAATTTTCCTGAACTTAGAGATAGTAAAATAGGAAGTAAATTAGAGACGATAGAATTAGAACTGTTTAATAAGGTTTTATTCAATATTATGTTGAAGTTCGGATTCAGAGTGCCTGAATCTCACAAAGATAATACGAGCTCTATTTATATTCGTAGATAAAAATAAAGCCTTCCATAGGAAGGCTTTATAATTAAGACGATTTAAATTAAGCGCACTATTAACTAAGTAATTAGCGTAGTAGTGACATTGCCATGCTTGGAAGCTGGTTAGTTTGAGACAGAACTGTTGTACCTGCTTGCATCAACATTTGGTTCTTAGTCATGTTTGAAGACTCTACTGCAAAGTCTGTATCCATGATACGACCTTTAGATGCTGTAACGTTTTCTACCATGTTACCAAGGTTAGCCATAGTGTGCTCAAGACGGTTGATGTTCGCACCGAAGTCTGCACGAGAGCTACCAATTTTTTCTACTAGACCGTCAGCGCCGCTGATTTTGTCTAGTGCTGCTTTTGCTTTAGTCGCGTCATCGATACCATCTGTAATTGCTGCATCAGCAAGGATAGTAGTGATTTCACCGATACCTGCGCTTGCGCTTACAGTCAATGTTTCAGCAGAAGATGCACCGATTTGGAATGTTACGTCACCTGCACCGAAGCCGCCGCCTTTAAGAAGGTTTTGACCACCGAACTTAGTGTTGTCTACGATGTTGTTTAGTTCTGCAGTAAGCTGTGTGAACTCTTTGTTAAGAGACGCACGGTCTGTTGCACTGTTTGAACCGTTCAACGATTGTGTAGCAAGGTCGTTCATACGGTAAACGATGTTTGTCATTTCATCCATCGCACCTTCAGCAGTTTGCATCATAGAGATGCCGTCTTGTGCGTTACGCATTGCTACTGACATGCCGCGTGTTTGCGCTTCTAGACGGTTAGCAATTTGAAGACCAGCAGCGTCATCAGCAGCTGAGTTCACACGGTAGCCTGTGCTTAGACGTTCCATTGCTGTGTTTAGAAGTCCGCTTGTTGTGTTCATTGTGTTTTGAGTTACAAGCGAAGCGTAGTTAGTGTGCATTGATAAAGCCATCTTAGTCTCCTTAGTTAGTCACTATATCTTTCAGGCCTCGGGATATTCCCTTGTCACTAACTAGAGGCGGTCGGTCGGCTTTAATGATTAATTTGAAAATTAAAAAATTTCTAAAAAAGATAAAAATTGATGATTTTTAGTGATTTGTATTCCATGAAAACCGGGAAAATCATCATATAAGCCTAAATTTTTTAGTTAAGTTAAAGAAACTATTGCCCAATGATCTTGTGGTTATCCGTTATAAATAAAAAACAGCACGAATAAATCGTGCTGTTTTAAATATAAATGGTTGAGTTTCAACTATTCCTCATCAAAAGATTGAAAGGAGAGAGAGGTTGGGATATCGCTGAAATAACCAAAATAATAACTGGCACCCAATAAACGATACCGGTTAAGTTCCGTTTGACTCGCTACACGTCCGGCAACCCAAGTATATTTATGCTTTCTTAAGAACTTAGCAATAGGTAGGAAAGCGTGTCTTTCTTCTTTATCTTCTAGTGTGACTGACAATTTGATCATATCGGGACTAAAGTCTGCGACGCGCTCGAAGTTCACTTGCGATGTTGCGACTTCAAACCAAAGTGAATATGCATTCTCTTTTAACTTTTTGGTGAGTGTGGCGACTTTATCACGATCACATAACGTTTCATCAGCTTGAAGAGAAGGAATCACATGTTGAAAAGCAGAAGAGTGGAATTGAATCGTCTGTTCGAGGAAATAAACCCCAGGCTCCCACAGTAATGCATCCACGCGAATCGGCACGACAACATTACTAATCAAGTCGTGATGAAAGGCTTCTAACTGAAATTGTGTTTGTCTTAGTGCAAGGTAAAGACTGAACAAATCCAGGCAGTACTGCATTTGTTCAGAGAGTTTGAATTGATAGACACTTTGTTCTCCACGCATACCAAATCTCAACGTCAGGTGTTGGAATTCTACTTCTCCTGATTGAGCTTCCCTAATTGCTTGGCATGCGTGTTGGACATCATTGTGTTTTAAAGCATCAAAGACTAATTGATCGTCATCCGTGACGATATGTTGTACTGCGAGACCAACCAAATGTTCGTACATCGCATGTGTTGAAATAAGATTAACCAAGGTTTCCTACCACATTGATTTGTTTGTTTTCTGGGATTTCGTTGTAAGACAATACTGCCAGCCCTTGTGTAAATGTACGAGCGTAACGCGCTAGAAGAGGGCGCAGCTGTGGCATAACGAGAAGGATCGGAGGTAGCCCCTGTTGCTTAAGCTGTTGTCTGATCAATGGCAAGTTTTGTTGGAACTGACCAAGAATGTTTGGCTCAATTGGGAAGCTATCTAGTGTTACCGTACCAGAAGATTGTGCTTGTTGCAGTGAAGTTAGTAGCATTTGTTCTAACTCATCAGACAGTGCGTAGACATTTAACTCGTTCTTTTGTCCTGCAATTAAGTTAACAAGCGTACGCTTTAGTGCACAGCGCACATCAGATGCAAGTAGGATCGGGTCCTTTGTATTTTCCGCGGATTCCAACATTGTGTTGGCAATCGTGCGAATATCTTTTAGTGGCACTTGGTCCAATAAAAGCTGACGATATACTTTCAGCTGCTGCGCTGGATTAAGTGCTGCTGCTAATGCTTCTGCTAGTTTCGGGGCTTGTTGTGTCAAACGCTGGGTTATTGCTTCCACATCGTCGTGCGTAAACAATTCTGCAAGGTTTGTCTTCATGATTTTACTAATATGAGTGGCAATAACAGTGCCATCATCGACAACTTGGTAACCCATATTAAGTGCTTTTGCTTTATCTTGATGCTCAATCCACACAGCTGGCAACTGATAAGCAGGATCGCTACCCAAAATGCCATCTACCTCACCGTAAGTTTCGCCAACCGCTATCGCCATTAAACGCTCTGGTTCAATAAAACCTTGCTCAATGACTTCGCCATTTAGAGAAATTGTGTATTGGTTTGGCTTGAGGCTCAGATTGTCACGAATACGAACTTCAGGTAATAAAAAGCCAACTTGTTCAGAAAGGTTTCGACGCACACCGCGGATACGTTGTGATAAAGGAGCCCCTTGTTCTTTGTTGACTAGATGGACGAGTCGGTAACCAAGCGCAAGTGATAATGTTTGGACGTGAGGAATATCATCCCATGTCAGCGGTGTATCATCGTCTTGCATTGCTTGTGAAAGTGCTTCGACCTCTTCAATCTGGGAGTCTTGCACTGGCTTCTTGGTTTGACGCCACCCTGCGAACGCTAATGCGCCAGCAAACGCAAAAAAGGCTAGGTGTGGCATACCCGGTACCATACCGATTACCGCCATAATACCTGCGACAGTAAATAGCGTTGCAGGAGTTGCCAGTAATTGCTTTTGCATGGTTTCCGACATGCCATTATCGCTATCATTAATTCGCGTAA
Organism: Vibrio sp. 1078-1; assembly: GCF_033340475.1. Classification (NCBI taxonomy): domain Bacteria; kingdom Pseudomonadati; phylum Pseudomonadota; class Gammaproteobacteria; order Vibrionales; family Vibrionaceae; genus Vibrio; species Vibrio sp. 1078-1. Next base: position 342,524 of record NZ_JAWOWM010000001.1, read on the forward strand.
CGATAATCGCGGCAGCCGTTGCCAATAGTAGTGAAGGAATTTGAGCAACTAGACCATCACCGATTGTGAGTAGGGCATAAGTTTTAAAGGCGTCAGACGCAGCGAGTCCATGCTCGAAGACACCAATACTAATACCACCAATGATATTGATAAACAGAATCAACAAACCTGCGATGGCATCGCCACGCACAAACTTTGATGCACCATCCATCGAACCATGAAAATCGGCTTCGTTGGCGACTTCTTTACGGCGTAAGCGAGCCGTTTCCTGATCGATAAGGCCAGCGTTTAAGTCGGCATCAATTGCCATTTGTTTGCCTGGTAAAGCATCCAACGTAAAGCGGGCTGAAACCTCAGAAATACGTTCACCACCTTTGGTGATTACGACGAAGTTGATGATCATCAAGATGACGAACACCACCATACCAACGACGTAGTTACCGCCAATGACGACTTCACCGAATGCTTGAATGACCTTACCCGCTGCGTCACCACCATTATGTCCTTCTAGGAGTACAATTCGCGTAGAAGCCACGTTCAATGTGAGACGTAATAATGTTGCGACCAGCAAAATAGTTGGAAAAACAGAGAAATCTAATGGTCGCTTTGCGGTTGTGCTGACCAGCAATACTAGGATTGCTAAGACGATATTAAAGGTAAACAGCGCATCCAGTAGCAGAGGAGGCAAAGGAAGAATCACCATTGCTAATATCATTAGCAAGACGATTGGAATGCCAACGTAGCCTTTGGTTGATGTTTGAAGTTGTTTTAACCGGTTAAGCATACTTTCGTGTCCTTGGATAAACGCGGGTTAATCAGTGCTGCAAATGTTTTGGAATCGAAAAATGAGGTAAAGGAATTGGCTCTTTTCCCTCACCTTTACGAAAGGCTTTCAATTGCAAAACGTAAGTAAGAATATGTGCCACTGCGATGTACAGTTGGCTTGGGATTGCTTGTTCAATCGCCGTCGTGTGATAAATCGAACGGGTAAGTGGCGGGGAGTTAATGATTTCCACTTTGTTTTCTCGGGCGATACGTTGAATGTGCATAGCAGTTTCGTCTACGCCTTTTGCGACGACAAAGGGCGCGTCAGAAAGCGAAGGCTCGTATTTCAGTGCGACTGCGTAGTGCGTTGGGTTTGTGATGATCACGTCAGCCGTCGGCACCATTTTATCGATCTTACGGCGCGCAAACTGTTGCTGTATTTGACGAATACGTTGTTTTACTTCCGGACGACCTTCATTATTTTTAAATTCCTCTTTCAATTCTTGTTTCGTCATGCGGAGTTCTTTTAGGTGTTCCCAACGCTGATAAGGAATGTCGATAACCCCAAATAACAACAAGGCGAAGCCCATTAAGAGTAAGCCTTCAAACAGAATTGACATTACTAGAGAAAAACCTTGGCTGAGTGGGAGGTTTTGCATGCCAAGTAATGGCTGTAAGTGGTTGTCTAAATAGCCATATAAGATGCCGAAGATCACGGCTACTTTGAACGTCGACTTTAAGAGCTCAACCACTGAGCGGGTCGAAAAAATGCGCTTTATCCCGCTCAAAGGATTAATTTTGCTGAGCTTTGGCATCACGTTCGCGGGACGGAACATCCAGCCGCCTAGCACAAGGCTACTACCACAGGTCACGATAATAATGACGGTAAACAATGGTAATAGCATGTCGATGATGACTGCTAAACTTTGTCCCAATTGCTCGACAAGTTGTTTAGGATTTTCTAGGTCGGCTCGCGTCAGCATCATGTTGTAGCGAAAGATCCCCGACATGCTTTCCCAAATACTATTAAGCTGAGAGTAAAAGTAGAGCGCCACCGCTAGAAATATAACCGCAGTAGTAAACTCTTTCGCGCGAGGAATTTGTCCTTCCTGACGGGCTTTCTTTACCTTCTGCGGTGAGGCTTTTTCAGTTTTGTCTTGAGAAGATTGATCGCTCATGCTCCCCCCAACATAAAGTTACTCAAGTGTCTAATGGTGTCGTGAACGAGCGCCGTGTAGCGACCAGGAACACCAGAAACTGAGATTAATACGCTGAATAGACCCAGCAGCATCGTCATAGGAAAACCTAACGCATAGACATTAAGTGATGGTGCGGCTCGGTTCATTACACCAAAACTGATGTTGGCTAGAAGCATGGAAACAATAGCGGGTAAAGCCAAAGCTAGTGAAGAGGCAAACATCCAACCGAAAATATTGACAACACCTTGCAGAGAAAGCGATGTGATACCAGATCCGACTGGCCAAACAACAAAGCTTTGAATCACGATATCTATGACGAGTAAGTGTCCTTCTAGCGCAAGAAACAACAAGGTTGAGAAAATCAGAAATATGCGTCCCAAAATGGCGACAGAAAGCCCGTTAATAGGATCATTCATCATCGCCATACCTAAGCCCATTTGCAGAGAAATCACCTGACCAAGCATGGTGAAAACGTTAAAGAGCATGTGCAAAATTAACCCAAACATTACCCCCCAAATAGCTTGCTCAAAAGCAAGGAACAGGGAAGTCATAGAGAATAATTCGACTTGTGGCATGGGTGGCATTAACGGTCCAGTAATGACAACGATCGAGAGGGCCAGTAAAGTACGAACCCAAACAGGAATAATTGCATCACCAAAGAAAGGCATTGAAATAAATACGGCTCCCACACGAAAAAACGGCCACCAGAGTTGACCGAGTATCGCCGAGAGCTCTGCAAATGTGATGGCCATTAGCCAATCATCCCTGGTATGTTGTGGAACAAGAAATCAAACAGTTCCATGATCTTACGGAGCATCCAGTGACCTGCAAAAATCACCATTAATAAGGTAACGAGCAAACGTGGCAAAAAGCTGAGTGTTTGCTCGTTGATTTGTGTGGCAGCCTGAAATACGGCGATACACAAACCGACAATTAAGCCTGGAACAACCAATACGGCAACCATCAAAATGATCAGCCATACTGCATCGGAAAATAACGTTACGGTTAGTTCTGGGGTCATAACTGCTCCTAGTTAACCGAAGCTGGCAGATAAGGTGCCAACTGTCATTGCCCAACCATCCACGAGTACAAATACCACCAACTTAAAGGGAAGTGAGACAATTAAAGGTGATAGCATCATCATACCCATTGCCATCAGGACACTGGCGACAACCAAGTCGATGACCAAAAACGGGATGAAAAGCATAAAACCAATTTGGAAGGCGGTTTTTAGTTCACTAATGACAAATGCAGGCAAGACAACGGCAAATGAAATATCCTCAACGTTTTGGTCGAGAGGCTCATTGGCAATACGTAACATTTGTTCAAGAGAGCTTTGGTGCGTCTGTGCCAGCATGAACTCTCTCACTGGTTTCTCTGCAACAGAAAAAGCCTGTATTAGCGTGATTTCGCCGTTGTCGTATGGCTGAAACGCATTTTCATAAATATCGCTCCAGACAGGGCGCATAATCAGTAACGTCAATGCGAGAGCGATCCCGACCAACACTCTGTTAGGTGGGCTTTGTTGAAGACCAAGAGCTTGGCGCAAAATCGCAAGGACAACGACAATTCGAGTAAAGCTCGTCGCCATCAAAATAAATGCTGGAAGAAAACTGAGCGCCGTCATCAACAACAGAATTTGCAGTTTAACGCTGTATTCTTGTTGTGTGTCGCCATCAGAAACGGACAAGATAGTTAAGCCGTTGTCAGCCGCCATTGTTGGGAAAGCAAACAAAAGTGACACCAATACCAAAAGAGGTAACCAACGGTGCCAAGCGCTCAGATTTTTCATTGTGATGCCTACCTAAGATTATTGACCAACGCCACTCAATGCAGAGTCATGTACATCGATCAGACGAAGTCCATACTTATCATTGACAACGACAACTTCAGCGTGGCCCATAAGAGAACCGTTTACTTTCACGTCTAAAGGCTCGCCATTGAGCTTTTCCAACTCGATAACCGTGCCTTCACCCGCTTTCATTAAGTCCCCAAGTGGGATCTCCTTACTCGCAACTTCCAGCGTGACTGTGACAGGAATGCTTTTGAAAAAGCTAAGGTCACGTTCCGCAGTGGCTGGTTCTTGTTGGAGCGTATCTTCGGCTTCAAAGTCTTCTAATTGAAAATCATCAAAGTTCAGTTCTTCTGCGTCGAATGCATTAGTTTCTAGCGCTTCGCTCATCGCTGCGGTTCCTTATCAGGGTTAAAGATCAAAACAAGTTGGCCGTCTTGCTCGGCAATACGACCTGTAAATAGAGATTGGTTGCCAATGCTTACTGGAACCGTGTTAAGAAGCTCAATAGGTAAAATATCGTTGGGTTGTAAGCCAACCACATCACTTAAAGGCATCTTCTTTTTACTTAGAACAACGTTCAGTCGAACGGGGGTCGTCTCTAAAGAACGACAGAAAGGTTGAAACAAATCGGTATCAGGCTGCAGTTCAAGCTGCTCGATTAGCGTTTGAATAAGATGACCATCTAGCTTGAGATGAATTGAGCCTTGATGATCGTCAAACGCAATGTTTAATTGAACGTTAATGCCAATACCTCTAGGGGTCTCATACTCACCCGTGTCCCACATTTCACCAGGAGCAAGCCAACCGATGATGATTCGACTGATGCGCTCTTGTAAACGTAAGTCACTGGCCGTCAGAGTAGCGGCTGAACGCTCTGCACTTGCACCATAAAATCTATCAGCCAACTTTATTAGCGTGTGAGGGTTACCATGGATGAATACCATGCCGCCTTCCTGATGTTGATAGGTCGACGTTTGCTCTTTGTCCATCTCAACCGATGTAAAGCGGTGCAAGTCTACTGAGGTTAAGCTAGCTTCCACTTTTCCTGTGCTGAGCCAATTTTGTAATTCAGTCGTAAGGTTTGAGCAAGATTCTGAAATTAAATTATCGAGCTTCTCACGAATGATATGAATAGGTTTGCCTAATAATTCTACATCAAGTAGTTGACTATCAGAAATAGGCTCGCTAACTCTATTTTCCATTTATATTTTACCGTGCGTTAACAATCGAAAGTGTTTTAACTTAATGGCGTGTAGTCTACACAGAAATTTTAATGATCTTTTAGCTCCAAACTCTAAGATTGTGACTTTAGTTCACATGTTGCTTTGTTCATATAGTCATAATCTTTTAATGAAATTTAAAAAGAGTTAGTTTTCTTTATAAATCGCTTAATAAATAAAATAACAATGTTGAGCGTTTTAGTTGTTATAGATTTTTTAAATTGCCTTTATGGCGTAACAACAACTTCAAATAAATAAATTATAAGATACTGTTTTTTATGCTTAAAGCTTCCGTTGGAGGCTAAGCGTGCTCTCTTGAGCGTTTTGTAACCAATTTTAATATTCAGAATAGGTAATTAAAATGATTAGCTATGCCAGTTCTCTCGGCTTGGTGGCATATTTAATTAAACGGTTTAAGTCATGGGAATGTAAGATATACATGAATCATGTCCGTTTGATAATTTGTAACACAATTATTGTTATCAGTTTTATTTTTTCAAAAGTGTCATATTCAGAAGAAGTCTTAACAATCCCTATGGACCTCTCTAAATGGACATATGAGGGAAATAAATTCAAATGCAACTTGTTGCAATCAAATAAAGACTATGGGAAGTTTTATTTCCTAGCGGAACCTAATAATAAATTCTATTTTATTTCCGATATAGAATATGAAAACAATAAATGGAAAACGATTGCTTTAACAACTCAAAATGCTCCTTGGGGTGATGAGCTTTATAGAAAAGAATTTGGTTCCCTTGAATTTACTAAGCCGTCTCAGCGTTTCATCTTTAATAAAGGCGCTGAAGAATTCATGGATTCAATTGCTTCGGGTAGTTGGGTGACGCTGTCACTTAAAGGAAGTAATGCTTCCTCTGTTTCAGAGATTGTGATTCCTACTCTTCAAATTCAAAACGCATTGAAATCATTTAATGCGTGTCGCGCGCGATTGCCTAAATTGTCTTTTTCAGAGGCAAGGGATATGGCGCTCTCATTTGAGTTTGGTCAGAAGACGTTAAGTCGTGGACAGAAAGCAACACTAGAAGCGCTGTATAGCTATGTATCTGTGGATGATCGAGTGACCAAAATCCTCATCGACGGTCACACCGATAACGTTGGTTCAAGTTTAACGAACCTTTCTGTGTCACGTACTCGAGCAGAGCAAGTCACCAACGCTTTGATTGAGCTTGGGGTCGACGAGTCGATGATCGAAACACGAGCTCATGGTTCGCGTTACCCAATTGCCAGCAATAACTCGGTTAATGGCCAAGCAAAAAACCGACGTGTCACCCTGCGTTTAGTGAGGGACAACGAGTATACGGCTACGAAACACTACCCAGATCTACAATCACAAAATCAACAAACGAAAGTTAAGGTTCAATGATGACGAAAACGAAAATTTTGTTGGTTGAGCCAAATGAAGCTCTTGCTCAACCAGTATTGGATGTGTTGCAAAATGCAGGTTACACCGCGAAACACACTCGTACTGGTCGAGGCGCTTTGCTTGAAGAGCGAGCAGAAATCACTTTAGTGAGCTCTACGCTGCCGGATATGTGTGTTCGTGAGTTTGTCGCGTGTCACCAAAAGCAGCGAAATTCGGGTGTTGTTATTGCGATTGTCGACCAAGAGCAAGGCATCTTGGCTGCTGAGACGATGAAAGCGGGCGCTACTGATTATCTATTACGCCCATTTGAATCTAATCAGTTGGTTAATCTGCTTAAACGTGTTGAAGCGTTAGGTAAGCCAATGGCCAACATTGTTGCGGAGTCTTGGAGAAGCAAACAAGTTCTGCAATTGGCGCATCGTGCAGCATGTACTAACGCGAGTGTGCTTATTACAGGTGAATCGGGAACGGGTAAAGAAGTGCTGGCGCGATATGTGCATGAGCACTCTCCGCGTATCAATGGTCCATTTGTGGCGGTTAACTGTGCCGCCATTCCAGAGTCAATGTTAGAGGCTGTGCTATTCGGTCATGTAAAAGGCGCGTTCACCGGAGCGACAAATTCTCAAAGCGGTAAGTTTGAAGAAGCAAATGGCGGGACGATTCTGCTTGACGAGATTGGTGAAATGTCACCTGCGGTTCAAGCGAAATTGTTGCGCGTCCTTCAAGAGCGTGAAGTAGAACGTGTTGGTAGCCATAAAGCCGTTCAGCTCGATATTCGTGTTATTGCGGCAACCAACAAAGACTTACGTGAGGAAGTTCAAAAAGGCACGTTCCGTGAAGATCTTTATTATCGATTAGATGTGCTGCCTCTGCACTGGCCGCCTTTGCGTGAAAGAAAAGAGGACATTCTACCGATTAGCCAATTCTTTATTGAAAAGTATCAAGATAGCAGCCGCTGTCACCTATCCCAAGATGCGATTAGTGCGCTGAGTCAGTATCACTGGCCGGGCAATATTCGTGAGTTGGAAAATGTCATTCAACGCGCTTTGGTCATGCGTCATGGTGATTACATTACAGCCCATGACCTGATGCTGCCTATTGAGCTTGTCGCGTCAGTTCCTACAGCAGAGCCAACTTCAAACTTTGGTCATGTAGAAGCGAAGAAGCAAGCTGAATATCAGTTTATTTTGGAAAAGTTACGTCAGTTTGGTGGAAACCGAACGAAAACCGCAAACGCGCTTGGAGTCTCTACTCGAGCGCTACGCTACAAGCTCGCAGCAATGCGAGAACATGGTATTGATTTACAGTCGGCACTAGGCTCGGCTGCCTAATAGGAGAAAAAATAGATGGCAAGTCAACCTACTCATGCGGTCTCGGCAGAGCAACTTATGTTGTCAAAAATGCAGGCGATGCAGGCACAAGTGCAGCCGCCAGAGTTTATCGTGAGTGCAAATCCTTTAGATCAACAATCACTAAACGCACCTTTATCGTTCTCACAAGCGATGACAAATGTGTTGGATACAGTGAATCAACATCAATCAGTGGCTAGTCAAAAAATGACGGCCGTAGAAACAGGAAAAAGTGATGACCTAGTTGGTGCAATGGTCGCGAGCCAAAAAGCCAGCTTGTCCTTTAATGCTTTGATGCAAGTGCGCAACAAAGTCGTGACCTCATTTGAAGATATTATGAAGATGCCGGTGTAATTCATGTCAGAACTAACCCCCCAAGTCGCCGGAAACACAGCTATGGCTACCGGCACAGCACAGACATTTTCTACTGCCAATGGCATGGACGATGTGACAACGAAGCTGAAGCAAATCTGGTCTAGCAGTCAGAGAAACTTAGTGCTATCTGCGGTGTTAGCTGCGATTGTTGCAGCGATTATTGTGGTTGCACTATGGAGTTCCTCGCAGAGCTTTCGTCCGCTTTATAGCCAACAAGAGCGTTTTGATATCGGCGAAATTGTGTCGGTATTAGAAAGCGAAGGCGTAAGCTACCGCATGCAAGAGCAAAATGGACAAGTTCTTGTACCAGAAGGTGAGGTTGCGAAGGTACGCATGTTGCTTGCATCAAAAGGTGTTAAAGCTAAGCTGCCGACAGGTTTGGATTCGCTCAAGGAAGATAGCTCTCTTGGTACGAGCCAATTTATGGAAACGGCGCGTTATCGTCATGGTTTAGAAGGTGAGTTAGTACGTACTATCATGTCTTTGAACTCAGTAGCGAACGCGCGTGTTCATTTAGCAATACCTCGTCAAACTCTATTCGTCCGCCAAAACAGTGAGAATCCATCAGCATCTGTCATGCTTGAGCTCAAACCTGGTGAAGACTTAAAGCCTGAACAAGTCGAAGCGATCATTAACCTAGTGGTCGGTAGTGTCACGGCAATGAAGCCAGAATTTGTTTCTGTCATTGACCAGTATGGCCGTCTTCTTAGTGCGGATGTCGCTTCTGCGGAAGCCGGCAAAGTAAACGCGAAATATCTTGAATACCAGAAGAGTGTTGAAAAACAGATCATCCAACGCGCAGCAGATATGCTTACGCCGATTGTGGGGCCGAGTAACTTCCGCGTACAAGTCGCTGCCGATCTGGACTTTAGCCAAGTTGAAGAAACACAAGAAATTTTGGATAACGCGCCGGTTGTGCGTAATGAGCACACCATTCATAACAACTCGGTTGATCAAATTGCGTTGGGTGTTCCAGGTTCTCTAAGTAACCAACCGCCAGTGACAGGATCTGGTGAAGTGGAAACGAACGATAGCCAAAACACGAATGCGCGATCTGAAGTGAATCGTCAATATGCTGTAGGTAGTAGTGTTCGTCGTACTCAATACCAACAAGGCCAAATAGAAAAGCTTAGTGTCTCGGTTTTGTTGAACTCGAAAGCTTCGCCAGATGGTGTGGCGTGGAGTGAAGCCGATAAAGAGCAAATCTCAAACATGATCATGGATGCTGTTGGTATCTCTGCCACACGAGGTGACAGCTTAAGTTTAATGAGTTTCAACTTCACCCCAATTGAAATTGATGCTCCTCCTGCACTGCCGTGGTGGCAAGACCCTACAGTACAGCAGCCAATACGCTACGTTATTGGTGGCTTGTTAGGCTTGGCGATGATCTTCTTCGTACTGCGTCCATTAATCATGCACCTAACTGGCGTTGATAAACCTGTGCCTGAGCTAAATTTTGCTGAGCCTCAGGAAGAACCTGACTACGAAAACTTGCAAACGCGTGAAGAGCGCGAGCATGAAGAAGTACTTGATCGCCGCCTATCTGAAAAAGGCATCTCAGCCTCTTCAGGTTTAGATGTAAACAGCGACATGCTACCACCAGCAGGTTCGCCATTAGAAATTCAATTGAAACACCTACAGCTTATTGCTAATGAAGAGCCAGAGCGCGTAGCCGAAATACTGAAACAATGGGTAAACATCAATGAACACAGTTCTATCAAAGCAGACGCTTAGTTATGTTGAACAAACCGCGCTCGTGCTATTAGGCATGGGCGAGGATGCCGCAGCGAAGGTTTTGCAACACTTTAGCCGTGATGAAACCCAGCGTGTGACTCGTGCAATGGCGAAGTTAAATGGCATTAAGAGCGATTCTGCTCGTGGTGTTATTCAAACTTTCTTTGAAGATTTCCGTGAGCACAGCGGTATTCGAGGAGCCTCTAAGGAATACCTATCTAATACATTGCGCAAAGCGTTGGGTAACGATTTGGCAAAAGGGTTATTAAATACCTTATATGGCGATGAAATTCGCAACAACATGCAGCGCTTACAGTGGGTGGAAGCAGAAACTCTCGCTCGTTTCATTGTGAATGAGCACCCACAAATGCAAGCAATTTTTCTAGCGTATTTGCCAGCGGACAGCTCTTCAGCGGTATTGAAGCACTTGCCACAAGATTACCATGACGAAATATTGTTCCGTATTGCTCAATTGCAAGATATCGATCATCAAGTTGCCGTTGATTTGCATGAACTCGTTGAGCGTTGCATCGAAAAAGTATCCGCAAGTCAAAGCACGCCGTTATCAGGTGTTAAGCAAGCAGCAGATATCATTAACCGCTTTGAAGGTGACCGTGGTTCATTGATGGAAATGCTGAAGTTGCATGATGAAGATGTTGTTAATGCAATCGAAGAAAACATGTTCGACTTTATGGTTCTTGGCCGACAACGCGAAGAAACTATGGACATGTTGGTGCAGCAAATCCCGCTAGAGTTGTGGGCAGTTGCGCTAAAAGGTTCCGATATTACCTTACAACAAGCTATTAAGCGTTCAATGCCGCAACGTATGGTAAAAGCGCTAGAAGATGACATGGACGCACGCGGCGCTGTTGCGTTAAGTCGAGTTCAAAAAGCACGTCAAGACATCATGCAAATGGTACGTGAGCTGGATGAATCTGGTGAAGTTCAGCTGCTTCTCTATGAAGAGCCAACGGTGGAGTAAGGTCATGCTAGAGACAAAATCAAGTACTATGCGATTGCCTCCGAGCGGGTATCGTTTACACCGTTTTCCGCCTTTAGCGCAACCTAAGACTATCGAAGACGAATTCGGGCTAGATAACCAAGGCTGGCAAGAACCTCAAATAGATATCCAACAGCAACTTGAAGAAGGTTTTCAACAAGGTTTGCAACAAGGACATGAGGAAGGCTTACGCCAAGGTATCGAACAGGGCAAGCAACAAGGTCTGTTGGAAGGCCAAAAAGAAGGTTTCCAAAAAGGCTTTGTTTCCGGTGAGCAGTCTGGAAAGCAAGGCTTTTTGGAGGCGGCGAAGCCTGTCAATGAACTTTTTCACGCCCTTTCTCGTTGGCAAGATGAAAAAGAACAGCAACAACGCCATATGATTTGTGAACTGGTACAAAAGGTAGCTCAGCAAGTGATTCGTGCCGAGCTCACTTTAATGCCTCAGCAGATCCTAGCTTTGGTGGACGAGACATTGTCTGCCATGCCTGGTAAAGCGGAAACAGTAACTGTGCATTTAAATCCGCAAGATTTAGAGCGCATTACTCACATCAATGCTGATTTGCCGCAATCTTGGAAACTGGTCCCTAATACGGAGCTTCCTATTGGTGGCTGTCAGTTAGTGACTGATGACGCAGAAGCGGATGCGAGCTGCGACTCTCGTTTGGAAGCCTGTATGGACAATGTAAAGCAACACCTTTTGGATGAAGTCAGTATTCCACAGGTAGAGTCTGAGCATGAGTAATACCCTAAGCCATGAACTATTAAGTGAGCGTTTGAGCGAAGCCTTGGCTTCGCTCGATTCAATCCCTGTTGCTCGCGTAACAGGGCGATTGATAAAAGTAAACGGCTTAATGTTACAAGCCGTAGGGTGTCGGTTTAAGCTTGAGCAGCGTTGTCTCGTAGAAACCGCGGAAGGCGATATGATCGAAGCGCAAGTTGTGGGCTTTGAACACACTATTGCTTACCTCATGCCTATCCGCCGTTTAGGCGGTCTGTTTGCAGGTGCAAAAGTCATCCCTCTTGATGGTGATAGTACCGTGCAGCTAAGCTCTCAGTGGTTAGGACGCGTACTGAATGGTTTAGGTGAGCCGTTAGATGACGGGGCACCGCTTAAGGGGGGTGATCGAGTTTCACTTGAACCAAAACCGATTAACCCACTGAAGCGACGCCCAGTTGATACGCCACTCAACGTAGGCGTGCGAGCGATTAATGGACTATTGACGGTAGGCAAAGGCCAACGTATTGGTTTGATGGCTGGCAGTGGCGTCGGTAAAAGTGTGTTAATGGGGATGATCACCAAAAACACGGAGGCCGATGTAATTGTGGTCGGGCTTATCGGTGAGCGAGGCAGAGAAGTACGTGAGTTTATCGAGAGAAACTTAACCCCAGAAGCGCGCAAGAAAGCGATCATTATCGCGGCTCCTGCTGATGAATCCCCGCTAATGAGGTTAAGAGCGACACTACTTTGTCATCGCGTTTCAGAGTATTTCCGAGACCAAGGCAAAGACGTTCTACTTCTGATGGACTCTCTAACCCGATACGCCATGGCACAGCGCGAAATCGCTCTTTCGCTCGGTGAGCCTCCAGCTTCTCGTGGTTATCCGCCCTCAGTCTTCAGCGTGTTACCTCAACTCCTAGAGCGAGCGGGTAACAGTGAAAATCAACATGGTAGCTTAACGGCAATTTATACCGTATTGGCAGAAGGGGACGACCAACAAGATCCTGTCGTGGATTCCGCGCGCGCCATCTTAGATGGGCATGTCGTTTTATCGCGTCAACTGGCTGAGCAAGGGCATTATCCCGCGATAGATATCAACGCGTCTATTAGCCGTTGTATGAATACTTGTACGCAGGACGCACACAGCACGATTGCGAATAACTTCCGTCAAATGTACTCCAACTACCTTCAGGTTAAAGAGTTACTGCCATTAGGGGGTTATCAACCAGGACAAGATCCTGAGTTAGATCAATCTGTTGCTATGTATCCAAATTTGCGTGCATATCTACAACAAGCTGCCAACGAGTCTGTAGATTACCCAACCAGTTTGACCGAGCTCGCGCAGCTTTTTCAAAGTGCTTAATCAAATGGGAGTGACAAGGCTGAAATGAAATCCAAGTTAAAAGCCGTAGGCAAGTTACAGCAAATGGAAGAAAAACAGCGTGACCGTGTGGGTCAACAACTTGATGCCATGCGTCAGCGTCACTCCCATCTTTCAATGCAATTGGAACAGTTGTCGGCGTTGAAAGGCCACGCTGGACAATCAACCCGAACCGGCCCGACGCTGACGAGCGCGGCTTTGATGAACTTTAATCGTGTTGACCAAATGCTACAAAGAATGCTTCGTCACCACGAGCAAGAGCAAGCCGTTATGCAAGCGGAATGTGCATCTGTACAGAAAACGCTAGAACACAAGCACGCACGCGTTCAAGGGTTAGAAAAAGTGCTTGATCGTTGGCGTACTAAGCAGAACTATGAAAAAGCGAAAAAAGAGCAAAAGATGATTGAAGACATCATTAACTCTCGCGTTAAGCGCAAGATATTATGATGTCTTGTTGACGCTACTAGGAGCGCGAATAATTTCTGCGGTGTCTTAGCCAACCAAACCAGCCTCCAAGCATGATCAACCCTGATCCGAGAGCACCGCCGCCACTGCTGCCGTTGTTACCAAAGCCAGATGTGTTGGTATCGACAGGCTCAAAGCCAGAGTCCCCTTCGCTATGATAATCTTCCGAACTTGCTAAGAGGGCGTTATAACTGGTTTTTACACCTGAGCTGGTTTGGGTCTCAATCCATGTTGCATAGTTCAAAATCTCGGTAAACACACTTGGAATCGCAGCGGATTCGCAAACTGAAGAACCGTAGCTCACAATGCCAATTTGCTGATACATGCCATTATTGTCTTGATAGGTGAGAGGACCGCCTGAGTCACCCCGACAGATACCAGTGTAGCTTCGTTCAGGAAATCCATTCGCACATAAACTTTCCTGAGCGTTAAACCCTGTTACCAACGAAGCGCATTGGGTGTCGGTAAGGGGTTTTACTTCTGCCCAGCGTAAATAGTTAGGGGGGCTTTCATCATTGGTTGAGGTCTGACCTAAACCGAATATCTGATAAACTGACTTGCTGCTGTAGTCTCCAAAGTCTTGCGGTAAAGTGATGGATTGGACGTTATCGGTGATAGGTCTAGTCAATTCAAGGACAGCGATGTCATTAATCCATAAATCGCTAGGCACATAATCAGGATGAATCGTGATAGAGCGAACATCTTTGAATTCTTCAACAAACACGTCATTCATCGTAGGGTTTTTGACTAACACTCGTAGGTCGTTGATTGTCCAGCCGTCAGTAAAAACGCTTGGTTCTACGCAGTGAGCCGCAGTTAAAATGAAGCGGTCGTTTACAATGGTTCCCCCACAAATATTGGCAAACTGATTAGCGCCAGTTTTATGTAGAATAAGACGTGCAAAAAAAGGAAGTTGGTTTTGGGTAGCCTGCTGACCCCCAATAATTGCCGTGGAGATCCCTTGTTCTGAAAGGCGGTTATCATTTTCTACTTCAGCGGTCGTACTCAAAGATACTGCAAAACAGAGTGCGCTTAGCCATATTTGATACTGCTTCATAAACCATCCTTGGATGAAAAGTGCTCTTCTAACTTTATACTAGTTTTTCAGTGAATGTGCTTAACAAAAGTTTCTAATAGTTGAATGATTGTTGTAGCCAAGATCGCAACAGATGAAACGATTCAAGCTTTAGCTTGTGTGGCGGGCATACAAAGTAAAGCTGTTGATGAGGATTAATGACGGGTTCACCCAGCTCGATTAGCTGACCATATTTGATGTCATCCTTCACAAACAAGCGATGAGTGACCAATAACCCCAAACGACGAGTTGTGGCCTGGACGGCTTGTATCGACATGTTAAAAGTGATTGGTTTTTTATTTTTAGGTCGCTGGATACCCGTCGCGTCCAGCCACACGTTCCAGTCATTTTTTCTTCGTTCGTTAGTAACTTCAATGATGGGATACTGCTTTAAGAGTTGAGTGATGTTTGAGTCCTTGGTCTTCGCTATCAATTCAGGACTGCACACCAAAACCAGTTCATCTTCACTGAGCTTTTCGCAGTAGTAATCCTGCCATTCTTCGGGATTTCCATGCACCAAGGCCGCGTCGATACCTTCTTGTTCTAAATTGAATCTGCCAGACAGGTTTGATAAACGAACGTCTAATTGAGGAGCAAACCCTTGTAAATCTGACATTCGAGGAATCCACCAGTGAAGAGCCAATGAATTCACCATATTGAGCGTAACACGCTGCAAGTTCTGATCTTGGATGAGTGCTTCCGTTGCATCGACAATTTGCTCTAAAGCGGGTGCCACCTTCCTGTAATACTTTTTACCGTCCGCGTTGAGTTGAACTTGTCTGCCTATGCGATCAAATAGAGGCTTGTTGACTTGACTCTCCAGCGATTTAATTGCCTGACTTACGGCTGAGTGGCTCACACTTAATATCTGTGCTGCTTCTGTCATGCTGCCAGACTCAGCTACTGCAACAAATGCGTAGATGGACTTTAAGGGGACTAGTTTCCGCATAATTTAAAAACCGTAGCTGGTGATAGATAAGTTAAACTGTAAGTTTTTCTTACATCAATGGTTAATATTACTCGCTATTTACGATAAGTGATGTCTTTTAAAATGCTCCATATATTAAGGAGTATTGAATGAATGCTGTAAATAAATCTATCCTTTTCATGTTGATGTCTACGTTAAGCTTATCTGTTACTGGACTGTTAGCAAAGCAGTTGTCAGGCGAACTTTCCGTCACACTATTTAGCTTCTTACGTTTTTTGGTGCCTGCGCTTATCTTGCTTATCTTACTTCGTGTGAAAAACCTTACCTTTCCTAAAGCGGGCACGCTAAAGCCTATTTTATTGCGTGCTCTTTGTATCGGTTTGTCACAACTTTGCTTTATCGCGTCATTACAAACGTTAACGCTCGTTGAGGGGGTCGTTTTGTTTGCTACTGGCCCATTATTTATTCCCTTGGTTGAAAAGCTGTTCATGAGGGGGCGCATTCGTGTTTCAACATTGGCGGCTTTAGCAATGGCGTTCACTGGTGTGGTTATGTTGGCGGGCGGTGGAAGTGAGATCACATGGCGAGCGGATTTATTGCTCGGCTTGGCTGGTGGACTCTTCAATTCTGGTTCTCAGCTTACGTTATATAAAGTGAGTAAAACAAATATGTCGCCGCTAGAAATCAACTTTTGGGCGTTTGGTTTTGCTGCCGTATTTCTGTTGCCGCTAACTTTGTTTAACGACTTCGACGCGTTACTTAATATGAGTGTTATGGCGCCTGAGATTTCTTCAAATGTGCTGTGGATCGGTATGATGTCTCTGATGATCATTAACACCCAAGTTTTTCGCTCCAAAGCATATAAACTGGCAAGCAGTGGCTCTCAACTTGCACCACTCATTTTTACTAACTTATTATTCACTGCGGTTTGGCAGAGCCTGTTTTTTGAAGACCGAATGAGTCAAAGTCAAATTGTTGGGATGAGTTTAATAGTGCTCGCAATCATACTGAACACATGTTGGGTTCGCTTTACGGCGCATCGCAGTGGCGGTTTACAAGCGAGAACTTCTTAGTCTGTCGGAAAATGAAGGGGGCAGGTAGATAAATTGGTCGTGTGGTTTGATTTTTCCTGAGTATGGGCTAGCGTCAAGAAAGGTTCAAGGAGAGAAATCATGCTTACGCTAAATTATTACGTCGAAATTTCGGCGACACCGCAACGAGTGTGGGAAGTGCTAACCGATGTTGAGTTGTATAAACGTTGGGCGCAAGCCTTTTCACCGCAGTCTCAATTTGAAGGAGCTTGGGAAGAAGGAGGTGGCATCACTTTTTTTGATCCAGATATGGGCGGGACAAGGGCGATCATAGATACGGTGCTACCGCTTCAAAAACTTGAATTTCATCATGTTGCCATTTTTAATCCGGATAATCGTCAACAACTCGATGCTGACCTAGCATCTAGGTGGATCGGATCGCGAGAGATCTACCAGATCGATACCAACAACGATCGTTTACTACTCAATGTTATCATTCATACTCACAATGACTTTGTTTCCATGTTTAATCACGGATGGGAAAAAGCCTTACCCTTGATAAAAGCCATTAGTGAAGAGCAAGCTTAGGGTTCTTGCTTATCTTGGGCTGACGATGCGTTGCCGGAAGGTATACAATAGCACGCAAGATAGCGCACCTAAGAGAGTGGATGATGGAATTTAAAGTTGATACCCATACACATACGTACGCCAGTGGTCACGCGTACAGTACCTTGATTGAAAATGCAAAGTTGGCAAAAGAGAACGGGCTGGATATGTTCTGCACGACCGATCACGCAGAATTAATGCCGGGTGCGCCTCATTACTGGTTCTTCTCTAACCAGAAAATTCTGCCTCGTTTTCTTGAAGGCGTTGCGATTATTCGCGGCGTTGAATCTAACATTATGAATACCGAAGGCGACATTGATATTCCACTGAGTGTGGACCGCAACTTAGATTGGGTGATTGCGAGTTTTCATGAACCCGTTTTTCGTCCTGCAAACAAGCAAACTCACACGGAAGCACTTGTTAATGTCATTCAGAGTGGTCGTATTGATGCGCTCGGTCATCTTGGTAATCCAAATTTCGACTTTGATTTTCAGACCGTTTTAGCGTGCGCGAAAGAGCACAATGTCGCGATTGAAATTAATAACACCACGCTGAAAGGCAACAGCCGAGTAGGCAGCGTAGACCGTTGCCACGAGATTGCACAAATCGGGAAAGATCTCGGTGTTTTCTTCACCACGGGCAGTGACGCGCACTTCTGTCACGATGTTGGTAATCTGGATTTGGTTGGAGAGTTAATGGACAAAGTGGGTATTGATAGCAAGAAAGTGATTACTCACACCGCTCAGCAGTTTTTGTCTTTCTTAGCTTTGAGAGGCCGTAAACCAATTGCAGAATATGACAGCATTCTCAACGCATAAACTTGATTACATTTAAGGTATGCACCCGACGCCAGATTGCTTTACACTGCGACCCGGAAATACTCAACTAAGCTAGTTTTTCGCCTTTTATGGCGTAGGTTATTTGGGTGAATAAAGCCGACACAGAATTCGGCACTATAAATGGAGAAGTGAAAAATGTTACGTCCTTTAGTCCTAGGGTGTGCGATTGCGTTTGGCTCAACATACGCAATGGCAGAAGCGGTTGATTTAAAACAAAACATGAAACAGATGAAGATGGAATTCAAACAGGCGGCAGAAGCATCTGATGTCGAAACCATGAAATCTGCGATTGATAGCTTGCAAGCGATTGTTGAACAATCTAAGCGTGGTAATTACCCACCAGAGAAGTTTGATACTTACTTAGAAGGCTTTAACAAGCTGACGGTAACGCTAGATAAGATTGAAGCGGATCTTGATGCGGGCAAGCTACAAGAAGCAAAAGCTCAACTGCGTGAAATCGATAGTCTTCGTGAAGAGTACCACGACAAGCGCAATCCAAGCATTTGGAGCAAGTTGTTTGGCTAATTATATACTGAGCGGAGCATTTGCTCGTGGCAGTGGATTACGCGTTATCTCTAAGTAATGAATGAACACATTATCAGCCTGCCATTTCGGCGGGCTTTTTTGCGACTGTCAATCGATGCATTCAAGAAAACCTGTGAGGTAGCAAGCACTTATTGATCCTGTTTTTGAGCTATCACTCAAAATTGGTTACGCTGTGTGAAATTTGTTAAGTCACCGTTATGCGTAGATTAATTCCTTTTTACCGCTCGATGTTATTTGCTAGTGCTCTCAGTTGGGTGCTAGTGACACTGATGCCTGTTATCAATGCTCATGGTAACAGCATGGGCGTGTGGGCGACGCTATGTACGCTTAACGGATTTGAGTTGGTCCAAATAGAAGAGGGCGACAATTCGGTCAGCCACAAAGGCAAGCCTTGTCCGTTTAGCCACTTCTCGACTTTTCATCACGATACACTTCCAACGACACCGATACTTTCAAGACAGAGCTTGGTGACTTCTGACAGCTACGCTTATTTGGCTCTAAGTGTGCGATTTGAAACACCAGTTCCTCGAGCGCCGCCAGTTTCCCTTTTCTCATAACAAAAACAATTACAAGTAAATAAAGCCAACAACACTGCCACTTCGAGCAGTAGTACTCCCGAATCTAAGTCAATTAGCGCCGCATACAAATGTGTATGTGCAGGATGCGTTTGACTGAATTTGGGTGTTCAACAATGAAAAAAGGAAAATACACATGTTGAGAAACTCGGCAAAGCCTCAACTCAAGGAAGCCTCACGCGCAAAATCCATCTACTTTATGACGTGGCGATGGCACTTTTACGCAGGTTTGTTCGTCATTCCATTTATGCTCATGCTTTCCCTCACGGGGTTGGTGATGTTGTTTGATGATGAAATCGAACTGGCTCGATACGAAGCGACATTACAAGTTTCACCACAAGAGCACATGATTCCTGTCTCTGCACAATTGGAAACCGTAAAGCAGGCGTATCCCGATTTTAATGTCACTCAATTTGTACCTGCTAAAACGGCCGATATCGCCAACCGATTCTCGCTTCAAAACCAAGAAGGCAGCTCGCTGATTGTTGCAGTAAATCCTTACACAGGAGACGTACAAGGCACCATTAATCGTGGTGATAGCATCTATGAACTGATGAATAGTATTCACGGTACGCTGCTCATTGGCGACCTAGGCGACCGTTTAATTGAAATCGCCGCAAGTCTGGGGATTTTGCTGTTGGTATCTGGTTTGTACCTTTGGTTACCTAGAGACAACGCCAGTCGCGCCGGCTTTTTGAAAATTCGCCTTAACAACGGTCCTCGGATTTTGATGCGTGACCTGCATGCGAATTTAGGTGGTGTGCTGTCGATTGTTCTGTTGTTCTTTTTGATTTCAGGTTTGTCGTGGGCAGGGATCTGGGGGGCGAAAATGGTGCAAGCTTGGAATACCTTCCCAACCTATTACACATGGGGTGAGAAACCGGAATCCACACTGACACACAAAGATCTCAACCATGGCGCTTCAGAAGAGATGCCATGGAACTTAGAGCTTGCTGCTGTGCCTGAATCGAAAGACAAACCCGCTCATGATCATGCCAATATGAAGGAAGATATGGCATACGCAGGCAGCCATGATGCGCTCTCCATTGATGATATCATCCTCAAGGCTGAAATGATGGGCTTCACTGGTTATAAGCTGTTTTTGCCACGCTCTGAGAAGGGCGTTTACACCGTTGCAGCTAACTCCATGGGTGGCGATATCTCCGACCCAAGACAAGATCGCACCAGCCACTTTGACCAATATTCCGGTCGCTTGTTGGTGGATGTAACGTGGCAAGATTACAGCGTATTTGCCAAGTTCATGGCGGCAGGTGTGTCATTGCATCAAGGTGATGTGAGTATATTGAACAAAGTGCTCAACGTAGTGTTCTGTTTGGCGTTCATCTTAATCTCAATCACAGGTGTGGTGATGTGGTGGATTCGTAGACCAAGTCGCAGTGCCGCATTGGGCGCACCACCTAAGTTTCAGCAAGACGGTATTTGGAAGCTTGGCTTAGTAACGTTGGTGATATTGTGTCTGGCGTTTCCGATGGGCGGTTTGGCAATTGTTACGGTTCTCGCACTGGATTGGCTGTTGTTCAACCGCGTTGAGAAACTGAAAACGGCGTTGAATTAGTAACAGACAAAGAATGGAATAATAAAAGAGCCTGCGAAGTCGAAGTGCTGGCTCTTTTTATTTCTGGTAAATCTCCAGTGGCAAGCCATCTGGGTCTTGGAAGAAGGTAAAGGCTTTGCCTGTAAATTCGTCAATACGAATTGGCTCAACTTCAACGTCATTCGATTCTAGGTAGGCTTTGACTTGCTCAACATCATCAACCAAAAAAGCGAGATGTCGCAGGCCTTGCGCTTCGGGAAAGCTCGGTCTCTCAGGGGCGCCCGGAAAGCTAAACAGCTCAACTTGACTGCCGTCAGGTAAAGCGAGGTCAAGCTTGTAGGAGTCTCTGGCTTCACGATAGTTTTCGGCAATGACTTTCAGTCCTAACACTTCAGTGTAAAAGCGTTTTGACTTTGGGTAATCGCTGCAAATGATCGCGACGTGATGAATGGCATTAAACATGGTTAGCCTCTTCAAGCATGGTTAGTATCCTCGGAGACTAAATGCTCCTTAACGAAGTCGATAAACACACGCAGACGAGCGGGCATGTATTTGGTTTGCGCATACTGCATCGCGATAGCGCCATGGTAGTTACTCTTGATCATCCAATCCGGCAGAACCTCTACCACTTCTCCTTGCTCTAACGCGTCTTTGATCACGAAGTCATGGAAGATCCCAATTCCCAAGCCAGACTTAACCCCGTTCAAGCGCATTTGAGAATGGTTGACGGCGTAGCGTCCACTCACGGCAATGGAGTGGAACGCTTCTTCTTTAAAGAATGACCAGATGTTGTCTTTGTCGTTCTCGGCAAGATAAATGCAGTCGTGTTGCTCAAGCTCGGTTGGGTGCTCAGGCATACCATGTTTGGCTAGGTAATCTGGAGAGGCACATAAAACGAGATTGGTCTTGCTGATCTCTTTGAGCACTAGATTCTCATCGGGTTTGTCGGTGAGCTTAAAGGCAACATCAATACCTTGGCGGAACAGATCAATCTCACCATCTGCTGCACGCAGCTTAAGCTGAATGTTTGGATAACGTTCTAGGAATGGCAACACAAACGGTTGAAGCACCGAATTAAGAAATGCTTCAGGGGCTGCTACTGTGAGTGCGCCTGTTGGCTCAGCATGATCTTCCGCAGATAGCTCAACGGCTTGCTGCGCGGCATTCACCATTGCGATGCTTTGGTCGTAAACCTTTTGCCCTGCTTGAGTGATGATCAACTTACGAGTTGTGCGCTCAAACAGTTTGACCGAGAGGGCTTGTTCCAACCGTGTGATCAACTTACTTAAAGCCGATGGCGTTACGCCGAGTTGTTTAGCAGCAGCGGTAAAACTGCCTTCGTTTACCACCAAGATAAACGAAGCAAGATCAGGAAGTAGGGCAATGAGTTTTGGATTAACCATAATTGTTCAGTTCTGCGCAGCGGAATAACGATATTGTCTGGTACGGTTTCACGAGGTTCAAGTGTCACCGTCTCGCTTTAACGATATTTTGCCAAAAATGCATTGAGTGCAGGCAAGCCAGATTCACCAGTATGGTATTGCTGCCAACAGTGATAAATGGCCGTTTCATGGTCTGCAATTAACTCGATAGCTTCTCGCTCAGCGATTGAATACTGCTGTGAAGCTTTCACTTCTTCATGCCACTCTCGATACTTAACCTCATAAGGTTCTACCCACTTCAAAAGAGTCGCCACCAACTCTTGCCATGGTAAACCAATCCACTTAGTTGCATCTGCCAAGCCTTTATCCAGCATCTCTTGGTGTCGACTTTCGATATCCATGCCATGTGTTAGCAGTACAGGTTTGAGCTTTTCTGCGGTTAGCTCTTCCACTTCAATCAAGGTTTGCCACAGTGTTTGTTGTTCACTTTGGGTGTAATGGCTCAAGTAGTGGTTGAAAAAAGCGATGCCGTAGATTTCGCCATAGTAGGCAGACAGAACGTTATGAATCATGGTGAGAATCGTGATTTAAACAGGGAATACCGCATTGTAGGAGGGGAGAGCGCGAAGTGTAAATATCTGAATATACTCAAGTGACTTCAAGATACATGGTTCAGAGCGTTGTCACTGATTCAAGTTCAAGGAAAACAACGAAGCGGAATAGCGAGCTCTTTCCAAGTTGTTTGACGAAGAAATTGCTTCAGTGGCACGCTCCCGAAGGGCGAGTTGCCTTGGTTCGCATGCTTCGTTAACAATTTTCGATTTAGAACCACTAGATTTTCAAATTGTTGCCTCGCCTTCAAACCAAGTCATCCTCGCTGAACCAAGCATCTCGAGGTTACTTGAGTATAAATAAAAAAGTGCTGCTGACAGAATTCGAACAGAACTTGTGAGAATTTTATGAGAATTCGATGAAGTTGCTGATAGATTTGCTCGTCATTCTTAGAGGCAAGAACGCAAAACGTTCGAAACGTAATGCTTAACCTACTCAAGTCACGAACAAAGAAGTAAAGCCGTACACATGGGCTTGGGTAGTTCAACCCTCATTAAAGGATGGAATCACAATGAAAAAACGTACCCAACTCGGACTCGTCATGACTTCAGTCGCTATGGCACTAGGTTCTACATCAGTGAACGCGGCGGAATTGGAAATCACCGTGACAAACGCAACCAAAGGCATCTACTTTACGCCACTTATTGTCGCTGCACATGGTTCTGATCTTCAAATGTTCAGAACGGGTCAAGCAGCAACGCCAGAACTAGAAGCTATGGCAGAAGGCGGTGATATCTCTGGTCTTGCTAGCGTGATTGGTAACGCTGGTGGTGCGGTGGTTGAGAACCCTGCTGGTGGCATTTTGAATCCGGGTGTTGCAACCACCTTCACCTTAGACAGTGGCGACCACGGATATCTTTCTCTGAGCGCGATGTTGCTGCCAACCAATGACGGTTTTGTCGGTCTAGATAGTTGGAAGATTCCAACGGAAGCGGGTACATACCGAGCAACGCTAAGAAGTTACGATGCTGGTACAGAAGCGAACGATGAGCTTGCGTCTAGCATGCCAAACCCACCTTTCATTACCTTTGGTACTGGCGGCACAGGCGTTGAAGCAACGGTAACTAACGACAAAGTTCACGTGCATCCGGGTAACCTTGGTGATAGCGACCCAACTGGCGGCATCAGTGACCTAGACAGCAGCAGCCATCGTTGGTTAAACCCAGTTGCAACCATCACAATCGTTGTGAAGTAAGGGGGATGTATGAAATACAGAATCTTACTAGTAGCAGCTTCAGTCGGCTTGCTCGCCGGTTGTCCAAGCGATGATGATAACGACGTAGTGAAATCGTACCGTTACACCGTCAACGTGGCGAACTTGACTGCGAATCAACCTATGTCTCCGCTAGCGGTACTCACTCACAATGGTGACTACCAACTGTTTGAAATTGGCCAAGTGGCATCTGTTGAACTTGAGCATCTTGCCGAAGGCGGTAGTAACGCAGAGTTAATTGAATTGATGAACAGCAATGACAGTGTTTACCAAGGCATTTCGGGTAATGGATTGGTGTTGCCGGGCGCATCGGACGAAGTCACCATCACGGTTGACCCTAGTCGTTACGGTTACTTGTCTGTGGCGTCTATGTTCGTGAATACCAACGATGCCTTTGTTGGCGAAACGGGGCTATCGCTCAAATCGCTCGCAGTAGGTGAAAGCTACGAAATGAGCATGAACGTTTGGGATTCCGGTACAGAGCTAAACGATGAACTTGCCGCAACCATCCCGGGCCCAGCAGGTGGTGGTGAGGGCTTCAATGCCGCTCGTAATGACAGCAGTGATGTTGTTGCATTCCATGCGGGGGTCGTTAGCCAAGATGACGGATTAGCAAACTCAGCGCTTTCTGCGAACCATCGTTTCTTGAACCCAGGTGCGAAAGTCACCATCACTCGAGTCGAGTAACACAGGCTCCGATGACGTCTCCTTTCCAAAGCGCTTGTAGCCGAGCGCTTTATCCCTCATGGCGTCATCGGAACCTTTTTTGAAAGAATTTCTAATTTGTTCCGGTCATGTGCAAAGTGAGGATACTCGAAGGCAAGGAAAGGACCATGGAACAACAGGCAATCAATTTAGTCGCGAACATCTTGTTGGTGGAAGATGACGATGATTTGGCAGAACTGGTTCAGATGCATCTCAAGTTTCAAGGACACCAAGTGTCGCGAGCGACAAATGTCGCCGATGCTAAAACGCAATACCAGCAACAACCCTTTGATTTATTGATCCTTGACCGAGGTTTACCAGACGGCGATGGCCTAGACATCTGCCATTATTTGCGTCAGCAACAAGATTGGAGCCCAGTGCTCATGCTGACAGCCAGAGACGGTGAAATGGACAAGGTTGACGGTTTAGAAGCGGGTGTTGATGACTACATCACTAAGCCATTTAGCGTATTAGAATTCCAAGCACGAGTGCGAAACGTGCTACGCCGAGTCAGCCAAACCGCAGAAGCCAAAGTGGCAAATGAGGTCCTCAAAGATGCGATGGATTTTGGTCCGCTGAGAATCATTCCGGAGTTGCACCAAGTATCCTTAAACGACAAGGATGTCACGCTCACCGCGACAGAGTTTACTTTGCTGCAGTTTCTCGCGACTCGTCCGGGCAGAGTCTACAGTAAAGATGAATTGCTCGATCACGTTTGGAACACCAGTCATTCTGGTTATCACCACACTGTGTGTAGCACCATAAACCGTTTACGCAGCAAGTTGTCGTTGTCTGACTCTGATCATCACTTCATACAAACCGTGTGGGGTGTTGGGTATAAGTTTCAGCCAAGACACTAATGCAAGAAAGTAAGTCAAAACATCAAGCCAAGACAGTAAGTCGGCAGTTGTTTTCACCGTCATTTTTCAATCATCACGGATGTTTCAAAAACACCGCTGTTTAAGGAGGCGATAGGATGAGCTTCAAATCTCGCTTAGTGGTATTTACTAGCTTGTGGTTCTGCCTCGCGGCGGTGGTGATTGCACTGACTTACAATTGGCAAAAAGAAACCATTGAGTTACGCACTAAGCAAAGCCTGCATAAAGAGCTAGCTAGCCATATGCGTGATGATAATCCGCTGATGATCGGGACGGATTACAACCCCAAAGCGCTTAAGTCGATCTTTCATACGCTCATGCTGATCGGCCCTGATTTTGAAATCTACTTCCTCGATAGCCAAGGCAACATTACCACTCACGCAGCGCCGGAAGGGGCGGAGATCATGGGGAAGGTGGATCTCAATCCCATTAAGCAATTCTTAAATGACCAGCCTTTTCCTATTTTGGGTGAAGACCCACGCAATCGTGGTGAGCACAAAGTCTTTTCTGTCGCGGCGATAGAGGAATTAGGCTCTACGGTCGGTTATCTCTACGTGGTGATTGGCAGTACCCGACATGACGCCATTGCCAATGCTCAAGTCGATACCCCTTACATCGCGCTGGCAGGATTGGTCTTAGTCTCCATCTTAGGCTTTGCTCTTGGGGCTTATGTGCTGGTGAAACGTAGCCTATTGAACCCGATTGAGCGTGTGACCAAGCAACTTCAACAGCAAGCCGAACATGATTTCCGCCTGCAACCTGATTTTACTCACCAAGTGCCGGAGCTCGTGCCGATTGCGCACTCTTATCAGATGATGGCGAAGCACATTCAGCAACAGTTTTTACAGTTGGAGTATCAATCGTCTCATCGTCGTCAAAGCTTGTTGCAGCTTAGTCATGATTTAAAAACGCCGTTATCGAGCGTGCTGGGCTATTTGGAAACGTGGCGTTTGCAACATCCGGAATCTGATCCTTTGATTGACGTCGCTTTCCGAAATTGTGAGAAGCTCTCAACTCAATTGCATTCTTTGTTAGACGCTGCGCGCAAAGAAGCTCCATTGCCAAACTACGAGTACCGCCCCGTAGATCTTGGCGCTTTGATGGCAGAATGTGCAGAAACGATGCAGAGCCAGTTTTCTCGTAAAGAAGTGGTGTTGAAAGTGGATATCGATAACGAAATCCAAACCGTGGGTGATAAAGGACTCTTAGAGCGGTTGGTGTTGAACCTGCTTGAAAATGCATTGCGCCACAGCCCAATTGGCTCGGAAGTGCATTGCCAAGCGTATTTGAGTGAAGATAAGTCGCGCATCCACTTTACCTTCGTCAATCACATCGAGGAAGAAGCGGAGGGCGGTTCTTTGGGGATCGGGACGAAGATTGTCCAATCGATCTTAATGCTTCACCACAGCTATCTTGAGACCAATGCAACCTCCTCTCAGTATCAACAGAAGTTCACACTTCTCGCAATCTAAAGAGAAGTGTGAGACATAAGTTAATGTTTATTCAATAACACCACATACGACGCGAGCGCCACCACCACCTAGCTTATTTGGGTGATCGGAGTGATTGTCACCACCTGCATGGATCATTAACGCTCGACCTTTTAAATCCGATAATTTTAGGCGAGGTGCGACAACGGGCTGATTGGCATTGCCGTCCATGTCCACATAGAGTGGAGGCAAGTCGCCTAAATGATTGTCATCGGTCCAAGGATAGCCATGCTTCCCTGTGTTGTTAGGATCATAATGGCCACCTGCTGCGCCGCCTAATACGGTTTTGTCATCCTTTTCTATGCTATCGCAAGATGGATTAGTGTGAACATGGAAACCGTGCACACCTGCTGACAAACCTGATAATTGAGGCGTAAAAACAACGCCATAATCACTTTGTGAAATCTCAATGGTACCCGCACTCTCATTGGTGTTGAGAGCAGTCATTTCTACCGTTTTTGCTAGCGCGTTAGGGGCGGCGACAAGAGCGGATGCAACTGAAATGCATAGCAATCCTTTTAACATGGGACCTCCTTCTTTTAGGGTGTACGCTCAAGCACATATTAGTGAAAACCTGTTTTACTTATGTATGTTGAGCGGTGAGTTTATGTCATAGAGTGATGTGTATCACTTTATGGTCTTAAACTGATATCTCGATCCGAAATCAGCTTTCTTTTATTTAGTCTTAACATATTGAGATCGTTAAGATATAAAAAGAATAGACGCCAATCTTAAAATAGCCTGAATATTTTTAAATTAACGCAAAGTTAAATTTTTAATGACTTTATAACAAAGCTCATAATTGTTTTATAAAGAATTTGGTGGAATTGTCCGCAATAAAGAATAGTCAAATTAACGAATATATTAATGTGAACATTGTTGTTTATAGATTTGTGGTCAAACTGTTGCTTATATCATCAAATAAGATAAAAAATTGGAACTAAAGTCACTTAATGGCAGAGGAAAAAATTAAACTCTGATTGTAATGGGTAATAATGTTTTAGTAACAGATAGTTACGCACTTAAAATTAATAATATGGCTAATTTCCGACAAGGATTGAAAAAGATGAAAGACAAGGAATCTATTCAGACTAATAGCAGCCGCCGTAATTTTCTGAAAGGCGCAACAGGAGCTGTTGTTGCTGGTGTGAGTGCTTCCGCTTTCTCAGGCGTAGCTCAAGCACGAGAACAGAAAATTGATTGGAGCAGCCGCGGGCTAGGTAGAAAACACGATAAGCGCTTCTGGCGTAAAGTGCGAAGGCAGTTCGTTTTGGACAAACGAACCACTTACATGAACATTGGTACAACAGGTTCAATGCCAAAACATGTTCTTGAAGATTACGAGCATAACAACAAGCTGGTGGCTAAATATCCTTGGGATATGAAAGGCAAATTTGGCTCTTGGCCGTATGTTTCTGAGATGGTTAAAGACGTCGCACCAGGTTTTGGTGCTAACCCAGAAGAGATCATTCTCAGCCGCAACACTACTGATGGCTTATGCTCGATCATTAATGGCTTACACTTTGAACCAGGTGATGTGATTCTAACGACACACCATGAACATATTGCTGCAACATCACCTATGAACGTAGCGAAACATCGTTTTGGTGTGGATGTGGTAGAAATTCAACTACCAGTATTTACTGGTACCGAAAACGTTTCTGAGCAAGATTACATTCAAGCGTTCCGAGACGCGCTTGATGCGAATCAAAACGTTCGCCTAATTGTTTTCTCTCATATCACATACAAAACAGGAACCGCGCTACCAGCAAAAGCCATTTGTGCTTTAGCAAAAGAGTATGGTGTACCTACTCTTGTTGATGGCGCGCATACGGTCGGTATGTTTGACCTTGATTTCCACGATATGGATTGTGATTTCTATGCAGGATCTGGTCATAAGTGGCAGTGTGGTCCGGGTGCGACAGGTATTCTGTATGTTCGTGATAACGGTAACCGTTTGAATGAGTATTGGAGTGACCGAGAGAACCCGTTATGGTTGATCAACTCCTCACTTTCTCATGCTGATTACCTAGGTAAACAGCTGCAAATGCAATACATTGGTAACGATAACTATCCTGCGAAACAAGCACTAGTTGATAGTTGCAAAATGTGGGATGAGATTGGTCGAGACCGTATCGAAGAGCGAGTTGTAAGCCTTGGTAGTTTATGTAAAACCTTGCTTCAAGAGTACTTACCACAAGCCAAAATGTATTCACCAAACGTGGAAGGCTTAACCAGTGGCTTAACGACGGTTAACCCGTTCTCCGATGTAACTAATGAAGAGATACTGACGGAATTCCGAGATCGTTTACGTGAAGAGTATGGTTACATCATCCGTACGACTAGCTTTAAGCTGCATAAGGATGATGACTTTGATACTTACGCGCTGCGTATCTCTACGCATTTGTTCCATGACGAACAAGATGTGGAAGGGCTCGTAGTGGCGATGACGAATTTGTATTACTCGTCGTTCTAACATCGTTGTTTATCACTCAAGCGCCCATTATTGGGCGCTTTGTGAAAGGTAAGGATATTATTATGTCAGTCATAACATTCAAAAGAACTTTAGCGACGGTGGCGCTCATGGTTACCTCTGTTGCGTCGTCTGCCGCTTGGTCAGACGATTTACAACAAATCCGTGAACGCGGTGTACTGCGTCACATTGGTGTCCCGTACGCTAACTTTGTCTCCTATATTGAACAAGGTGAAGTGGAAACTTTGACTGGCTTGGATGTAGAGATAATAAAAGGTTTTGCCAAGTCGTTAGGTGTTCAGTACCAGTATGTTCCAGCACAGTGGAGCGACGTGGTTGGTAAGTTGACAGGGCAAAATGTGCAATATCACAACAAGCAGGCTGTTGTCGGAGAAAGTGTTCCAATTGAAGGCGATTTGATCGCAAATGGCGTTACTATTCTTGATTGGCGCTCTGAGGTTGTCGATTTTTCACAAGATTATTTTCCTTCAGGTGTATGGTTGGTTTCCAGATCCGACTCTAGTCTGAGCCCGATTAAACCAAGTGGGTCGGTCAATGAAGATGTTAAAAACGTCAAGCAGCTGATCGATGGTCGCGAAGTGTTAGCTTTAGAACATTCTTGCTTGGATCCTAACCTTTATGACTTATATGACACAGGTGCAAAAGTTATATTACCTGATGGGGCGCGTCTCCTTAATGAGATGGTTCCAGCGATAATGAAAAATGATGCGGAAAGCACATTATTAGATGTTGCGGATACGCTAATTGCCCTCGAAAAATGGCCGGGCGAAATAAAAGTCATTGGCCCTATATCTGAAAATCAAAAAATGGCTGTTGCATTCCGTAAAAATTCCCCTGAATTACGCAAAGCATTTGATCGTTATTTAAACTCGATAAAAAAAGACGGTTCATACGAAAAATTAGTAAAAAAATACTATCCATCTATTTACTACTTTTATAACGATTACTTTATAGAAGATAAAAAGAAAGTCCGATGAATAAGGCCGTTAAAAAATTTTCCAGTAAAAGATTTATTACAATAAGCGCAATATTAGTTTCAATTTACCTAGCTATGCTTATTACTGTGACTAGCGTAGGTCAAAATAAATTAAAAGAATCTCAATACAGAGAACTAGATTTAAAAGTTAAAAGTTATGCAAGCACACTCGATAATTTATTTACCATAGCGAGTGAAGATGTTGATAATCTAGCTACAGATAAAACAATACAAACATTCTTTGGTAATTTAGCTTCTGGAATGTCAATGGAGTATGGGTTAGGTGCCAGTTTAATTAATTTAAAGCGTCGCTTCGATGAGAAGATAGACAGTAAGCTAATTAATAGCAGCCAAATCTATAAGAAGCTCACGCTGGTAGGCAGTGATGGAGTCACCATTGTCACCACTGGATCTGAAAACCTTGCCGAGCACAAAATGGACATACAAACCTTAATGACTCAACACGGGCATCCCGAAGAGGTTTGTGCGACGCGATACAATGATGACGTTCGCATTCAAGTCATTAAGCAAGTTAAGTTCTCCGGAAAGCCTGTTGCCTTTTTAATTGCCGATCTTAATAAGAATATTGTTATTGACCAACTTACTAACCAAGAACACGAAGATAGTTATAGCCGAATGGTGCTAAAAATAAAAGACGTGGAAATGGTTGTATGGGATACCATAAATAAAACACCTTCTCACAATAAGGATGAGAACTATTTCGTTTCTGAGGCTATAGACGGAAAAATTTACTTTGAAGTGCCTGTGGATAAACATCACTTCAAATTGATGGCGTGGTTCGAGCCTTTGAGTGAACGAGATATATTTACATCACGGCTCTTTATTATTGGTTTGAGTATTCTCGCCGTTATGATCGTCATTGCTTTATGTTATGCATTCATCACGAACAATAATAGGATTGAATTGAAAATTAAGCTTGAGGAAGAAAAAAAGCGTAAAGATATTCTTTCTCAACAGAATAAAAAATTAACGAACGAAATTGAACGTCGAAAAGCGTCTGAAAAAGAACTCGCCTTCCAAGCTAAATATGACACATTAACCAATTTACCTAATCGTAGTTATGGTTCCGAGCGATTGGCTTTGGAGTTAATTAGGGCATCGCGTAGTGGGTCTAAAGTTTTGGTGATGTTCATCGACTTAGACCACTTTAAGCAGATTAACGATTCAATGGGACACTTTGTTGGGGATGAAATCCTTAAACTCAGTGCTCAGCGACTGTATCAAGTCGCAAGAAAAACAGACTTATTGGCGAGAATTGGTGGGGATGAGTTTTTACTCGTCATCCCAGACTTGCCTGATAATGATACTGCAAAGCGAGTTGCTTCAAGTGTGCTTTCGGCGTTTAACGATCCGTTTGTTTGGAACAACCATGAATTCTTCTTGAGTAGCAGCGTTGGAATGTCTGTGTTCCCGGATGACGGAGACAACGCTGAGCAGCTCCTTGCATGTGCTGATATGGCAATGTATCGGGCGAAACAAGATGGGCGTGATG
Organism: Vibrio sp. 1078-1; assembly: GCF_033340475.1. Taxonomy (NCBI): domain Bacteria; kingdom Pseudomonadati; phylum Pseudomonadota; class Gammaproteobacteria; order Vibrionales; family Vibrionaceae; genus Vibrio; species Vibrio sp. 1078-1. The sequence goes on from NZ_JAWOWM010000001.1 coordinate 374,324, forward strand.
GCTTTTGTTTTTATAACCATAATATGAACCAAGATTTGCAACGCTATTTGGATCTGGAAAATCGTCTGAGAAGTGCGATCTCCAATCAGTTATTAGAGCTGTATTATCAGCCAATTATTGAGCTGAGTAGTGGTAAAATCGTAGGTGCAGAAGCGCTAATGCGTTGGAATGATGACAAGTACGGATTTGTAAACCCTGAAGAGTTTATCTCTATTGCAGAGAAAAATGGTTTAATTCATCAAATTGGTGAGTTTGCTATTCAACAAGCGTGTCGACAAGCGGCACAATGGCAGAGTCTGACTCCGTTGTTTGTTTCTGTAAACTTTTCTAGTGTTCAATTTAGGTACTGCGAGCGCTTACTTACGTTTATTAAACACAGCCTTGAGGAGTCTGGTCTTCCGTCCGATAAGTTCGATATTGAAGTGACAGAAAGTCTCCTCTTCAATCACGATTCTGAGCTATTAGACATGCTTAATAACTTACGAGCGTTAGGCACCAAACTTACTATTGATGATTTTGGTACTGGTTATTCTGCGCTGAGTTACTTGCAGAAGTTTCCGTTCGACCGCTTAAAGATTGATCGTAGCTTTATGCAAAATATGTTCGAGAACGACTCAGACCGCGAGCTTGTCAACGTAATCATAGCAATGGCGAAAGCGCTGGATCTTAAGATCGTCGCAGAAGGCATCGAAGAACAGCGTCATGTGGATTACCTGAAAAACCTAAACTGTGAGTTCGGACAAGGTTTCCACTATAGCCGACCATTACCTGCTAAGGACTTTGAAGCACTTTTGGCTAAGCCTACCTGGCTATAATTCCTTTTATAACAACCTCATAGAAAAGCATTAATCGAATTTGTGCCTAGGATTCATTAATGCTTTTCCACCTTAAGGTATAATCCTTCCTCCTTCCTTGAATTACACTACAATTAATTGATGAGTGATAGCCCGTGACGCCCGTCACATAAAGGCTAAGCCTAATTCTAAACGAGTAAATACTCGCCAAAATAACTAGGAAGGAATTTCAAATGTCTTCTGCATTCTACCAACAGATTCAGCAGCAAATCGAAGAAGTAAAGGCGGAAGGCCTTTACAAATCAGAGCGTGTCATTACGTCTCAACAGCAAGCGGCTGTTAAAATCTCTACTGGTGAAGAAGTACTAAACTTCTGTGCGAACAACTACCTTGGTCTTGCTAACCACCCGGCACTTATCGAAGCGGGTAAAGCAGGCATGGACGAGCACGGCTTTGGTATGGCTTCAGTACGTTTTATCTGTGGTACGCAAGACATCCACAAAGAGCTTGAGCAGAAGCTTTCTAAGTTCCTAGGTAAAGAAGATACGATTCTTTACACATCATGTTTCGACGCAAACGCGGGCCTATTTGAAACTATTCTAGGCAAAGAAGACGCAATCATCTCTGACGCTTTAAACCACGCGTCAATCATCGACGGTGTTCGTCTATGTAAAGCAATGCGTTTCCGCTACTCAAACAACAACATGGAAGAGCTAGAGCAACAACTGATCGCTGCGAAAGAAGCAGGTGCTCGCCACATTCTTATCGTAACGGACGGTGTGTTCTCAATGGACGGCGTAGTAGCAAACCTTCCGGCTATCTGTGACCTAGCAGAGAAGTACGGCGCGTTGACTATGGTTGATGACTCTCACGCTGTTGGCTTCATGGGCAAAACAGGTGCAGGTACGCACGAGCACCACAACGTAGTTGACCGTATCGACATCATCACTGGTACGCTAGGCAAAGCAATGGGCGGCGCTTCAGGCGGTTACACATCTGGTAAAGCGGAAGTGATTGACTGGCTACGTCAGCGTTCTCGTCCATACCTATTCTCTAACTCTGTTGCACCAGCAATCGTAAGCGCTTCTATCCGCGTTCTAGATCTACTAGAAGAGAGCGGTGACCTACGTGATCGTCTATGGGAAAACGCAGCACACTTCCGTACTCGTATGGAAGACGCTGGTTTCACAATGGGTGGTGCTGACCACGCAATCATTCCGATCATGCTTGGTGACGCAAAAGTAGCAGCAGAATTCGCAGAGCGTGCGCTGGAGAAAGGCATCTACGTAATCGGCTTCTCATTCCCTGTTGTACCAAAAGGTCAAGCGCGTATCCGTACTCAAATGTCTGCAGCGCACTCTCGTGAGCAACTAGACCGTGCAATCGACGCGTTCATCCAAGTTGGTAAGGACATGGGCATCATCTAAGTTTCGTTTCCTCTTCCTAGCCTCCTCCTAAAACATAGGAGAGGGATTAGATAGGAAGGAGAAAGAGTTTACGCTTAAAGATAAAAAGGCTTTCCCAACTCTTCAGAGTCGGCTCATGGGCAAAGCCTTTATTTCTTCTTTAAACGCATTAGATGAAAGAATTTTTTGTCACGCATAGAGCGGGGCAATGTTTGGTGAATACTATGAAAATTAAAGCATTATCAAAGCTAAAGCCTGAACAAGGCATCTGGATGACTGAGGTTGATAAACCTGAAGTTGGCCATAACGACATTCTGATCAAAATTAAGAAAACCGCTATCTGTGGTACAGACGTACACATCTACAACTGGGACGAATGGTCACAAAAGACAATTCCAGTGCCTATGGTTGTTGGTCACGAATACGTGGGTGAAGTGGTTGCGATTGGTCAGGAAGTTCGTGGCTTTGAAATCGGTGACCGCGTATCTGGCGAAGGTCATATCACGTGTGGTCACTGTCGTAACTGTCGTGGCGGCCGTACTCACCTATGTCGTAACACGATTGGTGTGGGCGTTAACCGCGAAGGTGCATTCGCAGAATACCTAGTGATCCCAGCGTTCAACGCGTTCAAGATCCCTGAAGGCATCTCTGACGATCTAGCGTCTATCTTTGACCCGTTTGGTAACGCAGTACACACCGCGCTTTCTTTCGACCTAGTAGGCGAAGACGTGCTTATCACAGGTGCTGGCCCAATCGGTATCATGGCAGCGGCAGTTGCAAAACACGTTGGTGCTCGCCACGTAGTGATCACAGATGTGAACGAATACCGTCTAGAACTTGCTCGTAAGATGGGCGTAACACGCGCAGTAAACGTTGCAGAAGAGAAACTAGAAGACGTAATGGCTGAGCTAGGCATGACAGAAGGCTTCGACGTTGGTCTAGAAATGTCTGGTAACCCAGCAGCATTCAACTCAATGCTAACCACAATGAACCACGGTGGTCGCATTGCACTACTAGGTATTCCACCGTCAGACATGGGTATCGACTGGAACCAAGTTATCTTCAAAGGCTTGGTGATCAAAGGTATCTACGGTCGCGAAATGTTCGAAACTTGGTACAAGATGGCTTCACTGATCCAATCTGGTCTGGATCTATCGCCAATCATCACGCACCACTACAAGATTGATGACTTCCAAGAAGGCTTCGATGTAATGCGCAGCGGTATGTCAGGCAAAGTTATTCTTGATTGGGAATAACTTATTCAAGTAAGAAATGCGCTCCTTTTTGGGGCGCATTTTTGTTTCATGAAGATTCTTGTTTCGGGAAGAAATGGTCGCCAATCTTTTCTAAACTTCTCGTGTCGTTCTGCTACTTTTTTTAGATTTTTTCCACTCAACTTCACCCTACCTTCTAACTCATTGTCGATTCTGTATTTGGAACAAGATAATAACCATTTGTTTTTAGTGGTTATTTTTTAGCATTACATGCTTAAAAATCGTCACTTTTAAGTTTAATATTTTTATTTGCTGTTCGTCTTTATCCTTATCCTGCTTCTTTTTATTGTTTTACATTTTATATGCATTTGGTTTGTCATAATTGAGCTATAACTAATAAAAAGGTTACCGATATACAGTGGAATGTAAAAATGGAGCTTTATATGAAAAGATTTTATCTGATGATGCCTCTGCTCTTAACCTCATTTAGTTGGCAAGCGAGTGGAGCGTCAGTGAGCGGTACGATTGATGTTTCAATTAACCTTGTACAAGGTTGTGTGATTAATGGAAACAATGCGGTAGATGCAGCTTCTGGCGTTGGCTTTGGCTCACTCGCCTTTGGAGACGTGCCTGCAATCTTCAGTGAACAAGATGGTGTGGTAAATGGTGGTAGTGCGACGGGTATTGAAGTGCTTTGTAGTAACGGTGTGACACCGACGTTTACATTGGGCACCGGATTGTATGATGCAAGTGCGACCGTTGGTACCTACGCGATGTCAAATGGCGCGCAATTTATTGATTATACGTTGTTTACCGACTCAGACCGAAGCACACAAATTATACAAGGCGGGACGGTAGCTCTGTCTGAATTTACTAGTGCAACATCGCAAACTATTGAGCTTTTTGCGAAAGCTTACGGTACGAGCAGCATTGCCGGCACATACTCCGATACCATCAGTGTGACGCTAAGCTGGTAAAACGTGACGCTGGTTGTTAGGGGCTTTTCACTTGTCGCGATGAGTTTGTGCTCTTTAACTGTGCTGGCTGATGCGACACAAACTTTTCAGGTGTCTGCCACCGTAGATACAGGTTGTTTGATTAACGGCGCAGTACAAGAAGAAAGCGCAACCCAAGCTGGGCAAATAGGCACGTTAGATTTTGGTGAGCATTCTTCAGTTTACGCGACGGAAGTACAAGGCAGCATCACTTACAGTTCATCACTCACATTAAGTTGTACTCCGGGTATTACGATGAATGTTTCCGTAAATGGCGGGATGAATGCATCGGACGGTGTACGTAAGCTAAAGCACAGTGAAGAAGCGACAACGGTAGATTACTTTTTGTTTCAGGATCTAAATTATACGCAGGTGCTTGATATTGACACGCAATATTCCGTCGATACCGACCAAGACCCAGATAATATTCAGTTTCCTATCTGGGCAAAGGCGACAATAAATGGGAATGAAATGGCTGGAATTTATATGGATACGCTGACGCTGACATTAGAGTGGTAAGTGAACTTTGGAGGGGTGAAATGGAATTCATACTCAAAAAACTATTATTAATAACCTTCCTTTTTGTTTTTTTCTCAAATGCCAATGCTAACTCATTATTAATTTGGCCGATTTACCCCAAAATATCAGAGGAGAGTAATGCAACATCACTTTGGATGGTAAATAAAGGCAGTGTTGATTCTTATTTACAGGTGAGAATTTTTAAGTGGGAACAAAACGAAGGAGAAGATAGTTATTCAAGTCAAAGCCAGTTAATTGCAACCCCTCCGTTTGTCAAAATTGAACCAGGTGAAAAGCAGTTAATCCGCATCATCAACCAAGATGAGGCCTCTGCGGGTAAGGAGTATGCATACCGAGTGATCATAGATGAATTACCGCCAACTCAAAACCCTCAAACAGAATTGACGGAAAATGAACTCGCTGTAAAAGTCCGAATGCGTTACTCGATACCTTTGTTTATTTACGGGAAAGGGCTGACTGATACTCAAAAACCAAACCGTGACAGTGAATTATGGGATGATTTACAGGCACAGTTTATTAAGAAAAATAATCAGCGTTTTGTTCACATTAAAAATTCAGGAAAACACCATGTTCGCTTAGTGAATTTACAGTTGAATCTACCAAATAAAGATCCTGTCGTTATTTCCGATGGACTAGCTGGCTATATTCTTCCTGAACAGTATAAGGTTTGGTCTATTCCCCATAGTAATGTCAGACCCTTGAGTTTGAGCGCGAATATTGGAGGTAAACGTTACCAAATACCATTGAAGCAATAATGAATAGATTTAATACAATGAATGCTTTCTTTTGGTTGGTATTACTTAGCGTAACGTGGAGCAGTATTGGTCTTTGTGCAAATTCAGCAAACCACTTCTCTGAGCTACCGAGTCCTGAAAATTTCTCATTAGAAAAGTTTGAGAATATTAGCCTCAATCTGGAGTTGGTGATCAATCAAAGAGCAACCGGGCTTGTTGCGAAAGTTGAGCGAGTTGGCGATCAGTTCTTTTTGCTCCGGGAGGACCTCATTTCAGTTGGGGTTACCGCCAAGTCGTTGCCTGGAACCGAAGAGAGACTTGAGGTTACGTCTATCCCAGGTGTTAACGTGCGTTACTTGCAATCGTCATTGCAACTCGCAATTGACGTACCGCCTAATTGGTTACCGATGCAGAATTTATCAGCGCAGGATATGGGGCGATTTTCCCCGGCTCAGTTTGGGCGTGGTGGCCTGCTTAACTACAACGTATTTGGTGTGTACGAGAACGAAAGCCGACAAAAGGAGGTTTCTATCAATCATGAAGTCAGAGCCTTTTCTGAGTTTGGCGTTTTTTCTACTACCGGGATATTTAAATCTAACTTTCATCGCGATGTTCAGTCCCAGCAAAGCAGCCAGTACACTCGTTTTGATACGAGTTACGAGTACGTCAATCAAGAGAAGCGAATTCGTATGGAGGTAGGGGACTATATTGTTCGCCCTTTATCTTGGAGCCAACCAGTAAGACTGGCGGGTATTCAGTTGTCACATGATTTCTCTATGCGTCCGGATGTCGTGACGACGCCGTTACCTGCATTTTATGGTGAGGTCACAGCGCCCACTACGTTAGATTTGTTTATCAATGGCTTTAAAACTGACTCAATGAATGTTGGGCCCGGTCCTTTCATTATTAACGATATTCCAATGCTCTCTGGTGCTGGGGAAGCAACGGTAATTGCAACGGATGCTCAAGGTAAGCAAACGGTCATGACCAGCCCATTTTTTCTCTCTTCCGATCTACTGAAGACCGGATTTACATCTTACAGTGCGAGTATTGGTGCGATCAGAGAAAATTTCGGTAATGCATCTAACGACTATGGAGACGGTGGCGTGGTTACCGCTCTGCGTCATGGCATGACTGATTGGTTAACATTAGAAGCTCAAGCTGAAGCAAAAGATGACCTGATCGTTGCGGGGCTGGGCTTTGTCACTAATGCTTTCAACTTGGGTACGGTGGATGCCTCGTTTCGTGTGAGTAATTTTCAGGATCAATCTACCTCATATGCGCTAGGTTATAGTTATCAGTCTCGGCTGTTTAGCTTCGCTGCTCGAACTCAAGTAGAACAAGCCGACTTTTATACCTTATCTCATTTACCAAATTACGAAATGCTCGATGAAGGCAAAGACGCTTCACTCGCGTCGCGCCATCTATCACAAATCAATATGGGAGTCCGTTTGGGAGATTGGGGCTCACTTTCTGGTGGGTACTTTGATATTCAACAATCCGACTCAGATTCACGTACCCTAAATCTCACTTATAGCTACGCTCTGCCTTTTAATATCAATATGTCCCTTTCTTACAATCATAGTATTGGTGGTCAGAGTGTTACGTTGGCGCAATTCTCTCTACCTTTCAGTTCTTTGGGGGGAAGTTCGGGGCTAACGCTGAAAAGAGAGGACGATGGCGATGTGCGAGGGCGAGTGGGTTACAGCCGCCTTGCGCCAATACGAGGTGGGTGGGGCGTCAATTTAGCGCATGATATTAACGAACACCCAGAAAACCGTAAACAGGCTGATTTGACCTACCGTGCGTCATGGGCGCAGTTCAGAGCGGGGTTAAATGGCACCAGTGGCGACTATGATTATTTTGCGGAAATGGCAGGTTCGGTCTCTACGTTGGATGGAGAAATATTCCCGGCGAATGAAGTGTATGACAGCTTCGCTGTGGTGAGCACCAGTGGTTTTGAAGGTATTCCGGTTAAATATGAGAATCAAATTGTCGGAGTGACAGACGATGAAGGTTACTTACTTGTTCCTTGGGCTACGGCGTATTACACCGCCAAATATGAAATCGATCCACTTAATTTACCAGCCAATGCTGCGTTTTCTGAGACAGAGCAGTTTGCTTCGATACATTCGGGCTACGGCTACCTGTTAGAGTTCCCAATAGAGCTACAAATTGCACTGAGCATGACGGTGGTAGACGAAAATCATTTGTTCCTTCCGATTGGTACATATGGCCGCTCAGAAACGGGCTTAACAAGCCAAATTGGTTGGGATGGTTTTACGTACTTTGAAGGCGTTGACCTAGGCCGCTATATTCAGTTTTATCCTCAAGGACAGTCGCCATGTAAAGTGTTTATTGAGGGGTTGTATCAGCGTGACAGTCAAAAAATACAAACATTGCCTGAGCAGGTTTGTATCAAAGCCGAAGAAGAGACCGCACTATGATTTTGCGCAGCTGGTTTGCTAGCCTACTTCTCTTTTTCTCGTGCTCGACAATGGCTTGTCAGCTCACGGCGGCAACACCTTTAATCTTGTTTGGCAATGTTTCTTCGTTTACTGTTTCAAGCTCTCAGCAGCAAAGCTCAGCTCAGCCTCATGCGGGGATTACGTGTGACTTTTCTACACTTGTGTCTTTGTTAAGTGGCGACTACGTATCAGCAACGTTTAACAGTATAAATAATGGTTTGCTATTAAATGAGGATGATCCGAGTTCGGAGCTCAGCTATCAGATTTTTGGCGATCCAGGTCTTTCACAAGAGTATGTATTCGGCCAAACTTACAATTTTTTTGAAATCGGGTTACTCGATTTACTCGGGTTGTTTGGCACTCAAGCTGAGTTTCCGCTTTATGCTCGGACGGGAGTGGGTAGTAATCTTTCCGCTGGGACTTATAAAGACCAAATCACCGTATCCTGGATTTGGGATTACTGTAAGGGTATCGGGGTTCTAGGGGTATGCATTGGCCGCGCCAATGGCAGCGCTCAAAGCGTGATTACGGTTGAGTTAGAAGTGACCCCTGATTGTATGATCACGGCGCCAGATATTGACTTTGGTTCGTCCCCATTAGTGGCCGGTTTTGAACCAGTCAGTCAGGTTATATCGTTAACTTGTACCAAGAATAGTTCCTTCTCCATTGGCTTGAATGACGGCCTAAATGCGTCCGGCGGTCAGCGGCGAATGATTTCTAGTGGTCACTATTTGGAGTATGAAATCTATAAGTCATCAACGATGGAGCGCTGGGGAGGCACCAGTTCTGAACGTCGTGAACACGGTGACGTCGATACTGGCGGCTCCATTCCGGATGGTATCACTCCACAGAATTATAATTATCGCGCGCAGATACTAACCAGCCAAACGACCCCTCCTGCAGGTACTTACACCGATTCAATAATCGTTGACGTTCAATTTTGAGCATCATGTCAATTACATCATTAGAGGCTTCTATTCCAAAAATTTTTTGTAATCATAGTTTTCACTCTGTCACTGCTTAATTTTGTGAGATTAGTATGGCTTTATTCTCACGGAATTTAACTTTCAGAAATAAGGAAAATGATGAAGAAGTCACTAACAACATTAGGTTTGGCACTGGTATTTACAGGAACAGCTTATGCAGCAAGCTGGGGCTACGAGGGAAACCATGGGCCAGCTCATTGGGGTGAGTTTGCATCTGAGTGCGCAAAAGGTCAAAACCAGAGCCCAATCAACATTGAATCGGCGACCGAAGCGAAGCTAGAAAAATTGAATTTCGACTACGAAGGTAAGGCAATTTCACTGCTGAACAACGGTCACACTTTACAGACTGGTTTAGAAGGTAAAAACACACTCACCATTGATGGTAAAGAGTTTACGTTGAAACAGTTCCACTTCCATACGCCATCTGAAAACCATGTGGACGGTAAAGAATACCCTCTAGAAGCACACTTTGTGCATGCCGACAAAGTAGGTCATCTAGCTGTTGTCGCGGTGTTCTTTAAACTGGGTGACGCGAACCCAGATCTAGCTAAGATGCTAGCTAACATTCCAACTAAAGATCAAGATGTTACCATCAAGGTTCCATTTGATGCTGATGCCCTTATCCCAAGTGATAAAGACTACTACCGCTTTAACGGCTCACTAACGACACCGCCATGCTCTGAAGGTGTACGTTGGTTCGTGATGAAAGAAGCACAAACTATTTCTCCTGAGCAGATAAAATCTTTTTCGGAAGTAATGGGGAAAAACAATCGCCCAATCCAACCGCTGAATGCACGTATGGTGTTAACGCAACAATAACCACTTCATGCGAAGAAAAATAAAAAGCCCGCTTAAACATAGCGGGCTTGGTTATTTGGGTATTGGTGAAAACTAGAAGCCGTGATCTTCTTGCTCTTCCGCTTTTACCATTTGTATAGGATCAAGCTTAAGCGTCTGAGTAGGGAACGCGATATCTGCATCGTGTTCTTTAATGATGTTGATTACCTTAAGCAGTATGTCCTGCTTAACCTCATGGTATCTCACCCAATTCACGGTTTTAGTAAAGGTATAGATAAAGAAGTGCAATGATGATGGACCGAATGTATCGAAGTTGACGATAAGTGTTTGGCGTGCATCAATGTCTTTGTGATTTTTCAGCATTTCTTTTACCGCGGTGATAATTTGCGGCATTTTTTCAGCATCGTCGTAACGAAGTCCAATTTTTTCGTAGATACGTCGGTTCAGCATGCGAGATGGGTTTTCTACGACAATGCTGCTAAACACTGAGTTTGGCACATACAGTGGACGCTTATCGAAAGTTCGGATAATGGTCATACGCCAGCCAATGCGTTCTACCGTCCCCTCTATTTGTCGGTCTGGAGAACGGATCCAATCGCCAACTTTAAATGGACGATCGAAGTAGATCATAAGACCTCCAAAAAAGTTAGACAGCAAATCCTTCGCCGCTAAACCGACGATCAAACCACCAACACCACCGAAGGTAAGTAGGCCCGATAGTGACAGACCAAATGCCTGCATTACGGTTAGAATTCCGACGGTAATAAAGAACAGGCGCGCGACCTTAGCTATCGCTTGTACTGTTGTTTCATCTCGGTTCTTTTGTTCGAGAACATGCTCTTCAACATTGGTAATGAGCCGCATAACGGTCCATACGAAGATGCTGATGATTAAAATCAGTTTCAGCGTACTTAACCAGTTTATTTTATCGTTGAGCTCGCTCTCTAATATGATGCCGATAGAGACGGTTGCTGGCCAACACCAAATGAGTGTACTGACTGGCGCTTTTAGCGCATCAAGCAACATGTCATCCCAGTGGAAGGGCGTTTTCTCTACGAGCGCAGCGAGGCGAGAGCGGATCAGCCGCCAAGTTATCCAAGCTATAAAGCTAGCGAGCGTAATGAAAAGGACGCTTCCACTCCAATTTTGATGAGACGTTTCAATGTAGCTTTGTAATTCGGTAAACCACTGTGGCATATGTAACTTATTTCTAGTGAACCATGGAAGGAAAGGTAGCAGATATTACTCCTTCACCCCAGTGATTTCCTTTAAATCATTTACTTATGTCTAAACCGTCCGAGATGGACTTTTCCTTCCGATGACAAGAGAGTCACCTCAATGTTCTGTTGAGCGACCGCCTCATGCATGTTCAGAGGTACGCTACCAATGATTGAGGGTTGATATTTGGACGATCAATTATAACTTCTCTGACTTATCGCTAACATTTATCTTAAGTAAGTGTGAGAGTGTATTGGCTCTTGAATTAGCGGAGGCAGATATGGAATTTACAGAGCTGGATCGAAACGCGCTCTACGACATCTGGATGTCACAAAAAGCCAAAATGCACATCACTCAAATGGAAATGGCTAAGCGCCTTGGTTTGAGTCTACACGAGTTTTCTGGCTTGTTACGTGGTAATTCTCCACTGACGCTAGGTTTTGTAAAACAGCTATGCGAGCAGCTACATGTACGTCCTGGTCAGGTGATTCCGTCTTTGACGGAGCGTGATCTATCTGCATCTGGTACCGTTTATTTACAAAATCGTGTGACGGTGGATGGTGATATCAGTAACGTGTTTATCGACGGAAACCAAGTCGTGATCGAGTACGTTCACCAAGTTAGCTAGCTTGCTCGTCAAATTATCGGGTTGAAGAGCAATAAAAAACGAGCCACTGTTGGCTCGTTTTTTCGTTTCTGTTTTGCTCGCTCGCAAAGATTATGGGATTTTCACTAGCGAATCGCGTGAAAGATCCGCGATAGACTTAGCTCCAGTCAGCGTCATTGCTACACGCATTTCTTTATCGTACAGATCCAGTAGATTTTCAACGCCTGCTCCGCCTTGTGCTGCCAATGCGTACACAAATGAACGGCCAAGAAGCGTACAGTCTGCACCAAGTGCGAGCATACGAACGACATCAAGACCAGTACGAATACCAGAGTCTACGAAGATCTTAAGATCACCTTTTACCGCATCCGCAATGCTTGGCAGTGCTTTAGCACTTGAAAGTACGCCATCTAACTGACGGCCACCATGGTTAGATACCACAATGCCATCTGCGCCGAAACGTACCGCATCTTTCGCGTCTTCTTCATCTAGAATGCCTTTGATAACCATTGGGCCATCCCAAAAATCACGAATCCACTCAAGATCTTTCCAGGAGATAGAAGGGTCGAAGTTTGCGCCTAACCAGCCGATGTAATCTTCTAGCTTTGTTGGTTCGCCACGATAAGTAGAGATGTTACCTAAGTCGTGCGGTTTACCAAGTAGACCCACATCCAGCGCCCAGCTTGGGTGGCGCATCGCCTGGAATACACGACGCATGGCCGCGTTAGGGCCACTCATACCTGAGTGCATGTCACGGTAACGTGCGCCAGGAACTGGCATATCAACGGTAAACACCAGCGTTGTTACGCCTGCTGCTTTTGCACGCTCAAGTACGTTTTTCATAAAGCCACGATCTTTAAGCACGTAAAGCTGGAACCACATTGGACGTTCAATTGCAGGTGCGACTTCTTCAATCGGACAAACCGAAACAGTCGACATAGTAAATGGGATGCCTTTTTTCTCGGCTGCTTTTGCTGCTTGCACCTCGCCTCGGCGCGCGTACATACCAGTTAGACCAACAGGAGCTAGCGCGATTGGCATTGCCAGTTTCTCACCGAAGATCTCGGTTTCTAGGCTCAAATCTGTCATATCGCGTAGGACGCGTTGGCGAAGAGCGACATCACCTAAATCGTCAGTATTACGCTTCAGCGTGCGTTCGTCGTAAGAGCCGCCATCAATATAATGGAATAGAAACGGGGGAAGCTTGGCTTTCGCGGCAGCGCGGTAGTCAGTAGAAGCTGAGATAATCATAATGGTGTCCTAGCGGTTATTCTAAGCAAAGTTGTGGAGCAATTTGCTCTTTCGTTGAGCCTTCATCGCAAAGCAGTGAAGACATCAAAATGAGTATAGTTACCTATGGTTCACTTACGTTTGAATCGGTGATGTTGGTAACCCATTTACATAATTGGTTGAAAAATTTTATTAAATCACTCAATCAGTTATGCAAACTGGAAAGGGTGACACAGCTGTCGGGGGAATTGATGTAGCAAGCTAAATCAACATGTCGGGGTAGTAGTGCAGACAGCTGTGTCAAATTAGGCAGGGCTGTAAACCCTGCGTTTCGCGTTACTTCATCAAGACATCTGTCATTTGGAAGCCATAAATCAGAACCAATCCAATAATGCCTGTCATTACAATGTAGTAGAACGTAGGGATAATCGTTTTACGCAATGTTGCGCCTTCACGACCAAGCAAACCTACCGTGGCTGATGCGGCAACAACGTTGTGAATCGCAATCATGTTACCTGCAGCAGCACCGACGGCCTGGAGTGATACAACAATCACACTCGAAATAGACAACGTTTGTGCCACTTCGAATTGGAACTGGCTGAACATCATATTTGATACCGTGTTTGAGCCAGCGATGAACGCACCCAGTGCACCAACGGTGGCACTCAGCGCTGGGAACGCAGAACCAACAAGGTCAGAGGCGAAGTTTGCGGTTGTGACGGGCATACTTGCTAGGTCAGCACCGTTGATGCCTGAGTTGATAAAGATACGAACCATCGGAATGGTAAATACCAAGACAAAACCCGCCCCAATCAGTGTTTTGCTTGACTCGCCAAATGCTTCACGCAATGGCTTTACGCTGCCGCTTTGTAACATTGCAGCAAGTAGTGCGACAAACACCAGAATGCCACCAGGAAGGTATAACGGCTGAATCGCAGCGCTAACGCCAGTCTCACCAAGAATGTTGCTGAACGACAAACTTACGCTTTGTACAAAGCCTTTCAGTTCTGGGCTTACGCGGCTTGCGACGAGAATAACTGCCAGCATTACATATGGAACCCAAGCTTTTACGATGCTCATTGGCTTGCCCGGATTGTCGTTTAGATCGACTTTTAGCGAACCTAACCACTCTGCAGGCCATTTGTCTTCGCTTTCGAAATCCCACTTAGTCTTTGGTACTAAGAAGCCTTTTTTCGCTGCGGTAACAACGATAGACAGACCAACCAAACCACCGATAAGTGAAGGGAACTCTGCGCCCAAGAATACGCCGGTTAACGCGTATGGAACGGTGAAAGAGACACCAGCGAATAACGCAAATGGTAGAATATCCAGGCCTTCACTCCAGCTTCTGTTCTTGCCGAAGAAACGTGTTAACATCATCGCCATTAATACCGGGATCATCGTACCTACGACTGCGTGAATGACAGCAACGTGTGCTGTGATATCTTGCAGGTACATTTCCCACGTTGCACCTTGTGCGGCCAACGACTCACTGATGTTATGGGTGTCTAAACCTTTGTTTACACCTACGATGATAGGCGTGCCTACCGCGCCGAATGAAACAGGCGTAGACTGAATCATCATGCCCATTAGGACAGCGGCTAGCGCAGGGAAGCCGATTGCAACCAGTAGTGGTGCAGCGATTGCTGCCGGGGTACCGAACCCAGATGCGCCTTCAATGAACGAGCCAAAGCACCAAGCAATGATGATGGCTTGTACACGGCGGTCAGCCGAAATATCGGTAAATCCATTACGGATTGTGGTGATCGCTCCAGTGTGTTTTAAAGTGTTGAGCAAGAAGATGGCACCAAACACGATCCATAGAACAGAGACAGTAATGCCGAGTCCTTGGAATACGGAAGCCAGTACGCGATTGGCTGACATATCCCAAAACATAAGTGCGATAGCGACGGTTAGACCGAACGCGACAGGCATGGCTTTTTTAGCAGGCCAGTTGAGACCAACCAATAAGATGGCGGCAACAACAATTGGCGAAAATGCCACTAGGGCAAGTAGGGTTTCACTCATTTGTACATCCTTCGTACGCTGACTTCTCGAACGGTGTCAATCCGCTGTAGAGGTGACTTTTTGTTGTAATGGTTTTGTTAATTTGGCGTGAATTTACTCCTTTATTTTTTGTTGATATAGGGAAATAATGAAAATAATTAATTCCAAAAGTGACATAATGGTATGAGAGCAGACGACTTAATCCTATTTTCTCAAGTAATCGAACTTGGTAGCTTTAGTAAGGTTGCAGAGGCAAATAACCTTACAAATTCGGTAGTTAGCAAAAGAATGGCGAGGTTGGAGGAAGAAATAGGGGCTCAGCTATTATATCGAACAACGCGCAAATTAACCTTGACCGAGGCAGGTAAGGTGTTACTCCACAGTGCTAAAAATGTGAAGCAGGCCACTCAGGAGGCTATGGATGCTGTTGCAGGCTTTGGAGAGAATGTGAGCGGTCATATAAAAATGTCCGTGCCGTGTATCTCTGGAGATTTGATACTTGCTGATGCTGTTGCCGAATTTTGTAACCTTCATCCGGGTCTGACCGTGGACATGTCATTGGATAATCGCTTTGTCGATTTAGTGGCTGATGGTTACGATTTAGTCATTCGAACTGGCTACTTAGCCGACTCTAGTTTGATCGCACGACATATTCTCGATTCCCAATGGGTGGTATGCGCGTCACCTTCTTATATTGCGAAAAATGGGAAACCGATCGAGCCGATTGATCTCACCACGCACAATTGTCTGCAATACGCTTACCAAACCACAGGTGCAACGGATTGGGAGTTTAAAGGAGAAGGTGGCAATTACATCGTCAAAGTATCGGGCTGCTTTTCTACTGATAACGCGACCGCATTACGTAAAGCCGCTCTGGGCGGCCATGGTATTGCTTACGTCCCGCGCTGTTTGGTGTATCACGATATTCGTAATGGTCAACTGGTGGATATTTTTCCTGAATTAGTAGGTAAAAAGTTGGGTATCTACGCGGTGTATCCGTTTACTCGTCAACCACCGAACAAAGTGAAGCTGCTTATTGAGCACATTCGTGACCGATACTTAACGATATCTCATTATTTCTAGGTTCTTCATAGATTTAAAACAATGTCGTTGAAATCAAAATAGGGTGCTCTAAGGTAATCACCGCAATAAAACGATTGAAGATAAACAACTTAATAAAAACAACGGAGTAACACGGACGTTATGCATTACCCAAAAACACGTAAAGATTCTGTCGTGGACACTTATTTTGGTCACGACATTACCGACCCTTATCGCTGGTTAGAAGATGATCGCAGTGAAGAAACCGCTCAATGGGTTTCGGGTCAAAATTCGGTCACCTTCGATTTCCTTGGTCAGATACCGTACCGCCAACAAATCCGTGACTTAGTGGCGAAGAGTCAAAACTACGAAAAATATTCCCAGCCATTTGTTCGTGGTGACTACACCTACTTCTACAAAAACGACGGTTTGCAAAACCAAAGCGTATTGTATCGACGTAAAGGCGAGGGAGAAGCCGAGGTTTTCCTTGATCCAAATACTTTCTTCGAAGAGGGCACGACCTCTCTTGGCGAAGTCAGCTTCTCTAAAGACTACCGTTTGGTCGCGTATTCCATCTCGGAAGGGGGCAGTGATTGGCGTAAGATCTTTGTCATTGATACGGAAACCAAAGAACAGCTAGAGCCTGAGATTGTTGATGCGAAGTTTACGTCGATTTCTTGGCTGGGCAGCAAAGGCTTCTATTACTCAAGCTACGATAAGCCGCAAGGCAGCGAGTTGTCTGCTCGAACTGAGCATCACAAGCTTTATTATCATGAACTTGGTACACCTCAATCTGAAGATAAAGTGATTTTCGGTGAGTTGGATACGCAAGTTCATCGTTATGTGTCTGGTACGACGACGACAGATGATCGCTTCCTCATTATCTCTGGCGCAGAATCTACATCGGGTAATCGTCTGTTTTATATTGATTTACAGTCTGAGTTACAGGCAATTGTGACGCTGCGCGAGACAACGCAAGGAGACACCTACTTAATTGATAGCCAAGACGCAACCTTGCTGCTTTACACCAACCTAGACGCGCCGAATGGCAAAGTTGTCAGCTACAACACTCAGACAGAACAATGGGCTGACGTGATTGCTGAACAAGAACAGCCGTTAGAAATCAGCAAAGGTGGCGGTTATCTGTTTGCGACTTATATGGTAGATGTGCTTTCTAAAGTGCAGCAGTTTAACTACCAAGGTGAGTGGATTCGAGATGTACAATTGCCGGGAGAAGGCACGGCTTATGGTCTGGCGGGTAAAAAAGAAGAAACCACACTTTATTACACATTCACTAACTACGTGACGCCTCCGACGATTTTCTCATTTGATGTCGAATCTGGTGAATCGACACTGTTTCAGGAATCAAAGGCACCGTTCGATCGTAATGAGTATGAATCAAAACAGGTGTTTTACACCTCAAAAGACGGCACGCAAGTTCCGATGATCATCTCATACAAGAAGGGCATTGCACTTGATGGTAGAGCACCAACCATGTTGTATGGTTACGGCGGTTTTAACATCAGCCTTACTCCAATGTTTTCTGGCAATGTAGCCAACTGGCTAGAGTTGGGGGGTATATATGCTGTCGCCAACATGCGAGGCGGCGGTGAATACGGTAAAGCCTGGCACAACGCAGGCACTCAGCAGCAAAAGCAAAACGTGTTTGATGACTTTATTGCGGCGGCGGAATACCTGATTGAAAACGACTACACTAGCTCGGATCGCCTAGCGATTCGCGGTGGTTCTAATGGTGGTTTGTTAGTTGGAGCGTGTATGACGCAACGCCCTGAACTATTCAAAGTCGCGCTGCCTGCGGTTGGCGTGCTTGATATGCTGCGTTATCACACGTTTACTTCTGGAGAAGGCTGGAAGTATGACTATGGCACGTCGGAGCAAAGTGAAGCGATGTTCCAATACTTGCTTGGTTACTCTCCTGTTCACAATGTAAAAGAAGGCGTGCAATATCCTGCTACCTTGGTGACAACTGCTGATCACGACGACCGAGTTGTGCCAGCACATTCGTACAAATTTATTGCGGAGCTGCAAGACAAACAGCAAGGCGCTAATCCAGTATTGATACGCATTGATGTTAATGCCGGTCATGGTGCAGGAATGCCGCTGAGTAAGCAAATTGACCTCACCACAGACGTGTATGCATTTACGTTACATAATATGGGTATTGAGTCGATTTAATGCCCTAGTTGTTAGAAACTTCTGAGAATAAAAAAATGCCGCGACAGTGTCGCGGCATTTTTCATGGTTGGGGGAACTCAATTCATACTGTTTGCCAGTATTTGAGCCAGGTTGACTAAGTCTGACCCTTGAACCAACCAGTCTCGGCGGCCAAACCGAAAGGCAGCTACGCCATTCTTAAGACAAGATGAATTTATCACCTTTTCTTAATCCTAGTTTATGAATATGAAACTGTGATGAACCTAAGCCGCATTGTGCTGATTTTCACTGTTTTCAAGATCAAATGAGGCATCTATCAGTTTTTTCGTGTAGTCATTTTTAGGGTTTTGGAAAATCTTTTCGGCCGTACCTTGTTCCATGACCTCGCCCTTTTGCATGACTAGAACACGATCAGAGAGTGCTTTAACTACTGATAGATCGTGGCTAATAAACAAGTAGCCAATATTGTGTTTTTTCTGCAAATCTTTCAGAAGGTCAATCACTGTCAGTTGCACCGAGCGGTCTAATGCAGAGGTTGGCTCATCAAGCAGAATAAACGAAGGTTCAAGGATCAGTGCTCGCGCGATAGCAATACGCTGACGCTGGCCTCCTGAAAACTCGTGCGGATAACGGTTGATGGACGCGGGATCTAAGCGGACCTCACGGAGCACGTCGCGTGCTTTCTGCATACGTTCTTTTTTACTCAACATTGGTTGGTGGACAGTTAATCCTTCTGTGATGATCTCGCCGATAGTCATACGAGGAGAAAGCGAACCATAAGGGTCTTGGAATACCATCTGAACGTCTTTTTTCAGCTCAAAACGTTCTTTGTTTGTCAGCAAGGCCATATCTTGGCCTTTATATTCTATTTTGCCAGTTGAGGGCAGTAGACCTATCAAAGCTCGGCCGAGTGTAGACTTACCTGAACCGGACTCCCCAACGATCCCGAGGGTCTCTCCTTGTTTAAGCTCAAGAGAAATGCCTTTTACCGCTTCGAAGTACTCATTCTTGCTCGCAATAAAATGCGACTTTACCAAGAATTTGACTCGTATATCGTCGGCCTTTAAAAGCTGTGTAGCACTTTCGCTAATAGGCTCCTTACTGCCTTTAGGAATCGAGTTGATTAGCATACGTGTGTATTCGTGCTTTGGGTCCTCGAAGAGTGTTTGCGTTTCGCCTTCTTCGACGACTTCTCCTTTACACATCACAATGACACGGTCTGCAAAGTGTTTTACGACGCCTAAGTCATGAGTAATAAATAGGATTGCCATGCCCATCTGAGCCTGAATTTCTTTAATCAGGTGCAACACTTCTGCTTGAACCGTGACATCCAACGCTGTTGTAGGTTCGTCGGCGATCAAAATATCGGGCTCGTTAATCAGTGCCATCGCAATCATGATGCGTTGCAATTGACCACCAGAAAATTCGTGTGGGTACTTGTTGTACGCTTTTTCTGGGTTTGGCATATGAACCAATTCAAACAGCTCTAACACCTTTGCTTTTGCTGTTCGTCTGTCGACCGGGCGGTGACACATGATGGCCTCAGCGACTTGGATACCCACCCGCATGTACGGGTTTAGTGAGGTCATCGGCTCTTGAAAAATCATGCCAATGCGATCACCGCGAATACTTTGCATTTCACGCTCTGTTTTATCCAAGATGGAGCTACCCTCAAACATGATGGATGAGCTTTCATGAAAAATAGCGTTGTCTGGCAGTAGTTTCATCAGTGCATTGGTTGATACTGACTTGCCAGAGCCAGATTCGCCAACGATGGACAGCGTCTCGCCTGCTTTTAAATCGAAGCTAACATTCTTTACTGCATCGACGATCCCATCGTTTGTCGTAAAGCTGACTGATAGGTTGTTCACCGAAAGAATGGTTTTAGAAGACATCACAGATCCTTGTGGTTGATAAAGCAAATGATACTCAAGCAATGGACAGTACAAACCTAGCTGGCCTCAATGCTTGAGCTTTAGATTAATTATACAGGTGAGAAGGCGAAGCTTTTGCCGAACTCATTGCTTGCAAATGTAAGAACTGCTCATGCGCGCGCGTTACGTGCTCGAGTTCTATCATCCATTGAGCATTACGTTGGGCAGAGCAAAATGCCGCCATGTGAGCTAACAAGTCTTCGCTCTGTTGACCAAGTAGGTGACCTACGCGCTCAATCAGTTCATGGCTCTCTAGCTGCAAAAATTGAAATAGCGCGTAAGTTTGATTGAGTATTGAGAACGCATCATGTTGTAAGCCGAGTTTGTTGAGAATCTCTGATTGCGTCACGCTGGCATCTCTAAGCCCCGTAATGAGACATACAAACTGGCAAGGTTTAGTTTGTGCATTTTCTAGCGCTAAATGAATGTGGTTGGGTAGATTGTTGAGCACGTCGTCATATAAACGATGAGCTTCTGGCCAATGGCCTTGTTCCATCAGTTGCTCCGCTTTTAAGTAGCGCATCCAGCATTGCTCAATATTCATATCCATCTCCACAACATTTGATTTGTTTAGATATTAAATGAAATTGATTATCAATTGCAAGTGCGTGTTAATATCACTTATGTGTTCATAAAATGTCCAATCAATCTAGGGTGGAAGGTAAATCACTTAAAATTAAGCAAATAATCTCTACACTCAAATAACGAAAATAAGAAAAAAGGAAGTGGATATGGCAATACTAAGATTGGAAGCTAAGCAGCTATATTCTGTAGCAGATCTAGAGAATATGCCATGTAAGTCGACCAAGGAGTTACCTCCAATTGATGAAATCGTGGGCCAAGAGCGCGCGCAAAAAGCGGTCGAGTTTGCGATGTCCATCAAAGAGAAAGGGTATAACATCTACGCCATTGGTCAGAATGGGCTAGGTAAACGCACCATGATCTTGCGCTATCTGAATCGTCACCAGCACGATGCAGCAGCCCTGTTTGATTGGTGTTACGTTGCGAACTTTGAGGATACCCGTACACCAAAGGTATTAAAGTTGCCTTGTGGTATCGGAAATAAGCTACGTGTTGATATTGAAGCTTTAATGGGCAAATTATTGAATGCTTTACCCCTAGCATTCGACAATGAAATGTACTTTAGCCGCGCTGAGCGATTAAAAAATCAATTGGCAGCTAAGCAACAAAACGAGCTGGATCGTATTAGTCGAGAGGCAAAAGAAAAGGGCATCAGCCTAACACTGACTACGCAGGGGGATTATCAGTTTGTCGCCATGAACGGTGATGAGCTTCATACGGAAGAGTCTTTTGATGTACTAAGCAAAAAAGAACAAGAGCAATTCAGCGATGCTATTGATGAACTCGAAGTGAGATTGCGCTCGATGGTTCGTGAGCTTACGGAGTGGGAAGAGACATACAGCGATAAAATCAAAAAGCTCAATGATGAAGTGACACTTGATGTGATTACTCACTTCATCAAAAAACTCAAAGTGGATTACGCGCAATATTCCGAAATCAAAACCTACTTAACTGAGCTGCAAAAAGATATTGTTGAAAACGCAGATATCTTCCTTGACCAAAGTGGCGAGCAAGGCGAAATTGCGACGGCATCCTTGGATAAAAAATTGCCACGTCGTTATAAAGTGAACGTCTTGGTAAGCCGTAAAAGCAGCGAATTTCCTATCGTTGTTGAAGAAAACCCCAACTATCATTCACTCTTCGGGTCGATTGAGACTGCCACTTTCAAGGGAACGGTGTTTACCGACTTCTCGCTGATTCGCGCAGGGAGCTTGCATAAGGCGAATGGCGGCGTTCTATTAATGGATGCTCAGAAAGTACTTGAACAGCCTTACGTTTGGGATGGTTTGAAGCGCGCATTGCGTGCTCGTCAATTGAGTTTTACGTCTCTAGAAAAAGAAGTCACATTGACGGGGGCGGTATCACTCGATCCTGAACCGATTCCGCTTGATATCAAAATCATCTTATTTGGTGATTACCGAACTTACCAATTACTCCAACATTACGATCCAGAGTTCAGCGAGTTGTTCCGCGTGACGGCAGATTTCGAAGACGAAATGAAACGTACGCCGGAGTCTGAGCTGCATTACGCGCGCTTTATCTCTAGCGTGGTGCATGACAACAATATGCTGCATTGCGATCGCAAAGCCATTGCTCGAATCATCGAATACAGCTCACGTTTGTCTGGCGACCAATCCAAGCTATCTCTACATTCGGCTAATATCGCCAACTTGCTTCGAGAGTCGAACTACGTAGCTCGTCAAGCCAACTCCAACATGATTCGTATTGGGCATGTTGAAGAGGCGCTCAATAACCAAGAAATGCGAGTAAGCCGATTACGCGATAACGTAATGGAAACCTTTATTAACGGCACAACGCTGATTCGCACCGAAGGAGAAGCCGTAGGCCAAGTCAACGCACTTTCGGTATTGAGCACTAGTGACTACATGTTTGGTGCACCGAATCGCATCACAGCGACGACGTGTTACGGTGATGGGGATGTTATCGATATCGAGCGCAGCGTGGATTTGGGTGGCAGTATTCACTCTAAGGGCGTGATGATTTTGTCTGCCTACTTATCTTCCGTATTTGGTAAAACGGCACGAGTGCCATTAACGACCACCATTACCTTTGAGCAATCTTATGGTGGTGTTGATGGTGATAGTGCCAGCATGGCTGAGTTATGTGCGGTTGTGTCTGCTTTTTCAAAGCAACCAAACCGACAAGACATTGCGATAACAGGGTCGATGAATCAATTTGGTCAAGCTCAGCCTATTGGTGGCGTAAACGAAAAGATCGAAGGCTTTTATGATGTGTGTGTAATTAAAGGTCGTCATGACGGGCAAGGGGTCATTATTCCGCGCTCTAATGTTCACAATCTAATGCTTCGTTCCGACATCGTGAAAGCAGTCGAAAAAGGTGAGTTTAATATTTGGGCGATTGGCCATGTTACTGAAGCTATCGAATTGTTTACGGGGAAAGTTGCTGGTGAGCCAACTGATGAAGGTTCTTATCCAATCGATACCATTTTTGGCCTTGCTCAAGCTAAGCTCAATTCGTTGAGAAAATAGGCTGAAACCGTCCTAAATGTGAATGTATCTCATCATAAGTGATCATAATTTATCATAACGACAATATCCCGACGCTACTGTCGGGATATTGTCAATAACAGATTGAAAATGGAGAGTTTTTGTACTAGACAAAAGTGTGATCGACCTCTAATATTCGCCACTTGTTTATTCGTCTGGGATTTATCCCGTCGCAAGGAAGCATAGATATTCAAACTGCCGAAAAGTAACGTTGTTATAAGCACAGCTCGAGTTTGTTTGGATATAGACATCACGCATACAACTGAGGCCCTGTCATGCAGTTATCACTGAAAAATTTGTCAGTACGAACGCAAATTTTGGTTCCGGTATTATTTACCGCGATTGTTTTGTTTATTGCTCTTTGGATTACTAAAAACAATCTTCAAGCAGAGCAAGATGTTATTGCTTCCAACCAAGAATCTTTGGTTTTTCACAAAGACACATTGGCGAGTATTGACGACCAAATTTACCCTCTGCGCATAAGCGCGGTTTACGCTATTTACGATGCTTCTCGTCGTGAGAATTTTCTAACCGAATTGAAAGAAGGCTTAAAGCAAGTTGATGCCGATTTAAGTGCAATTGAAGCCCGAAATCTATTCCGTGACGATGCCGTTAAAGTTCGCCAAGCAATTGAATCCTATGTGCGATATTCAGAGCGCTCAGTTGCTTTCTTCAACCAATACGATCAAGGTTTGAAATCGGATAGCGAGTACCGTGCATTTGTCAAAGAGTATCGCAATGTTGGCCGAGAAATGGTCCAACAAATTAACACACTATCAAAGCATGTAAACGAGCAAGCTGAACAATCTACTATCAGAAGTCATCAGCAAAATGAACGTGTGCAAAATAACGCTATGTTGACGGTTTTAGCGGTATTTGCTTTCTCATTGATAGGCGCTTGGTTCCT
Organism: Vibrio sp. 1078-1; assembly: GCF_033340475.1. NCBI lineage: Bacteria > Pseudomonadati > Pseudomonadota > Gammaproteobacteria > Vibrionales > Vibrionaceae > Vibrio > Vibrio sp. 1078-1. The sequence goes on from NZ_JAWOWM010000001.1 coordinate 398,488, forward strand.
ATCTGGCATGATTGTTACACCAATCCAAAAGCTGCAAGAAGTGATGCGTCAGTTAGCAATGGGTAATCTATCAGTACGTGCAGATGTCGATGGGGACAATGAGATCTCTAAGCTGAGCAAAGATGTAAACCAAACCGCAGAGCAGTTATACAACACTGTGGACCAGTTAACCCGTATTAGTGAGGAAGTTGCATCTGCATCGACCGAATTAGCTGCGGTAATGACGCAAGCGGAAGCGAACGCTCAACAAGAGTTGGCGGAGATCGAGCAAGTTGCATCTGCGGTTAATGAGCTTGCAAGCACTGCGAATAATGTGAGTGATAACGCGACCTCTGCTGACGCAACTGCGCGTGAAGCTGATGGACTTGCTCAATCAGGTTTGGCCATCTTCCAAGAAAGTGCGGAAGCAAGTGCGCAAATGTCTCAAGCATTGAACGATGCAGCGCAAGTTGTTTTGCGTCTAAAAGAGCAATCTGTACAGATCAACGATGTTATTGAAGTGATTCGCGGCGTATCTGAGCAGACCAACTTGCTAGCATTGAATGCTGCGATTGAAGCGGCGCGAGCTGGAGAATCTGGTCGTGGTTTTGCGGTAGTAGCTGATGAAGTACGCATGCTAGCAGCTCGTACTCAAGACTCGACACAAGAGATCCAAACGATCATTGAAGAGCTTCAAGCGCAGTCTGGGCTGGCGAATGACAGTATGCAAGTCAGCCTTGATATGCTTAGCCGCAACAACGAGCTGACGCAACAAGCGAATGAAGCGTTGGTTGGAATTACCGAGTCGGTCGCCAACATCAACGATTCAAACACGCAAGTAGCAACCGCAGCCGAAGAGCAGTCTCAAGTTACTCAAGATATCAATCGCAACGTGGTTAACATGTCGGAGCTTGTAAACCAAAACGTAGCGGGCATCAGCCAAAGTGCAAGTGCGAGTACTGAGCTTTCATTACTTGCAGAGAAGCAGAAAGAGCAATTAAGTTTCTTTAAGCTTTAATTCATCATCTACTTATCAAATCTCTAAATCCCTGAGTGAATGCTCAGGGATTTTTTTGTTTGTAATAATCGGATTTATTATCAATAAGTCTATCTAAAACAGTCAGTTAACAAGATTTTTTTGCGGGCAATATCACGTTTTGTGATATTGTTTTTACATTTTTTTCGTCAATTTTTTTTTGACGCGAACATTTTTTTTAACTCAACCGATAACTTGATGGTTGAGAGGTATTCATATCGTCATTTTAAGTGGTGTTTTCTTCTATAAGTGCTGTTTATTCAACACGTTGCGTGAAAAATAACAGCTGCTACTATGCCGCCAGTTTTCTCGTTGGTACAGAAAAGTCCTGTTTTTCTGGTGAGAAAACACATATAAAACAATGATATGGAAAATAACAATGAAATTAAAAACTTTAGCTGTAGCAGTGGCGCTAATGGCATCAGGATCTCAAGTTGTCGCTTCAGAACTATACAACCAAGATGGCACTTCTCTTGAGATGGGCGGCCGCGCTGAAGCGCGTCTTTCTATGATGGATGGTAAGGCAGAAGACCGTACTCGCATCCGTCTTAACTTCCTAGGCAAACAGGAAATCAATGAAAACCTATACGGCGTTGGTTTTTGGGAAGGTGAGTTCAAAACAAAAGAAGAAGGTGCCGTAGATAACAATAGTGATCTTGAAACTCGTTACGCTTATGCAGGTCTGGGTGGCAAATACGGTGAAGTAACTTACGGTAAAAACGACGGCGCACTAGTGGTTCTTACTGACTTTACTGACATTATGGCTTACCACGGTAACACAGCAGCACTTAAACTGCCTGTTTCTGACCGTACAGATAACATGCTGTCTTACAAAGGCCAATTCGAGCAACTAGCTGTACGCGCTAGCTACCGTTTTGCTGATCGCACAACAGATGCACAAGGCTTTACAGACAACGAGGAAGATGGCTTCTCTCTATCTGGTGTTTACGCGTTTGCTAACACTGGTTTTGAACTAGGTGCTGGTTACGCAGATCAAAACGACAGCGATGAGTTCATGCTGGTAGCTGCATACTCTGTAGGTGACTTCTACTTCGCTGGTAACTACACTGGCGCGGATATGGATGTTGCAGGTAAGACTTTTGATTACAAAGGCTACGAACTAGCCGCTGCTTACACTATGGGTCAAACTGTATTCACTTCTACGTTCAACAAAGGTGAACTAGAAGACGCAGATACTGTAGAAAACCTAGCTGTTGATGTAACTTACTACTTCAAGCCTAACTTCCGTGGCTACGCATCATACAACTTCGATCTAATGGATAACGAAGGCGCGGCTGAAAAAGATGAGCTAGCGCTAGGTCTACGTTACGACTTCTAAGTCATGACTCTTATCTAAGATACTGCCTTATTCTTAGTAAATAAAAACCCCTTACTGAAAAGTAAGGGGTTTCTTGTTTTCTAGCACTTCAAAGCTTCTTGATAAGCGATAGGGGTGATCAAATCTATCTTTTTAGTGTGAGCTTAGTACCATCAAATTTGAGGTGACTGAGGAGGTTTTTAGCGTTGTTTTTACCAACCTCATCAAACTCCATTCCGTAGCGAGCATAGTGCGTTGATTTTTGTAAATTACAAATACGACCTCGCAACGGCGCTAGCATACGACTTTCTCCGGGCATCGTTAGATCCAATGAAACGTGGTCACCAACCTGAAGTGGTCGGCTCATCGGTGATGTTACAAAACGACAGCCACTACGAGATAAATCTCTTATTTCGCATTCAGTTCGATAGGCTTCTAAACAAACACGCGCTCTCAAATTTACTTCGTAACGCACTTCTTTGCGAAGCTGAAAGACCTGCATAGTGTTGGGTAGGTCTAGCACCAAAATTGGGTACGGATCGCCTAGTCGATGCTGCAATTGGGCCCGAAATGGGATAACGGCCCCTTCACCTCGATGAGAGTAGGCTTTTACATTGATCCAAAAGCCTTCCTGAAAATAGAACTTCAAGTCTTCATCGGAGATGTTCGGAACCTCTATCAATGCAGTATTATTTGAGTGACAGCCAACAAATGTGCTGGTTGTAATAAACTTTGTACCAACGGGGGTGGTGACGTTTAAGCTCACTTCACTGCCGTGTTCGACCATTGCCATTGCATCGGTGCTATTTAATGTACTTGCCTGACGTTCTGGTGCCTTCTTGCTTTGCAGAGGTAGCTTGCCGTCTCTGGCAATTGGGCTCATATTTCTCATTATAATTGTCGTACCTGATGTAAGAAGGTAATCGCGTGAGGCGAAGCAGCACTCTCGCATGGTATCGATTTTATTCAGTGATATAGTTTGATTCAATCAATCTGTAACAAAAATTAGAGAGCAAGATATGCATAAAGTAACTCATGAGACCACGAATAGTACATTCTGGGTTGATTTAGAGCAGGGTTATAAAGCCAAGGTGATTTATCAGCTTAAGGGTAATGTCATGCACATTACATCAACGGTTGTTCCTGAAGCACTGCGAGGTAAGGGGTACGGAAAAGTGATGATGGAAGCGGTGTTGCCAGAAATTGAGTCACTCGGTTATCAAATCAAACCAGTTTGCCCATATGTTATTCACTACATGGAGAAGAACCAAACGTGGTCACATCTGCTCACATGATGAGTAACAACCACCAACGCTACCAAAATATTGGCCAGGAACTCAATCTCGGTAATTACCGCTCTGTAGAAGTCATACAATCGCTATGGGGAGGCTATGGGGAGTTAGTCCGAGTTACTTATTCTACTGGTTCAGTGATCATTAAGCATGTAAAACTCCCTAAGCCTTCAGAGCATCCTAGAGGCTGGAATACGGACCGTTCTCATCAAAGAAAGTTGCACTCTTATCAGGTGGAAGTGAATTGGTATGAGTATTTTTCCGGAGGGGTGGATACTCGCTGCCGAGTACCACAAGGTCTAAAAACGTTCCAATCGGAGAATGAATGGCTCATTGTGATGGAAGATCTCGCCGAGGTGGGCTTTCCAAAAGTCATCACAGATGCACAGCTAGAGCATCTACAAGCCTGCCTCACTTGGTTGGCGAACTTTCATGCGCGATACATCGATGTTCGTTCGGATAAGTTGTGGCATACCGGAACATACTGGCACTTAGCAACCAGACCCGACGAGCTTGAAGCATTGCAAGACACTGAGCTACAAAATGCGGCTCAATTGATTGATCAAACGCTTTCGCAAGCTAAGTTTAAAACACTAGTACACGGTGATGCCAAATTGGCGAACTTCTGTTTTGATGAAGAAGAATCAAGCGTTGTTGCGGTTGACTTTCAATACGTTGGATGTGGGTGTGCAATGAAAGATGTGGCACTGTTTATGAGTAGCGCCGTTAAGCCAGAACGTTGTGCAGAGATGGAAGTTTGGGTTTTGGATACGTATTTTGCTCAGTTGCAACACGCGCTAATTGTCTATCAACCGAATCTTGACCCTAATGAAGTCGAGCGTGAGTGGCGTCCTTTGTTTGCTGTGGCTTGGGCAGACTTTCAGCGATTTGTGAAAGGTTGGAGTCCCGACCACTGGAAGATCAATCCCTACACAGAAGCATTGACTCGCAGAGCGTTGGCTTACTTACGAAAGTGAGTCGAAGTTTAAAAAGAAAAGCCTCCAATTAGTAGGAGGCTTTGTTTTATCTTTGGCCTGGTCTGATGCGCGCCATGTAATAGGTATTGATGAATTCACCATCACGGAAGGAACCGTCAATCGCTTCACCCTCAATTTGAAATCCATGCTTTTTATAAAGCCCAATGGCGGCGTCGTTATCGGCATTGACCTCTATCTGAATTCTTCTCACATTTAACCAGTTATCTGCTAGTTCAGTGACTGTTTCTATCAATTTGCTACCAATACCGAGTCCGTGGAAACTATCATGTACTCCGATGCCAAACGATGCCGTGTGCATCGTTCTTGGACGTAGAGAGTGGTGAAAGCCAATATTTCCGACGACTTTACCATCAATTTCAGCGACATAGCTATAAACACCATCAGGTATGTTTGACAATCTTTCCACCCACATCGCGAGCGAAGGCTTTGGGAGTTGCAGGGTTTCACGTTGTGCTTTTGGTTGTGAATAGATTTCTACGAGTGCCGCTGCGTCTTCGACGGTCGTTGGACGTACGATAATTTCCATGCCTCTCTCCTTCGCTTTTTAGTTTTAATTTTTAATCTAACCACAGTTTTCTTATTTGGATAGTGTTTTTTTATGTTTAATGGATAAATGCCTTTTAAATTAGCTTGTTATGATGTCATTTTTTGAATTTTTAGTAGTGATTTATCATCGAATTGAGCGAGTAGATTGCAAAGGTGTTGAATTATTGTACTGAGAATGGCGCGTACTGCAGAGTATCGTGGTGAATTTCATGTCGCAGTAAATAAACGCATTTAGTCAAACTGTGACGACGGCACTGTGCGTCAGTTGACTTGAATCAATAGAGGATGGGGTTACCTCCTATGAGGTATAGGGAAACGACACGTTTAGGGCTATTTATGCTTAACTTGATAAGGGAGTTTTGTTGAGGAAATAGCATGAAATCCTCTCAGTCTAAAATATCGCAAAGTCGGCGCCGATTTTTGCGTGATACAGCTCGAACTGCGGCTGGTGTTGGCGCAGCTGCGTGTGTATTGGGCTTACAATCGCTACAAAGCCAAGCTCGAGAAACCAAAGGTGTGCCTATTCGTCCGCCTGGTGCACTGCCGGAAGGCGATTTCGAATCAGCTTGTATTCGATGTGGCTTGTGTGTTCAGGCATGTCCTTACGATACCTTGAAACTTGCGACATTACTTTCACCCGTCGCGACTGGCTCACCTTACTTTACTGCACGCGATATTCCCTGCGAAATGTGCGAAGACATTCCTTGTGTTGTCGCTTGTCCGAGTGGGGCGCTGGATCCGAAACTAACCGATATTGATGATGCTCGAATGGGTACAGCGGTTCTTATTGACCATGAAACTTGCCTTAACTGGCAAGGGTTACGATGCGACGTTTGTTATCGCGTTTGTCCGCTGATTGATGAAGCCATCACATTAGAGATGGTTCACAACGACCGAACCGGTTATCACGCCAAACTTATCCCAACAGTGAATTCCGAAGTGTGTACCGGATGCGGTAAGTGTGAACAAGCGTGCGTGTTGGATGTCGCTGCTATTAAAGTCGTCCCGACGGATTTGGCGAAAGGCAAAGTGGGCAGCCACTACAATTTTGGTTGGAAAGAGATCGACAAACCACTCGAAAATATCCTCCCTAGTGAGACGCCTGTACCGGAAGGTGCGCTTGAATCGCTAAAAGGAGGTAAGTAATGGCAAAGAATTTAGCTCAAAATGCTGGCAAAGAAGCGCTTGAAAAGCTTGGTTGGTGGCGCGCGCATCGGTTTTTGATTTTACGTCGGCTATGTCAGTTCACCATCATTGCGCTGTTTATGGCTGGGCCGACGCTGGGAATTCTAACTGGTAATCTGTCATCAAGTATGTTGCTCGATACCGTGCCGTTAAGTGACCCGTTAATTGTGCTTCAAGCTTTGGCGACAGGGCATGTTCCGGAGTTTAATGCGTTGTTAGGCGTAGTGATTGTCGTTGCGTTTTACGCGATTTTGGCGCCGCGCGCATTTTGTGCTTGGGTGTGCCCGTTGAACATCGTGACAGACTTGGCGGCGTGGTTGCGTCGAAAGTTCAACATTAAAGCGAGCTATCGTTGGTCTCCCATGATTCGTTATTGGCTGATCCCTGTTTTGATGTTGGGCAGTGCGCTATCTGGCGCGATTCTTTGGACATGGTTAGATCCAGTTGCGGCACTGCATCGCGGGTTGGTGTTTGGTATGGGCGCAGGTTGGGTGCTAATCGCCCTAGTGTTTGTGTTGGATTTACTCTTGGTTGAGCATGGGTGGTGTGGGCACTTATGTCCACTGGGGGCTACCTATGGCGTGATAGGCCGAAAAAGCCTGTTGCGCGTTACTGCTGTTCGGCGCGAAGATTGCACCAAATGCATGGATTGCTTTTACATTTGCCCAGAACCAGAAGTGCTTCGGCAGCCTTTGAAAGAGGGAGATCGTCGAGTTATGGATCAAAACTGCATTAGCTGTGGCCGTTGTTTGGATGTGTGTCCAGAACATGTGTTTGAATTTAAAAATCGCCTATCAGTAAAAGTCATTGATTAAGCCACTGAGCACATTTACTCATGCTTTAGTTCTCTTGATACTTGAACATCGCGCTTAGCCAAGGAATTGAGTGCGATGTTTATCTTCATAACAATATTCCTCAGCCATATCAGCTTGCTCTGGGTTGAAAATAATAATGATATTGCGAATTTGTTACATTTAAAGCTATGATGATGCCTTCATATTTAAAGGAAACATCATGACTACCTCATCGCACGGCTGGAGAACGCCGCAAAATTTCCTCCTGTTAATTTCCATTATCGTGCCCATTGCTTTTTCTACCTGGATGGCGTTGTTGAACAACTTTGTTATAGAGAAAGCAAACTTTGATGGTGCCGACATAGGCCTATTGCAAAGTGTGCGCGAAATTCCGGGTTTTTTGGCCTTTACCGCCGTGTTTGTATTGCTGTTTATCCGAGAGCAACGCTTTATGCTCGTATCTTTGGCGATGCTTACGCTTGGTACGGCATTAACAGGTTATTTTCCCACTTTGTACGGTCTACTTTTTACAACCTTGTTAATGTCCACCGGCTTCCATTACTTTGAAACACTCAAGCAGTCTTTGTCTTTACAATGGCTATCTAAAGAAGAAGCGCCAGAAATGCTGGGTAAGTTTATTTCTGTTGGAGCTTTGGCTTCTCTGTTTACCTACGGCGCCATTTGGGTTTCGCTCGAACAGCTCAAACTTGATTTTAAAACGGTCTATTTAATGGCTGGTGGTTTAGGTTTTGTGCTCATTTTGGTGATGGCATTTGCCTTCCCACAATTTAAGACAAAAGTGCCTCAGAACAAGAAGCTCATCCTGCGTAAACGTTACTGGTTATACTATGCGCTTACGTTTATGAGTGGAGCACGCCGTCAAATTTTTACGGTGTTCGCTGGTTTCTTGATGGTAGAAAAGTTTGGTTACTCCGCCGCAGATATTACGTTGCTGTTCCTGATTAACTATGTCTTTAACTTCTTGTTTGCGAAGCGAATAGGCCGTTTTATCGGCGTTGTAGGTGAGCGCAAAGCGTTGATGTTTGAATACGTCGGTTTGATCTTCGTGTTTGTCGGGTACGGTTTGGTGCAAACGGCTGAGTGGGCGGCAGCATTGTATGTTGTCGATCATCTATTTTTCGCGTTAGCGCTTGCGATTAAAACCTACTTCCAGAAAATTGCCGACCCAGCAGATATGGCGTCGACCGCGGGCGTTGCGTTTACGATTAACCATATTGCGGCGGTTGTAATACCTGTTACGTTTGGTGTGATTTGGCTGGTTTCACCTGCTAGCGTATTTTACATCGGCGCTGGTATGGCAGCAGTGAGCTTGCTGTTGTCACTCAATATTCCAGCGAAGCCGGAAGAAGGCAACGAAACTCGCTTGTTGAAGTGGAGTTAAGTTGGTACTCACTATCTAATCATTAAAGCGAATACCTGTAATTAGACTCGCTAAAAAGGGTGCTTATGCGCCCTTTTCTTTTTATTGCAAATAGATAATCCCTCCAATGGTTGTCAATGCATGCCACGTCCGTTAGGGTTTAGAACTAAGTATTTCGAAATAACTTGGGCGTAACTGACGCGAAACAATAAGAGGGGAGCTATACAGTGCAGATACATGGCAGAGAGTTGGATTTAGATCTAGGAAGCCGTCACATCGTTATTCAGCGCCGCTATGAGGCGTTAGGTGCTGCAAACGACCTACTCATTGCTATTTGGTTTTTAATTGGTAGCTTTTTCTTTTTGAATGATTCGTTGATTGAAAGTGGTACTTGGCTTTTCATTGTAGGCAGTGCGCAGTTGATCATTAAGCCCCTGATAAAACTGATGAGTTTAGTTCATGTTGGTCGTTTAAATAAGCAACTTTCTGGCACATCAGCGAGCCGCTGAAATTACCGCTTCTTTTGAACACTCGCAAGCAAGAAGCCAACAGGTGAGTTATCGAGGGGAAAGACGGAAGATAACGTGGTCACAACACTAACCACGTTATGTTCAGTTTGAAGCTTCAGAATTTAAAACGGATACCAGAACAGTTGTGTGTCCATCACACGCTTGCTGATCGCAGCAATCACTATCACCGCAATCCCAGCCATGCAGATCATATCGGCTTTGGTCAGTGGTTTTAAGCTGTACCAAGTGCGAGAGGAGTGGCGGCCAAAACCACGTAGCGTCATCGCGTTTGAGATTTGATCGGCTCTGTCTAAACTAGAGAAAATCAGAGGTCCAAGAATCTTCGCGACGTTCTTCATACGATTGAACAACGGAGCCTTCTTGCTCAGTTCTACTCCGCGTGCTTGTTGCGCGTGCATGATGTTAACAAAGTCCTTTTTCACTTCCGGCAAGTAGCGCAGCGTTAAGCTTACGGCATAGGCGATTTTGTAAGGCACACCTAAACGGTTCAAGCTGGCTGAAAACTCTGTCGGATGAGTGGTAAATACAAACACCAATGCGATTGGGAACATGCTGAAGTACTTCAACGTCACTGTTACTAGGTAAAACAATGTCTCTTGAGTGAGCGAGTAATTACCGGGTAACGAGAGTAAAACCGTTGATGAACCCATGAACTCAGTACCTTGTTGCGGTGCTAACGCGAACATAAACAGGGCATTGATCAGTAATACCGTACCTGTACCGAATAACAGCGGTTTGTAGACATGAAAGGGCACTTTGGTCATTTTCAATAAGCCCAAACCCAGCACGATCAACAGCGCGATGATTCGCAAGTCAAATGTGGTCAATACCACCGTTACCCAAGCAATGAAAAGCAAGAACTTAGTAATGCCATTCAACTTATGAAGTGGCGATTGGGTATCGATGTAGTTGATACCAAACTTCATCTTATTGTCTTTCATGCCACCGCTTTCTCTAGTTGGTTTACGTCGTCGCTTTTTTGTTGGCGGTGCGCTTTTTCTACATTGATAAAGTGCTGCATAAAGCCATTGGTGTCCTCGATACCAACTTTCGTAGCCAACTCAAACAAACTTGTGGTAGTGAGGTTTGCTTGGTCTAGTAGCTCTGGACTGCTGAATACCTGCGTCATTGGTGCATCCGCGACTAATTTACTGTCTGCAATCACGATAGAGCGCGAGGTGTATTCCAACACTAAATGCATGTCATGAGAGATGATCATTACGGTTACGCCCAACTCGCGATTGAGCTTTTCGATGAAACTCAGCATAGACGTGTAGTTTCGATAGTCCTGACCTGCCGTCGGTTCATCAAGGATCAGAAGCTCTGGTTCCAAGACCAAAATTGACGCAATGGTTACGCGCTTTTTCTGGCCGTAGCTCAATGCTTCGATTGGCCAGTGACGGTATTTGCTCAAACCGCACAGCTCTAGGACTTCAAGTACTTTAGCGTCGATTTGTTTCTCTTCAACGCCACGATTACGGAGGCCGAAGGCCACTTCGTCGAAAATCATGTGATGGGAAATCATGTGATTCGGGTTTTGCATCACCACACCCACTTTCTGGCTACGCTCGAAGATGGTCAGTTCGTTAAGATCTTGACCATTCATGCTCATTGAGCCGCTATCCGCTTCAATAACGCCCATAATCAGTTTGGTGATGGTCGATTTACCCGAGCCATTTTTGCCAAGTACAGAGACAAACTCGCCACACTTAATGTCAAAACTCACGTCTTCTAACGCGTTTTTCTCACCGTCGTAAGAATAGGTGAGGCCACGGACTTCAAGCAAAGTCTCGGCTGGCGTTTTAGGTGGTTGTGCTGTTGAACCATCAAACCATGCTTGTACCGCTGGTTTATATTGCTCCAACGGTAAGGTAGTTAAGCTAGAAGGTTTTGCATCGCCCTCAATCGCGCAGCCTGCTTCTTTCAGTGCTGAAATATAAAGCGGTTCGCGGATGCCGTAATCTTCTAGTAGAGGCGACGCTAAAATTTCATCTGGCGTTGTATCGGTAATGATTTCGCCGCTTTCCATCAAGATAATACGGTCAACTGAGCAATGCAGAACGTCTTCAAGACGATGCTCAATGATTACTATGGTTTTGTCCGTTTCGCGGTGTAGATCATCGATGATCTCGATGGTTTTTTTACCCGTTTTAGGGTCAAGCGCAGCTAGTGGTTCATCAAACAAAAGGATATCGACGTCATCGACGAGAATGCCCGCCAAAGAAACACGCTGTTTCTGCCCGCCAGATAAATCGTGGGGAGAGCGATCTAACATCTGTTCCAAGTCGACCATTTTGGCCGTGGCTTTGACCAATGGGTACATGTCGATATTTGAAGTTAGCTGGTTTTCCAGCGCAAATGCAATGTCTTCGCCAATGCTCAAACCGACAAATTGGCTGTCCGTATCTTGGAGTACGGTGCCAACTTGCTCAGTGTATTGGTGCATGTCGAAAGGGGCGGTGTCTTGACCATTGATGGTCAATGTTCCACTGGTTTCCCCTTTGATTGCGTGTGGGATCAGTCCGTTAAGACATTGCCCAAGAGTAGATTTACCACTACCACTTGGACCGATAATGACGATTTTCTCTCCTTTCTCTATCCTTAGATTGATATTTTTTAGCGTCGGTTTGTCCAGCGACTCATATCTAAAAGAGAAGTTAGAAAATTCGATTGTCATTCGACATTAAGCCTCTGTTAAGTTACGGCTTTGCTTGTTACGTTTAGCGACAGACTTAAGAATGAAGAAGCCAACAATAGCAATAAGAATGGTGTTACCGATCGCGATAATAGAAAGCTGGGTAAACACTTTAGTGAACGGTTCTGCGTATAAAATCGTGTCGAGGAATGCAGAGCAACCGTAACCAAATACGTTGCCTAATAGCGCAAGTACTACGAATAACGCGAAGTCTTTCATATTGAAATCACCTTTCTCCAAACGGTAGCGCGTTAGAGAAGGGAATAGACCGATAATCAAACCAACAATACCTGAACCAAGTACCCAAGTGAGCCATACGCCCCAACCTGCAAATAGGTCAGTAACCCAGTGACCAATAAAACCAACCAAGAAGCCAACAAGTGGTCCAAATAGTACTGAGAACAATGCTAATACTGCCATTGCTGGTTTTAGCGTTGTGTTTGCAAACACAGGGATGCCAAACATAGGTAAGCCGCCGATACCGTAAAGAGCAGCACCGATTGCAATAACCACAACAGTTTTAGCGGAAAGATTCATAGATAACCTCAGTTCAATAGTCGATTTTAAAGAACGTTCATTTATATTGTTGGAAAGCGTTAGTTATTTGATTGTGTAACATATATTCAAAACAACCAAGCTGCTTATTGTTTGCTCTATTTTTCTTCAGGAAATGTGTGATTTGATTCACGCATCCCTTTGACTGGCTTTGGTTTTAGCAAGCATTAAAAATAAGGCGCGCATTATACAGAATATTAATAAAAGTGGGAATGCTATCTATCTGGATGGCTAGAATGAATCAGGGGCTGATCGTCAGCCCCTGATTACACGGTTTGATGTTATTTTTACCAATAAATGAATGCGCTATATGTTCATTAATGGTCGAGGTATAAATAGTTCTGCCAGCTCTTCATACGAATAAGCACTTTGCGCATCACTGATACGTGAGTAAAGCTGTCTGAATAAACTGCAACTTCAACCGCAGTACCCATTGGTAGGTGGTATCCACTCAAGTCGTCGGTAATTTTCAGCTTCGCAAAAACACGTCCGCTCGTGCGCAAGGCATCAGTCCCAAGCAGAGCGCCTCGCGCTTGAATTTGGCTTTCACCAATGGCTGGAATCACGTCAATGACTTCGCCACGGAACACTTTGCCCGGAATTGCGCGGAACATAAATTCTGCTTCAAAGCCTGGCTTCAAGCGTTGTAATGAGTTCTGTCTGAATGCCGCGGTGTACGTAATGTCTTCGGTATGTACGAAGGTCATTGCCGGGGCAAGTGGCAACGGCACAGCCATAACACCAGGACGCAAAGCCAATTGCGTAACGTAACCATCGGTTGGCGCACGAACGACGGTTTGCTCTAGGTTAAACTCTGCTTTACGCAGCTCGGCAAGAAGTTGCGCGACTTGGGTATTTTCGCCTCCGATTTCAGAGTCCAGAGCGATTTGCGCTTGTTCTTGTTGCAAAATCGCAACGTCTAACATGGCTTCTGCCGCTTTATACGCTTGGCGTCGAGTATCTAAATCTTGTTCAGTAAACGCGCCACGATCAAAGCCCCTTTGATATCGGCTAAACTCCCTTTGTGCTTTATCTCTGTCCGCTTGCGCTTTCAATACAGCAGCTTCTGCTTCTCTTAGATCAGACTCTAAACCCAACGCACCTTGGCTTGCTTCTTTGACTTTCGCTTCAAGGCGAGCAACTTCTGCTTCAAAAGGCACAGGATCGATTTTGAAAAGAATATCGCCCGTTTTGAGCGGTTGGTTGGCTTGGACTGGCACTTCCACCACGCGGCCACGCACGCCAGAGACGATAGGCGTAGTTGGGAACACTTGGTTACCCAATTGAGTAAATGGGTGGTTGTAGTTCATAAGCAGCACGAGTGTGCCCACTAACACTACGCCGCCAAGTACGGCGGTTGGAACGGTCCATTTGTTTAGAGGAATATTGAAAATTTTAAAAATGGCAATACAAAGAGCGGCGTAAGTCAGAATCAGCAATAAGTCCATTATTCGTCCTCTTTACTTTGTTCAGGCAAAGGCTTTTGCTGAATCTTTTGTTGTTTCAACATCGATACTTGGTTTTTGAGTTCGTTGACTTCATCGATGAGTTCTTCAAGGCGGTGATGAATGTCGTGTGTTTCTTGTTCTAGTTGTTTAAAACCCCAGCCGCGTTCCTTGCGCCATAATGTTGCCCAGATCCATAAAAATGGCCACAGCGCATGCAAAGTGAAAAGGCTGACCCAGCCAGCGTAGTGAATTGCGTCTTGGTGCGGGTGCTCTCTCTCTTTGGCGATTTCATATGGAATATCATGGATGACAATGATTCCGTAAAAGATCACTAAAGCAACGAAGATGAGTAACCCAAGTGCAAAATAGTCTAGAAACATCTTACCTACCTGTGCGTATTGCGAAATGGAAAATCTACGTAAATTAACAATTTAAGTATTTGTCTTAACTACAGATGAATCAAGCGGTTTTTATGTAGGAATTATGTTTATGCGATGTAAGTATCCACTGATGTTTATTGGCAGTTAAGGTGTTGCTGAGTACTTATTTAAACAAGCAGTGAAGTGATATAGGAAGGATAAGTAAAAAGTATACTAAAGCCCCAGGTGTCAACCGGGGCATGGTTTAAAGTTCGGTACAGACTTGGTTTCTGCCATTGGCTTTGGCGCGATAAAGAGCTTTGTCTGCACGATAAAAAGTTCGCTGAGTATTCTCGCCTTCTCGATGCAAGGTAATCCCTATGGATACGGTCAGCCCCCGTTCACCAAGAATATCGTCCCAACCATATTGATAAATCCGTTCACGATAATTCTCGGCATGCATTTCTGCGCGTTCCAGTTGGGTATTCTCAAGGATCACGAGGAACTCTTCACCACCAAATCGTACGCACGATGCGCCTTTAAATCTGAAGTAGGACGCCAGTTCCTGTGACACACTTTTGATCGCTTTGTCGCCAACCAAGTGGCTTAGTTCGTCATTGATGGATTTGAAGTGATCGATATCGATGACCATCAATGCAAATGCAGTATCGTGCAGAAGTAGATCTTTTAGTTTAACTTCTAACCAGCGTCGGTTGTGTAAAGACGTAAGTGGATCGGTAAAGACGTCCTGCTGTAGCTGAGCAACAGTATTTTTATGCTGCTTGGTGGTTTCTTTTAGTTCTTTGTTTTCTAGCTCTGACAAAATGAGTTTGAGTTGTAACTCAAAGCGTGAAAGTCGGCGTAGTTGAGCAGACCCTAACTCACCGATCGGAATATGTTTTACAAGATCAGATTCGATTCTATGCGCTTTTTTTTCACAATTTAATGCTTCTTGATACAACCCTTGAGAGGCGTAAACTTGACTCATCGCGTTATAAAAATGCTGAGTAACGATAGGAGATAGTTGCTTTTGAATCCTTTTACTGATGGAGTCCAACGTTAAATTAGCTAAAGAAGTGTGCCCTACACCGTTTAGACAATACGCAGTCTCAATTTTGACCATCGTGGATAACCAGTATGTCGTGGCACTACCCGTTGTATACTGAACATTCGAAATAGCCAGCAACGCATTGGGGTAGTCTTCTTGCAGACGATGTAATTTGGCTCGGTAGAGGTGAATTTGTGCGGCGAGGTTTTTATCACTGACGAGAATGCTCAGTTCTTCACATTCACTCAATAGTTCTTTGGCGTCTGCGGTACGGTTCAAGCTGATATAACAGGCAAGCATGTACAGCTTGTAACGAAGGCGTAGGGATCGACTGCCAATAGCGTGATCGATAGCATCTATTTTTTGATAATAACGTAATGCACGTTGGTGATCCCCATGGGCATCGCACAAATTACCCATTCCAATAATGGCCAATACGTACTCATCAATATAGCCGTACTCGACGGCGATATTGGTTGAAGCAACATACTCGGTTAATGCCGCATTGTAGTCACCTACTTCAACCAAACGCTCACTCAAGCTTGCTTTCACAGAAAGAATATCTTCTACATCCTCTGGTAAAACAAGCAACTCAAGCGCTTGTTTCAATTCACTAATGCTGTCGTTGAGCTGTTTGATCTCTCTTCGATACTCGGCGCTAATGATATAGCAATGCGCTTTCTCTCGGTTTGTTGACGCAATATGTAACCCTATGTGTTCCCATAGCGTAATCGCTTCTTCACCTGAAACGGAAGAAGGATCGATACCTGCGTCAGTCACCTTGCTAAGCAGTTGTTCCATTCTTCATTACCTCAATATAACTTTCTTCGAGCTGTTCTAACGTGAATGGGAAGGTCAGGATATCTTGCAAATACAGTATCGGTTTCGGGCCTTTGATTCCGCGTCGCTTCCATGGATAGATGTCTAACATCGCTTGGACAGTGCGGTAGACCTCTTCTGCTGCTTGACCTTTTTCTGCAATTAACATTGCTAGCCTGTTACTGGAAATTCTCGAGATGAGGTCGCTGGAGGTTGTCAATGCATGAACGAGCTCGGTACAAACATCGAGAACTTCGGGGTTTGAATGCTGAATCATAATGATGGCGTGGTTAGAGCGTTTGAGCTCCGTTTTAAACAAAACTAACTGTTCCCACCAGTAGGTCTCAGAAACGACATTAGAGAACTGTTTTTCAGGGTCGTATTCGTGTTGAGAGCGAATATGATTGATCAGCTTACGTGCTCGCTGCTCTAGTTGGCGTTTAGAGCCTCTTGCTTTATCCATGCTGATTCGATGAGTTTGTTCTTTGAGCATTTTGAGTGCGTGCTTACGGTATTTCTTGAACGCGTTAAACGCAGACTCAAAGTCACCTTGTTCTTCAGCGACTCGTGATTGTTGGAAGCAAATTTGGCTGAGTAGCTCACCGTGGTCGAAACTGAGTGCAGACTCTTCTGCTGCAAGTAGCAACTTGGCAGCGCTGTCTGTATTTTGGCGCAAAAGCTCAAGTCTTGCTCGGCTAATAAAAGAGTGTGCTTTCATCCAAACGAGGTCATGCTCAATGGCGAGCTGGTGGGCTTTTTGGGTGGCTTCTTCGGCCGCATCAAGGCGTTCTAGTCCAAGCAGTGCTAACCCTTTAAAGTCCCAGATCTCGGCTTGCCACGTACTGTCATCATGATCTTTTAATACTTCGGTTGCTCCATCCAGTACCGTAAGCATCTCGACAAACTTATTTAGTAAGTAATAGTCCCAAGCTAATAGGATGCGCGCTTTGCCTTCTAACCAAGCAATACGAACATTGTTTGCCACTTTAACGGCTAACTCATGAGTTGAAGCGGCAAGTTGGTGTTCATTAGTGATGCGCCATACATTACCAAGCCCAATTAGAGATTCGATTTGAATTTCAACATCATCAACAAGAGCAGATTGTTCGAGCGCATTAATCCAATATTGTTGCGCGGAATAATACTTTGCTTGGCCCCAATATTGGAGTGCAAAAAGATGGAGAATTTCCGGGAGATGATCGTCGGTTTCAAGCTGTGTTTGTTTGCTGTAAGCGTCTTTGACGAGTTTTAAGCCTTGTCGGTAATCCATTAGGCACCAACAGCATTGCGCCATGATGAGTAAGGCTTTGATCTCTCCGTCCACAAATAAAATTTGTTCCGCGCGGATACGATATTGCTGCGCAATATTAAAGGTATGTTTAGGGGCCGATTTTATTTGGCCTTTAAGCTTAGTGAGATCATCTTCTAGCTGAATTTGGTTTTTATCCAACGTTCACATCCATGACTATCGAACTGGAAATCACACCTAATATTAAGTGGTTAGATGCATGTTTCTTTACCAAAGCGATGCGGATAACGTTTTGGTAAACGATCAGGGGCCGTAATGTATACCGTTACAACCCCTAATTACTACATCTAAATTACCAATAGAATAGCTACGATAGGAGCTGTTTGATTGTCAAAGGTGCATCAGAGACTTCCAACCTTTGTGCAGCGGTAAGACCTTGTTTATCCTGATAGCACAAATTATGCCAAGCTCTGAATATATCTAAAAGAGGTAAAATACCAGCAGGTCGTAATTTGCGACGTGGCTCGTTAATGAAGCTTTCGAAAAGAATCTGAAAGCGGTTTTGATAAAACTTCACATGACGAGTTGTCGCAACGTTAAACCATTTTTCAGGCTCATTTTGATCGCCAGCGAGGTAGCAAATGCCTTTGTGGTTTTCGTTTTGACTAGAGATTGCCCAACGATCGCGCCACCAACTCATATAGGCGATATCGACTTTGCCAAAGGGAGTGCTCATGTCCCAACTAGCGTCCTCTTCTACATACATCAAGTCGACACTTTTCTCTTTAATACGAGGTAAACAAACGCTCAATGCAGCTGAACGTAGTAGGGGATCTTGAGGCATGTATAGAGATACACGTTTGTTTGGGCAGCACATATCAAGTACGTGCAAATAGTGTGCATACGAGGTGTATGGCGGACGGACTAATGCCCCTTTTGAAGGGTAATGAAATACAGATAGATTACCAAGAGGGTCTTCTACGTTACCGCGAGCCAAAATTGTTTGGTATTTTTGGTCAATTCGCTCTCTGAGGTGATGAGAAGGTTCCGCAAGCGGCTCACTTGCTTCCGCTACGTACTCCTGGGAAACAAAACGAGACACCTCATCGTAAGGATTATGATCGAGAGTTGCGATTGGCTCTTCATCAGCGGAATAATTGACGTGCTGGCAAAGAATATAGCCAGAATGCGCTTCGCCAGAAACAATCCAATACACACCATTATTGCTGTTCGGTTGCAATGCAATATAGTTTGAGGCCAATTCATAATGCGTTGCGTGGTTTACCCAGCGCGCATCAATGGTTGCCAGCTTGCGGCGGCAGCGGCTAGCTATATGGTCAACATGATCGTAAAAGGTTTTTGGGTTAATACTAAGCTTGCGGCAGATTTCTCGTACGGAATATCCCGTAAACAATAAACCCATCAAGTTCTCTTGAAATTGAAGCTTCTTGTTGGCACCAGACCACTTGTCGACAAAGGTACTTTGACACACTTTACAGCGGTAACGTTGGCGATCGCCACTGTAACCGAAAGCGTGATAGAGGTGTTTGTGAGTGTGGACAGAAAGTCCAAAGTTGTCGCAATCATCATTACGGCAAGCAGGCAACCCGTCACTGTGGACGTGCCGCAGGCGATGAAGTTCGTTCACGACATCGCGATTATTAAGTAAGGGGGGGAAAGCTCCACATTCACGGCATACCATCGCCGGACGCTTAGGGTTCGCATGTTGCAGAACGTAACGCTTTGCATCACTCAATCCAAAGTTGTCACACGCCAATGTTTTACAAAAGTTGAGTTGTAACCCATCTGCGTCTTTTGGCAGTTCGCCGTTAGACACAATCGCCCCCTCGGGATAATTCGGGCAGCCAGCATAACTCTGGCTGCAAATTATTACTTACTATTTGTTCTTAGATGTTGATTGCAGTTTCTAGTGCAACTTTCATCATGTCGTTGAACGACTTCTGACGCTCTTCTGAGCTTAGTTTTTCACCACGGATGATGTGGTCAGAAACTGTCAGGATAGTCAGTGCTTTCGCGCCTAGGTCAGCTGCTACGCCGTAGATACCAGCCGCTTCCATGTCTACACCTAGGATGCCTAGTTTTTCCATCTTCTCGAAGATGTCTGCTTCTGGTGTGTAGAACAGGTCTGCAGAGAATACGTTACCTACTTTTACAGGCACTTCCTGAGCGCGCGCTTGGTTAACTGCTTCTTCTAGAAGACCGTAATCAGCGATTGCTGCGAAATCGTGGTTGTTGAAACGGATACGGTTAACTTTAGAGTCTGTAGAAGCACCCATACCGATAACAACGTCCATTAGTTTCACGTCGTCACGTACTGCACCACAGCTACCCACACGGATAACGTTTTTCACGCCGTATTCAGCGATTAGCTCGTGTACGTAGATACAGCAAGACGGGATACCCATGCCGTGGCCCATTACAGAAACTTTTTTGCCTTTGTAAGTGCCAGTAAAGCCGAACATGTTGCGAACGTCACAAACTTGTTTCACATCTTCTAGGAACGTTTCAGCGATGTATTTAGCGCGCAACGGGTCGCCTGGCATTAGAACTGTTTCAGCGAAATCACCTGGTTGTGCGTTAATGTGTGGGGTTGCCATAAGTGCTCTCCAAAGTTTTGTTTTGATAAAACGCCTCTATTATAGAACGCTATTACCAATTCTGTTGAACTTGTTCGTTTTCGTTGAGGCAATAATAACGGGACGTACAGTGGCCCCTTGAGAGCTTAGTCACAAAAACCACGCATTTAGAAACTGCAACTCCTATTGATAACCAAATCTGTTGAAATCAAAAGAGCAATCGATTTGCTTTTGAGCAGTTTGTCGATTGCGCGCACAAATTCTTTGTTTTTGGGCCAAACTTTTTTCTGACAGCTGGTTGATCGAAATACTTTCGAGTGAAGTAAAACGATTAAATTGTACAACTTATTTTCTTGTACAATCTGGAAAGGCTTGCTATAAGTTATACAACAAAACTTTTTGTATAGGGATGCGTCATCATGGAATCTTCGATCAAAGTAGGTATCAGTTCGTGTGTTTTGGGTGAACGAGTGCGTTTTGACTCTGGTCATAAGGTGAGCAACTTTGTGACTAAAGAGCTTAGCCCGTATTTTGACTTTATTTCGGTATGCCCTGAAGTCGGCGTAGGTATGCCAGTACCCCGTCCAACCATTCGTCTTGTTTCTAATGAAGAGCGTGTTGCATTGGTTGAAACCAAAAATCCAGAAAATGATCATACCGACAATATGCTCACTTACTCGGCCAATAAAGTAGATGAACTTCAAAGCGAGCAGCTTTGTGGTTACATCGTTTGTGCTAAGTCACCAACTTGTGGCATGGAGCGAGTCAAGGTTTACAGCAAGAACAGTGCTGCGAAAGAAGGTGTTGGCTTGTATACACAAACATTGATGCAAAAAATGCCTTGGTTGCCTGTTGAAGAGGATGGCAGACTTAACGACCCTGTATTGAAAGAAAATTTTATCACTCGAGTATTTTGTCTAAATGACTTTTACGACTCGATGGATGGTGAGCCTACTCGTGGCAAAATCATCGACTTTCATTCGCGCTACAAACTGACGTTAATGGCACACCACCCAGAGTCATACCGCTCCCTTGGCCGCTTAGTCGCTGATGTCGCTAATTATGAAATTGAAGACTTTTACCAAGAGTATCGTTTAGGACTGATGAAGGCGTTAACGAATCGGGCTAGCCGCAAAAATAACACAAATGTGTTGATGCATTTACAAGGGTACTTCAAACGCTCACTAACTAAAGAAGAAAAAGAAGAGTTAGCGACAGTGATTCACGACTACCGTATCGGAATGCTGCCTCTGCTAGCACCACTTACATTGATTAAGCATTACTTAAATACTTACCCAGACGAATATTTAGCAAAACAGAAGTTTTTAGAACCGTATCCGCAGGAGATGAGATTACGCTATGGTTTGTAGTTCAGAAGAAAAACTATACGCGATCCGAGATGTCGCAGAAATCACGGGTGTAAAACCAGTTACGCTGAGAGCTTGGCAACGAAGATACAACTTGATCCAACCTCAGCGAACTGAAAAAGGACACAGACTTTATCGCCAGCAAGATCTCGATACGATTCGCGAAGTCCAGAGCTGGCTCGCGAAGGGGATTTCGATTGGTAAAGTGAAGGGGCTGCTAGGAAAAAGCGCCGATGTCGAAGTCAAAAACGAGGTTCGCACACTCGAAGAAGTTGAAAACATGCTGCTTGCGCTGTCTACCCTGAATCGAGGAAAAGCAGAGAGTTTACTTGCCTCTGTTCTTAAAGAGTATCCACTAAAACTCGTTATTGATCAGTTTATTAGCCCAGTATTTGATGCGCTAGACATGGTGAAAGGATCGCTGCGATCTTTACAAGTAGGGTTATTTCAGACTTGTTTGATCACTCGACTTGTCCTTGTAATCGATTCTGAAAACAAAGCCGCTTCCAAAGGAAAGTGTCTGCTCATTAGCTTTGAACAAAACAGAGAGTCTGAGAGTTGGATTCAAGCAGCGAAGCTTTGCGAACAAGGGTATCACACGACTTTGATCGATAAGGTTGATGATGTTTCTGGTCTACTAGATCACGAGGTCGTTGAAAATGGTTCGTTTATCTACCTTTTCTCCAACAAAGCGCTAGCTGCTAAACAAGTAGCGTCCATCAAAATGCTTCACGCACAACTAGGTGATCGGATGGGGTGCTCTGAAGTGATAGAGAAATTACACCTAACTTAGTAGACAAAAGATAGGAGCTACCATGATTTTAGTATGGTTTCGACGTGACTTACGTACGTTAGACCACACGGCACTCAAAGCGGCATTGGATTCAGGTCAGCCTGTCGTCGCTTGCTTTATCGCGACGCCAGAGCAGTGGCGGGA
This sequence comes from Vibrio sp. 1078-1, assembly GCF_033340475.1. Lineage (NCBI taxonomy): Bacteria > Pseudomonadati > Pseudomonadota > Gammaproteobacteria > Vibrionales > Vibrionaceae > Vibrio > Vibrio sp. 1078-1. The sequence goes on from NZ_JAWOWM010000001.1 coordinate 420,621, forward strand.
GCATCACATGGCGCCGATGCAGGCAGACCTCATTGCTCGTCGCTTAGCTTGTCTTAACGAGGAGCTTGAAAGCCTTAATATTCCCTTTTTGTACAAAGAGGTGCCGTCGTTTTCCGATTGTACAGATGTGATTAGTGGGTGGGCGGAAACACTTGAAGCCACGTCTGTCATGGCAAACATTCACTATGAGGTGAACGAACGAGAGCTCGATACACAAGTAAGTGAAGCGTTAGCTTCTCACGATATCGAATTTGAACTGTTTCATGACAAATGTGTGCACGCGCCAACGACGGTTCTTAATAAGCAAGGCGAATATTTTAAGGTGTTTACGCCATTCAAGCGTGCTTGGTTAACGCAGTTCCATATGCCGACGGTAGTAAAACCTCACGAGCAAGCGCCACTCAATAAAAAGGTACTCGAACAATTAGAGTCGGCTCGATTTAATTCAAGCTTCACATTTAGCTATCCTCGAGAATCCAGTGAAGACTGGCTGGCTTCGACTAATGATATTTTGAAGCAGCTTAGGGAATTTGCACGGGAGCGCAGTGACGCGTATCAAAGCGAGCGAGACTTTCCAGCTATTGATGGCACTAGCCAACTGTCTCCATACCTTGCGATTGGCGCGCTATCACCAAGGCAGTGTATTGCTCGTTTGTATGCTGAAAATCAACAAAATGACCTTACAGAAGGGAAAGCAACTTGGTTAAGTGAGATCATTTGGCGTGAGTTTTATCAGCACCTATTGGTTTTCGAACCAAAACTCGTCAAAGGCAAAGGATTTATCGATTGGGAGGATAAAATCCAGTGGTCCTATGATGAGAAAGCCTTTGAGCGATGGAAGACAGGAACAACAGGATACCCAATCGTTGATGCAGCAATGCGTCAGCTCAATCAAACAGGCTGGATGCACAACCGATTACGTATGATTGTCGCGAGCTTTCTTACCAAGGACTTACATATTGATTGGCGATGGGGAGAAGCGTACTTCATGAGTAAGCTGGTGGACGGCGATTTTGCAGCGAACAATGGTGGCTGGCAATGGTCTGCTTCTACGGGTTGTGACGGGCAGCCATACTTTCGTATTTTCAACCCGATAAGCCAAGGCGAAAAGTTCGATGTTAATGGTGAATTTGTGCGCCACTGGGTACCAGAAATCAAAAGTGTACCGAACAAATACATCCATAAACCTTGGACTTGGGAGGGCTTTTCTTTACTGGAATATCACAAGCCGATGGTTGATCACAAGACAGAAAGAGAGATAACCTTACAGCTCTTTAAAAGTGCCAAGGAATAGAGTGAAATGCTTAGCAAAAAGCGATCAATGAGTTTCGCAAAACGTACCCTGCTATCTGTGTCGTTATCTTTAGTGAGTGGTCTATCATTCGCTAAGATGTACGAATTACCAGAGGATGGAAGCCGTTTAATTGGTCGCCTTGAAAACCACGTCGTTCAAGAAGGCGAAACCATGGCAAATATCGCTAAGCTCTACGATGTGGGTATGCTAGGTTTAATGGCCGCAAACAAAGGAGTGGATCCCTTCTTACCAGAAGAGGGGCATGTTCTTACTATTCCGACACAGCTAATCCTCCCAGACGTACCTTATAAAGGTATCGTTATTAATCTAGCCGAGCTGCGCTTATATTACTTTCCGAAAGGAGAGGATATTGTCCATGTATTTCCTGTCGGAATTGGCCGAATAGGGCGCGATACCCCAGTAATGACAACGCGTATCAGCCAAAAACGACCGAACCCTACATGGACTCCTCCAGCCTCTATTCGTGCCGAGTACAAAGCAAAGGGCATTGACCTACCAGCCGTTGTTCCTGCGGGGCCTGATAATCCACTTGGTATGTTTGCATTGCGTTTAGCTTACGGGAATGGCGAATACCTAATTCATGGTACCAACAAGGACTTTGGGATTGGTATGCGAGTCAGCGCGGGTTGTATTCGTATGGACCCAAGTGACATTGAGTGGTTATTTGACAAGGTTCGTAACGGCGAAGACGTTAATATCATTAACCAGCCTATCAAAATGACACTTGAGCCTGACAGAAGTGTGTTCTTAGAAGCACATGAGCCTTTGACTCGTAGTAATGGCGAGAAAGATGAACTGAAAGTGCCGAAAGAGTTAAAGTGGTGGTTGGATGAATTCGGTATGAAAAACGTGAAGGCTAAAGCAGCAATCGCTGCACAGAATGGGGTTCCTATCGAAATAACCGCGCCTTAACGGGCGTTAAGACGCGGTATTAAATCTTACTTAGTGTAAGACTGAGCGATGTTATCGATACGCTCGTTAGCACGCTCAGCTTCTTCTTGAGCAGCCATTGCTGCTGCGCCTGATTTTTGAACGTCAGATTGAAGAGCTTGTACGTCTTGGCTTAGTTGGCTAACTTGGTTGCTTAGTTCGTCTAATTTTGCTGCATTTGCTGTAGCTGCGTCATCAGAAGAAGCACAACCGGCTAGTAGAAGTACTGAAGTTGCTGCAGCTGCGATCAACGTTTTGTTCATATAAGAACTCCTTGCTTATAGTGAAAGTCTCGCTACTAACTATTATTTTATACAGTAGCGAGGTTAAATGTGGTTACATTTTATCAGTACATGATGTAGCAAAAGTCAAAAAAACCCAAGAATTTCATGGAGTACCTGACGTCAACTTTTACCTGAACTTAACAAAGTTTAACTACCTATCCTTTATTTCGTTCTCACAACAGTTTTCATAGCAGGTGTATTTGCCACGTTCCTGATATCAATAATTTAGACGATATTGACACAAATGAAAGTTTATTGGCCCAAATAACTGCTATTTAAGTCGTTTTGTTGATGGATAGAAGGCATATTTGAACGGCTTTTCTCTAAACTTCCTGTCCAGCTGCTCATCAAAAAGGCTAGTCTTTACTCTGAACTGAGCCACAAATGATGTTTTACCGTTACCACAGGGAATTAGTTTGTGTGATCTCTATCTATACTCCTATGATTTGCGGTATTATACCGAGCTTTATTTTTTTGCTGCGTTAGAGCGGAAACGACACTACAGAGCGCTCAGACGCTGACTGATTTATTGGAGAATACTTTGCAATTTAAAGATCTAGGCCTAGACAACCGATTGTTGAAGAACCTAAAACACTACGATTTTAAAAAAGCGACTGACATTCAGCAGCAGGCGATTCCTGTTGCGATTGCAGGCAAGGATCTATTGGCATCTTCGAAAACAGGTTCGGGCAAGACTTTGGCGTTTGTATTGCCAATGCTTCATAAGTCTTTAAAGACAAAATCGTTTTCTGCGAAAGACCCTCGCGCGGTAATCCTTGCTCCTACTCGTGAGCTAGCGAAACAAGTATATGGTGAGCTTCGTTCTATGCTAGCTGGCCTATCTTATGAAGCAGCACTGATTTTGGGTGGTGAGAACTTTAACGATCAAGTAAAAGCTCTGCGTCGTTACCCGAAATTTATCGTGGCGACACCAGGACGTTTGGCTGATCACTTAGATCATCGTTCGCTTTATCTGGATGGTTTGGAAACGCTGATTCTTGACGAAGCAGACCGCATGTTGGATTTGGGTTTTGCACCAGAGCTTCGTCGCATTCATAAAGCAGCCAAGCATCGTCGTCGTCAAACGTTGATGTTCTCTGCGACATTAGATCATGCAGACGTCAATGAAATCGCGGCTGAAATGCTCAATGCGCCAAAGCGAATTGCTATCGGCGTTTCTAACGAAGAGCATAAAGATATCACGCAAAAATTTTACTTGTGTGATCACCTAGATCATAAAGAGGCAATTTTAGATCGTGTTCTTTCTGAGGCTGAATACCGTCAAGTTATTATCTTTACGGCAACGCGTGATGATACTGAGCGACTAACAGAAAAGCTGAACGAAAAGAAACTGAAGGCTGTAGCACTAAGTGGTAACTTGAACCAGACTCAACGTAACACCATTATGAGTCAGTTTGAGCGCGCAGTATTTAAGATCCTTGTAACGACTGATGTTGCTTCCCGCGGTTTGGATATTGCAACTGTGACACACGTCATCAACTTCGATATGCCAAAGCATACCGAAGAATACGTACACCGAGTTGGTCGTACTGGTCGTGCAGGAAACAAAGGGGATGCAATCTCTCTTGTTGGTCCAAAAGACTGGGATAGCTTTAAACGTGTAGAAGCATACCTACAACAAGATCTTGAGTTTTCATTGTTCGAAGATTTGAAAGGTAAGTTTAAAGGCCTTAAGCCACCTAAACCAGATTTCCGCAATAAGAAAGCGACCGCAAAGAAAGCTCGCCCTCAAGCGAAAAAATCGGCGAAAAAACCAGCTAAGCGTGACAAGAGCTTCTACAAAAACGTATCTGTGGGTGATGATGTCTTCATCCCTAAGAAAAAACCAGCGGCACCGAGCTCTGAAGAGTAAAAGCTGCTGTAGTTTCCCATTGATTTTAGTTCTTAAAAATCCGAGTGTTCGCACTCGGATTTTTTATGTCTGTCGCTAGGTGAAATAGCGTCTTTCCATACTCACTCGTTAGTCAGCTTTTATATCCGTCTGGTTGTATATAAACAGCATAGAGCGCTAATTTAGGAAGTTATTAAGTTTTATAACCTCGGTCAAAGCAAACGTTTTTCCTCACACACTAGATAAAAATCTCACATGATCATGAAAATGATAATTGATCTCATTTTTATTTAAGGGCAGAATACGCGCCATTGTATTAATCCTATAAATGAATTCGCTCTCTATATGAAATTTACTCATGTTTTTTTAGGGCTCATAATTACCTCTAGTTCTGGCTTTGCTGCTGATGATTTCAACTGGCTTCGAGATGATGCTCGTAAAGATGAGCGAGTTCTTACCTACCTAACAGAACAAAACCACAAAACTGAACAGCACCAAAAAAGTTATCAGACGTTGACAAAAAACCTACTAACGCAGTGGGATACCATGGTGGCAGACAAAGGTGATAAGCCATGGTCGATCGTGAGTGGAAGAGAGTGGACGCTAATGCGTCGCGATGGTCGTTACTTACTATTATCCCGTGCGAGTCAACATGCACCAGAAAACGTGGTGTTCGATTTCGATGAACGACAATCTGCGCATCAGTACTACCAACTTGGTCAATGGCAAGTGAATGGTGACACGCTACTTTTCACGGAAGATATCGACGGCAGCGAACAATATCGTGCTGTGGTTGTTGATTTACTCTCCGGTCAATCTACGGAACTGGCGACGCACGTCGATAGTGGCGTATTGTTGTCACCTAACGGGAAAGTGGCATTCCTCGTTGCAAAAGAAAAGCGCACCCAGCGACCTCATCAGATCTTACGTATCTCCACTGAATCTTTGGCAAAAACAGTCCTATGGAATGAACCCAAGTCAGATTGGTTACTTTCTTTCTATCGTGCGGCAGATAGCCGTTATGCTGTGCTGCAAAGCAACAACGAGTCAACAACAGAGCAGAAGCTTGTCGACCTAGAAACGGGCACTGTCTCAGATTCATTGCGAAAGCCTGAAGTGGGTGTGGAATATTACGCGGATGTGGCGAAAGGTTATATTTATCTTAAAAGCAACCTGGAAGGAAAGTTCGCCCTTTACCAAGCCGAACTCGCACCGCTTGGCGCAACATGGCAACGCTTTACCAATCCTCGTGAGCCGCTTGAACAGTTCTACCTTTATGATGCAGGAGTTGTGGCACTTAGTAAGCCAAACAACTTGTCGACATTGACGGTGTATTCTTACCAAGGGCAGGAAAAAGTGATACTGCCATTGGAACACGATGGTAATGTCGCTTGGCTAAGCACATTGGGCGATTTTGAATCAAACAAAATTCGTATCCGAAGCATGTCGATGACTACGCCTCCTCAGTGGGAAGAGTTCGATGTAAAAACGCTGAATAAATCCTTGTACTCTCAAGATGCTTACCAAGACTTTGATAGTCAGCGTTATGTATCCCAACGTATTTTTATTAAGCACGACGGCGTTTCTGTCCCGGTCTCTTTGGCGTATCGCAAAGACAAATTGCACCCACAATCTCCTGTGATGATTTACGGTTACGGCGCGTATGGTTTTACGATGAAACCGTACTTTATGCCTCAGGTTATCAGTTTACTCGACCAAGGTGTGATTTACGCTATCGCCCATGTCCGTGGCGGTGGGTACTTTGGCGATGAATGGCACGAGCAAGGCCGTGGTGTGCGAAAAGCCAATTCTATTGGTGATTTTGTCGCGGCCGCGAAGGCGCTGCAAACATTCGAACGTGGCAATAGAGAGGTTTTCGCCATCGGTTCTAGTGCTGGTGGTACGTTGGTGGCCGGAGCGGTTAATCAAGATCCTAAATTGTTTTCAGGTGTCGTACTTAAAGTGCCTTTTGTTGATGTGGTTGCAAGTATGTCGGATACCTCACTTCCGCTTACCACACAGCAGTATGGCGAATGGGGTAACCCAACCAAACCTGAACAATTGGCGTTAATGAAGGCGTACGATCCGATTCTCAATATCCATAAAAACGCTTACCCACCCATGTTGGTTCAAGTCGGTTTAATTGATCAGCGCGTGCCATATTGGGAAGGCGCAAAGTATCTGGCTAAAGTTTCAGCGTTAAGTGAGCACAACGGGCCGTACTTGTTGCAAACTGATTTTAATTCGGGCCACCAAATGGACCCACGACAAGCGCAAGAACAACAAGCAAAAGAATACGCATTTCTACTATCACTCATTAAAACATCTAAAGCGGAGCAGTAAATGAAGCTTACCCCAGTGTCAGCGGCAGTACTTTCGGTACTTGCTGCCAGTCAAGTGCACGCCGAATCTAAGGTTTTCTCAATGGAAGAGGTGGTGGTAACCGCCAATAAAATCGATCAGCCATTGTCAAAAGTGGCAGGTAGTGTCGCGGTTATCACAAACGAGCAAATCGAAGAAAGAGGCGAGACCGAGCTATATGACGTGCTGCGTAACGAACCTGGTGTAAGTGTGACGGGCGGTGCAGGACGTCCGCAAAACATTACCATCCGTGGTATGACGGGTAACCGCATTATGATCGTTCGTGATGGCATTCGTTCTGCGGATGGCTTCGGTGCGAATGACATTAATGATGCAGTTGGGAGAGATACTTTTGATTTATCCAATTTTGAATCGCTGCAAATCATTAAAGGGGCAAGTTCTTCGGTGCATGGCTCTGGCGCGATCGGCGGTGTGGTGATTTTAGAATCCAGTCAGCCGGGTGATTTCTTAAAAGACAAAGACTTCTACACCGATGTTTCCGGTACTTACACCGATATCAGCAACAAGTACAAAGGCACGAGTAATCTAGCTTTTCGTTCCGGTGATACAGAGAGTTTGTTTAACGTTTCATACTGGCAGGGGCAAGAGACACGTAACTTTGATGAAGATTTGTATAACCGCGACCTAGATGGTTACAGCGGTGCTTATACGATCAACCACTTTTTCAATGAAGAGGTGATGTTGAAAGCCAAAGCGGAACTCTACACCCAGAATCAAGAGCGTTTGGAGGGTTCACCGTCCATTCAACCTGATGGCATCTGGCATATTGAAGACTTTGCTGAGGATGAAACCACAGAAGAGTACAGCGCTTATATTGGTGCAGAGGTGACTCCGATTAATCCAACTTGGTTCGAAGAGTTGGATACCAAAGTTTACTGGCGTCACACCGAAGTGGTGGAAGACACCAACCGTTTAATGCGCCAAGTGGATCACAATGGTTTGATCACCAAGCGTCGCGAGCTGGAACACAAAACCTTCATTGACGAAACAATTGGCTTCCGTGGCGATTTCACTAATACGATTTATGCAGCAAATGCTGAGCACCAATTGGCTTACGGTGTCGAGCTTTCTACTGACTATTACGAACGCACAGATAGCGACTCCAAGATTGATTGGAACGGAGTAACACCTTCGACCAAACAACCTTTCGCTCCTGCTCGTGCTTATAACATTGGTTTGTACGTTCGAGACATGGTGGAACTGGATAAATGGACCATCACAGGTGGCCTACGCTTTGATGCGCACCGTCTCACGCCAGACGGTGCGGGTGAAGTGGGCGGCTTCCCATTAAAAGACATGGATAGCTCAGAGGTATCTCCAAGCCTGTCGGTTTCTCGTGAAATGTTTGCCAACAACATTGCTTATGTATCTTATAACCATGGTTACCGTGCTCCGGAATACGATAAAGCGTATGGCTTCGTAAGCCACGACTTTGTGCCGCTCACGCCGTTTGTAATTGCACCAAACATGGATCTAGAAGCTGAAACTTCCGACTCATTTGAAATTGGTAACAAGTTCGATAACGGTCGTGCGCATGTCTATGCGTCTGTGTTCTACAACAAGTTTGAAAACTTCATCGATGTTGTGACCACAGGCTTTGACTCAAGCACTGGTAATTACATCAAACAGTACCAAAACCTTGATGGCGTAGAGACTTATGGCGCAGAGCTTTCTGCGGGGTACGCGCTCACCAAACAATGGGACATCAGCACTAAGTTTGGCTACGTAGATGGCAAAGACGCGGAAGGCGAATACGTTCGAAGCATTACGCCATTCGAAGGTAATGCTCAACTGAAATACGCCAACCAAGACTTCAACGCTTACGTGGCTTGGAACTGGGCCGCTGCCATGGATCGCGTTCCTAAATGCCAGACCACACTTGGTCTAGCGACAGAGTGTGCGCAGACAAGCGCGTGGAATACGTTTGATCTTGGCGCAACTTACTACGTTTCCAAAGACCTTCGTGTTAGCGCAAATATCGTCAACCTGTTCGACAAAGAGTACATCCGATACCAAGACGTAGCGGGTATCGCTGAGGAAAGTAAGCGTTACTCAACTGAGCCTGGGCGCTACTTCACGCTGACTGCAAAATACGAATTCTAGGACGAAATCATGAAGCTAAAACCATTGGCGTTTTCGCTGCTTATTGCTTGTACCCCTGCGGCGCAGGCTGCAGAGTGGGATTATCCCGCAACGGACTCTGTGGTAACGAATGAAGCGCAAGCGAAAACTTATCTAGACAGCCACTACTCAGAAGCTGGCGAGTTTAAGTTCCGTTACAAAACCCAGTCTCAGCTTGGTGAGCATTACAATTTTGATGTTTGGGTAAACGGTGAATATCAAGCACAGCGCACCCTCGTAGTAACAACCGATAAAAATCATCACGTTGTGCGAGTGTTTAAGAGCCTTGAAGATACGATCATTCGCAACGGTAAACCAACGGTTGCAATGGAATTGGAATCACCTCGCCAACTGCAAGCACAAGAGCCACCTGCTTTGAGCTCTGGAAGTCTGGTTAATGTTGAGGTTTCTTTATTCAACCCAGATCTTCGCACCATGCAACAGCAAGCGGCACCAGAATCGACGTGGTCAGCACTGTCCGATTACCCTCAGCCGATCGAGTACGTCACCAAGTCGATCGAGGTTTTAAAGTCCGGCGGTAAGTTCTACCTCTCTAACCCAAGATTAAAGCAAGTGGATGCGACGGGTTTATTTGCAGCCCCAGCACCTGGTGAAGCGCCTGTACTCGATACGTTGGACTTCCTCAGCGCAGAAGGGGTTCAAGCATTTGACAGTGTTGATGAGATGCAAAGCACCGAGTTTGGTGACAATGCGTTCCCACAGTTGATGGCTTTTTATCATCTTGATAGCTCGATCCAATATCTGACAAGCCTGATTTACGACTTGTTTGACGAACCGCTTCGTTTTGATGCTCGCGGTTTATCAAAAGATAACTCTACTTACTATTACGGTCCGAAAGCACTCATGCTGGGTGTCGGTGGTGTTTCTCCGGATGCAGTCGATGCTGATGTAGTGATACACGAACTTGGGCATGGCATTCATTACCAAATCGTACCGGATTGGGCGTACGGTCACACTGGTGCTATCGCAGAAGGTTTTGCTGATTACTGGGCAGGCAGCGCGAGCTACCGCACTCAATATTTGGATGCTTCGCGTCGTGGTCAAGAATTCGAGTTAGATACGGTGTTCAACTGGGACGGTGTGTTCGGAACACGCAAAACAACTCGTAGCTTATGGAACCAAAGAGCGCGTTACTTCGAGGGCTCAGAGTATCCAGCGCACGTTAGCGTAGGTGGTGAACTAGGCGACGAGCTATGGTCAACGCCACTGTTTCAAGCGCTTAAAGCATCGGTTGAACGATACGGTGATGATACCGATAACGTGTTCCGTGAGTTTGACGCCATTGTACTTGAAGGCATGTACGGCATTGGTCGTGGCGTGAAAATGCATGATCTGGCGGAATCGACCGTGTTTGCCGCAAACACCTTGTTCCCAAATAAAGATTACGCCCAATTCCTGACGGACAGCTTCAACAAACACAACTTACTTAAAGCCCCTCTTCGTGTTCGCTATGACGCTCGATACATCGGACAAGGTGAAGACGTTGGTGTGAGTCTGAGCCAAACTGGCCGCGAAGCGAGCATCAAAGGGCAATGGCAGCTAAACAACGCATCCGTTTTCGACTTTGATGAAACGCTTTCTGATTCGACCTCTATGAAGGTGGGGTTACCAAGCGGTCTGACGTGTGGCACGCAATTCGATTCCTCTATTTCATTGGATTACCAATTTGCAGAAGGTTTAAAGACTCACCAGTGGAGTGAACAGGTGATGCTGGTTAATGGTACGCCAGAGCTTGATATCCAGCCTCAATCAGTGAATTCCGCTTTGCCAGAGCAGGGCGACAGGCTGTTCTCTCAGACGCTATCGGACAAGTCACTCACGATTGATGATTCGTTTGCGGTTTACCTGAACATCGAACATGACTCACTGCAGGATCTGCAAGTGACGCTTGTGTCTCCACAAGGCAAATCGGTCGTGCTACTTAGTCATCAATCAAGCAATACCAAAGGATTTAAAGGTTACTTCACCGCTCAGTATGACGAGGAGTTACGAGCACTTGTCGGTCAACCGAGTTGGGGTACTTGGCGTCTCGAAGTGTCTGACCGCGTGTCAGGGAATTCTGGGGTGTTGAAAGAGTGGGGTGTGAGTCACTTTGCTCAGTATCAGTGTAGTGCTGATACCACTAAAGAAAGCAGTGGCGGTGATTCAGGTGGCAGTGGTTCGCCTTGGACCTTGTTAGGACTTGTCCTGCTTTCAATGGTGAGAGTGATTCGCTCTCGTTAATTAAAATCAAAAGAAGATAAAATCTATGAAGTTTCAATATTCTTTCGTTGCTATGTCACTAGCCCTTGCTGGCTGTGGCGGAGGTTCTGGTGGTGACACGTCGGCACCGACCTATGATGTAGCTGGCACCATCGTTTCTGCAGGTACACTTCTTGATACGCCAGTATGTATCGATTTAAACCAAAACTACGTTTGTGATTCCACTGAACCGAGTGCTAAAACGGATAATGCCGGTAAATTTAGCCTGACTTCAAGCGACAAAAACGTACTAACCAGCACCATTCTTGCTCAAGTTGATCAAGGTTCAAACCAAACGTTGCGTCTTGCGGCTCCGGGTCAAAATTTAGCAACGGGTAACACGGTCAATGGTGTAACAACGTTGCTCGCGGGTCTTGTAATTGACGGTAAAACCGTTGCTCAAGCTGAAGAGATTGTGAAAGCGCAACTCGCCGATGCCGGCGTTTCTCTTTCTGGTACGGTGATGTCTAACGCAGAAGCTAGCGAGCTAGACAAGCTAGAGCAAAACACGGTTGTGCTATTAGCTGCGATGCAACCAAAGCAAATGATCAAAGGCGTAGCGCTGCTTGCTCAAAATCTTAGCTTTCAAGGTAAATCGTTGGCCTCTGATCTTCTGTCTGAAGCGGAAGTAAGTGCATTTGCTGAAGAAATTGTAGCGGTTGCTGAACAAACGGTTGGTAGTAACGATACGGGCGCCGTTCTTTATTTTGCTGAAGGAGCAGCAGACGTTGCTGAGGTTCAAGCGTCTTACCCTGGTCAAGATGCAGAATACGGCTTCGACAAAGAGGACAAGCAAACGTCGACAGGCGCTGGCTTTAAGTTCGTTAAGCTAGATTCACAAGGTGCAGCTTTAGCTGCAGATGCGACTGAGTGGGCTTGTACTATGGACGAGCGTACTGGTCTTGTTTGGGAAAACAAAAGTGCGGATGCGAGCTCAGTTCAATTTAAAGATCGCCTATTTGCGTTTGAGTCTGAAACATTTAAGCCATTTAGCAAAGATGTAGAGCTTGCAGGTTGTAAAGACGCTGGTGATGAAGTTTGTACCACTAGCCAATATGTTCAGTACATAAACAAACAATCGTTATGTGGAATCACTGGTTGGCGCTTGCCTACTTACCGTGAGACTTATGACTTACTAGACTTTGGTGAACAAACACTGTTTGCTCCGAACGATGAATATGCAAAATACAACGTCTATGGTTTTAATGTTAAATACTTTCCACAGCAAACCATAGGTAGCCCTTATTTAGGATATGGTGCGTTTTGGCATAGCGATTTTAAGTTTACGAATGCATCATCACAACTTATTGATGGCGAGATTTATTTCCCTGCGATTGTCTCCCGGGGCAAAGATAGAGGCACTATTTCATACGTCGAGATTCGATCAAGCAACACAAGTGCGGGTGCCGATGATTCTTACCAATTCCCAATCCGTCTAGTCGCAGTTAAGGGGCAATAAGATGAAGAAATTAATAACTGTACTATCTCTTACTTTGGCTTCTCAAACTGCAATAGCTGCACAAGAGTGTTCTACTGACTTTGCTAAAACGGCACCTAACACGCGTTATACATATTCTGAGAGCGGTACCGTAACTGACCTGAAAACAGGTCTAACATGGATGCGCTGTCCAGTTGGTATGACATGGAATGTAGGAAACCAAGAATGCCAGGGGACGCGATCTACAATGTCATGGCAACTCGCTCTCTCCACAGCCAAACAAATTCGTAATAAGGACGGCAACCATCCTCTTCACAATTTTGCTGACAAAAAAAATTGGCGACTAGCAAATATCAAAGAGCTAGTATCTCTAACTGAGCGAGCTTGCCACAGCCCAGCCATAAATAGTACAGGGTTTGCTAGCGGCTATAGTCTGAAAGATGGAGATGATGTTCTAGGGCGTTATGTCTGGAGCAACACACCTAATGGCGACGGTAAGCATGTTGCAACTTTTGATACGACTAATGGTGAGGTTTTCAATAGAGATCCGTTAAACTCAAGTTTCAAAAGCTCTCTCTTGTTAGTGACAGATGAATAATAATTATTACGTTAATAAGGGTTGATAGCTTTGCCTTTATGATAGGCTCCGCCAGTGCGGAGCTTTTTCTTTTCTAACCTTTGGAACTTATCGTGTTGAGCAGAGTATTTAAACTTGGAACTGCTTAAGTTGATGTTTTTGATTTTCTGCTAAACCAGACAACTCTTGCGCTGCCGCGGCGGATTGAGTGATACCAGTGACGTTCTGGCTCACTAGTTCATAGATGTTCGTTAAGTTGTTGTTGATATCAGCCGTAACCTGTTTCTGCTCTTCTGATGCGGTCGCAACTTGAGTGTTGATTGAGTTCAGATCGGCGATAGCATTACTGATATTAGCAAGTGATTGGCTAACTTCTTGTGTAAGAGCTTGGTTGTCTGACAACATGGCTAAGCTGGAATGCATACTTTCATTTGCGTGACCAGATTGTTGCTGTAGCTCTTCTATAATGGTTTGGATCTCTTTGGTGGACTCCTGAGTTCGCGCTGCCAGCATACGTACTTCATCGGCCACTACCGCAAAGCCTCTGCCACTTTCGCCCGCCCGTGCAGCTTCAATCGCTGCATTCAGTGCAAGTAGATTCGTTTGCTCAGAAATACCTTCAATCACTTCGATCACGCGACCAATGTGTTCTGATTGATCTTTTAGTGAAGTCACGACGGCAGCGGCTTCGTTAAGTTGTTCCGCCATCTTTTCACTTGCGCGAGTGCTTTCCCCAAACATGCTTATACTTTGTGAGGTTAACGTACGTGCTTGATTTGATGCACTATCGGCTTCTTGTGCATTGGTCGATACTTCAGCTGCGGTCGACTCTAGCTGATTGATCGCCGAGGCTACTTGCTCAACTTCTTGCTTTTCTTGATCCGAGTTGACGCTGCTTTGAGTCATAACAGTTGCTAACTCGGTTGATGCTGATGCCACATCTTCACTAATGCGAACCAATGCGCTTACAGTTTCACGCAGTTTTTCTATGGTCTGGTTTACATCTCGAGCCAGCTGAGACACTTCGTTTTTCCCGATGGCTTCGGCCTTAACTAGTAGGTTTCCCTTCGCGACTTCCTGCATCGTTACTTGAAGGTTACGAATCGGCGCAACGATGTAGCTGGCGAGTACCCAACTAATAAGTGAAGCAGCACTCAAGATCACCGCAAGCGAGACGGTGCTGTAAGTGAGCGTGGTTGAATGTTGTTCGCCATTCGTTTCGACTTCATCGGTGACGATTTGATTCAATTGTTTAGATAGTTTGTCGATGGCGTTGATCATCGCTTCGCCAGCTAATCGATACTCAGCCATTGCAGATTCGTACTTTTGATTGAAATCAGAGGTGGTGTAATCAGAAGAGTGTTTAGTGGTGAGCAGAGGTGTCATGGTAACGCGAGTGAAATCAACATAGTGATTCATGGCCTTACGCATAGCATTGACTTCATTTTGAACGCCAGGGAGATTGTCGATGGAGTTAAGAAAATCGCGGTTTTTGTTTTGTCGCTCAGAAAGCTCTTGGTTGAGAGACTGAACATCTTCGGCTCTAAATAGACTATAAATGGCTTTGATGCGCATGGCGTAAGTGTTGTCTACGATGCCGCTAAGTTCCTCTTTGTGAATGATTAGCTTATGGGTGGAAGCCGAAACCTTATTGAATGCTTGATCGAGTTTACCGATTCCGACACTTAGTCCAATGATGAGTAATATAACTGTGAATAGAACAGGCAGAAAAACCTGAAGTTTAATAGAAAGCGTACTAAGAAATTGACGCATGAGATTGACCCTCTATCGGTTTGATTATTATCTTTTTTATAAATAAGCATTTCGATTTTAATTGTTACATTCGCCAAATCAATGAGTTACTCATATCTAATTGTTATGAAATGTACCAAAATCGATGGGGTTATCATCTTGAACATGAGGCAACGTTATAAAAACGTTACGTTCAAATTGAGAGAGGGATAAGTCGCGGAATTAATAGTTAGAAATGACAACGTGTCATAGAGGGTTCAACTAAGTGAAACACAACTGTCATATTCAAATTCTAAAGTGAGCACCGTTCAAGTGAAACACAACGGCAATAAAGCCACTTAAGGAAATTGTGATGAAAAAGACAGTAATCGGTGCAATCGCACTTCTAGGCGCAATGGCAGTGACTCCTGTTTCTGCTAAAGAAACTATCTCTGCAGTGGGTTCTAGCAGCGTAACTCCACTGATGGAAGTTTTCTCTGAAACGTACATGAAGAAGAACCCTAACGTATTTATCGAAGTTCAAGGTCCTGGTTCTTCAGCTGGTGTAAAAGCAGCGAAAAATGGTTCAGCAGACCTTGGTATGTCTTCTCGTAATCTAAAAGACTCTGAAAAAGAATCAACACTAATCGAAGAAGTGGTTGCTCGTGATGGTATCGCAGTGGTTGTTAACCCACAAAACAAACTGCCAGGTCTAACAGCCGAGCAAGTGACTGCAATCTACAAAGGCGAAGTATCAAACTGGAAAGAAGTCGGTGGTGCAGACAAGCCAATCGTAGCCATTACTCGTGACACAGCTTCTGGTACTCGTGGCGCATTTGAAGACATCATGTCTCTAAAAATGAAGATTTCTGGTAAGAAGGTATCAGCTATCTCTCAACGTGCTCAAGTTGCAAACGGTAACGGCGCACTGAAAACAATGGTTGCATCTAACCCATACGCAATCGGCTACATTTCTCTTGGTACTGTAGACAACACTGTTAATGCGCTAGCAATCGACGGCGTTGATGCAACGGTAGCTAACGTTAAAAACGGTTCTTACAAAGTAGCGCGTCCATTCCTTGTTCTTTACAAAGAAGGCAAGCCATCAACAGAAACGCAAAAATTCCTAGACTGGATGCTAACTGACGAAGCGCAAGCGCTAGTTGACCAAAAAGGTTACATCTCAGTTAACTAATCCCATCGGGACTCTAAAGTTTGCTCAGCCCAACGTTTCGGGCTGAGCCTTTTCTATCCATTGTGTTCAACGGCATTGCCCAGAACCGTGAGATTTTTAAATGACCATCGCAACAAATAGTGAAAAGCTTATGAATACTGACGCTAGAGCTATCAGCAAGTCAGGCCTACGCGAGAAGCGTCGTGTAGACTGGAAAGAGCGCATCTTCCACGGCTTGTTCCTAACGAGTGCCGTAATCGGCATTGTTTCATTGGCCGTTATTGCATACTTCATCGTTCGAGAGAGTATTCCGGCATTCCAAGAAGCAGGCGTATCGGGCATTGTCTTAGGACAAAACTGGTTACCACCTGCGCTTTACGGTGTCGCCACCATGATTGTGGCATCTATCGTATCGACGGCTGGTGCTGTCATTGTTGGGGTTCCAATTGGTGTTCTGACCGCCATTTTTATCGCTGAAATCGCACCAAAGCGATTAGCAGACATCATCCGTCCAGCGGTTGAGCTGCTAGCCGGTATTCCTTCAGTGGTCTACGGTTTCTTCGGTCTGGTTATTATCGTTCCATTGATTCAGAAGGTATTTGATGTACCTGCAGGTAACACTATCTTGGCCGGTATTATTGTTCTTGGTGTGATGATTCTACCAACAGTAATTACGGTATCTGAAACGTCTATCCGCGCTGTCCCTCGTACTTATAAAGAAGGTTCTTTGGCACTGGGCGCATCGAAAATCTACACCATCTTTAAGTTGCTCGTTCCAGCGGCTCGCTCAGGCATCATGACAGGTGTGATACTGGGTATCGGTCGTGCGTTGGGTGAGACCATGGCGATTATCATGGTTATGGGTAATGCGCCGGCAATGCCAGAAGGCATCCTTGATTCGGCTCGTACACTAACTGCAAACATCGCTATTGAAATGTCTTACGCAAGTGGTGTTCACGCGAACGCACTTTACGCTACAGGTGTAGTACTTCTGGTCTTCATCATGTCGTTGAACGCTGTACTACTGTACCTAAACCGAGAAAAAGCGAAGTAATCGCTCGTTAAAGGTGACTATTATGGATCGCGCAAAACTAAAAAAAGCACGCCAGTTCAAAGATAATGTCTTTAACGCATTTGTCTGGATCTCGGCAGCACTAACGGTAGGTTTCTTGTTCTGGATTATCTGGTACATCCTATCAAACGGTCTACAACACGTAGATTGGAACTTCATTACTGATAACTATACGCGCACAGGTGAAGAGCACGGTATCTTCCCAATGATTGTGGCGACCATTTACATGGTTATCGCTTCTATCGCAGTGGCAGCGCCACTCGGTATCATGACGGCAATCTACTTGACCGAATACGCGAAAGTGGGCAGTCGTTTGGTGAAAATCATCCGATTCTGTACCGAGTCATTGGCGGGTATCCCGTCGATCATTTTCGGCCTGTTTGGTATGACTTTCTTCGTGGCGATTCTTGGCCTTGGCTTCTCGATTCTGTCGGGTGCATTGACGCTAAGTATCCTAATCCTGCCAGTTATCATCCGTACAACGGAAGAAGCGTTGATGGCAGTACCACAAACGTACCGTGAAGGCTCTTATGGCCTCGGTGCTTCTAAGATTTACACTATCTGGCGTTTGATTCTTCCGAGCGCAATGCCAGGTATCTTAACCTCGGTCATTCTAAGTATTGGTCGTGTCATTGGTGAGTCTGCTCCAGTATTCCTGACAGCAGGTATGGTTGCACGTATTCCGGATTCTTTATTGGATTCAGGTCGTACGCTAACCGTTCACCTATACAAACTGACTACCGAACTGTTTACCGTTGAAGAATGGAATCAGGCTTACGGTACGGCAACAGTGCTTATCGTAGTTGTTCTCTTGATCAACATGGTAACGAAACTGATTGCTAGACGTTTTAACACCGCAACTTACTAACAACACTAATTAAGAACGCACGTTAAAAGACACGAATTCAAGAATTAAGAGATTAAGACAATGAACAAATTTGATATTGAAAACCTAGACCTATTCTACGGTGACAACCAAGCACTGAAATCGATCAACTTACCAATTCCAGTTCGCCAAGTAACTGCACTTATCGGCCCGTCAGGTTGCGGAAAATCAACGCTTCTACGCTGTTTGAACCGAATGAATGATCTAATCGAAGGCGTGAAAATTACAGGTAAATTGGCGATGGACGGCGAAGATATTTACGGCAACATTGATGTTGCTGACCTTCGCATCAAAGTCGGCATGGTATTCCAAAAGCCAAACCCATTCCCGATGAGCATTTACGAGAACGTGGCTTACGGCTTACGTGCTCAAGGTATCAAAGACAAAAAGACAATTGATGAAGTGGTAGAGCGTTCGCTGCGCGGTGCTGCACTTTGGGATGAGGTGAAAGATCGCCTTAAATCACACGCATTCGGTCTTTCTGGTGGTCAGCAGCAACGTTTATGTATTGCACGTACAATCGCGATGGAGCCTGATGTGATTCTGATGGATGAGCCAACGTCGGCACTTGACCCAATTGCGACACACAAAATCGAAGAACTGATGGAAGAGCTAAAGAAGAACTACACCATCGTTATCGTGACTCACTCAATGCAACAGGCGCGTCGTATCTCTGACCGCACTGCGTTTTTCCTAATGGGTGAACTGGTTGAGCACAACGATACGCAAGTGATCTTTAGCAACCCTCAAGACGACCGTACTCAAGGCTACGTAAATGGTGATTTCGGTTAATCCACCGTATTTACAAGCATAACTAAATAACTATAAGCGATGGTAACTTTGCCCCTCTTGATGAGGGGCCTTTTTCTTTTTAAGTCGTAGGCTTAAAACATCTACCAACACAAAAATCTTGTAAATAAGTACAACTTTCCTCCCCAGTTTATAAAGCATGTAACTTATGTGAAATATGGCTTTAAAAGTGCTGAAGAGCTCTCGAATGTAACACTAAGTCTGATAATTTTGCGAATGACTTAACAGCTCAAATTTGAACGTATTGATTGCATATCATGGCCTAAGTAGTTTTTTATCGAGGATAAAAAAGTAGATTAGGTTGGTAGGGTGAGTTTAAGAAGTTTTACAAGAAAAGTGTCTTCAACGAGGGACCATCGGTTGCTAGCGGAGGCAATCTTTGATCATTTAGAGAGTCTGTTCTCCCCTCAAGCCCTCGCTATTTTTGAAGATCCTTCAATTAACCCTCGTCATTCAATGAGCTTCTCTCGCGGAGAGCTTTACCCAACCCAAAACTATCCTGAGACATTCTGGGAGTGGGCAAGTCAGTTTGATACCTCTGAAAGCATCATACCTCTGGCGATCAACACTTGTAACTGGAATCACACCCGAGATTTAGGCGGTGATAGTTACATCATGATGCTCGACAACACGCCTATCAAACGTACCTACCTACTGATTCAATCTGTACATGCTCGCACAGCACATAATATCTATGAAGAAAGTTACGACGCAATGCAGCTCGCAGCGGCGCGTTGGCAATGTATTCGTGCTGAAAAAAATGCCTCGAAAGAGATCAGGCACAGAGATATTCGTGAAGCGCAATATGTTGATGAGATTAGCCAACGCGAGCGCTTTATCGAAAATATGAAGTTAGTTCAGCAAGTTGCACTCGAAATCTCTAATCCTGATTCTTTAAAGGACTTGTACTACAAAGCCGTCGAAGCGTTACGTGAACGACTTGGGTTTGATCGCTCTACACTGATGCTTCTCGATATGAAAAAGCGCAGCTTCAGTGGTACATACGGCACGGATGAGTCAGGAATTACGATTGATGAATTTCACACACAATACGATTTACATCAACTTAGCGAGGAGTATATCACCGCGTTATCTAGCCTTGAGAGCAACTTAGTGATTGTAGAAGACGCGCCAATATACACAGCAGGTAAGGTCATCGGGCAGGGCTGGAATGCGATGTTGATTTTACGCGATGGCAATGAACCGTTTGGGTGGTTCGCGCTAGATAACTTTATTCATCGTAAGCCGATAACGGCATATCAAAAACAGATGTTGGACTCGTTTGGTTCACTTTTCTCTCAAATTTACATTCGTAAGCGCCAAGAACAAAACGTACGCATGCTGCATTCAAGCATGGTTGAGTTATCACGTTGCACTACTGTCAGTGGAGTATGCAAATCGGCCGTCACTTTCGCCATTAAAAATCTTGGTATTGATCGAATGGCGGTGTTTTTAACTGATGAAAATTGCTCTTACATGCAAGGAACGTGGGGTACCGATATTCAAGGTAATGTGGTGGATGAATCTTACTTCTTTGGCGAAACCCAAGATTTCTCTCTTATAAATCTGGCTCGCTCAATGCCAAACGAAGTCGCATTTGAAGAATCAGTGCCTATTTATCATGACTGTAATATTGTTGGCTTTGGTTGGGCTGCGATGACGGTATTGACTTCAAATAGCAGTGGTCCTATCGCCTTTATCGCTGTTGATAATTTGCTGACACGTGCGCCGTTAACTTCTCAGTTACGTGAAGTGATTCGTATGTTCGCGTCCAGCTTAGCTGAAGTATTGCAACGTACTCAAGCTCAAGAGGCTATTCGCGAATTAAACGAAAACTTAGAGCTGGAGGTTCAGAACCGAACAAAAGAGTTGGAGGAAGCCAATCGACAGCTTGAGGTACTTTCTAAGCTCGATCCTTTGACGCGTCTTGGTAATCGCCGCATGTTAGAACATGTGATGCAAAAATATTGTGCCCTAGAGTGTGAAGACGACATGTCGTTTGGCCTGATCCTGATTGATATTGACCATTTTGGCTTATTCAATAATCACTATGGTCATCTCGAAGGCGATATTGCCTTGATGCGAATTGGCTATATCTTGGATCATCATACCAAAGGTGAAGATGAAGTTTTTTGCCGTATCGGAGGTGAGGAGTTTGCGTTGCTCATGATTGGTTCTGATCAAGAGGAGGTTCGACTGAGAGCAGAGTGCATTCGTCAATGTATCGAGGGCGAGGGGATAAAGCATCGACATAACCCAGAAGGGGAGTTACTTACCGTTTCAGTCGGTTACTCCTGTTATAAAGCGAAAGGCAAAGACTTTAATTTCGACCATTTATATCAGTTGTCGGATAAGGCACTCTATCAAGCGAAGAATCATGGGCGAAATTGTGTAAGGCGATACGAATACGAGCCCCAAGTGTTTGTTGAGTAAGTGATGTTCATAAGAGCAACTTGATAGGGAATAGGTGGCGGTTGGTGCTCTAGATAAAACCGCTAAAGCAAATTTGACCGGATAAGAGAATTGGCAGCTCATGAGAGCTGCCATTGTTATCTAGTTATTTATAACTTTTCGAGTTGGTGGTCGGTTTTCGTTACGTTTGCTTTGCCAAGGTTTTGAATTTTGGCTAGCAGCGAATCAGGGCTCCAAGGTTGTTGGTTAGCACTAAAACGCGCTCGATTCATGGCATTAAGCTCTTGCTTAATTGCTTGTACGTCACCAGGGTTTAACCTGTCTTGATGAGTGGTTAAATACTCATTTACAGAGCGTTCAATTTTCGCAGCATCGCCTTCTTCGATGACTTTTTTTAGCGCGTTGATGTAAAGTGGTTGTTCAGCATTTGAAACCGTTCCACTTGCTGTTATTGGGCGCTTTTTCCATGCCCAAATTGCGATTCCCAATGTCATTATCCAAAGCCCTGAGAAAACAAAGGTTAACGTTCGCCAGAGACTGCTCACACCGCCGCTTGATTCAGGACTAGGGGTTGACACTAAAGGTGCTGAAAGAGGCGATTCCGGCAACGTGATTAGCCCAGTGTCATTTTTCTCTACGTCTAATGTTAGCTCTGGTAACGTTGTTTTCTTCGCTTCATCATTTTGACTGTCCCACCAGTTCAAGTCGTATCCTGGTAAGGTATATTTCCTGGCCTCTGTAGGAATAATGACTTGCTTCACCGTCATGGTAACGGTGCCATCTCTCGCGCTATCGAACTTAGGTTGTTCGGGATACACGCGCAGTGAACTCGGGTAACTAATATTGACTCGTGGCAGATATTCGGCTTGTGTACCGCGAGCCTTAACTTGAATGGTTCGAGTGAGTGAAGAACCTTGCTTTACTGTGTTGATCGCGTTAATCGACAGTAGATTACCTTGATCGTCTTGCCAGCTCTGTGTCATTTCTAACGCTGAAGCAGGAAGCCATTCACCTTTAAATTCGCTCGGAATCGGTTTGACCGTGATTGGAATGCGTTCCGCTTTGGTGTTGATAGGCATTATTTTGGTTGAGCCCGTCAAGCTGTCGCCATAAATATAAGAACCGGTCAGTTTAGGACCTATCAAGGTATAAGTGCCTGGTTGATTGGCCGTTAAGCGAAACGACTGCTCTATGACCGCTACTTCTAACCCATTTAAGATCTTCTGTCTTTGTTGTAAGCCACCCAGTGCCTCAAGCTTCATGCCTTCAATCTGCGGAGGTACTATTTGCGGGTTATCTAGGCGTCGAGTGTCCGCTTTAATTAGAAGTTGTATACGTAATGTTGCAGATTGCTGAGGGTAGAGCGTACTGTTGTCGACCGTAATATTAAAGCTAAATAGATCATCAAGATTGGGGTCTGTTTGGCTCGCGTTGACACGTAGTTTGATCGGCTCCGTTTTCATGCCATCAGCGGAAAAACTTGGAATAGTCAGAACACCTTCTTTCATTGGTGCAATTGAGATACTCCACTCGGTACGCACTGATTTTCTTCCGTTAATGTTATTGCTAGAGCGGCCATAACGAGGTTGACCCAAGAAGAAGTCTTTCTCTAGAACATTGAAGTCGATTGAGTCTGAGCTGAGCTCAGTATCTGAAATGATTCTGAGGTTAATCACTTCATTCTTGGCTACTTGTGTTTTATTCACACTAGCTTGAAGTGTCTGTGCCATCACCGAGAAACTGGATATTAGGCTGGCCACAAAAATAAAGACCAGTTTTACGCCTTTGTTCATCACAGGCTTACCACTCCTTTTGAGATTGTTGTGGAGGTTGTTTTTGTTGCGCTTGAAGTTGCATTTGCGCACGGATCAAAAAGCTTGGGTCGCGAGCACTTTCTACTGCTTCTAGTCGACGGAACTCAGGATCATCCTGATGCATTTTTTCGGGATGCGCTTTAGCCTGTATTGGTTCACCTTGATCCTTCACTTGCTTGTCATCTCGTTGCGGTTGATGTTGTTCCGTTTTTTGTTTTTCTTTTTTATTTTCAGAATCTTGCTGATTTTGTGACTGTTGTCCTTGCGCTTCTTTCCCTTCGTTTTGAGACTTTTGTTGCTGTTGCTGTTGCTGTTGCTGTTGCTGTTGCTGTTGCTGTTGCTGTTGCTGTTGCTGTTGCTGTTGCTGTTTTAGCTTTTCTTCTACAACCGATAGGTTTTTCTTCGCGGCTTCAAAGTTAGGCTTTTCCTCTAGCAGTTTTTTATACAAATCAGCCGCATCTTCTAATTGACCATTTTGAGCGAGCGAGTTGGCGAGGTTATAGAGGCCGTTAAGGGAGGCATCATGAGAAAATGCTTCGATAGCGGCTTCGTAGTCACCTTTTTGATAACTGGCGGCTCCTTTCCAGCTTGGGTTTGTAAATAGGTTTTGCGCCTGTTCATACTCACCTTGCTTGTAGAGTTCCGCTCCTTGTTGGTCGGCATTTAAGAACGGATTAGCTTCTGCATGCGGTGTCCACGTTACTGGGACTACAGTCGCAACTACCACCCAAATCAGGCCGCGTCGAAACAGTAAAGCCGCAGGAATAAGTAACAACGGCAGTAACCAAAAGCCACTGTTGAGACGAGAATCAGTTTTAACTTCTTCGCTTTGGGTCGCAGAAAGCTGGCTACCAATGTTATTAGTAAAGGCCGCGATATTTTCAACATCACGGTTGGTGTGCTGAATAGGAACAAATAGACCGCCAGTTTTATTCGCTAGCGTCTGTAGATTTTTCAGGTTTGTTTTCGCTACGACGGTTGTGCCTTGTGCAGTTTTTAGCAGAGAGCCATCGGGCAGCGCGATAGGCGCACCGTTAGGAGTCCCGACGGCAAGAACAGAAATGCGAAACTTTGTACCTTGGACTAAATCTAACGCGCGAGACAGCTCTGACGTATCAAGATCATCCGCTAACACGATGATATCGCCTTGTTGCGTGCCAGCTTGAGAAAACTGGTTGATCGCAAGTTCAATCGC
The DNA here is from genome assembly GCF_033340475.1 of Vibrio sp. 1078-1. Taxonomy (NCBI): domain Bacteria; kingdom Pseudomonadati; phylum Pseudomonadota; class Gammaproteobacteria; order Vibrionales; family Vibrionaceae; genus Vibrio; species Vibrio sp. 1078-1. The sequence goes on from NZ_JAWOWM010000001.1 coordinate 444,876, forward strand.
GGCAGGCAGGTTTGCTCCTTGAAAAGGCATCAGCTCTGGTGACAAATTTTCGATAATGCCCGCAAGCGTGCTGGAATCAGTTGTCAGTGGACTTAAGTTATAGGCATCGCCAGCGTAAGCAATAAGTCCAGTGGCTCCCTCTTTCCATTTAGGCAGCAAATCGAGCGCCTTATAACGTGTTTGTGCTAACCGATTGGGTTTGATGTCTGTAGCAAACATAGAGCGAGACATATCAAGCACCAAGATTCGGTTTTGGTTTAACTCAAAGCTTGGTCGAGCATTGGACTGCCAGCTTGGCCCCGCTAATGAAATGCAAGTTATTGCCCAAGCTAAACCCCATAGAGTGAAGTAATGCTTAGACTGCGTGTTTTGTCCGAGCATCCGCGATAGGTGAGGGGCAATCAGTGTGGACTTTTGGGCTCTAAATTTGTGATTAAGCAAGAGTGCTATAGGGATCACGATGAGCCCCAAAAGCCAATAAGGATTGAGGAAAATAAACTCAGCCATGTTTTCTCCTTAATAGGAATAACAATACCGATAATACAAATGCAGCGCTTAATGGATATGGAAACCATTCAGACTGTGGGCGCCAAGTTTGTGTGTCGCTAGATACGGGTTCTAGCTGGTTGATGGTGTCATAAATCTTTTCGAGCTCTTCCGTATCTCGCGCTCGAAAATATTGTCCACCTGTCACCTCTGCCACTTTAGTCAGTGTTTGTTCATCTAAGTCGGCTGCGGTGTTGACTTTGCGAGTCATGAAAAACTCTTTCACCATCATTTCACCAGCGCCCACGCCCACGGTGTAAATAGTGGCGTTGTATTTTTTCGCAATTTCCGCTGCTTCTAGCGGCTCGAGCACCCCTGCAGTATTGCTGCCGTCACTGAGCAAAATCATGACTCGTTGGGGAGCATCACTGTCTACAAAGGTTTTTGTGCCTAACCCAATACCATCACCAATGGCGGTTCGTTGACCAACCAAGCCGATGACGGTTTGATTAATCTGTTGCATGACGCTTTTGCGGTCTGCAGTGAGTGGTGTTTGCAAATAAGCATGGTCGCCAAACAAAACAACTCCGAGACGGTCACCTTTTCTCTTTGCTACGAAATCAGACAGAACTTTTTTGACTGCTGTGAGGCGATCGATATATTCGCCGTTGAGTTCCATGTCTTCCTGCTGCATCGAACCGGACAGATCGACGACTAACATCAAGTCCCGATACTTGGGTTGGAATTCAACGGGATCGCCAAACCAAACTGGACGCGCACAAGCGACGACAAGAAGGCCCCAGATCGCGATTGAAAGTGCTTTTTGCAGCGCTTGCTTAGGCTTGCTGCGATTCTCATTAGTTGGTAAGTACGCCAATTTGATCTCGGCTTGTTGAGATTCTTGTGGCAGAAACTTGTATACCAGCCAGGGGATGGGCAACAAAAACAGTGCCCACCACCAGACAAATTCAATGTTTAGCCATTGGGCAAGATCGGTTATGAGTGTTTGCTCAGTCACGGTTATTTGCCTTTTTCTTTGGTGGCAAAGCGTAGGTTATCCAAAAGACACAATCGTCTACCAAGCTTTGATGCTGCCCTTGGGAAGAATTCTGATACAACGCTTCTTGCCACTGATGTTGTTTGTCTACGAATCGACTTTCTTTGGTATGGCTATCGAGAAATTCATACCAAGCGATTCCAGTTAATGGTGCGATCTCTTCACGCGGAAAGTAACTCAATGCTGCCTGGCGCAATATTTCCAGAGCAGAGGAAGGGGTATGAGGCGCGGTAGGTTGAGTTAAAAGTGTTAATGCTGTCTTTTTTGCGCGTAAGTGTTTTTTACGCCATCTCACATAAAGACAAATGCCGAAAACGAACAGCAAGGTTGCTGCAAGCACCACCCACCATCCCCAAGCGAGCGGAAACCAATCCGGTGCGTTTGGCAAAATCAAAGGTTCAAGGTCTAGGCTTTGGTTGTTTGTTGTCATTATTATTACTGCTTAATAAATACTGCTTGTCAGTTTGTTAGCTTAATTGTGAAATTAAGGGCCGGCCACTTGATAGCGTGTTAAATGGAATTGCTATTGAATGGCATTGCTGCTTAATGGTTTCTTGATGTTGGGTAAAGTGGTTTTCGAGTTCTCTTCGTTGTCCTTTAGAGCCAAAGTTAAACCATTGACTATGCAGCCCATCCGAAGCTTTCACTTGACCTCTAAAGTCTGTTTCGCCTCTTTCTAACGGATCATAAAACTGAACAGCCCTTACGCTATTGTGTTGTTTGAGTCGACGTAGTTGTGCCAGTTCCGTTGGTGTTACGTGGGCAAAATCACTGAGCATAATCAATTCGCTGCCTTTTGGGGTGAGCGTATGAAGTGTCTCCAATACTTGTGCATACGGCAGTGTACGAGTGTCGTTGCTTGCAGTACGAGTTACTTGCGCATTATGTATGTCGACTATGGCGTTAAGAATCCGCAGCCCTTGTCTTTGTAAAGAAGAGGGGCGAAATTCAAGACATTGATGTCCGTCATCAATCACTGCGCCGATGCGATCTTTTTTAGCTAGAGTTAGCCAAATTAGAACACTGGCAAAGTGGGCCAATTGAACGGATTTGAGTACATACTTAGATCCAAAATGTAGACTAGAACTTAGATCAAGATAAAGAATGACCGCTTGCTCTTTATCTTCTGCAAACAACTTCGTATGTGCTTTACCGGTCCTAGCGGTGACTCGCCAATCAATGCTGCGAATATCGTCGCCAGGTTGATATTGGCGCACCTCCATAAAATCCATACCTCGCCCTTTTTGGCGACTGGTATGGTTACCACTCATCTGCGACCAGAGACTCTGTGCTGGTGGTAACCAACGTACAGATTGAGTGCGATATTGGAGCAGCTCTTCAAGGGTTAATGTCACCCCATTCGCATGAGGTGGTAATGAATGTGTAGCGGACATATCACTCACCTGTTTATGCACTGCCAACAAGGTTTAGCAGTTTATCGATGACCTGGTTTGCCGTAATGCCTTCCGCTTGAGCGTGGTAACTCAACAATAAACGGTGGCGCAGTACCGGATAAGCCATGGTTTGAACATCTTCCGGAGAGACAAAATCACGACCAGCAAGCCAAGCGTGCGCACGTGCACAGCGATCAAGAGCGATGGTGGCACGCGGACTCACACCCATTGACAACCACTTGTCCAACTCAGTGTCATATTCGTTGGCTTGACGTGTCGCCATAACTAAACGGACGATGTACTGCTCTATCGTTTCCGCCATATGAATATCCAACACTTCTTTACGTGCGGTGAATATATCTTGTTGGCTTAACATTGGGCGTTCAACCTTTGCTTCGCCTTTTGCTTCTCCGCGGTTAATACGCAAGATAGATAGCTCATGCTCCGCATCTGGGTATTCCACTTCTAAATGCAATAAAAAGCGGTCTAGCTGCGCTTCAGGAAGGGGGTAGGTCCCTTCTTGCTCTATCGGGTTTTGAGTTGCCATAACCAAAAACAACTCTGGCAGCGGGTAGGTATGACGACCTGCTGTGACTTGTTTCTCTGCCATTGCTTCAAGCATTGCCGCTTGTACTTTGGCTGGCGCACGGTTTATCTCATCCGCAAGAATAAGCGAGTTGAATATAGGACCTGATTGGAAAGTGAATTCTCCGGTTTCGGGACGGAAGATATCGGTGCCGGTTAAATCGGCTGGCAGCAAATCTGGGGTGAACTGAATGCGGTGGAAGTCGCCTTCAACACAGTCTGAGAGTGATTTTACTGCACGGGTTTTTGCTAACCCAGGAGGGCCTTCAACTAAAATATGCCCATCCGCAAGAAGCGCAACAAGCAGTTGCTTTACCAGATCTTGCTGTCCGATGATCTGCGACTCTAAGTATTGCTGAAGAGTTTCGAAGTTAGATTTATGCATGCTTTGGACTCTCGGTATCCATGTGATTTTCGTGTTGAGTATTGGTCATTTTCCATGTGAAAAAAGTTCCAACGCTCTATTGCAATTTATCTTTTCAATATTGGGACGCTACAGAGAATTGCAAGTACGTGCTATCTCTGAAAGTGCTTATTTGACAGTGTGTTACATTTATTTTTCATAATATAATGAGAAATGCCTCTAGTTTTGTACATATGAGCCGATAAAGATTCCGTGGTGTGCGTGTCATGAGATATGCACCTGATTCCCCTTGTGGGGCCAATAACAAGTGATTCTTTTAAAAGGTCCGAATATGTTGAAACTTTATTCCTTGAGCATCAAACAGAAGGTTGTACTTGGCATTACGTTTGCTGTTCTAGCATCAACAATCATTGTTGGTGTTATGGCTCAGCGTCATGCGAGAGATGTATTGAGCCATCGTCTTATTGACATCGAGCTACCTGCGATGTTGCAGCAAATCAATACCGAAATTGACCGCGAAGTTGTCGAAATGCAACAAGCGGCAAAACAGCTGGCTACAAACGAATTTATTGTTGAAGCCCTATCTAATACAGACCGTGATCCGTCAGTAGAAGTTCAGTTGGTTCAGCAGCTCAATAACGTTAAATCACAGTATGGTCTTAATGATGCGTCGGTAGCGAATCGTCAAACGGCATATTACTGGAATCAAAACGGATTCTTACGTCAACTTAACCGAACGCAAGATGCTTGGTTCTTTGGATTTACGTCGTCTGGTCAAGAAACGTCCGTGAGTGTGTTCCAAGAGGCAAATGGCGAAGTGAAAATGTTTGCCAATTTCCAAGATCTTAATGGTACATCAATGTCAGGTCTCTCTAAATCTATGGGAGACATGGTTACTTTGCTCAATGGGTTTAAAATTGAAGATACGGGTTACGTGTTCCTCACTAATGAACAAGGCCAGATTCAAATACACCGTCAACAAGGTAAGAACCAAACTTCTATCACTAAACTATTTGGTAGTGACGCAAGTGCGCTGTTGAACAAAAATAGCTTCAACCTAATTAATGTGGAGTTTGAAGGGCAGGATACTTTTGTTTCTAGTTTGTATGTTCCTTCAATGAACTGGTTTGTTATTGGCGTGGTTCCCGTTGATGAAGTATTCGCAGACCTGAATGCGACAGCTAAAAAAATGCTGTTTACGACCATCATTGTTGCCGTTGTATTCATCCTCATGGGCGTATGGTTAGCAAACAGCATTACGAAACCAATCCGACTGATTGCCGATCGTTTTACCGACCTTGGGCAAGGTGAAGGCGATTTGGCGCAGCGTATTGAAATTAAGGGTAATGATGAAATTGCTCAGCTTTCAAAAGGCTTTAATGGATTTATTGAGAAGATTCATGCCACGATGAAAGAGGTTGCTTTAACCAGTGGCTCATTAAGTCAAGCGGCAGAAAGTGTGTCAACGAAAGCAACATCCACACACGACAACAGCCAAGAGCAGCGTGATCAAACCATTCAAGTAGTTGCAGCTATCAACCAAATGGGTGCGACCATCAGTGAAATTGCATCGAACGCTGCTACCGCTGCTGATACGGCAAATCAGGCTTCAGATAACACTCAAACTGGTCGAGAAGTTGTGATGAAAGCAAAAGAGGTGATCAGCCGCCTAGCCGATGATGTTGAAACAACCAATATTGTTGTGACGCAGTTGGCATCGACAACCAAAGATATTGGCTCGATTCTGGGTGTAATTCGTGACATATCTGAGCAAACGAATTTACTTGCGCTAAACGCTGCAATTGAGGCTGCTCGTGCTGGTGAGCAGGGACGTGGTTTTGCGGTTGTTGCTGATGAGGTAAGAAACCTAGCTTCACGCACGGCCGATTCTACAGAAGAGATTCAGCGCATGATCAATCAGCTTCAAAGTGACGCACAAGACGCGGTAAGTGCTATGGAAGCGGGCAAAGCGGTCACCATAGAAGGGGTTACTTCTACCGATGAAGCAGTCGAGGTATTAATCAGTATTTCTGAACGAATCACCGACATCTCTGATCGTAATACACAGGTTGCAACGGCGACGGAAGAGCAATCCACGGTGGTGCATACCATTAATCAAAATATCGAAGAAATCAACGCGATAAATGAAATGACAACCGCGACAGCAGAAGAGTTGGCGGATGCAAGTCGCGATCTTCAAGCGCTCTCTTCTCGTTTGGACAAGATGGTTGGTAGCTTCAAGTTATAGAGTTGGATAGAATAGGCGAAGTTTAAAAGTTCAATCATTAATTTTAGGTAAGTACTATGAATGACTTCGAAAAAGAACTAGAGCAAATTTCTCAAGAAACCGCTCAGGAGCCAGAAGTAAAACTGCCGTCGCTAGAAGAGCAAAAAGCGATCGTCGCTGAGCTGAAAAAGCTGGAAGCGGAAGGTAAGCTGACGCCAGAAGTGTTAGAACAACACTTTGGTAAGTTTAACCAAAAAAACGCAGTTCCAATCCACTAAGTTAGGTGGTGTTTTGCCTCTAACGTGCGTGATTAAATCACCTGCTCAAACACAAAAAGGGAGTTTATACTCCCTTTTTTAATGTCTGAAAAATGCTAATACCTCTCACATACTTGCCACTTAAAAATTATTGACACTTCAATGAGTTATTAATTAGTACTAGTAATTTTCATACTTGACAATACTACCGCTCTATCTAAATCTATTGCGTATTTCAATAAAAACGACCAAGGGAATGCGATCAGGATGGAGCAGCAAAAAAAAAGAAACGTTATTTTAATCACGGAGGGAAGTCTACAGTCATCTCTGTTGAAAGATGTATTGGAGACCAAACTCGGTATTAGTGTTGCTCTAATCACGCCAGATAATCTGATTCACGGAGTGTTACATGAATCTCTTGCATCAGCCATTATTGTTGATTGCAGCGTGATCACGGATGAAATTTTTCGCCGTTATGCGGAGTTTAAAGCGGCCAAGCAGAAAGACACGCTTGAAATCTTAATTAATTGTGAGCAATCCATATCGACAGAAGATCTCTTTGCTTGGCGTACTTTGGCCGGTATTTTCTATACCTCTGATGATATAAAAACGTTGCAAGTTGGTATTGGTAAGGTGCTTCAAGGAGATATGTGGTTCAGCCGTAAGTTTTCTCAGCAGTACATTACTTACCTTCGTCGACATTGCAAACCTATAAATAAGAATGTTTCCGCTATTCTGACCAAACGAGAGCAACAAATAATTACCTTTCTTTCCATGGGGGCGTCCAATCAACAAATCGCCGAACAATTATTTGTCAGCGAGAATACGGTAAAAACGCATTTACATAATATTTTCAAGAAGATTGATGTGAAAAATAGAGTTCAAGCACTTATTTGGGCAAAGGAAAATATTTCAGACAACTCGTTAACGGTGTAATGCTATTGCAATATTAGGTTGCCTAATTTAGTAAACTCTTAATAATTTCTGTGACCTGAATGTGTTAAAAGTGTTTCTTTTATGAGAAACACTTTTTTTGATTCTCTTTTTAATAACTTTAGAATTTAAAAAAGTAGCAAATAACTTTACTCTGTGAACTAGCACTTACATATCAAACTAAGTGCTGACGATTAACTACTAATTTAAGAATGTTAAGTCACTGAAAGTATGAGAAACATTATGGAACAGTATATGGAAAAGCCTGACATCCTAATGCTCACTCAACAAAGTTTACAGAGTGAAAACTTTAAGGAAATGCTTTCTAAAAATACAGAAACTAAAATAACGATCATTGATACTAAGAACCCTAGCTATCATGAACTCATTCCGGAACGCTACTTTTTGCTTGTTGATTTTTCAGTTGAGATTCCTTCCGAAACTTTAGTTTATTTAAAAGATAGTAATAAAGTGCTAGGAACCATAATGCTTAATCTAGGTTATGACTTAGACACAGAAGAACTCGCTTCTTGGCCTCATGTAAAAGGTATATTTGGTCCAGGAGATTCAATGGACAAGGTTTGTCAGGGATTAAAAGCAATAATAAAAGGGGATAACTGGCTGTCTCGAAGATTACTTGATCAGCTAGTAAATTATTATCGAGGTAGAGAAGCAAATAACATTATCGAACCTGCTATTGAGGTTGAGCTTACTCGGCGTGAAGTTCAGGTTTTAAAAATGTTGAAAGAAGGTGGTTCAAATATGGAAATCGCTGATTCTTTATTTATCAGCGAGCATACTATTAAATCACATCTATACAATATTTTTAGAAAGTTAGAAGTAAAGAACCGTACGCAAGCTACAAGTTGGGCTAAGAGAAACCTGTAGTACTAGTATTAACTTGCTGTAATAAAAAGAAAATACTCTATAAAGTACTAAATTTTATATTTATTATTAAAATGTCAGTCTGAAATATCATCCCATATTCAAACTTATTCCTATTCAGTTGACTATTAGACTTCTCATGTCGTGACGAATCTAGTCAGACGTGGAACAGAAGGTCTATTCAATTAATAAGCTAAGAGGGAATAAAAATGAGCGCAAGTGACAATGACACGTATTTAGGCGATGCAGGTGTAAATAACCAATTTGCTGATTTCGATGGCGGCGATGATTTGTTTATCGGTTTTGGTGGTAATGACTCGTTTGTTGGCGGTGGCGGTAATGATTATGTGATCGGCGGCGACGGCGATGATCGCCTAACTGGTGGTGCAGGAGATGACATCCTTAGGGCTGGTACAGGAAACGACTACCTCGGCGGTGGTACCGGTAATGACTTGCTGTTGGGTTTGCTGGGCGACAATAAATTAAATGGTGGTGTCGGTGAAGATATTCTTGTTGCTGGTTCTGGTGACAACGTTTTAGTTGGCGGCAGCAATGGCGATAAGTTTGTGTTCACGGATAAGTTTGGTGGCCATGGCGAAGCCAAAGTTGTTGACTTCATCATTGGTGAAGACTCTTTGCACATCATTAGCGACTCTGTCACTGACTTTGGTGATTTAAGCTTTAGCTACGATGCAGTTGGGAATGCAGTGTTTACCGATGGGGCTGATCTAACAGTGAAACTTATTGGCGTGACTGAAACTGACATCAACACCTATGGTGCAGATCTGTTCGTAATCTAAACGACTGAAAATAACTCTGGATGGGAATTAGTTTGCGTGGCTCTGCCATGCTGAGGTGAACTAATCGGACACTCTAGAGCGATTTGAGGTTACCTTAAGCTAGGCGCTAGTATTTCTGGCGCCTACAATTTTCACGTTAAACGGAAGTAGTCGTGCAAAAAACGGTTTTCAAAGAAGTGAAACAAAAACTATGCACGCTTGCGGGCTTGCTGATCGTTTTTAGCCTTTTTATCAACTTATTGGTTCTCTCGATTCCGTTGTACATGCTTCAAGTGTACAACCGAGTGATATCCTCCTACTCAACCGATACTTTATTCTTGCTCACTGTCATCGTAATTGTCGCGCTGTTAACCATGTCCATCATCGACATTGCACGAGCACAAATGAGTAAATCTTTTGGTTATTGGATGGACACAAAACTCTCCGCTTTCATGCTCAAGCGCACGATTCAATATCAATCACATACCGGGAAGAGTTATACCTCGCAAACTCTGAGAGACATTCAGAACATCAAAAGCTTTTTGAGCAGTCAAGCACCTTATCCACTGTTGGATGCGCCCTGGACACCGCTGTTTATTTTATTTGTGTATTTATTGCACCCGATACTAGGTCACATCGCGTTACTTGGATCTATCGTATTGTTTAGCCTAGGTCTACTTAATGAGCTAATGACGCGTAAAACAATGCAAGAGAGCGAAGTCAGAGCGATTTCTCATATCAACAACGCAGAATTAGCCACGCAAAACTCCAATTCAATTCTCGCAATGGGGATGATGAATGCATTTTTAGAGAAGTGGCAGTCGCGCGTGAGTGAAGTGAATGTGCTTGAAGAGCGAGTTGCAGGTAAGTCCATCTACATGGCTAACTTTTCTAAGTTTGTGCGTGGATCACTACAGATATTTTTACTGGGAGGTGGTGCATGGTTAGTTATCCAACATGAGATAACGGCAGGGGCGATGATCGCGAGCTCCATATTAATGAGTCGGGCATTATCGCCGATGGAGCAGGCGATAGGCACGTGGCGAAGTGCGATGTCTGCTAAAGGCGCCTATAAAAGGTTGAAAGAAATCGATGCGATCGTGCGCCAAGATGAATCAGATATGCCACTGCCTAAACCAAAAGGACACTATGAGCTTACCGGACTGGCCTATCGCCATCCTGGAGCAACCGAACCAGTGCTGTCATCGATCAACTTATCGATTCCTCCGGGTGTTGCTGTTGGGGTGATTGGCCCTTCTGGTACGGGTAAATCGACGTTTGCTCGGCTGTTATTAGGTACGGTTAAGCCATTAGCGGGTAAAGTGACTCTTGATGGAATGGAAGTCTCCGTATGGGCATCTGAAGATCGCGGCGTGCATTTTGGGTATCTCGCTCAAGAGGTGGAGTTATTTCCTGGCACAATTCGAGAGAACATCGCGCGCTTTAAAGAAGAAGACCCCGCTAAAGTCATCAAGGCGGCTCAACTAGCAGGATGTCATGAATTAATACTCAAGAAAAACAAAGGCTATGATTGCATTATTGGTGAAAATGGCCGTGGTTTATCTGGGGGGGAAAGGCAGAGAATCGCTCTTGCAAGAGCCGTTTATGGCGACCCACCTATTGTGATTTTCGATGAAGCGAATGCCAACCTCGATGGTGAGGGAGAGGCTGCGTATCAACGTTTGATTGCCCATTTAAAAGCACAGAGTACAACGATTATCGTCATTGCCCACAATCCGAGTACGTTACGACAAATGGATAGGCTGTTGTATTTGGCTGACGGCCGAGTCAAGTTATACGGCGCTAAAGATGAAGTATTAAAACGTTTGATGGGCGAAGAAAGAACAGATATCCCAAGGGTAAGAAATGAGCAATCAACTGCCAACCGTTAATCAGAGTTCTACCGAGATCGTATACCGTTATAGCCCCAAAGCGAGACTAAGCTTTCGAAAACCAATTTTACTTGGTGTGGTGACCTTAAGTGTTTTTCTTGGAGGCCTTGGCTACTGGGCTGCAACAGCCAAATTAGAAAGTGCAGCGATTGCTTATGGTGATTTGTCTGTTCTCACTAAGCGACAAGAAATTCAGCATTTAGAAGGCGGTATTATTGAAAAGCTATATGTACAGGAAGGGGATTTAGTCGAAAAAGGTCAGTTATTAATTCAACTTTCTAAGCGTCAAGCTATGGCTAAGTTGGATTCGTTAAGTGGTCGTTTTATCCATACTCTAGCAAAGGAAAACCGTTTAAGTGCGGAGCTTGATGAGCTTCCAACGATTGTATGGTCTGATGATCTTGAAAGCATTCCCCGTGTCGATATCGTACAAGAAGCACAACTGGTTCAAAACAAGATCTTTGAAGCGAGAAAGCGATTCTTTGATAGTAAACTGAGTATCATTGAGCAGAGTATTTCTGGAGCAAACTTAGAGCTTGAAAACCTTCAGCAAACCAAAGTGATTGAGACGGAACGGCTCAACTTTATTGCTGAAGAAATAGACAGCAACCAAGCCTTGGTGCAAAAAGGTTTCTCGGGAAAATCTACTTTACTTCAACTCAAGCGCTTAGCAGCGGAGGTGAGAAGTACCTTAAGCCAGTTAGATAGGCAGTCGCTCACCGTTAGAAAAAGGTTAGATGAGAACCTAGCGCAAATTGAAGAGTTGAAGCTTGAAAGGCTGAATGAGATTGTCGAGGAACTACGAAATACCAAAACGGAAATTGTCGCAATTCGGGAAGAATATCGCTCCGCTCAAGATATTGTCGCAAGAACAACGATCAACGCACCTATTTCTGGTCGCGTAGTCAACATGCAAGTGTTTACCGAAAAAGGTGTGATTGGCTCGGGTGAAACGTTACTAGAACTGGTCCCGCAAGACGATAAGTTGTTAGTCGAGGCTCGTGTTAATCCTCAGGATATTGATTTAGTGAATCCAGGCCAGCAAGCGCATGTTCGTCTGACCGCTCTGAATGCACGGACGTTGGCACCTTTAGACGGTACTGTGCTGACGATTTCTGCCGATAAGCTCTCGCAAGAAAACCAAGAAGATTTTTATCTCGCTAGAATTGCAATTTCACCGGAAGATGTGACAAAACATCGTTTAACCTCAGGCATGAATGCCGAAGTGCTTATTTTATCTGAGCCACGAACGCCATTGAGCTACCTAATAAAGCCAATTACAGAAAGCATGAATCGCGCCTTCAGAGAGGAGTAATTTCAAAAAGACTTGAGTGAGCACGGACAACAGACAAAATAATTTGTTATCGTTAGCTGTTACTGGGCCGTATTTTTATTCGAGGGAGCCGTGGAATGGAGAAAGTGCAGTTAGTTGTCGATTTTCTTCTCACTCATAAATTGATTTTTACCGCACTGATCTTTGCGATTATGTGGTTAATTCGTCGTGCAATTTTATCGATGATTCGTGGTGATCACGCTTTTCTCTCAGAAGATCAGCGTAGTTGGATGTCCAGAACTAAAAATGGCACCTTTGCTGTTACATTACTGATTTTATTTATTTTATGGCAATCAGAAATTAACGAGTTTGCTCTGAGTGTAACGGCGATTGCCGTTGCCATTGTAGTGGCATCCAAAGAAATCATTTTGTGTTTTACGGGTTCGATTCAAAGAGCAAGTTCACGTTCTTTTCGCGTTGGGGACTGGATTGAGGTCGGGAAGTTATGCGGTGAAGTGATTGAGCACAATATGATGGCGACGGTGATTCAAGAGATCGACCTGCATCACGGGCAATATCATTACACCGGCAAAACAGCGACATTGCCTAATAGTATGTTCTTTACCTATCCAGTAAAGAACCTCAACTTCATGAAGCGGTACGTTTACCACAACTTTTCTGTAGTGGTGAAAGACTTCGTCAATTTGTATCCACTGTTACCGATTTTAACTGATAAAATTGAAGAACATTGCAGTTACTTTGCTGATGTTGCACATCGTTACAATGCGATGATTGAAAAACATGCTGGTGTTGACCTTCCTGGTTCTGAGCCACATATGCATATTTCTAGTAACATTAATGGCGAACAAATTCTGCACGTGATGATTTTCTGCCCAACCGATAAAGCGAACCACTTAGAGCATTTAATTCGTAAGGACTTTATGGAACTTTATGAGCAACGTTTTCCTGTAGTGCGAGAAGAATAGAGCATCGTACTTCGCCTTTAATTTCAAACCCCGCTATCAAAATAGCGGGGTTTGTGTTTCTTAGCGTATTTTTAGGCAGTCAAAATATTCCCAACTTAGCTGAATTTACTCTTCAGCATTAAAAATAGGAAGTAAGTGCTGCCTATAATAGCGACCAACGTGCCAGCTGCGACCTGACTTGGATAAATAGCGATTTGTCCTAGCCAATCTGCCCACAACATTAGGGTTGCGCCAATTAAGGCTCCGACACACAGTTGCTCTTTCACTTTTCTTGCTCCTAACATCATCGCCATATGGGGAGCGACCAAGCCAACAAAAGATATTGGACCAACTGTAGCGGTAGAAAAGGCGCATAACAAAGCAACGATGGTGAGCATAAGCGTATTGGCTACGGTAGGGTTAAGCCCTCGTGCATTTGAGAATTGTCGCCCGATGGAAATTAGTGTTAGCCAACGAGAAATCGAGAATACAGCGGCAAGCAGAACTATTATGGCCAAACATAACATCAGTGCGGTGTCGGCTGTGACTCGATAAATAGAACCAGTTAGCCACAATAAAATTTTGTAACTGTCACCTGAGCCTTGAGCTAGCGAAAATTGAACGAGGGCTTCTAATAGTGCCGTTAGTGCGATGCCGGACAACACGAAGTTAGATGGATTAAAATGGCTTCGTTTACCGATAACCAGCAATAACATCAATACGGACATACTTCCGAAAAAAGCGATACCCCAGCTAAATGCGGAGAGAAGCGACCCAGCGATGACTCCTGTCGTAATAATGGCAAACGTGGCTCCGGAAGACACACCGAGAATATCGGGACTTGCCAGAGGGTTGTAAACTATGCGTTGCAAAATGATTCCGGCAACGGATAGCGCAATACCGACAGAAAGTGCGGTTAACATGCGCGGCCAGCGCAATTGCCATTGGAACTCACCTGGCACAGACCATTGAATTCCGTTTATACCATGGGTAACGAATGAGTAAGCTAGAATCCCAACCAGACTGAATAGCGCAATGCTGCATACCGCGCGTTTAGAAAGCGCCGTTTTTCCTTGGCTCATTGAAAGGTTAAGTTGATCGGTTGCCGTCAGTTTTTTACGAGTAAACCAAATTAAAGCGGGAGCGCCAATAGCTGCAGCCGCTACGCCGCTAGGAATGGTTTCCTCTAACCATAAGCTCAGCGAGATAGCGGCAGAGTCTGTGATGATTAGTAGCATTGCGCCCAAAAGCATGCTGCTGATCAATTCGTCGCGCGGTGTTCTTGCCCCCATCGCTCTGGCAATATTGGGTGTCAGTAATCCGATGAAGCTGATAATACCAACTGCGGTGATGGAGGCAGATACCAGCCAAATACCCATCACCATTAACGCACCAAACGCGGGTAATACCGCTAAGCCTCGGGCTGCTGCGCCTTCTTGTCCTAGTTTCATTAAGGTCAGAATACGTGGTGCGACGATCAAAATTACGATTGCGATAGCGCAGCGAGGCAATAACCACTCAAACCAATCCCAGCTGTATTGAGAGAGGTCTCCTGCTCCCCACATAAAAATATTCTGTGCGAACTGGGCGTTTAAAATAATAATGGCTGTGGCGATAGAACCGAGCAAGATATTGATCACCATCCCCGAAACGACCAACGGCAAACCTGTCATATTACGCACACCGGCAATTGATACGATCAGGCCAAACGCCACTAAAGCCCCAAACATTGCGGCTAATGCAGAGTAATCGGCGACCCAATCGACGAACCAAATGTTTACCACGACTAATGCAAGCCAAGCACCAGAAGAGGTGCCAAGAGTCAACGGCGAGGTGAGGTTATTCTGCGTTAATTGCTGCATTAAGCTGCCGGTGAGACCAAGCATGGCACCAACAAGCAGGGTCATACTTAACCTAGGAAGCTGCGCTTGCGTAAAGAATACGTCACGAAACTCGGTTGCTACCTCTGGTTTTGTTAATAATTGCCATTGTTCGAAAAGTGATAAATTAGTATCAATTTGTAGGCTAAAGACGCTAAGTAATGTAATCAGCGCCAGATAACCAATATAATGTTTCGTTCTCATTGTTCTGGTGCCAACTCTATTAGACTGTCGGTAATCGCTTCAGCGGTGTATTGCAAAGACATGGCACCGCCATACGCCCACACTGCTCTGACTGAATTTACCCGCTGCTTTTTCACAAACGGCATCGCTTGCCAAAG
This sequence comes from Vibrio sp. 1078-1, assembly GCF_033340475.1. Lineage (NCBI taxonomy): Bacteria > Pseudomonadati > Pseudomonadota > Gammaproteobacteria > Vibrionales > Vibrionaceae > Vibrio > Vibrio sp. 1078-1. The sequence continues at coordinate 460,194 of NZ_JAWOWM010000001.1, forward strand.
TGGCGACTCTTTCAGTTTTCGTTCTTCTGGGAAAGGTTGTACGTAGAGAACGTAGCTGTTTTGAAGGCTCTGAAGCCGATTGATTCGATCTTGCTTTACTCCCCACGCACGTGGGTCCTCTTTAATTGGAGCCTGTAATCCCAGTTTTCTAACCACGTAGTCAGTGGTGGAGTTTTCGGTTGCAAGTAATACAGTATTCGGGGTTGAAAATCGCATCACAAGAACGCTGAGTGGAGCAGAGTAATAGTGGCGAATTCGCTGGCGCATCTGCGCAAATGAAGCATCTAATTCTGCCAGTTTCTGTTCAGCAAGTGCCTCTTTATTGAATAGCTTGCTGAGTGTACGAAAGTGACGAATGGCCGTTTCAGCTGCGGCCTCATTTTCAGAAAAATTAGGTAAATAGATTACCGGAGCAATTTGTTTGAGTAACGGAATCAAGTCTTGCTGTGGAGACGCAGCAAGGATGACATCTGGTTTCAAACTGGCTATTTTTTCTAAGTTGGGCTCTGCTCGGGTTCCAATATCTTCAATTGACTCTGGTGCAGTTGGATTGACGACCCATTGGCGGTAGCCTGGTAAATTTGGGGCTGCGATTGGTTCTACGTTTAGCGCCAAAACTTGTTCTAAGATGTCCCAGTTTAAGGCAACAACGCGTTGAGGCGCTTGCTCAAAACTATGCTCACCATATTCATCGGTAACGGTGATGACTGCATGTGCATTGGTCATAAAAAATACGAGGAGAAAAGCAGATTGTGTAACCACAGTAAGTAAACGAGCCATTATGCGCATACAACAGCCACCTTTTGGCTCGCTAATGTGTTAGCCGGGCTTGGGTGCTCAATCAGCTTAATTGGTGACTCATATAGTTTAGAAAGGCGTGCCTCGTCTAACAACATGTCGGCGTTGCCTTCAAAGGCAATTTTACCTTTTTTGAGCGCAACAATGTGGGTGGCGTAGCGCAGGGCTAAGTTCAGATCGTGCAGGATCACGATAATGCCTACGTTCTCGGTTCGATTCAGTTCTGCCAGCAGCGCCATTAGTTGAAACTGATGGTGAACATCGAGCGCCGAGGTTGGCTCATCGAGAATTAAAATTGGCGATTGTTGAGCCAGTAGCATAGACACCCAAGCGCGTTGGCGCTCGCCGCCCGATAAGTCATCCGCCAAAGCTTGAGCAAAAGGTGTAACCCCTGTTCGTTCCATAGCCTGCGTGATGATCTGTTTGTCTTCAGCTTTCCAACGACCAAGTGCCCCACGCCACGGAAAGCGACCTAAGCGCACTAGCTCTTCTACCGTTAAACCAGCCGAAGAGGGCAGCTTTTGTGGCAAATAGGCGATCTGTTTTGCCAACTCTTTGGTTTTGAGTGATGAAAGGGAAGTATCGTTTAGTGTTACCGTGCCTTTATCTGGTGGCATTTGACCAGAAAGCAGGTTCACCAGTGTCGACTTACCTGAACCGTTATGGCCTAAAACGACCGTTAGCTCATTTGTTGGGATGTTAAGTTGTTCGATGCCGAGGATCTGACGTCCACCTCGCACGATCTCAATATTAGACAGTTGAAACATGGATGGCTCTTAGGAGAAAACTCCCCTCAATAGAGGGGAGTAGAAGTACAATTACCAGCGGTAGTTTGCGTTTAGCATAACAGAGCGAGACTGGCCGTAGTAACACCAGTAATCGCAACCTGAAACAAACTCTTTATTTAGGATGTTGTTCACGTTTAGCTGTGCTTGCCACTGTGAAGTGATGTCGTAAGTGACTGACGCATCCCAAAGAGTGACTGAAGGAACCGTTAGGTTCGAGCTCTTAGGGTTATCTTTTGACTCACCTACGTAGCGCACACCAGTACCGATATTGAGGCCTGGAATCAGGCTGTAGGCGCTGTAGTCTACCCATGCAGAAGCTTGGTGCTCAGGAATAAGTGCGGCTTGTTTTTTACCTTGGCCAAAGCTCTCATCTGTTTTCGCTTTAGTGTAGGTGTAGCTTGCCATCAGTTTTAGATCGTCGGTTAGCTGCGCCGTGCTTTCTAGCTCAACACCTTGAGATGTCACTTCACCTGTTTGTGTCGCAATCCATGTTGATGGGTTTGTGACCAATGCATTCTTTTGCGTGATGTCGAACCATGCAAGGTTGATAAAGCCATCCATAAAGCTTGGCTCATACTTCACACCCACTTCTACTTGCTCGCCTTCCAGCGGTTTGTAAAGTTCATTGGTTGCCGCATCAATAGTGCTGATCACTTCAAACGACTGAGAGTAGTTTGCGTAAGGTGACAGGCCATTGTTTGCAAGGTACATCACACCCGCACTTAGAGAGAGCTGACCATCATCACGAGATTCACTTTGATCAACGGTAGCGCCTTTGCCAGAGTTTTCTGTTTTCACCCAGTCGTAACGAGCACCGATGTTACCAATCCACTGTTCATGCAGTTTCAATTGGTATTGTGAATAGAGACTTGCTTGAGATTTCTCAATCTCACGTTTCACGTTGTTGGCAGGATCAAGAGGGGTGAAGTTACCGTAAACTGGGTTCCACGGATTGATGGTGCCAAATGCGTAGTTGTCCTGCTCGTCGCCATCGGTTTTGTGGAATTGCAGATCCATACCGATAAGCACTGTGTGCTCTGCGTTGTCTGTCATCCAGTTACCGACAGCATTGTTATCGAACGTGATGCTCTGGTTTTTTCCGTCACGGAATACGATGCCTTGCGTTAACTCTTCTTTCGCTGGATCGTTGTTTGAGAACGCGTAAGAGCTGCGCAAGTACAACTCATTCGAACCGTAGTTGAGGTTTTGCGAGAGTGACCACGTGTCATTGATGTCGTGCTCTAGTAAGTAACCTAGAGAAAACTGCGTGCGTTCGTATTTATCGTAGTTTGGCTGACCAAGGTTAGTCGAAGGATCGATTTTGCCAAAGTTAGAACCAATCAGAGTACCTGCTGCCGGGAAGAATGGGTTAGTTGGTACACCGTCATCATGAAGGTAAGTTGCCAAAACGGTCAGCATTGTACGGTCAGAAATGTCGAACTCGACACTTGGCGCTAGGTAGAAACGCTCGTTATTTGTGCCGTCCAGTTCACCATCTTGGCTTGTCATCAAGCCAACCAAACGATAGCGCACAGTGCCTGCGTCGTTTGCTTCGTCAGCAATGTCAAAACCTACGGATTGGTGTTGGTTGTTGCCAACTTCGACTTTTACTTCGCCTTGAGGCGTAAACGTTGGTTTTTTCTGAACAGCATTCACGATACCGCCTGGTGCCGATTCACCAAACAGAATAGCCGATGGACCTTTAACGACTTCTACACTTTCTAGGCCGTAAGGTTCGACCAACCATGTGTAGTAACCATCGCGGAATAGGCGGTTGCCGTTTAGGTAAGTCGCTGCATCAAATCCACGAACTTTGAACCAATCAGTGTCGTTGTCTGCGCCATAAGGCTGAGCGGTTACACCAGACGTGTAGCGTAATGCTTCATCTAGCTTTTTCGGTGCACGAACACGAAGTTCATCTTCAGAAATGATAGATACGCTGCGCGGCGTTTCTGCTGCCGGGGTTTCTACTTTAAGTGCTTGCGCGGTGACCGTTATGGTCTCCATGGCAATCACGTCATCTTGTACGACGTCTTCTTGAGCTTGTGCTGTGAATGCAACCACTGCTGTAGGTGCTAAAGCACAAACCAACGCGTTGCGGATAGCGATGGTCAGTGAGTTATTCTTTTGCATAAATCTATTCCCGATAATTATGATTAACGCTAAGCTTAATTGTAATTATTATCATTTGAGCTTTTGTTTCGGTATTTTACTGACTTTTGTATCAAAAGATAGTAAAACGTTCGCAAATTCATTCGCGGTACCTAAAGTCATTGTTATGTTCAATTGGTTTGAAAAACTGACCCAACCCTTTCCCCAGATGGAAACCGAAAAGCCACCGAAGACGCTATTTGGCTTTTGTCGTTTTTACACTCGTGGCTTTGAAGCCCCTTTACTCGTTATGGCAGTGTTCAGTGCGCTTATTGCCATCACAGAGGTGACGCTGTTGCGTTATATGGGCGAGCTCGTCGATATTCTCTCTAATCAAGATCGCGCAACATTCTGGCAAGACCAGGGTGATCGCATGCTAATGATGCTGTTCTTAGTGGCGGTTGTGATGCCAGCTCTCGGTTTTGTCCACTCAATGGTGATGCACCAAACGTTATTGGGTAACTACCCGATGTCTATCCGTTGGTTGATTCACCGTTACTTGCTAAAACAAGCGGTTGGATTTTTCCAGCGTGACTTTGCAGGCCGAGTTGCGACCAAAGTGATGCAAAGTGCGTTAGCGGTACGAGAAACGGTCATGAAGCTGGTGGATGTACTGGTTTATATCAGCGTTTATTTTCTTTCGATGCTCTGGATGATGGGCGAAGCCGATGGTTTGCTAATGTTGCCTATTGTGATTTGGATAGGAATGTACGCGGTTATCCAGTTCTACTTTATCCCTAAAATGAAACAAGTAGCGACGGAGCAAGCGGATGCTCGTTCTGTAATGACTGGGCGCATTGTCGATTCTTACACCAACATATCTACCGTAAAGCTATTCGCGCACTCGCAAAGAGAGTTGGAATACGCAGAAAGCAGCATGAAGCAATTTTTGGTGACGGTTTACCGCCAAATGCGCATGGTGACTTGTTTACTGTTTAGTGTGGATGCCATCAACTATTTGCTGCTGATGTCTATTAGTGCCATTTCGGTTTATCTATGGCTAGATCACGCTGTAACAATTGGTGCTATTGCGATTGCCATCAGTATTGCGTTGCGCGTACAAGGTATGTCGAAGTGGATCATGTGGGAAGTTAGCGCACTGTTTGAAAACATCGGTACAGTAGTAGACGGTATTAATACGATTTCAAACGATGTTGAAGTGAAAGACGTACCAAATGCTAAGCCTTTGCAAATCTCTCAAGGTGAGATCTGCTTTGATCACGTAGGTTTTAACTACAGTGATGAGAAGGCAGTATTTGAGAACTTGAATCTGACTATCAAACCGGGCGAAAAAGTTGGCATTGTCGGTCGCTCTGGGGCAGGTAAATCCACGTTGGTCAACTTGTTGCTGCGCTTTTACGACGTAAATAGCGGTAAGATTTGCATTGATGGACAGGACATTTCTCAAGTTGAACAAGAGTCTCTTCGCCAACACATCGGTATGATCACGCAAGACACCTCTTTGCTGCATCGTTCAATTAAAGAGAACATTCTTTACGGTGATCCAGATGCTTCAATGGATGCCGTTATCGCAGCTGCTGAGAAAGCACATGCTCATGATTTCATTCAATCTCTACGAGACGAGCAAGGTAACGTTGGCTATGACGTTGAAGTGGGTGAGCGCGGCGTGAAGCTGTCTGGTGGTCAGCGTCAACGTGTGGCGATTGCTCGCGTTCTGCTGAAAAACGCGCCAATTTTGATCATGGATGAAGCAACGTCTGCACTTGATTCAGAAGTAGAATCGGCAATTCAAGAAAACCTTGAAGTTCTGATGGAAGGAAAAACAGTGATTGCGATTGCTCACCGTTTATCAACGATTGCCGCGATGGATCGTTTGATTGTAATGGATGACGGCAAAATCATTGAGCAAGGATCGCATTACGAGCTGCTGCAATTGGGTGGTGTTTACGCTCAGCTGTGGAAGCATCAAACCGGCGGCTTTTTGTCTGAGCAAGGTGATGCTCAACTACAAGTCATCTAATATGACGCTACACGAAAGAGGAGCAAATGCTCCTCTTTTTTGTGTCTGTCGTTTATACCGAGTAAGTAGGCGTTAATGGGCAACGTTAACTTGTGATTATTCATTGAGTTAGGCCAACTTAATGATGATTATGTTTATAACTCACTGTCGTTATTGAATTTTTTACGCTTTTTTTACGCGAACTCCGAATGGGCTTTTGCTAAAGTTTTCTACATCGAATTTTGGTTGATGTATTTTATGTTTGTTCAATGGCGAGATAACACCTTTCTCTTTTCTACTACCGTGATTGTTGGCGCGGTTGTCGTCTCATGGTTGTTAGACCAACTGTTTGGCTCTACAGCCGCAGTCCTGCTGATTTTACAGTTAGCTGTCGTGGTAGTGGCGTTTCAATGCAACTCGCGATTCGCTTATGCGGCGGCGGTGATCGAAGCGCTGAGCTTCAACTTCTTTTTTACGACACCTCGTTACTCTTTGCAGATGTTTCGTCCGGAAGACATTTTTAATTTAGTCGTGTTTATGGTGGTGGCATTTATCACCAGCACCTTTGCGGATCTTTATCGTCGCCAGCAGGGCGAGTTAAAACAAACCAAGCTGCAAAACAGCATCCTGCTATCGGTGTCCCATGACTTACGCACGCCGCTGGCAACCATTATTGGAACATTGACCACACTCAACGAGTACATGCCCAAGCTCAATGACTTAGAGCGTAAAGAATTGCTCGACAGTGCGACTTCAGAAAGCCATCGCTTGCATCAATATATCGAGAACCTCTTACAGGCGACTAAGCTCCAGCACGGCACATTAAAAATTACCAAAAAAGATGAGTTGATTGCAGATATTGTTCGGGATGCGGTTTCTCGTTTGCCAAATTACACCGAGAAAGTTTCCATGAATATGGATGATTCCGTTGGTTATTTATCAGTAAGTCGTTCGCTAATCGAACAAGCGATTTTTAATGTGTTGGATAATGCCATGCGATTTTCACCAGAGAATGAATCTGTTGAGGTTTCACTTTCTAAGCAGGGTTCGTCGTGCGTGATTGATGTTCGGGACATGGGGATTGGCATCAAAGCTGAAGATGCGGAAAAAATATTCAACCTTTTCTATTCCGGTGTGAACAACAAATCGGCCGATTCAGGCACCGGAATGGGACTCGCGGTTGCCAAAGGCATCATCATCGCACACCAAGGAGAGATTCAATCTATGCCAGTATCAGAAGGGACGCTGATCCGCATTCGACTTCCACTCAATCAAGGAGCAGAGCAGGCGTGAGTTACAAAGTTTTAGTCGTGGACGATGAGCCTCGCATTCATACCTTTATTCGAATTTCGCTGTCTGCTGAAGGGTTTGATTACATTGGCGCGAGTACCATTGCAGAAGCCAAAGCGTGTTTCGAAGCGTATTCGCCGCACGTCATTCTGCTAGATTTAGGCTTGCCCGACGGCGATGGGACGGAGTTTCTCACTACGCTTCGTCAGACCTATAAAACGCCAGTGCTAGTGCTGACAGCTCGCGATCAAGAAGAGGAAAAAATCCGCCTTTTAGAAGCGGGCGCGAATGATTACTTGAGCAAGCCTTTTGGCGTAAAAGAGCTCATCGCGCGCATCAAAGTGCTGGTTCGAGATTTGGTGGATGAGCAAACCGTCGCTGATGAGCTGGTGGCTGGCCGAGTCAAAATCATCAAAAGTACTCACCAATTTTGGTTGGATCAGAGGGAAATTCCACTCACCAAGAAAGAGTTTTCTTTCATTGAACAGTTGATTCTCAAGCCGGGAAAACTCATTGAGCAAACTCATTTGCTAGCGGTGATTTGGGGAAAAAGTCATGTCGAAGACACTCACTACTTACGCGTGTTAGTGAGTCAACTACGCAAAAAACTGAACGATAGTGCTGACGAACAGCGGCTATTAAAAACCGAGCCGGGGCTGGGTTATCGTTTAGTGCTTGAGACGTCCAAGCACTACTAAATTCCAAATTTAATCAACGTTAATGCCAAGGTTTAGTGCTGGTTATCGGCACTCGAACAGGATTCGTTTTGCCTATTTTCCGTGACGGAAAATCAGTCTAACCCTTAACGCATTAGCATTTTCTATACATAAAACACAGTTAGGTATTGATATGGCTCACTTTACAGTAATTGGTCTAGGGCGATTTGGCGTTGCCGCCAGCTTAGAACTTATTCATCTTGGACACACCGTAACGGGGGTGGATAGCGACCCGAAAATCGTCGAAAAATACGTCGAAGAGTTAACGCAAGCGGTCATATGTGACGCAACAGACGAAGGTGCACTCAGAGAGTTAGCGCTAGCGAACAGTGATGTGGTGTTGGTGGCGATTGGCGAAGACATGCAAGCCAGTTTGTTGTGTACGCTGGCGCTGAAAAATCTGGGTGTGAAATCTATTTGGGTCAAAGCGAGCACCAAAGCACACCACACCATGGTGTCTAAGCTTGGTGTACAACGCATTATTCATCCGGAAGAGGAGATGGGCGTAAGAGTCGCGCAGGCACTCAACTATCCGATGGTGAACAACTATTTGGAAATGGGGCATGGCTTGTATGTGGTGGAAATCCACGTTAAATCCAATCTGCACGATACGCCGCTTTCTAAGTTGATCAGCCGAGGCAGTTACAACATTCAGCCTATCTTGGTGAAGCGCGAAGAAGCCGTCTACACCAATATCAATGATGAGTTTGTGCTTAATGAGTTCGACACGCTGTTGCTTTGTGGTAGTCGCGCTGAGCTGAAATACGTCGCTCCAAGGTTGGTGTAACATGGTTTTGTGGCATCCCTCTATTATCCCCATCGAGCGAAAACCCAAAGCGGGCAAAAAATTGTTGGGCGCACCGCCATTAATACTTAGCCTCAGCTTTGCGTGCTTGATCATGCTCGGCTCGGTCTTACTCAAACTGCCGATTGCCACCACAGAGCCCATCACTTGGATTCAAAGCCTGTTTACAGCAACATCGGCCATTACGGTGACGGGATTAGTTGTGGTAGACACGGGCACGGCGTTTACGCCTTTTGGGCAAGTGGTTATTGCTTTCCTGATTCAATGTGGTGGCCTAGGTTTGATGACGTTTGCTATCGTGACCTTGCTGGCTCTGGGCGGAAAAATTGGCTTTTTGGAGCGAGCAGTCGCGAGAGAGGCGTTCAACCAGACTGATTCATCGACACTCATTGCCACTGCTAAATCTGTATTGATGTTCGCTCTGCTCGTTGAACTTATTGGTTTCACTATTTTGAGCGTTTATTGGAGTGAAGAGCTGGGCTGGGAAACCAGTTTGCTCCATGGTTTCTTCTACACCATCAGTGCGTTTAACAATGCAGGTTTTGCGTTGAGTGCCGATAGCTTAATGCCTTACGTGGACGACCCGGTCGTTAACTTCACCATTACCAGTTTGTTCATTATTGGTGGTTTAGGCTTCTCGGTTTGGATTGACTTAAAACGCAATCGCCGTTGGCACCGACTCACCGTTTACAGTCGAATGATGATCTTAGGCACGGTGATCATTAACGTGGTGGCACTTATCGCGATTTACCTGATTGAATATGACAACCCCAACACGCTTGCCCCGTTGAGCGAGGCAGGGAAATGGTGGGCATCGTGGTTTCAAGCGGTGACACCAAGAACGGCAGGGTTCAACACTTTAGCTATCGATCAGTTGGAAGATGCCACAACGGCGATCATTCTGGTGTTGATGTTTATCGGCGGTGGTTCATTGAGTACGGCAAGTGGCATTAAAGTTGTGACATTTATGGTGTTAGTCTTGGCAACTTACAGCTATTTGCGTCGTGATGAAGCAACCTATGCCTTTCAACGCGAGATTCCCAAAGAGACCATCAGCAAGGCATTGGCGCTGACTCTGATCTCGGTGGGGGTGACTTGGTTTGCCATCTTCACGCTGTTACTGACAGAGAAAGCGTCTATGTTAGACATTATGTTCGAAGCGGTCTCGGCACTGGGTACGGTTGGTTTGTCGCGTGGCTTAACGGGCAGTTTGTCCGAACCGGGTGAGTTAGTGATCATCTTCATGATGTTTATGGGACGATTAGGGCCCCTTACTTTGGCGTACTTCTTAGCCAGTCCAAGAAAGAAAAAAGCGCGTTACGCGAGCACTAAACTGGCAATAGGGTAAATGGGCTAACTCGTACAAAGTGAGCAAAAGGTTAGGCAAAAGAGGAGTAACTGCTCCTCTTTTTGTGCTTGTTGTAGCCACGAAACTGTATACGGCAGTCTCTCTCACAACAATTTATGATTCATCTCTATTTTTTATCATTTATAAATTGTCGTTTTTGAGGTGTTGTCCAGAATGGCATTATCCACGTGCAACATAAGATTGCCGGGAATAAAAATAATTACAATACTGCCTTACTGGAAGATACATGAAAATCAAACCCCTCCCACCTTTAAATAGCCTCGTTGCGTTTGAAGCGTCGGCGCGGCACTTGAGTTTTACGTTAGCCGCTGACGAGCTAAACGTGACCCAAGGTGCTATCAGTCGCCAAATTAGACAATTAGAAGAATACTTAGGCAAGGCTATGTTCACGCGAGCCAATCGAAGCATTAATTTAACGCCTACAGGTCTTCAATATTATCAAGCTGTCAGCCAATCTTTGCTCGATATTGCTCAAATCACGGGTGAAGTGAAGAAATGGCAGGGCGAACAAAAGATCACGGTTGCGACGACAAATGCAATGGCAGCCTTGTGGTTGTTGCCTAAGGTTGCTCAATTTCAAAATGAACATGATGACATCGATATAAGGATATTGGCCTCAGATAATGTGTTGGACTTACGCCGATTAGATTGCGATCTCGCCTTGTTTTATTGTCGCACTCCACCTGCGGAAATGGATGTGACAACGCTATTTTCAGAAGAGGTATTCCCTGTGTGTAGCCCGCTTTATTTAGAGAAAATCGGCCAGCCTAGTGAGCCAGAAGAAATCTTCAATAAAACGTTACTCTATCTGGAAGAGTCTCAAAGAGATTGGGTGAATTGGGAGCAGTGGTTTGCAAGTGTGGGGTTGCCAAATATTTCGCCTCGTAATCGCATGAACATCAATAACTATCCAATGCTGTTACAAGCGGCAATTAATGGTCAGGGAATCGCGTTAGCCTGGGGGTCATTAGTGGACGACTATTTACAAAGCGGCGCTTTGGTTAGGCCAGTCGAACACGTGCTTTCAACACCTTCCAATTTTTCTATGCTTGAACCTAAAAATAGAGGTTTAATCCCAGCCAGCGTCAAACGTTTTAGAGAATGGCTTTTGCATCAGTTGCCAGATGAGGTAGGTGATCGAGGCTTAGCTTAAATCAATAAGCAGAGAAAATAACAGAGTTTGGTCATGTTAAAAAAGCGGGAATATCAGTTCCCGCTTTTTTAATTGATTGATGAAACGACGCACTAACTTAGTACTGGTCCCTGATTAAGTGTGGAATCATCTTTCAGCGAGGATCTTGAAGCGATAGGCTCGGAAGCCACAGTTTTGCTTTCAACAAGCGGTTCAACAGGACCATCAAGTTTCTCTTGCTCTGGGTGAACATGCTCAGGAAGCATTGCCCATGGCTTAGGTTCGCGTCGAATACTATGGAACAGCGTTAAGCTCATCACCGCGATAAAAATCGCGATAGGGAAACCGGCAATAATGGAGGCTGTTTGCATTGCTTTTAACCCTCCTGCATATAGAAGCACTCCCGCAATGGCAGCGATCATGATTCCCCACAATACGCGTATAGACGTAGGAGGCTCACTGTGCCCAGCGGCATCGAGGGTACATAGAACCAAGGTACCCGAGTCTGCGGAGGTAATGAAATAAGTACCGAGCAATAGACACGCAAGCACGCTAAGGAGTTTACCAAACATACCTGTATCTAGATTGTCGAATAGCGTAAACAAAGCGCGTGTCGTATCGGCTTTAGTCGCTTCAAGAATCGGGCCGCCAGAGAAATCCGCAGGTGGTGTTTGTTTGGCTTCTTGTGCCGCAGTGACTTGCTCTTGATGAGCAACACGAGCGTCTTGCTCTACCTTCAACGCTGCACCACCAAATACTGAAATCCATAAAAACGTGATCAGCGTGGGTACGATGAGAGCACCGCCGATAAGTTCACGTATTGTGCGTCCTTTAGAGATACGAGCCACAAACATGCCAACGAAAGGTGCCCAAGTCATCCACCAAGGCCAGTAATAAGCCGTCCACCAGTTTTGCCAGCCAGAGTCATTCTGTGCATCGCTCCATAAGCTCATACCGACAATGTTTTGTGCATAAAGCCCCGTACTTTCGAGTAGCGTATTTAAGATATAGCGAGTTGGGCCAATGTAAAGTACGACTAGCACGAGTGCGAGTGAGAGCAGCATGTTCCATTCTGATAAACGGCGAATACCTTTTCCTACACCAGATAGCACCGACGCAACCGCACAAGTACAAAGGGAAACGATAATAAAGAGTTGAATCCCCAAACTAATATCTAGACCAAAGGCTTGATTCAAACCAGAGTTTATTTGGATAACTCCCATCCCCAAGGTTTGAGATATACCGAAAGCGGTCACCGCGACTGTTAGGATATCAACCGTGTGTCCGATAGGCCCATAAATACGATCACCAATCAAAGGGTACAAGATAGAGCGTAGGGTAAAAGGCAGATCTTTACGGTAGGAAAAGTAAGCTAATGCGAGTGCCACAATGATAAAGACAGACCAAGGATGTAGGCCCCAGTGAAAGAATGTCAGTTTCATTGATGTTGTTGCGGCTTCATTGGTCAGGCCTTGAGTAAATGGGTTGTCAGCGTAATGCCACATCGGTTCGGCGACCGACCAGAAAATCAAGCCTATCCCCATGCCTCCGGAAAAAAGCATGGATACCCAAGACAAATAACTAAACTCTGGTTTTTCGTCATCTTTACTCAAACGAATATGCCCATATCGACTAACCATAAGGTAAAGAAGAAAACCGACAACGAGTGAAACAAGTCCGATGTAAAACCACTTCATATTCTGCAGCAAAATGCCGGAAATCGTTTCGAAGTATTGGCCCGCTTGGTTGGCGAGAATGGCGCAGAAAAGTACAAAACCGATAACGACGATCTTTGATGCGATAGTCACAGTCGGATTGAGTCCTTTCAATATCCCAGATGTTGCTCTCATAGGCATCCCTCACAGTGCGTTTGTTTTAGCGTTATTGTTTGTTGCGTTATTGTTAATTTTTGAAAGAGAGTAGAGAGAGGGCTTTTGTGTTTCAACTGATTAATACTCATCGGTTAATGAGTATTAATCATGACAAGAAGATTATTGTTAATTAAAAGGTTATTTTTTGTTCGAGATCAATGCATGAATGACAAAAACTCATCCAAGCCCGGCGAAAAAGTCGTTTGTTTGTTGCCGGGTTGTTAATCAAAATCATCTCCACTAACACAACACGATGTTGTACGCACTGGATGCAACTCGACTCTCGGAGATAAGAATATGAGTAATGTCAACCAAACCATTATTCCTGTTGAACTTGTTGATAATGTACTGAACCCAATCAGTGAAGCAACAGGAATGCCGAATCAGGCCTACACCAGCGAAGAGTATTTTACTTTTGAGCGTGATCAGGTGTTTGGTAACACTTGGGTATGCATTGGTTTTGCATCAGACCTGCTTAAAAATGGCTATGTGATGCCACTTGATTTCATGGATCTTCCACTACTCATGATGAGAAATCGTCAAGGTGAAGTCCAAGTCTTCCACAACGTATGTAGTCATCGTGGTATGAAGCTGGTGCATGAGGCAGGCGAAGTTCAAGGCATGATTCGCTGTCCTTACCATTCATGGACGTACGATCTTGACGGCAATCTAAAAGGCACACCACACATTGGTGGTATCGCAAAACACAAAGATGACCGATTTAAGTGTGAAAAACATGGCCTTAAGCCACTTCGTTCAGCCGTTTGGATGGACATGGTGTTCGTCAACTTATCGGGCAATGCAGAAAGCTTTGAAGAGCATATCGCGCCGCTAGAGCAACGTTGGCAGCAATTCTTAGGTGAAGAAGGATTAGGGCTTCTTCGCCGCGTGAACATGGGTGGCAACTTAGAGATAGAAGTGAAAAGTAACTGGAAGCTTGCCGTAGAAAACTACTGTGAAGCTTACCACTTACCTTGGGTGCATCCGAGTTTGAACAGTTATTCTCGCCTAGAGGATCACTACAACATCATGTTTGCAGAGCGTTTTGCTGGCCAAGGTAGTCTCGCATACAACCTCTCTGATACTGCAGGAACACACTTACCTAAATTTCCAAACTGGCCAGAAGATAAACTGCGTCATGCAGAATATGTTGCACTCTTTCCAAACGTGTTGCTTGGTATTCAAGCCGATCATGCCTTTGCGATGATGATTGAACCAATCACTGCGAATAAGAGTGTTGAGCACCTACGTGTTTTCTATGTGGGTGATGAAGCAACGAAAGATGAGTTCGCTGCGTGCCGTACTGCTACCGTTGAGTCATGGCGAGTCGTATTCGGCGAAGATATTGGAGCGGTCGAGGGCATGCAGGAAGGTCGTTACTCACCTGGCTTTGGTGGTGGTGTGTTCTCACCAGAAATGGATGTTCCGACGCATTTCTTCCAAACCTGGTTGGCAAAGCAAGTGAAAGCGGCACTGGAGCAGTAATATGATGCATTACCTTAATTATATTGATGGTGAGTGGTGCGATTCAGAGCAAGCGCTGACCGTCATGAACCCTGGCACAGCCGAAGCGTATGCGACGATTGCAGAAGCCACTATCACCGATGCCGATCGCGCAATGGCAGCGGCACGTCGAGTGGTCTATCAAGGTCTTCTTTCGGACGTTCGTCCCGCCGTCAGAACCGAGTGGATGTTAAAAGCCGCCGCAGCTATTCGTGAAATGGTTGATGAAGGTGGGTTAGTTGCCTGTCGTGAAAATGGGAAATCTTTGCAAGATGCCAAAGATGAGTTTTTAGAGTCGGCACGTTACTTCGAATACTACGCTGGCATGGCCGACAAGCTGGAAGGCACGTCAATTCCGTTGGGTAAAGACTATGTCGACTTCACTCAATATGTGCCGTTTGGCGTGTCAGTGCAGATTGTGCCGTGGAATTTCCCTGTCTCTATTTGTGCACGCTCATTGGCACCTGCATTAGCCGCAGGTAACGCAGTGGTGATCAAATCGCCAGAGATTTCTCCACTTGCCATGACGTTGTTGATTAAAGCGATTGAAAAAGCGGGCTTCCCAAAAGGCACGATTAACTTGCTATGTGGCAAAGGCTCAGTCGTTGGCAGTCATTTGGTGCAGCACCAAGAGGTCGATCAAATTGTCTTTACGGGTTCTGTTCCAACTGGCCAACGCATCCTGCAAGATTCAGCGCAACGCGCTACTCCATCGGTGATGGAGCTGGGTGGTAAATCGGCTGCTATCGCGCTGAAAGATGCGAGCCTCGAAACACTTTTGAAAAGCGTTCAGGTCGGTATTTTCTTTAACGCTGGTCAAGTTTGTTCGGCAATGTCTCGTTTGCTGATTCAAAAAGAGCGTTATGAAGAAGTAAAAGCGGCGGTTGTGGAAATGGCAAAAAGCCTAACCATTGGCCAAGGCGAAAGCCAGCCGGACATCACACCGTTGGTATCGGCTGATCAACAAGCGCGCGTGCTTGAAATGATAGAACAAGCAAAAGCCGACGGCGCGAACATCCTAACGGGTGGCTACGCCCCTGATTTGTCGGGTTACTTTGTGGCACCGACGGTGATTGAAGCCTCACCAGATATGCGTATTGCTCAAGAAGAAGTGTTTGGCCCTGTACTGGTAATTACACCGTTTGAAACCGAGCAAGAGGCCGTTGAAATCGCGAATGGCACCGATTTTGGCCTGGTCGCTGGTGTCTTTGGTGAAAGCCTAAACCAAACATTGCGTGTGGCACAGCAACTGCGTGGTGGACAAGTGTTCATCAATGAATGGTTTGCTGGTGGCATCGAAACACCATTTGGTGGCGTGGGCTTGTCCGGGTTTGGGCGAGAAAAAGGACAAGAAGCGATTTATAGCTACGTCCAGACACGCAATATTGCCATTCGTTTGCAGCAAGACAGCAACGTATAGCTACCGTGTAACTGTATTTTCATCACCTCGTACCGGCTTGGATTTCAGACCACAAGCTAGGGCGAGGTTGATGGAATCACAACAAATCTGACAGCGGTTTGTAAACACGGAAATTCTGAACAAGGTAGTTGGAGTATAAGTGATGAGAAAGTGGCTCTGTATTATTTGCGGCTTAATCTATGATGAAGCACAAGGTTGGCCATCCGATGGTATTGCACCAGGAACAGCATGGGAAGATGTACCGGATGACTGGTTATGTCCTGACTGTTTAGTGGGTAAGGCCGATTTTGAAATGATCGAAATCACCGACGATGCGCCACTAGAAGAGGTTGCAGCGGTGTCTTCGGCGTCGGTAGAAGCGTCTGTTCAGCCAAATACTGCTCAGCCTCTTCCATCTGAAGTTACTCAACCTGTATTCTCAAATGACCCTATCGTTATCATCGGTAGTGGCCACAGTGGTTACCAGTTGGCGGCGGCACTTAGAGCGCAATCTGAGACGGTTCCGATCACTGTCTTTACCGCTGATGATGGCGCTTTGTACAGCAAACCAGCATTGTCTAATGCACTGGTCATGAATAAAGACGGCGACGCGCTACAAAGTGAGAGCGCGTTGGAGTGGGAAAGCCGTCTCAATATCCGAGTTTACCCGCATACCCGTGTTGAACAGATCGATCGTGCCAATTCAACGTTACATACCTCCATCGGTAAATACGCCTACAGCCGCTTGGTACTGGCAACAGGTGCATCACCGATTGAAATCCCAATTGAGGGCGATCGCTCTTGGGTTATGAGTGTGAACGACTTAGTTGATTACCGCCGTTTCAGAGCGGAGCTGCAAGACAAAAAGCGCATCGCGATCCTAGGTGATGGCTTAATTGGCTGTGAGTTCGCAAATGATCTGATCGAAAGCGGTTATGAAGTAACAGTTATCGGGTTGGGTCAATGGCCAATGGAGCGTTTGATCCCGCAACAGTTGGGTGAATCATTACAAAGCGCACTTGCCGATCGAGGCGTGCAATGGGCTCTACAAGACAGTATCGCCAGAATCGAGCCAAGGTCCGAATCAAGCGCGGTTTTGCATCTAAACAGTGGCAAGCAGATTGAAGCAGACCTAGTGCTAAGCGCGGTTGGACTCAAGCCAAATGTTTCTCTGGCTGAGCAAGCAGGGCTCGAAGTGGGCCGCGGCATTAAAGTGAATCAATTCGGCCAGACGAGTGATGAGAGTATTTACTCGCTAGGCGACTGTGTTGAAACGGAGCAAGGTTGGCAGCCGTATATTGCGCCGATTAATCAAATGATTCCTTCCGTAGCGAAAAGCTTGCTAGGTGATATTACGCCTACCTCTTTAACACCAACTCCAGTGATTGTAAAAACGCCGATTCTTCCACTCACGATTTTCCCGGTAGCCGCTGAAGAACAGGGACAATGGTACATTGAGAACCAAGCAGATGAATTGACCGCTGCGTTTTATTCACCAGAAGGAGCAATGCTCGGTTTTGCGTTGCTAGGAAGAAAAGTACAGTCATTACGCGGCCCTTGGCTAGATCAATTGTCATTGAAACTGTCAGCAGCGTAGCGGAGAAAAAAGATGATTCATTTACCCAATGATGACGTGACGTGTGGTTGGTACCATGCGTTGCCAAGTATTCCAGAAAAATCGGCGTTAAAAGGTAAACAAAGTGCTGACTATGCCGTGTTAGGTGCCGGTTTCGCAGGCCTAGCTATGGCAAGACGTTTAGCTGAACTTATGTCTAATGCACGAATTATACTGATTGATGCGCAACGTATCGGCCAAGGGGCTTCAGGAAGAAATTCGGGCTTTGTTATCGATTTGCCTCATAAGTTTTCACTTGAGCATCCCGACCCTGAGCACAAACAAAAGTTATTGTCGCTCAACCGTTCTGCGATTGCTCAGCTAGACACTTTAGTGTCGAAGCACAGTATTTCTTGTCAGTGGTCAGCAAAGGGCAAATATCAAGGAGCCGTAGGGGCGCGCGGTGAAGCATATCTCGATCACTTTGAGCACCTAATGAAAGACCTTGGCGAACCATACTTCCATGTTAATGGCAGTGAGCTGGCGAAAGTCTTGGGAACCAACTACTACAGCCGCGCAATTTACACGCCAGGTGGTTATTTAATGCAACCTGCTGCTTTGGTGCGTGGGCTAGGGGAAAGCCTTCCAGAGAACGTCGAGGTGTTAGAGAACTCGCCAATCCGCAAGCTCAGTAAAGAAAACGGTTGCTGGGTATTACATGGAGATAGTGGCTCTGTTGAAACCCCTGAACTGCTGCTTGGGACCAGCATTTTTACTCGGGAGTTTGGTTATCTTAAAAACAGACTACTTCCAGTGATGACGTTTGCAAGCTGGACGCGTCCATTGACTGACGCAGAAATGCAGCGATACGGAGGAGAGCTGAATTGGGGCCTAACTCCAGCTGATCATGCGGGAACGACGTTACGTATGACCGCCGATCGACGTATTTTGATCCGCAATACTTACAAACACGTGCCGAAATATGGCTCAAGCATGAACGATAAAGTCAGAGAACAAATTCGCGACGATCATCGTCAGGTCTTTCTGGCGCGTTATCCCGAGCTGGCCGACGTACCATTTACTCACACATGGGGTGGGGTGTATGCCATCTCTCGTAACTTTACTAACTTTTTCGGTCAATTAGATGAAGGTGTTTATGCCAGCGCTTGTGACAATGGTGTTGGTGCTGCGTGGGGAACCATTTCTGGAACACTGTTAGCTGACTATGTCGTTGGTGCGACATCTAAATCATTGGATGACATACAGCAAGTGACAGGAATGCCTTGTTTGAATCCGCCAGAGCCTTTTTTAGGTTTGGGAGTAAAAACGCGTATCCAATTAGCAAAATGGCAAAGCCGGAGTGAATTATGAAGCAAGTCAAACTTGTTGATAGTAAAAGTCTAGATTTCAATGTTCGTGGTGATACGCCGGGAATGGCGTATGTTGCCAGGGCGTTAAGCCCAGAAATTTCACCAAACATTGGCGTAGGCTTTGCTAAATGGGAAGGCGCTAAAGTGGCTTGGACAGTGCTTTATGATGAAGTTATTTTCGTGATTGAAGGCTGTTTCGAGCTGACCGCAAATGGTGAAACACATTTTGTGCACCCAGGTCAGATGCTGTGGATACCGGAAGGAACTGAATTGGTTTATGGTGGGCATGCTCTGTTCGGCTATGTGGTTCATCCAGGAAACTGGAAAGAGTTACATGGTATTGAATGACTTTTATCATTTAGTAGTGTTACGGAAAGGCAAAATAAAAATCCGATTTTTACCCATGAGTTTTCGTAAAAGAACTTAATCTCAATGGAGCAAGGGTTTCTTACTTGCTATGTTTCTTGGTCACGTTTCCAGACGTGTTAGACCTTCTCAATTGCTATTTTATCTATCAAAAAGGGAAGCCTTGGCTTCCCTATAATGAGTCTTCTTTTGGCTTGGCTAAATCTTTTATTTTAGCTCAAATTTACCCTGCATGATTGCCCAGTGACCCGGGAACGAACAGAAGAATGAATAGTCACCGCCGGCTTTCATTTTCTCAGTACTGAACGTAATGCTGGTGCTTTCACCGCCACCAATTACTTTTGTGTGAGCGTAGACGCGATCATCGTTTGGTTTTACGTAGTTATTTTCTGCTCCAGCTGCCATGCCATCAGTACCGACTGCTTGTAGGTTGGCTGTGTCAGAGATGACCACGTTGTGACCCATCGATTGCGCTGGCATCTTACCTGTGTGATTCAGCGTCAGTTTTACCTCTTTACAAGTGGCTGGTACGCTCAATGTTTTAGTAGAAAACTGCATCATATCGTTAGCATCTAATGACACTTCACACTCGGCACTGGCTTGGGCACCAAAGCTCATTCCGACTAATGCGAAGGTTGTTGCTAATAAACGTAAAGACATATAACACTCTCCATTTTGTATTTTAGGCTGACTTGGATTGATCTTATCCAATAGTTCTCATTATCAGCCAATTTTCACTCCAAAAACGTGCTTCAATCGGTATATTGACGTTTTGTTGCAAGCTTGTACTGGTCAGTTCCGCTATTTGATCACTCAAATACCTTATTTCATGCGATTGCGTGAGTTAAATCAAAAATCGTGATGAACCAGAGTTAAGGTGAAATTAATCTCGCTAAACGGGTGGCAGAATTGTTTGGTTTTACGGTATTGGAGAGGTTTCAAGAAAGAAGCTCAGCTAAATTGCTGAGCTTCTAGAGAACAGACGACAAGTAGACCTAGCGAGTTTGTTTTAACGCATGCAACACATCATGCAGTGAAGGTGCGACAGTATGGCCTAATTGCTTTATTTCGTCACAAGGCTCAACCAAATCAGGAATTTGATAAGTGATCATGTTCGCTGCTACCGCAGCACGTACGCCATTATTTGAATCTTCAAAGGCGAGACATTTGGTTGGATCTACGCTTAGACGACTTGCTGCAAGCAGGTAGATCTCTGGATCAGGTTTGCCGTGTGACACTTCACAGCCTGTCGTTAAGTTGTCGAAATACTTGCTTAGGCCCGCTAACTCCAACTTCTTCTGTGCCACTTCTTTTGCTGTAGAAGTGGCGACTGCAATTGGCAACCCTTGGCCTTTCAACCACTCAAGCAGCTCAATCACCCCTTCTTTTACCGGTATCGCTTGGTGCTTAACCACAGCGTCGTAACGGTCGCGCCACTCTTGGTGTAAGCGGTCAAGATCATCCCCATAAGCTTTACGAAAAATCACTTCAATGCCCGCTGCATTGCGACCAATGATTGAAAGGTAAACATCTTTATAGAAGGGTAGGTTCTGGGCTTCACATGCTTCTTGGAAAATATGCATACAGACGCGCTCAGTATCAAGGAGCAAACCATCCATATCAAAAATAGCAGCTTGGTAGTTCATTACATTAAGACTTTTTGGTTGGGATGGCGCATTTTGACACAAGCAGATCGGTTTTTCTTCTAAAAATTAGAACTTGATTTTGATCCTATGAGTTCACATTGCCTCTGAACACACTATACACAGAGTCTATAAATTAGGTGTGAAATATAATATTTTTAAAATTATAAAAATTTCAATTAAATAGATAAAACTCTATCTTAATATAAGCTAGAGTTTTATTAATATTCTATTATTATTTTAACTATTGGATAATTTATTAATAGTTAAAATTAATAATAAAATAATACCAAGTCACGATTGTTTACGACTGCATGAGTGTACCAGCTCTTGACTTCAGATATTTGTTGCTCTGATAAGCCTCCGAAGTCAACGTTATCTTGGTGAATATCTTGATTTTTTATCATAAAAACAACAGGGAAATCGTCAGGGAATGGGAATTTTATGGGATAATCGGTATTAGTGAATGGAATATCGCAGAAATCGTTTACATCGCAAGGATACCAAGAGTTATTGGATAAGTAATAACCAGTGATCTTACATATAGCTTCAAGCAAGTAAGCATAGGCGTAACCCAAGTGACTGTATTTTATCTCTTCAGACAGCATCTGCATAAGAAGCTCTTCAGCTCGGATGCTTTCGCCACTACTTTCCAGCATTTCATTAATCACTTTAAAGGAGTCTTGACACCTTTCCATGATGGCTTTTTCTAGCTCTGGATTACGCTCATTCTTTAGTACGTTAAAAACCTTTTCAGTATCTAATGAATATACTGTCGCCCCATATCCCATATTTTATTCTCCTCACTTTTATACAGTTAAATTCATTTAAGTGTTTTTATCGAAGGGATTATATTTTGATGTTTTTTGAAGGTAAAGTGTATACATAGAGGTTGTATTTATTATGATGAACTTTGAAAGTTTAGATTCTTAAAATAAATACTATATATTTAATTTTATTAGATCTGGCTCATAAAAATACCTTAACTATTATTGTGTTTATTGTTAAGGGTTATTAAATCTGTGAGGTGGTTCAAGACAATAAAATTTAGAAGAAAATACCGTCAAACTTAGGTGGCTATTCTATCTGAGCACTCAGCTCACTACTTATAGTGGGCTGAGTGAGCGGTTGGGCATCGGCTCTTTATTTGGCGATGAATATGCCATATTAGGTGATATTCGTTAGTGTCTATTTTATCCCTAGCCGTTTTGCTAATCGGTGCAAATTGCCGTTATCTAATTCAAGCTGACGTGCCGTTGCTGCCCAGTTGCCTTGGTTTTCTTCCAGTGCTCGAACAATCATCGCTTTTTGGAAGGCATCTGTGGCAAGCTTTAATCCACCTTCTGGTAGCTCAAGCCGAGAGTTTTGCTCCGTTTCTTCAACATTCTTGATGTTCTGATTCGGCGTTCGAATATCAAAATCTTGCTCAACCAACTCAATGTCTATGGCGTGAGTACGTGCTTTTGCCAAAACACCAGCACGTTTAATGACATGTTCAAGTTCCCGCACATTGCCGGGCCATGAATAGTCTTTGAGTGCTTGCACCAAAGTGGGGGACAAACGAATGCTGTTTAATCCCAATTTGCTTCTTAAGCGTTCGGCAAAAAAGCCTGCGAGTAACACCACATCGTCTTCACGTTCACGAAGAGGTGGAACATGAAGCGGGAAGACGCTTAGGCGGTGATATAAGTCGGCTCGGAAGCGACCAGCAGTCACTTCTTCATGCAATATACGGTTGGTGGCAGCGACAATGCGTGTATTGACTCGAATATGGCGGTCATCACCCACACGTTGGATGTCGCCGTATTGTAGGGCTCGAAGTAACTTGGCTTGCAGCTCTAACGACAGTTCGCCGACTTCATCCAAAAATAGTGTGCCGCCATCGGCTTGTTCGAACTTACCCTTGCGATTGCTGATTGCGCCTGTAAATGCGCCTTTGATATGGCCGAACAACTCGCTTTCCGCGACCGATTCGGGCAGCGCCGCACAGTTGAGGTAAACCAAGGTATTGTTAGAGCGGCTAGAGCGATGGTGAATAGCGCTGGCAACCAACTCTTTACCTACGCCCGTTTCTCCCATGACCAATACAGACAACTCCGTATCGGCGACTGCATCAATCTGCTCTTGAAGATTCTTCATACCCTGAGAGTTGCCAATGATTTCATTACTTAAGGTGCGCTTCTCGGCGTAAGAGTCACGTGGCAGGCTCGCTTGTGTCTCTAGTTGTTCTAGTAGGAGTGCAGTGTGTAGGCCACCTGCTGCCAACGCGCTGACAAAACGTAACTCTTGGTTGCGTAGCCCATCAAATTGGTTGGGGTCGAAGGCGTCAATCGTGATGGCACCAATCAGTTGATCGTCGATCAGCAGAGGTAAACCAATGCAGGAATGGACATGCAGTTTGTCATCGTGGTTTGGAATCAAGCCATCGTATGGATCAGGTAAGTCGCTGTCGGAGGGAAAGCGCACGATATCGCCTGCTCGGGCAATGGCTTCTAATCTTGGGTGCTGCTCAATGGAGAAACGGCGTCCAAGCACTTCTTTCGCCAATCCATTGATTGCTAAAGGTTTAAAGTGCTGGTCTTCATATAAAAGAAGGGCAGAAGAGTCACACTTCAATACCTCTCGAATCGTGGTTAATAACGTATCGAAGCGAGCCTGTTGAGTGAGCGCCGAGTTAAGGTCTTGCGTGATGTGTAGCCATTGCGCGATTAAAGAAGTCATAGCCAATACCAATTGTGTCAATATGACTATTGTAGTGTCTTAATGACAATTTTCAACTGTGTCTAAATGACATGTTTCAATGTTGGATTTTAATTAAGTTGTTGAAATATATAGAAATTAAAAGTTGGCACGCCCGGTGCAATACAAGAAGAAATTATTTTTGTTTATCCCGTCATTCAAGGTAGTAATTATGACAATTCACGTAAAAAACAACATTCACTGGGTAGGTCAACGCGATTGGGAAGTTCAAGACTTCCACGGTACAGAATACAAAATGACAAAAGGTACCAGCTACAACAGTTATCTAATTCGTGAAGAGAAAACCGTATTGATTGATACGGTCGATCATCGATTCAGTCAACAATTCATCCAAAATTTAGAGATGGAAATCGACCTTAAGTCTATCGACTTTATCGTGGTAAACCATGCAGAAGAAGATCACTCAGGTGCATTGTCGGCATTAATGGAGAAGATTCCGAACACGCCAATTTACTGTACAGAAGCGGCGATAGATTCGATTGTGGGTCATCACCACCATCCTGAGTGGAACTTCAAAACCGTAAAAACGGGCGATAGCATCGATATTGGTAACGGTAAGCAATTGGTCTTCGTGGAAGCACCGATGCTGCATTGGCCAGACAGCATGATGACTTACCTAACCGGCGATGCAGTGTTATTCAGCAATGACGCATTTGGTCAGCACTATTGCGATGAACGTCTGTTCAATGATGAAGTGGATCAAAATGAGTTGATGGAACAGTGTTTGCGTTACTACTCAAATATCTTAACGCCATTCAGCAGCTTGGTAACCGCAAAAATCAAAGAAGTGCTGAGCTTCAATTTGCCTGTCGACATGATCGCCACGTCACACGGTATTGTATGGCGCGATAATCCGGTTCAAATCATCGAGCAATACTTAGCATGGGCAGACAATTATCAAGAAGATCGCATTACGATTTTCTACGATTCAATGTCAAACAACACTCGAATGATGGCCGATGCAATCGCGCAAGGCATTCACGATGTCGATCCTGGCGTGGCGGTCAAAGTCTTTAATGTCTCTAAGCATGATAAGAATGAAATTCTCGCCAACGTATTCCGCTCAAAAGGCATCTTGGTTGGTTCTTCTACCATGAATAACGTCATGATGCCGAAGATCGCAGGCATGCTAGAAGAAATTACTGGTTTGCGCTTTAAAGCGAAGAAGGCCGCTGCATTCGGTAGTTACGGTTGGAATGGTGGCGCGGTGGATCGTATCCATGCTCGATTGACTGACGCAGGTTTTGAAACCGCAGTGAGCTTGAAAACCAAATGGCGACCAGATGGTAATGCGATGCGTGAGTGCCGTGAACATGGTCAGAACATCGCGAAGTTGTGGGCGAAGCATGACCTGACAAGTCCTGTTATTTCTCCGGCGATTGCTACGTCTGCACCACAAGTTCAATCACAACCCGCAGCACAAGTAGCAACACAAGCGGTAGTCGATGCTGCTCCTAGCAACCCTAGTGCCGAGGCGCATCCTGCAGATTGCCAATGCATGGTTTGCACCGTTTGTAATTGGGTATACGACCCAGCTAAAGGCGAGCCTAATCAAGGCGTTGAACCGGGTACTGCATGGTCTGAAGTGCCAGATTACTTCTTGTGCCCAGAATGTCACTTGGGTAAAGACGTTTTCGTTGAATACAACGGTTAGGAGGGAATATGCAAGCACCTATTGTGATTATTGGTAGCGGCTTTGCGGCTTACCAATTGGTGAAAACAGTGCGTCGAATGGACGCACATATTCCGCTGCAAGTGTTTACTGCTGATGATGGCGCGGAATACAACAAGCCCGATTTGAGTCATGTATTCAGTAACAAGCAAACTGCCCGAGACTTGGTAGTTAAAAGTGGTGAGGCGTTTGCACAGGAACACAACATCGAACTGTTCGCCCATACCAAGGTTGAGCATGTCGACGTGCAAGCTCAGCAAGTGGTCGCCAACGGCCAAACCTATCCTTATTCCAAACTGGTGTTTGCGACAGGCGCGAAAGCCTTTGTGCCGCCAATATCTGGTGGTGCAGCACCTGAGGTGATAACGCTGAACTCGCTACAAGAATATCAATTAGCGGAAGAGCAAATTAGCCGCGCGGAACGAATTCTAGTAATGGGTGGTGGTTTGATCGGCGTCGAGATCGCCATGGATCTCGCAACCAGTGGTAAAGCGGTTACGGTGGTTGAGCCAAATTCCCGTTTGCTCGCTAACTTGATTCCTGAATTCGTCGCATTGCCGCTCGAAAACCAACTTAAGCAGCAAGGTATTCAACTTGCCTTGGAGACTGGTGTAGTTGCGATCAATCGTTCAGATGATTCGCTGGTGGCAAGCTTGAGCAAAGGTAAAGCAATCGAAGCCGATGTAGTGATTTCAGCGGCGGGTTTACGTGCTAACACTTGGTTAGCGAAGGCTTGTGGGTTGAGTGTCAATAAAGGCATCGAGGTAGATGCCCGATTACAGACATCAGCAGCCAATGTATTTGCATTAGGCGATTGCGCCGAGATCCAAGGTCGAATGATGCCTTATCTCCAACCGATCGTGCTAAGTGCCAATGTTTTAGGGAAACAACTACTGGAGCAAGAAGCAGAGCTGAAACTACCGCCTATGATGGTAAAGGTCAAAACGCCGAGCTACCCAATTCAATTGGCAGGCGATTTTAGCTCGGTGACGAACTGGAGCGTGCAGATTTCTCAAACTGGCATTGCCGCGAAAGCAGAAGATGAAAATAGCCGACTCATGGGCTTCGTCGTGACGGGAGAACAAGTTACGCAAGCATTTCCACTACTCCGAGAGTTGTCTCAAGCCGCTCAGGCTTAACCGATTTTAACGAAAAGAATTGTAATTAGAGAGGGTATCATTATGTCGCATCTAAGAATTCCTAAAGACTGGACTGTTCAACGTTCAACGCCTTTCTTCACTAAAGACAATGTGCCACCAGCGCTACTGACTCATCACAATACCGCTGAGGGAGTGTTTGGACAGCTTTGCGTCATGGAAGGGCAAGTGACTTACTACGGCTTTGCTGATGAAAATGCCACAGAAGCAGAAGTAGTGGTGGTGATTAATGCAGGCCAGTTTACTACAAGTCCACCGCAGTACTGGCACCGCATTGAGATGAGCGATGATGCTCAGTTCAACATCAATTTCTGGTCGAACAAGGACAAGAGTGGGCAAGCGATGTTCCATGCTAAGCAGTAGTGAACCTATGTAAGTGCTTTGACTGTTACGCTAATCGTCAAGTAAAGGGGTGTAGAAGGCGCAATAAACGGACTGCAATGCAGGATCATCGAGACCGAGGAAAGAGAAATCACGAGTAATGATTTCAATTCTTTAGTAGCATGTTACGAAACATTTCAGTCAGGTGAACTAAGGGAAGCGTGCAATGGAAAAACAACGAGTAGCATTTATTGGTCTGGGTGTGATGGGATACCCAATGGCTGGTTACCTAAGTAAAGCGGGCTTTGAAACCAAAGTATACAACCGCACAAAAGCGAAAGCCGACAAATGGGCTGAAGAATACCAAGGCGTAGCTTGTGAAACACCACGTGAAGCGGCAGAAGGCTGTGACATCGTTTTTACCTGTGTGGGTAATGATGATGACGTTCGTAGCGTTGTTTACGGTGAAGAGGGCATTCTGGTCGGCTTGAAAGCGGACGCAGTGCTAGTCGATCACACGACGACTTCTGCAGACCTAGCGGTTGAGCTGGCTGAAGCGTGTGTTAAGTACGGTAATCACTTCATTGATGCGCCAGTTTCTGGTGGTCAAGCGGGCGCAGAAAATGGTGTTCTAACCATCATGTGTGGTGGTGAACAAAGCATTTTTGACCGTGTGTCTCCGGCGATGGATGTGTACGCGAAGCAGATGACGCTACTGGGTGAAAACGGTCAGGGTCAACGCTGTAAGATGGTAAACCAAATCTGTATTGGAGGCGTTTTACAAGGCCTGAGTGAAGCTTTGCTGCTGGCACAAAAATCAGGCTTGGACATCGCTCAAGTTGTAGAAACGCTTAAGCATGGCGCTGCAGGTTCTTGGCAGATGGAAAACCGCGCAAATACGATGGCTAAAGACAAGTTCGATTTTGGCTTCGCTATTGATTGGATGCGCAAAGACTTAGGTTTCTGTCTGCAAGAAGCTGAGCGAGTGGGTCTAGAACTTCCACTGACTAAGAAAGTGGATGAGCAATACGCAGACCTTCAACGTGATGGTTTAGGTCGCATGGATACATCAGTACTGATCAAAGCGGTAGCTAAAAATCAGTAGTTGATGAATCAGTAATAGATAAACAGTTCTTTGGTATCAAAGAGCTTAAAGAAATCTAAGTTAATCATAATGAATCTCCTTGAGCATTGGTTGTGGCTAGTGATTAAGGATTAGTGATTTGAAATCAGGAGGTGCTGTTGGGCACCTCCTTTTTTTATGTCTTTTAATCACACAGCGTGACGATCACAGCGTTCGCTTACTTGTTTAAGCCTAGTGCAATCTCAAGACCTTTGCCGTACGCTTCGTCCGCTTGGTATGCGTGTTGAACGTGGCGCTGTTGGATGAACTCTGGTACACCGTCCATTGCGCGAGCTGTGTTGTCGAACAGAGTTTGACGTTGCTCTTCGTTCATCAGACGGAATAGGTCACCCGCTTGGCTGAAGTAGTCTTCGTCTACACGGTGATCGTAGTGATCAGCGTTGCCGTTGATGCGTAGAGGTGGCTCAGAGTAATCTGGTTGCTCTGCCCATTCTTGTTTGTAGTTTGGCTCGTAACCCAGTGTTGAACCAAAGTTGCCATCAACGCGCATTGCGCCATCGCGGTGGTAGCTGTGAACAGGGCAACGAGGTGCGTTCACTGGGATTTGATGGTGGTTCACACCTAGACGGTAACGCTGAGCATCGCCGTAAGCGAACAGACGACCTTGTAGCATCTTATCTGGAGAGAAGCCGATACCAGGTACTACTGCAGCTGGGTTGAACGCTGATTGCTCAACTTCTGCGTAGAAGTTTTCTGGGTTACGGTTCAGTTCAAACTCACCAACTGGGATCAGTGGGTAGTCTTTTTGAGACCATACACGTGTTAGGTCGAATGGGTTGAAGTTGACTTCATCCGCTTCTAGCTCTGGCATGATCTGTACGTACATCTTCCATTTAGGGAAGTCTTGACGCTCAATCGCTTCGTAAAGGTCACGGTGATGGCTTTCGCGGTCTTTACCTACGATCGCTTCTGCTTCTTGGTCAGTTAGGTTTTTGATGCCTTGCTGAGTTTTGAAGTGGAATTTTACCCAGTAACGCTCGTTTTCTGCGTTGATGAAGCTGAATGTGTGGCTACCAAAACCATGCATATGACGGTAAGAAGCAGGGATACCACGGTCACTCATTACGATAGTCACTTGGTGGAATGCTTCAGGTAATGACGTCCAGAAATCCCAGTTGTTGGTAGAGCTACGCATGTTAGTGCGAGGATCGCGTTTTACTGCGTGGTTTAGGTCTGGGAATTTTAGTGGGTCACGTAGGAAGAATACTGGTGTGTTGTTACCAACCAAGTCCCAGTTACCTTCTTCAGTATAGAATTTTAGTGCGAAACCACGGATGTCGCGTTCTGCGTCTGCTGCACCGCGCTCACCAGCTACAGTAGTGAAGCGAGCGAATAGTTCTGTTTTTTTGCCGATGTCAGAGAAGATCTTAGCGCGAGTGTATTTTGTGATGTCGTGCGTTACTGTGAACGTACCGTAAGCACCAGAACCTTTTGCGTGCATACGACGCTCAGGGATCACTTCGCGGTCAAAGTGTGCCAATTTTTCAAGGAACCAAACGTCTTGTAATAGTTGAGGGCCACGAGGACCTGCAGTCATAACGTTTTGGTTATGTGCGACAGGGCAACCTGCTGCTGTAGTCAATTTCTTGTTTGTCATTTTTCTTCCCCCTCCAGGGTTCAATACCTTAGAAACTGTAGAGGAGGTTATTACGGAAAAGCTGGGGGAGAAAACTGATATTGCTTATCAATTCAATAGATGGTGACTATGGTCGAAACTATATTAGAATCAGAAATTTACTACATTAGCTTGATTGACATAACAATCGACGTTCTCGAATGCGATTGACTGGGGGGAGCGCTATCCAGTTAGCGTGTCTGCGATGCTAGTAATATCGCCCCTTCAATGAAGTTTTACGTGTCATCAAAGGGGCGAAAGGGGGGAAGTAATTAAGAGTACTTCACTTCAAGTTGTTCAGCTTTTGCAAATGCTGGGTGTGTCGCGAGCTGTTTCCCATAACGTTCAATATTAGGGAAGTGATTAACTAAACCAAACTTTTGAACCAATTCGACAATGAAAGACATCATGATGTCAGCGCCAGTCAGACGCTCTTCTACTAGGTAAGTTTTGCCTTCTAAGGATTGCTCGAAGTAGCCTAGTACATTCATTGCTTCCTTGTCGGCATAGCCTGATAAAAACTGAGTTTCATTTGGCTCTTTGCTTACGAAGATTTTTAGCAGCATAGGTAAAATTGCAGAGCTTTCTGCAAAGTGCATCCATTGCAAATATTCTGTGTGTGCTTTTGTACCGCGCTCAGGAGCAAAGGCTCCGTCACTGTATTTCTCAATCAAATATTCGGTCATTGCACCTGACTCAATGATAATCTCGCCGTTATCTTCAAGAACAGGTGACTTTCCTAATGGGTGAACACTTTTTAGTTCTGGCGGTGCCATGAAGGTCACGGAATCACGGACATAGGGTACAATTTCGTAATTTACATCTAGCTCTTCAAGTAACCAAATGATGCGCTTTGAACGAGACTGATTGAGGTGGTGAAGTTTAATCATTTACATATCCCTTTTTATAATGGGTCGTTAATCTGTACTACAAGTTTGCCGAAATTCTTACCTTCCAACAGACCGATGAATGCTTCTGGCGCATTATCCAGTCCTTGTACTAGATGTTCGCGGTATTGGATCTTTCCTTCTGCCAACCATTGATTAATATCTTGCGCAAATTCACCGTAACGATGTCCGTAATCATCAAAAATGATGAAGCCTTGCACCTTGATTCGTTTGGTCAGGAGCTTACCCATTAGTAATGGAAGGTGGTCGGTACCTTCAGGCAGCTCTGTCGCGTTGTACTGAGAAATCAAACCACAAAGTGGGATACGCGCGTTTGTATTCAGAAGTGGCATTACAGCCTCGAATACTTTGCCACCTACGTTTTCGAAGTAAACATCGATACCTTTGTCACAGGCATTTCTCAGTTGTTCTGCAAAGTCTTCAGCTCTGTGATCAATACACTCATCGAAACCAAGCACCTCTTTAGCGTAACGGCATTTTTCTTCTCCGCCTGCTATACCAACAACTCGGCAACCTTTGATTTTACCAATTTGACCAACTGTTGCGCCTACAGGCCCCGTAGCAGCTGCTACCACGATGGTTTCCCCTGGTTTTGGCTGACCAATGTCGAGTAAACCCATGTACGCGGTAAATCCTGGCATACCTGCAACGCCTAACGCGTAAGAAGGGTTTTGCGGTTCTTTACCAAGTTTAATGACCATCTCACCAGTTGAGATAGCGTAGTCTTGCCAGCCAACAGTGTAGGCAAGAACCCATTCACCCGCTTCGTAATCTGGGTGGTTTGATGTTTCTACCTGACAAACGGTACCACCGACCATTACGTCATCAATTGCAACAGGGTCAGCGTATGATTCGGCATCACTCATGCGACCACGCATGTATGGATCTAGAGATAAATAAACCGTTCTCAATAGCATTTCACCCTCTTTCGGAGTCGGTTTCGTTACCTCTTCTAAACGAAAGTTTTCTTGTGTCGGTGCACCATGGGGACGTGACGCGAGTACGATTCTGCGATTTGTTGCGTTAGTCATATCTATCTCACTTGTTGATTAGACCGGTCGTCTAGTATTTATTTCAAAATATCCCGCTTATTTAAAGCGGGAAGGTTTACTGTGTTAACACTGACGCTTTTTCTGACAGTGAAACGTGTGTAGGGTGTTCATTCTGCTTCCACGCCGCCTGTTATGGACAAGTGCGCGTATTCTGCAGTAAGTGTTGAGTATAGGTCAGACTTTGCGTCAATGCTGCCTGATCTTGATAAAGTTTGTTCAGCAAGCTAGCGCCATTCCAAAGGTAGTATATCTGCCTTGCTAATAACGCACTGTCACCATTGGGGATTGAGCCATCTTGAATGCCGATGTCTATGCAATCCGCTATCGCTTGAATGGTTTTGTCTGCTCCTTGGCGTAATGCCAAGCGCATTGACTCTGAGAGATCGGAGACTTCTGCACTTAACTTAACCAATAAACATTTGTTCGCATTACACACGTCGTCTTCTACTTTGACCATTTCTTCGAAATAGCTCATTAGGCGTTGGTAGCCACTCAGTTCAGTATTGGTAAAGCGTGCGTTTAAACGCTCAAAATACTTAGTAAAGTAGTCTTGAATCATCGCTTCACCAAATTGTTCTTTGGATTTGAAGTAATGATAAAACGAGCCTTTTGGCACTGCGGCCTTTTTTAATAGCTCTGAAAGACCAACACTCGTGAACCCTCGGTTTACGATCAACTCGTATCCGACGTCGAGAATATGTTGGCGTGTGTCATTCGTCTTTGCGTTCATGAAGTGTACTATAGAATGAATTAGACCAGTCGTCTAGCCTTTGTTGTGGGTTATTTAATCAGCTCATACTCAATAACAAATAGCGTGTCGGTATTTGGGTAGATTTCTCGAATTAACTGCTTGAGTTTTGGTAGTTCGATGGATTCTTGTTCTGCATGAAACTCATTAATATCTTCAAAGTGAAGTGGTTCTACAGAACGTATCTTGATATCGCAGACTTTACGATCCGTTTCTAAGGTAAAAACTTCGACTTCTGTATTGGGAACGTAATGGCTTTCTGATTCATCTCGAATCGTTATCGTCTTTTTGCCTGACGTGATCAACGGGGTTAAGAATTCAAAAAAAGTAATCTTGGTTGGATGAGATGGCATGATGTACTCGTTAGTCTGGTTGTTTGGCGTAATTATATACCCAAATCCCCCAGAGATTCCTGTATTACTAGAACGATCGAGTGCGGATGAAGCGAATTAACTTGGCACTAAAGTAACCTGAGATTACGCCTATCCAGTTGGTGCTGAGATCATCAAAACTAAATGATCGATTTGGAATAAAAAGTTGGCTCATTTCTTCCATTGAAACGATAGCCAACAGCAGTAGCAAAAGACGAATCCCAAAAACGTCGGTTTTATTCGAGCTCACCAGAGAAGGGAACGTGAAGACCGATAAAAAGCCGATCAATAAACTGAAAGTAAAGTGAAGCGTACTCGATCCGCCTAAGTAGGTTTCCATTTGCAGGTAAGCAGTATGGTGTAGGTCAGAGCTTTTCCACAAAGAGAGTGAAGCGGTTAGCATCAGGACTAAAACAAAACTCGTGCGTGCCAGTATTAAAGCCATAATTAACCTATTGGAAAGAAGCCTAAGTAACGTTTTACAAAGTACAGTGCAGCTAAATTCTGGATAGCCATGCCAATTGCCATTGCCCACGCTGCACCAATCACCCCAAACATTTGGCAAAGCGTAACAAGTAGGCAGATGGACACCGTACCGGAGGAAATTGTAATGTATTTCATGGTTCTCTCATGACCGCTCATTAATAATAAAAACCCTACTGAACCAGTCGCAACATTGACTAACTGCCCCAGAGAAAGGACGACTAATAGTGGCGCCGCGGCGAGAAACTCCTCACCAAAAAACTGCATTACAAACTCGGGGAAGAGGGTGCAAATAATTACGGGTACAATCGCTAAACCAACATTGGCTCGGCACGCCAAGCGGCTCAGGTTCTGCAGTTTGAGCATTTGACGCTCTTTGTAGAGAGAGGCAAACATCGGGGCGACCACAAAGTTAATGGTAATCAGCACAAAGCCAATCAGTAGTGATGTACGTTGGGCTGCGGCTAACAAACCGAGTTCCGCTGTTGAGATAAAAAAGCCCGTAATAACAAGGCTTCCCCATTGAAGAACATTCGTGAAGATACTGCCAACCCAGACTTGCTTGGCAGAAGAGACCATTTTTTTGTTTGGTACGAAAGCCGATGTTTGATATTGATCTGAGCCAAGCCAATTGGCACTAGATATGACCGCGACACCTATGCTCGCTAAAAGCAGTGCGGTCATTAGATTGTTGATATTTTGCTGACCGATATAGTCTAGGGCAAAGACAAAAATGACCATCAACATGCTTACCCCAAGCTGCAACGCAAACAGAGATGATACGACTTTTCTACATGCTTGAAGCACCCGACTGTTGGTTTGCGCAAGCACCAAGAAAGGTATGCAAAGCAAGCATAAAGTAATCGCATACATTGGTGATTGAGTCTGGTTTAGCTGTTCTGGAAACAGATTAAACCCTGCCAACAAAACGCCTATGGCGAGCAAGCAAAATGCCATACTTCGATAAAGTGCGGTTTTATAGTTTTGGCTTTGTTCAAGCTTCTCTTTGTTATTAAAAGCGATCGCATTGTAACGAACTAACGAGACATCAAAACCTAGCTGAGAAACGATGGCGAGTAGCGAGACTAGGTTGAATAAAAAGAAAAATTGACCGGCCGTCGAAGCGTCACTGGTCTTCGATACAATCAGAGTCAGTAAAAAAGCAAATAGCGCACTCAACACACGCGTGATTGCGGTTTTTAATCCAGTAGATAACAAGCTTTTTTTACCGCTGGGCATCAACAGTAATTTTTGTTGAACAGTGTGAAACATAGGGGCATTTAACCGTAAAGTTTATTGAGTGCGAGGCGCTGTTTTTCTTCACTGAAGGCATCGTTTAATTCTGCTGTATATTGGCGAAAATCGATCTCTTCATAATGATTGACACAATGCGCGATCTGCTTGGCCATTTCTTCAGGTGTGAGCGCTAAAAACGGGTAGTTGAGATCTTTGGTTGCGCCGATGGTCCGAATAACCATAGGAAGATGTAACTTGGATGCTTCTAGAATGGTTAACGGCATCCCTTCCCATGCTGCAGTATGTAGATAAAGGTCTGAACCCTTGAGCTTTTCAACTACCTCATCGCGAGGCAGCATGCCCGTTACATCCACATTTTCAGTGCGTAATTTCTGTTCGAGTACGTGGTCACCGCCACCTATCCATGTGATCTCTATCGGGCGGTTAAGCGCATACCGATTAAGGAACTGCAATGTGCTGATAAGAAACTGAGGATCTTTTTGGGGCGCGACACGACCAAGTACAACGAGCTTCAGCGCTTCTTGCTTGTTTCGCTCTATACGATCTTCACGTTGATAAGACACGTAGTTGTTGAGCAGTTCGGCACGTTTCGCACCAATGCTAATGGCTAGGTCACACTCTCGTTGGCTACAGCCTGCAACCACATCAATTTTGCTCAGTTTTACTTTCTCTAGTGCTTTATAGATCTGGCGTGCAAGCTCTGAGATATCTTCACGTTCGAAGGCATAACAGTGCGGTGTGTAAACCAAGCGTGCCTTGCCAAGCTTTAGAAATCGGCCGAGAAATCCTGCTTTACTCGAGTGC
This sequence comes from Vibrio sp. 1078-1, assembly GCF_033340475.1. Lineage (NCBI taxonomy): Bacteria > Pseudomonadati > Pseudomonadota > Gammaproteobacteria > Vibrionales > Vibrionaceae > Vibrio > Vibrio sp. 1078-1. Next base: position 495,202 of record NZ_JAWOWM010000001.1, read on the forward strand.
AAATGCACGACGTCGGGACCAAGTGATGCAATCATGTGGTTTGCATCGCGAATAAATTGAAGCAAGCCGCCTTCTACCCACTTTGTCTGTACGAAAATGTGGTGGTTGTTCTCATTGGTCAAGTCGTTTTCTCGGGCTCTGGCTAGCAAGAAATGCTGATAAGGCTCGTCTCTGGATGAGTGAACATAACTATAGAGGGCGGTTTGAACGCCACCTCCAAATGCTTCTGTAACATGGAGCACTTTCTTCATGATGATTTTGTCCCTGGTGTTTGCATCCATTTGTGTTTAAAAGCATCACGCTCTTGCTCTGAATAAACGTGGCGATACAAGGGAAGATCGTACATATAGAACAGTTTTGAGAAGTCGTAGTGATTCTTAAAGTGTTGGTGGATATTGGAGTACCACTTGTTTTTCGCTTCGTTGCTGTTTTTCAGCACGAAGTCTTGCAACTCAAGAAACTCACCGATTTCTTTATCAAGAGAACTGAGCTGTTCGCACTTGATTAGCATGACGTTGGCCTGATCGTTCTGGAATGTGAAGAAAGGTTGAGTGTTGTCCAGCTCTTGGCGCATCACATCGATATTGAAATTACGCTTTAACTCGTTGTCGAACCAGTCCGCAAAATAGTTGAGATTGATATAGTTATCAAAGCAATGCTCGAGGTGCTGATACGTGACTTCCATATCTCGGTGAATTGCATCATTCTTTTTGCCTTCGATAAATTGCAAATGGAGGTCTTGAAAGAAACGAGAAAAGACAGTTGCGATTGGATCGCGGACCAGCGTAACGATTTTAATCTGCTCGCGTTTTTGTAAGATACGTTTTCGCTGCTTGAGCACTAAGCGATAGAGTGCGCGGTTTCGGAAGTCGAAGAATTTACTCACGTCTTTTTTATTGTGATACATGTGAAATTCTTCGTGATCATCAAAGGTGTGGATGTGATAGCTCGGGATATTTTTCTCCCCTAGCGTGTGCTCAATTGATGAGGAGCCAACTTTGCCCATTTGGTAAACTAAAACAAAATTATCAGCTTGGAGTTCTCGGTTCTTTTCAAATTGTCGAGAGATTGAATACTTCATCTATCCTATCCTTGATTATTCATATTCGTGGTGATGGTTTACCGGAAAAGTATGAGCAATGGCCCTTGAGTCGTTGCTCATGCTGATCATGACGGGTAATAAGAGTATTAAAATTATGGTGGTGTTTACCGCAACGAAAAACACCATGATGAGGGCGTATATCGCAAGTAATAGGCTTTTTCTGTTTTCATTAAGACTACGGAAGCAAAAGCGAATAAAAAGAAAATAACCACCAAACAGCAGACCGATACCAAGCAATCCGTATTCAATTGCGGTATCTAACACAAAGTTGTGGGTGTAGATCGCCAGCTCATCATAGTTAAAGTAACTGATCATAAAGTTGGGTAACATTTTCGCGCCGACACCTAGCACTGGGTGTTGAAGTAAAATATCTAGCCCATTGGCAAGTAAAAGTTTTCTATGAAGATTCGATACCCAGCGGGCTTCACTTTGGTTGGCAAATAAGACGTCTTCTTGGGTTATTTCCAATGTGTCTGCTAGCGTTTCAAACCCAACGTAGAGTGTGGTTGTGACGGCAGTAAACACAATGAAGCTCAAGGCTAATAAAATCGCCCACGTGTACGTTTCGCTGAGCGATTTTCTCATTAAGTTTTTTACGAGCAGTTGGTCAAAGAAGAAAAGCAGACAAAAACCAAGTAGCGCTTTTCTTTCTTGTGACAACACCAGTAATACTAAAGCTACGAGCATCAAAAGGTGAAAAGCGCGAATTTTATCTCGATAAAGGTACAGTAGTGAGCACAGTACACCGAACCCGTATTTACTTACCCCGAGTAACTTAAACCCGCTTTGATAACCCTGAGCAAAGTGCCATAAGGCAACGAGCGTACAGATGAAAAACAACAGATACGTGAAATAAACCATTACCCGTTCGTCATCAAACACGCCATAGGCGTACATTAGGCTCAGTAGGCACAAAATCGCTAACCATTGCACAGTTTCTATAACTAGCGGCATTAAAGGGACGCGATTTAGCAGACCATTTATGAACACATACCCAGTGAACAATACGAGGAACCCTATACAGGGATGCATGAGTTTTTCAGCTTTTCCTTCCAATACCACTAATGCAGTAAAACCAATAGACAAAAGGCTTGCGATGTCAGATGGGGCTAGCGCTATTCCTCCAGCACGAAACTTCATAGGAATAAAGAACAATGCTAATAGGCATGCTGCAAGCAATGAGGCGCGATGGCTCGATGGCACGGAACTATTTGTTGGCGCAAAGCTGCTGGTAGATTCCATAGTAACCTTCACGAAATTTATCGATGGTGTAGAGAGAGGCCCTATTGACTGAGTATTGACTTGCAGCGTCGTACCGCTCAACACTTTCACACAGCTGGAGCACTTTTTGGCTCAGTTCAGTGGCGTTACCAACTTGAAATAAATATTCGGCACGTCCGGTGACGTCATCCAAACCAGGTACGTCCGACGATAGTACGGGTAAGCCTGCTGCCATTGCCTCAACCGCCGCCAAACCAAAGCCTTCGACGAGCGACGATTGCACGTAAATATCCATGTCGTTCAAAAAGGCTGGAACGTCTGAAACTACGCCATGAAAGTGAACACGTTGCGCGACGTTGATTTTTGTTGCCAATTCTTGCAGTGACGATTTTTTTTCTCCATCTCCCGCAAGGTGGAGTTCGTATCGTCTTGGTAAATGGATAAGTGCTTGGATAAGCGTTTCATGATCTTTATGTTGGTGAAGTCGGCCCACCATTCCAATCTTGATAACTGGTTTGTCGATTAGGTGGCTGGCGAATCTTGGCGTCATAGAAAACCTTTTTAAATCAACGCCATTGTGCACCACGTGATATTTGTGTTGGTAGCGAGGCATGAACTTCACCAGTTCATCTTGTACTTTTTCACTAATACTGACCGTCAAGTCGTGGCCCCAATACAAGACGTATTCCATGAACTTAAACAGCGGATAGTCACGTCGACGGTTATAAGAACAGTGCTCAGTCTGGATTCGTTTTTTACCTACCGCCAATAGCGCTAGGTAAATGGAAGGGTAGAGGTGCCCGTGAACGACATCCGGCCAACGCAGCAAAGAGAATTTCTCACTCAATGACAAAGTGCGCCAGTTAAAACACTCTATCCCTTGGGCGGATAGCATTGGTAAGTAATCATTTTCATCACACAAGACCAAAATTTTGATTTCGTATTCAGGCTTATGTTCTAAAACAAGGTCGACTAAGAACTTCTGAGCACCGCCGTTCTGAGAAAGATCATTGATAATATGTAGAATCTTGGTTTTCATGATTAATTGGTCAGATATTGCTGTTTAAGGTCGGTGATTTCTGCATTTGAGAAAAAGTGCTTCGTCAATTTAGAATTCAGCATTTCTTCAACGTACTCGGGTGTAGGTTGAAATTGCGTTTTGAATTCTTTCATTAGTGGCGAGTACCATTTGTTGTCTGATTGATTTTCATAAACAACATCCACGGGGTAACCTAAAAAGTCTTCAACTGCGGAGTTAGCCTTTGTTAGCTTGTCACTTCGAATGACCAACAGCGAGAAGTTATTGTTATGGTATGTTTGATAGCCTACTTCGTGATTAAAAGACTCGTTAAACACATCAATCCCTGTTAGTTGTTTGATCTCGTTGTCAAACCACTGCAGCGCATATTGATGATTCATGTGCTTATCAAATGCTTCTTGGAGTAATTGCGGTCGTTCGGTACGTATTGCGCTGTCATCCTTTAGATATTTGTCCGCCATCCAAAAAGGAAGTGCTTGAAAGAACATTGAGACATTTCGTCCGATTGGTTCACGCACTAGCGAGATGATTCGAACTTTTTTCTTGCGCTTTAACATATGGCTCATCGTTATACGCTTTAGTCGTCGCTTTAACGCATTGATCTGAGGCTTATGCAATTGCGCTCTAACGGGGGATATTTGTTTTTGCGCATCGACGGTCATAAGGTCGTGCAAGTGAATCGAGTTAGGAATGGAATGCTCTAATGCACTCGAACCTACTTTGCCCATTTGATAGATCAATACCGGTTGTTCTTGGCTTTTCAAGGTTTGGTACCAAGATAGGTTTACGTTAGTAGGCGTATTTCTGGACATAGAGCGTCTCTCCTTCCTTGGCCTTGGCTTGTGTGATTAAGACGCCAAGAGATGGAACTGAGTGTTGTATTTGTTTAGATAACGCAAGGTTAACCAGTGATGATTTTGTTGATTCTGAGCGAATGACGGTAATCAGACCATTGGCATATTGACCAAGAATAAGTGCGTCACTCACTGACAGTAGGGGCGGCGTATCGATAATGATCCGGTCATACTTATTTTGAAAATGTTCGAGCAACTTTTTAAAGCGATCAGAAGCCAGTAATTCCTGTGGGTTTGGCGGAATTAGGCCGGCCGATAATACATCTAAGTTGGCTTCTTTTATATGTGTAACACAATCTTTGATTGGCGTATCCATCGTCAGGATATGCGTTAAGCCAGGGCTTGATTCAGCAATACCGAATCGCTTTGCGATGGAAGGTCGACGTAAATCGCAGTCGATGATCAACACCTTTTCCATTTTTGAAAACGACACCGCCATATTGATACTGGTCGATGTTTTTCCTTCTTCTGGAATAGCAGAGGTAAAGGGCAATATCTTTTGCTTCGTGTTGGTTAATCTGAGCAGAAGCGAGGTTCTGACGGAGCGGCAAGCTTCACTAAATAGCTTTTCTTCATCATCTAAATACGCGGTATAACTGACGCCGTTTTTACGCAAATTGCGTTTTTTGACCATAGGAATCACACCTAAACACGTAACACCAAGTTTTTCCTGCACATCGGCTGTGCTTCGGATAACTTCTCGCATCGTTTCTAAGATGATGACCAGAGCGCAAGCAATGGCAAAGCCAAAAAAGGTGGCAATTAGTACCAGTTTGATTCGTTGTGGTGCCACCGGGAATAGAGGGATGATGGCTTTATCAGTAAAGCGAGCAGTGACATTCTTGTAGTCGCTGGTGGCGTTGGTCTCTTTCTCACGATTTAAGAACGCTTCATAGAGTGCCTTATTGGATTCAACCTCGCGTTTTAACTGTTCGTAACGCGCTTTTTGTGACCCTAACGATTGGAAGTCTGACTTTTTGTTATCGAGCTCTGCTCGAAGCATGTCCTCTTGCGCTTTTGCAGCAAGAAGGTCTTGTTGCTTACTGAAGGAAATGTCACGAATGAGTTGCTGGGTTCTTGATTGAATTTCAGCAAGCTGTGCTTTCGCCTGAATCATTCGATCATGCTTAGGTCCGTAGCGCTGTGCCAGTTCAGAGAGATTTTTGGCTGCCTGTGCTTCCGACAATTTTAGATCGCGGATTTGCGCTTGATTAGCGAATTCATCAATTGACAACAAGCTGTCTAAACTTTGCGAAGATTTACGTCGTAACAGTTGGATTAACGTCTGCGCTTCAATACGCTTATTAACAGCGATATTCAGCTTGCGAGTGAGTTCTTCTAGCTCATTTGCGTAAATTTCATCAATACCGTTGATATCGATCAACCCTTCTTTTAACAAGAATTCTTGCAGCGCTTGCTCCGAGTTACGTAATCGCTCCTCCAATTTTTGAGAGTTATTTGTCAACCAAGTAGCCGCATTTTGTGTAACGACCAATTTGGCTTCAAAATTTGCGTCAATGTAGGCTTGGCCGACCGCGTTGGCGATTGTCGTCGCAAGCTTAGGATCGGTAGAACGAAAGCGAATTCTGACTAATTGGGTGTTACGTACTGGCTCAATATCGAGTTTACTTCTGAAAGCTTGAAGTGCCTGATAATAGGACTCTGAAAACTGGGCGGTTTCTTTTGGGCTTGGTGCCACATTCAGTAGGTCTTGAACAAAAGGAATCGACTTTATTTGGTCGATTTTTTTATTTAACCCCCCTGAGCTTGTGAATTCAGGTAATTGGGTGAGGTTCAACTCTCTAATGACCTTATCTGCAATATGATTCGATTTTAAAATGGCGATTTGCGTTTGAAAGTACTCTTTTTTTGTCGTGTCGACGCCATATACTTCCTCGATTGAAAGGGCGCTTTTTTGCTCCTCTTGGATGAGTAGCGTAGCTGTAGCTTGGTATATCGATGCTTTGGAGTAGATATACCAAGTACAAGTTAATGAGAACAGAAGCGTGAATGCTGCGATGCTTAGCCAATTCTTTTTAATCGCTTTGAAGTGATGGCCAAAACGAATCAGTTCTACTTTGTTCATCTGGAGATTATTTGGATGAGTCCCGTTCATTTGATTCCCTGTCACTTAAAAGAAGCTCTGGTCAATAAATACAATGTCACCAGGTTCAACGTTGCGGTGCATACTGACCCCTTCCATCGTTTGACCCGTTTTATGCTTGGTTAGGTTAATGCCTTTGCGTGAGGCTCTGTCGGTCAAGCCGCCTGCTAGAGCGATGGCCTTCTCTATGGTTAACCCTGGACGGTACTCAAATCCACCTGGTTTCCGGACTTCGCCATTAACGTAAAACAGACGAAAATTATTGATGGTGACCATCACTTTTGGATTGATGAGATAATCGCCTTTTAAGCCCGTTTCTATTTCGTACTTGAGTTGTTTCGGTGTTTTTTTGATTGCTTTAATTCGACCAAGGTAGGGGTAATCAAAATAGCCATCTGACGTTATTAGAATATTTTTAATCGTAAGATCTTCTTCACCATAGACCTGCACGGAAATGGTATCGCCAGTATCGAGTAAGTAATCTTCCTCGTTTGAGTCAGCGTTGACCAAAGTGCTAAATAGCAACAACGCTACACTCATGAATTTGATGAATGCCTTCATTAATAATCCTTTTTACAGAGAAAACTGTGCGCTTAAAGTCCAAATGTTTTGTTCGAAGCTATAACCCGATCGGCTAGAGTTTTTATCTTGGTATTGCCAATCGGCTTGCAGCTGTATCCAACGTTTGATCTGATAATCGATACCAAAAGATAGAGTGTACCGATCGTCGTTTCTGGAAATTCCTGTGTAATCATCTTGTTGATAAACAGCACCTAAGCGAGTTGCAAGGTAACTATTCCAATCGTGCTTCAGGTTCAGTCGGTAACGAGTTTGTAGGTTGTAATCGCCATCTTGATCGGGGTTAACCGCCGCCTGAGTGGTTTTCACGCTGACTAGAGTTTGTTCTTGAGGCAACCATTCAAAGCCGATATCCCAACTAAAGCCTTTAAATGTCTCTCGTTGAGCGCTGTCAAAATCTTTGATTTGATAACCGATTCGAGCGATGCCTTTGGTTTTTCCTGTGACTTCCCATTCGGCACCGGTGTAATAGAAACTGGTGTTGTTATCTTTCGATGGCTGCGCAGAATTTCGGTGCTGATACTCGGTTACGATTTGGTTTGTTCCGACTAACCAATAGGTTCTTGGCGTCGCTCTTAAATAGAACTCCAAATGTGCATTGGGAGCTCGAAAATCGTTGTATTTAGTTTTAGCGTTTGTGCGACCAGGCAAGCCGTCACGATAGTTTTGATAGGTTTTATCACTATAGCCTAAACCGAATTCGAGTCTGCCTTTGGCACCGTTAGATCCAAAGACATAATTGGTTTTTACATCGTTACGGTTGAACTCTATTGGTGAGTCGATTGCGCTACCATTACCTTCGGTAATATCTTCTCCTCGAACTTCATGCTGGACGCGAAAACGGTAATCAACCACTAAACGATGACGATGATTAAATTCGAAAAAGTTGGAAAACTGAAAAGTGTGGTCGTCGAAGTCGTTGCGATCGTCAGATGAAAAGCCCGCTTTTAACTTATATAAAATATCTGCGCGATAGCGATTCCGTTCTATACGTGCTAGTAAGCTTGGTTCTATACCCCAAATATTGACCGATTCTACATTGCCGGATTTTTCCGCTTTATTGATGTTGTCATCTCCCTCGTAGAAAGTTTTTACGAGGGGAATCAACTCTATACCAGACTCGGTTTGGTAAGCCATCGGTTCTGCGAGCAAGTCAGTAGAAAACAGACTCAATGCTATTGCCATTGTCAGTTTCTTCATAATCTTAACCTTAGTAAGCGTTAGCACCAGTGAAGCCTTTGAAAACGGTCATAAAGATGATTTTGATGTCCATCCAAACCGACCAGTGGTGGATGTAATCCAAATCAAATTCGACTCTCTTTTCCATTTTTTCTAAGGTGTCGGTTTCGCCGCGATAACCATTAATCTGCGCCCAGCCAGTAATGCCTGGTTTTACTTTGTGACGTAGCATGTAGCGATCCACGATCTGACGGTATTCTTCATTGTGTGCCACGGCATGAGGGCGTGGGCCGACAATAGACATGGTCCCTTGCAGTACATTGATAAATTGAGGTAGTTCGTCCAAAGAGGTGCGACGTAGAAATCCGCCAAAAGGCGTAATACGAGGATCGTTCTTTGTCGCCTGTTTCACGTTGGAACCTTGATCCATGGTTGTCATTGAACGGAACTTCCAGACTTCAATCTTGCGTCCATCAAGACCGTAACGATGTTGTTTAAAGATGACAGGGCCTTTAGAAGTTGCCTTAATGCCAATCGCAATGACGAATAGAATAGGGGCGATTAAGACCAAAATAATGCTCGAAAACAAGATGTCTTCAAACCGTTTTACCCAAGAAGAAATTCCAGCAAAAGGTGTATCAAAGACACTTAGTGTTTGAACTTGGCCGATCTGCGCCCAACGAGAATGTAAAAGGTTATAAGTGAAGAAGTCGGGAATCAGATACGTATTTGCGGTGGTATCTGAGAATTGGTTAAGAAGTGACGCAATGCGCTCTTTTGCGTGCATTGGCATCGCGATATAGACGTAATCTACTTCCCCTTTTTTAGCTCGCTCAAGGGCGTGGTCAACAGCTCCTTTAATAGGATAATCAGAATTTGGCAATCTGTCGGAAGATCGTTCGTCGTAAAAGCCATCAAAAAGCACGCCGTGTTCTGTGTGGTTTTGAATTTCGTTAGCTAGGGTAATGCCGTGAGGAGTTTGGCCGATGATGATCGCAGTGCGAGTGTTGAATCCTTTTTTTCTCAAATAGGCTAATCCGGTACGGAATGTTACTCGCCATGCTAAGAGCAGAGCGGGCGTAATCGCAAACCACAGCGCTAAAATTGTGTTATCAAATAAGGTATGGACTTCAGAAAAATACAGCACAATAAAGATAAGTGCAGAAGTCACCGCCCAAGCAACACAGACAATAAACATCTGCTCTTTAAACGAACTGGTTCGCCAAGAGCGATACAGATTGCCGCTTTCTGCCATAAATAGAAAGGAGATGCCTCCAACGAAAGCCAATATGACGTAATCTTTCCCCATCGCAGTATTCATGTCTTTGAACACTAAAAGCAGCATAAAAGAGACGATGACAGCAAGATCTGAGATGCGATATAAAAAAGCGAACTCCATCTCATGAGAGCGGATAAGTCCTTTTTGTTTCATGACTCAGTTTCCCTTCTGACACGCTACCGCCCTTGGGTGTCTTCCCCAATTGCCGTGTCGTGAACGTTATTAGTAGTTGGTGCACAGAGCATTCTGTTGAATGCTGCTGAGTTTTTTGTCACGTGTAATTTCGTTGATAAGTGTAAAAATTTGCGTTGTAGAGGTAAGTGGAAATAAGAATGATATTTGGCCCTTTGGCTAAGTTTGGCGGGTTAGGAAAAAGCTGGTACTTACTTATGAGGAATGAGGAAAAGTATTAAAAATGAAGTATCAGTACAAAGACAATGGTTTATGTGAGGGTAGAAGAAACGGGTGATTTGATTCGTTAACGATTAATGATTTAGTATCGAATTGCTGATATTTATTAAGATAAAAAATCCCTCTCAAGTGAGAGGGATTTTTTTGAGTAAGGACGAATGAACTATTCGACTTCTACGCCGTTTTCTTTGTATAGGCGGCGGCATGCGCGACCATCACTGTGGAACAGGTGACAACGATGAGCTGGAATACCGATCTCGATTTTATCGCCAGTGTCGACTGCAAGCGTGTCCGGCTGACGGAAAATAACGTCGGCGTCCGCGCCTTCTAGATTTAGGTATACTTGAGTTTCGTTACCTAGCTTCTCAACAATCATCACTTCACCGTGAATACTTGCATCAGCTTCAGAAGCGGATAATAGGTGCTCAGGGCGAATGCCTAAAGACATTCGGTCGCCGCGGTTAACTGTTGTACCATCCACCGGAATCCAGAAAGATACGCCGTTAGATAGTTGAACTTTGACGCGCTCTGCTTCTACTTCATCAATGAATACGCTCATGAAGTTCATTTTCGGAGAACCGATAAAGCCAGCTACAAAGCGGTTTTGTGGGTAATGGTAAAGTTCAAGCGGCTTACCAACTTGCGATACATAACCGCCGTCTAGTACAACGATTTTATCTGCCATTGTCATCGCTTCTACCTGATCGTGCGTTACGTAGATCATGGTACAACCAAGTTGGCGTTGTAGCTTAGTAATTTGTGCACGCATGTTTACACGCAGTGCCGCATCCAAGTTTGATAGTGGCTCGTCTAGAAGGAATACATTTGGCTGCGATACCAATGTTCGGCCAATCGCCACACGTTGACGCTGTCCACCAGAAAGTGCTTTTGGTTGGCGCTCAAGCAAGTGGCCTAGTTGTAGGATTTCTGCTGCTTGTTCAACACGCTTGTCGATTTCTGCCTTGTCTGCTTTTGCTAGTTTCAAGCCAAATGACATGTTGTCATATAAGTTAAGGTGCGGGTAAAGAGCGTAAGACTGGAATACCATACCAACACCACGTTTGGATGGTTCGACGTCATTCATGCGCTGGTCACCAATATACAAATCACCTGAAGTAATGTCTTCAAGACCGGCAATACAACGTAAAAGGGTAGATTTACCACAACCTGATGGACCTACGAAAACAACAAATTCACCTTCGTTGATTGTTAGGTCTACGTTCTTAGAAATCAGTACGTCGCCATACGCTTTACAAACATTTTTTAACGTGACACTCGCCATGTAGCTCGTCCTCGATCAATTTTTTATTATTCACCGCTCATCATTATATGAATTATCTAGCGAGCAGTAACAGTAGGAATCGGTAAGTTCTTGCGGTTGGTAAGAAAAGTAGGGTAGCACTTCAATAAAATGTCCTGAATAGAAGTGCTACCCATCATAGCCAAGTACGAGTTTCTCTCCCCCACATTATTCGTATTGTCTCCCCCGTGAAATAATTACCACAAACAACACTAATAATGACATTCCACTCGTCTGGCAATGCAAAACCAGCAAATCTTTTTCCTAATACGTAGGCACTGCTGGGAAAGGGTTCTTACCATCCACTCTTGGATGACTGCAGTTTCTAAGATTGTGCGTAGTGCGACATCCTCCTAATAGAAATAATTGTAGGGGGAGTAGAAAGGGAGGAGTAAAAAAGGAGGAGGAAGAAAGCAGTTGGTCGGAAATCACATTATTGCACCACCTAAAGTTGAAACCGATCACAGGAACTATCCATTTTGTGATTTGAGTCTCTTACCCTTGGCGATTTAGATCACGAAAATACGTCATAATTGTAAGGGCGTAGGGATTAGGAGGATGAGACATATTGGATTATTTCAGATGATATATGTCGAAATACGGCTGAACCTCAATGGACTAGCCCTACATCAAAAATATAAAAAGGATACGAACATGAAAAAGTTAAGCGCTGTAGCACTAGGTACTCTTGTTGCTTTGGGTTCTTTTGGTGCTAATGCTGCCATCGAAGAAGGACAACTTACTATCTGGATCAACGGTGATAAAGGCTACAACGGCCTTGCTGAAGTTGGTAAGAAATTTGAAGAAGACACAGGCATTAAAGTGACTGTGGCTCACCCAGATGGCCTTCAAGACAAATTCCCTCAAACTGCAGCGACTGGCGACGGTCCTGATATCGTATTCTGGGCTCACGACCGTTTCGGTGGTTACGCAGAAGCTGGCCTGCTAGCAGAAATTAAACCTTCTAAGAATATTCAAGAAGGTATCGTTGATTTCGCTTGGGATGCAGTACGTTACGACGGCAAATTGATCGGCTATCCAGTTGCGGTTGAGTCTCTATCTCTAATCTACAATAAAGACTTAGTTCCAAACCCACCAAAGTCTTGGGAAGAGGTTGCAGCATTAGATGCAAAACTTAAAAAAGACGGCAAGTCTGCAATCATGTGGAACCTAAAAGAACCGTACTTCACTTGGCCACTAATGGCGGCTGATGGCGGCTACGCGTTCAAATACACTTCTGAAGGTTACGATGTTAAAGACGCTGGTATCGCGAAAGAAGGCGTTAAAGACGCAATGAGCTTCGTAAAAGGCTTAGTTGATAAAGGCGTAATCTCTGCGGATATGGATTACTCCGTGTCTGAGTCTGCGTTCAACCAAGGCAAAACAGCGATGACGATCAACGGTCCATGGTCTTGGGGCAACATTGAGAAGTCAGGCGTTAACTACGGCGTGACTACGCTACCTAAGTTCCAAGGTCAATCTTCTAAGCCATTCGTTGGTGTTCTAACAGCTGGTATCAGCACTGCGTCTCCAAACAAAGACCTAGCAGTTGAGTTCATTGAGAACTACCTACTAACAAACGATGGCCTACGTATGGTTAACAACGATAAGCCTCTAGGTGCGGTAGCGCTTAACTCGTTCCAACGTGAGCTAGATTCAGATACTCGTATCGCTGCAACAATGGACAATGCGATGAACGGCGAAATCATGCCAAATATCCCTCAAATGAACGCATTCTGGGGTGCGGCTAAGAACGCAATCATCAACGTAGTTGACGGTCGTCAAACTGTCGATGCAGCTCTTGCAGATGCAGAAAAACAAATGACTAAATAATTAAGTAAGACCTTTTTAAGGAGGAGGCAACTCCTCCTTACTTTTCTATATTTATTCTATATTCGCTAGCAGGTTCCCTATGCAGTCAGTTCAAGGTACAAATGCTATGACAGCACCAGAAGCCAGCCTTCCGAGCAGCAAAAAAGTGTTCATGAAATGGTCACTTTTAGGCACAGTCGGCATCATCAATGGCTACGCAACAATCCTTATGTATTCTCGCGGTGAGATTGCGTTTGCACTACTTACGCTCATTCTTACCGCTTTAGCGTTGTTCATCTTTGGTAGTAAAAAGACGTACGCACACCGTTACATCTACCCTGGTATAGCAGGGATGATCCTTTTCATTCTTTTTCCTTTGGCGTACACCATAGGTTTGGCGTTTACCAACTATAGCGCGAAGAACCAACTCTCTTTTGATCGCGCTCAGAACGTACTTTTGGACCGAACTTACCAAAGTGGTGATAGCTACCCGTTCACTTTGTATAAAACGGAGCAAGGCCATCAACTTGTGGTTGAAAAAGATGGTGAGCTACTTGCAAGCCCGACTTTTCAGCTTGATAACCTTTCAGCATCGGAGTTTGATCTTTCACCAATTGAAGAAGTGACGGGTGAAAAAGAATCAATCAAGGCGATTGTTAAGAACCGCAGTGCGTTGAGCAGTGTCGATTTACATTTGCCAAGCGGTGATGATATCCGTATGAGTGGGCTGCGCAAATTTGCTGCAGTTGTGCCTTTGTACACATTACAAGAAGATGGTGAAACGCTTTACAACAACCGGACTGAAGAAACGCTACGTCCAAATATGGAAGTAGGTTACTACCAGCCTGTCGATGAAAACGGTCAATTTGTTGGCAGCACAGTGTCACCAGGTTTCGTGGTGAACATTGGTACCCACAACTTTGAGCGTGTTTGGAAAGATGATGGTATCAAAGAGCCGTTTATCAGTATCTTTATCTGGACCATTGTTTTCTCTGCGCTAACCGTATTGTTTACGCTTGTTATTGGTCTTGTCCTTGCCAGTGTGGTTCAGTGGGAAGCACTTAAAGGTCGCTCAGTTTACCGTTTGTTGCTAATCCTGCCTTATGCAGTTCCGGCGTTTATTTCTATCTTGATCTTTAAAGGTTTGTTTAACCAAAGCTTTGGTGAGATCAACATGTTGTTGGAAGGCTTATTCGGCATTAGCCCGGCTTGGTTCTCTGATCCGTTCATGGCGAAAACCATGATCTTAATTGTTAATACTTGGCTTGGTTTCCCTTACATGATGATTTTGTGTATGGGCTTACTAAAAGCGATTCCAGACGATTTATATGAAGCATCAGCCATTGATGGTGCGAACTTTGTCACGAACTTCACACGTATCACACTACCAATGATGTTGAAGCCGTTAACACCATTGTTGATCGCGAGTTTTGCATTTAACTTCAACAACTTCGTACTTATCCAGTTGTTGACTGGCGGTGGTCCAAACATGATTGGTACATCAGAGCCTGCGGGTTACACCGACCTGCTAGTAAGTTACACCTACCGAATCGCATTCGAAGGTGCTGGTGGTCAAGACTTCGGTCTAGCAAGTGCAGTAGCAACGCTTATCTTCCTATTGGTTGGCGCATTGGCACTTATCAACCTACGCGTAACTAAAGTAGCTCAGGACTAAGGAGAAATTACAATGGCAATGGTACAAGGTAAGTCATTAAAGTATCGTGTTTGGGCTACTCATATTGCAATGTGGGCATTCTTGGCACTGATTATTTTCCCTTTACTGATGATCATCGCGATTTCATTCCGTGAAGGTAACTTTGCAACGGGTAGCCTGATCCCAGACAACCCAACACTTGATCACTGGAAATTGGCATTAGGTTTCTCGGTGACTAATCCAGACGGTACAGTTACACCGCCACCATTCCCAGTAATGACATGGCTGTGGAACTCTGTAAAAGTGGGTGGTATTTCTGCAATCCTAATCGTGGCGCTATCAACCACATCGGCTTACGCGTTTGCTCGTATGAAGTTCAAAGGTAAGAACACCATTCTTAAAGCGATGATGATCTTCCAGATGTTCCCTGCGGTGTTGGCACTGGTTGCTCTGTACGCGTTGTTCGACAAACTGGGTCAGTACATTCCTTTCCTTGGCCTGAACACGCATGGCGGTCTGATCTTCGCTTACTTAGGTGGTATCGCACTGCACGTATGGACCATTAAAGGCTACTTCGAAAGTATTGACTCGTCTCTAGAAGAAGCGGCGGCTCTTGATGGTGCTACACCATGGCAAGCATTCCGTTTGGTATTGCTGCCACTGTCTGTGCCAATCCTAGCGGTAGTCTTCATCTTGTCGTTCATCATGGTAATTGGTGAAGTTCCTGTAGCGTCACTACTGCTTTCTGATGTAGACTCGTACACACTTGCAGTGGGTATGCAGCAATACCTATATCCACAAAACTACTTGTGGGGTGACTTTGCCGCAGCTGCTGTACTTTCAGCAGTGCCAATCACTGCCGTATTCTTACTTGCGCAGCGCTGGTTGGTTGGTGGTCTAACCGCTGGTGGTGTGAAAGGATAATCTCTTGTGGTCTGAGATTGATAAGAATAACTAGAAAAGGGCGACCACATGGTCGCCCTTATACTTAGCACGGATATTACAATTTTGGTTTGGCCGCCGATCAGTAATATCTTGGCTTTTATTGGCGTTACGCATAGCTGGCTGTTAGCTTAGTTCCTTACGATTCAATCACTAACAGTTTTTGTAACCATAACCTGAGTTTAGACTCAGGTTTTTTTATGCCTGTTAAAGGCAATTTTGCGATAAGTAGATAGAGATTAGCGGCTTTGCAATGGATTACACAGGGCTTGAATAATGCCCTGCGTAGCACTTCACATAAATAACTAGAGCTTAGTAAAAAGCTAAATTGAGGTAGGGAAGGAAGAGATTAAAACTCTCGGCTGGAAGGTGCGCATCCAACGTATTGAAGCAGCGTGTACAAACTTTCTTGCTGCAGTGCGACGCGACGAAATAGATTAGCAAAGGTAACGTCGCCGCCAAAGCAAGTTTGAATGTAATGATTAATTTCTGTTTCGTTATACCCCTCGACGTACATGGTTCTCACCCACTGGTACTCGACCGCTTTTAAATTGGTCAACGTCTCTTCACTTAAGGTCGTTTCTTTTAGTCTCAAGATCCAAACTCTATCCAACTCTAAAATAATGGATGGATTTAAGCAAAGCTAGGTGAAGGATTTATGACAGAGAAGGGCGAGCGTGAAACAAATGGCAAAACCATGATGTAGCTCCACACTCTGGGTCTAGGTAACGTTGAGGTACTTAATAGCGTTCTTAACGGATGCCAGTTACTTGAGATATTTAACGTGTGCTTCCATTTCTTCCCCAATCTCTTTACGCATGTTCATAAGACGGATAGCGGATTGCTCTAAGGCTTTGTCTTCATCTGACTCTGGAATCCATTTCGGTACATCGGTTGGTTTTCCGTTTTCATCTACAGCAACCATGATAACGATACAGTGAGTGGTGAGTCTGTTTTTCATTTGCTTTGGATCACTGGCTTGCACGTCAATCGCAATGTGCATTGAACTTCGTCCGGTATAAATGACTTTCGCGCTAACTTCGACTAAGTTGCCGACATGAATCGGCGCAACAAACCGAATGCCGCCAGCATATGCGGTAATGCAATATTTACCACTCCATGCTGCAGAGCAGGCGTACGCTGCCAAGTCGATCCATTTCATTACGGCGCCGCCGTGCACTTTTCCGCCAAAATTTACGTCGCTGGGTTCTGCTAAAAAGCGAAGGGTAATGTCTCTTTGACCACTGCTCATCTGTCTTTCCTTGATGGGTTATTGTTTTCCCAATTTAGCAGCAAGATGAATTTTCGGGAATAGCGAATGAAACAAAATATTAACTTTTATTCGAACGCTGGAAGTGACAAGCCACAGCGTAGTTCTGTGGCTTGAGGTGTAGATGTTAATTGGCGGTAGAGGCAATCTCAGAATTGGACAATGGTTTTCTCTGTCTTACTTTTATTTGCGACAGGATAACGCCAGAGATGACTAACAACCCACCAATAATGTGGTAAGCGTAAATTTTCTCACCAATTAGTGTTGAAGCAAGTATGACGGAAACCACAGGCATTAGGTTCATGAACATAGCGCTTGAATCAGCACCAATTGAATCAATCGCTTTTACCCACATCAGCGGCGCGAAAATGGAAGCAGCAATACCAGCATAAGCGATTAACGGTAGCGCATCTTGGCTTGGTAACAGTTGCTCACTAGAGAGCCAAAGTGGTGTGAGCATCAAAACAGAAAAGAAGCCCTGCATGTAAACCAGAGTCAGACTACTGAATGGCATTTTCCACCGTTTTAGCAGAACACAATAAGCCGCGTATACCATGGCAGCAACGAGCATTAAGCTGTCACCTTGCGTTAAGTCTTGATGTAAAAAGTAAGTGATATCACCGTGACCAAGCATAAATGCCAAGCCGCCGAGCGAAATGACACCACCGACGATACTTAACATTGATATAGATTTACCGAGCAATGGGACACTTAAAAACACACTGAGCAAAGGAACTAAAGAGGTGATCAGGGCCATATTAGAGGCCGTTGTTGTTAAACCGGCATAGTATCCAAGTGACTGGTTGAGAACCATACCAAGTAACGCAAGAAACGCCAACTTAGCTAAGTAAGGTCGAATAATGTGTCGTTGTTTGATGATTGCAGGCAGGCAAAATGGCGTTAGGAGTACCATTGCGACAAACCAACGGTAGAAACTCATCGCACTTGGTTCAATGGCGCTCGCAGCCATCTTGTTCACAATTGAGTTACCACCCCAAATCATAACGGTGAAAAACGGAAGTAAATAAATCATGAGAACCCTATAGCACATTTATTGATGGCGCTAGTCTGGCAGGTCTTTATAATAAAAAGTATCTCTTAAAAGACATCGTAAGCGATAGGAAGACAATTTTGAAAAAGAGCGCCAGAAATCTTCACCCCTCCTTATCAATCGATCGTGCGCCATCAGATGTATTTATGAATTTCGAAGCGTTTCTCTCTAATACAGAAACACGAATTCATAGCCACCCTTGGGGGCAAGTGCAACTGATCAGCGGTGGGATTCTGGAGATGGATGCAGAAGACACAAGATTTCTAGCACCTCCACATCTTGCTATTTGGGTTCCCGCCGGAGTTCGTCACACTAGCTACAACCGTAAGCCAATCGAATATTGTTCTTTGAACATTGCCCCTGAATTGACGGCGCATTTTCCAACTAAAACGAGCTTGATCAAAGTGACTCCAATCGTGTCATCTATTATTGAGGACTTTCGTCAGCGAGACATTAATGTGGCGCAAACTGATGAAGACAAGCGCTTGGTACAAGTGTTATTGGACCAGCTTGCAAAGCAAGAAGTCGAACATCACTTTTTACCGACTACCGACAATAAGTATCTTGAACCGATTTTAAAAGCAGTAGAAGAATCGCCGACGGATGAGATCAGTTTGGCGGAGTGGGCGGCAAAAGTGCATACCACAGAACGCACGTTAGCGAGACATTGCCAGAGTGAATTAGGAATGAGCTTTACTGAGTGGCGCTTACGTGTACGTTATTTGCATTCTATGGAGTTGCTGCGTAAAGGGCAGACCGTAAAAGAAGTCGCTCTGACGTTAGGTTATAACCAAGCTAGCCCTTTTATCGCGATGTTCAAGAAATACTCCGGCATGACACCGGAGCAATACAAGAATCGATTGTTGTAAAAGTGTAGAGTCTATTTTAAAAAAATTGACAATGCGCTGTATGATGACCGACTCGAAAAGCTGATGGTATTGGAAAGACTTACGTCTATCTTGTGTCAGATTGAGTCAGAATTATAACCTTGAGAATTCGCTTTATTATTATTGCTTTACAACATGCCTGTAAGATTCTTTAGATGATACAATGTGCTAAAGTGACAAAAAACTCAATTGACACCGCTTAGATTTAAGTATTGATTGTTATTAGTTTCTTCAGCCGCCAATTTGTCCCTACTTTTCAAGGAAGTAGAGTTGTACTGTGCAACTATAACTCTTCTACCCTCAATCGTGAGTTCCAATGTGGGTGACCATATATTCTGATCGCGATGCGTCACAATAATCACGGTCGAGTTCAATGTTTGAATATGTTGAGCAATACTTTTTTCGGTTGCTTCGTCTAATGCTGCCGTCGCTTCGTCGAAAATGAGGATTGGCGCCTTTTTAATGAGAGCTCGCGCAATTGCGACTCTCTGTCTTTCACCTCCTGACAACCCTGAGCCTCTTTGTCCTACTGTTTGATGTATTCCTTTAGGAGATGAGTCAATAAGTTTGTCCAATTGTGCGTGTCTTGCAAAGCTCTCAACTTCATAATCACTTGCATTGGGATTACCTAACCGAATGTTATCCGCCAATGTGCCAGTAAAAATGACCGGTTCTTGAGCAACATAGGCTATATGCTGGGTGAGCACGTCATAAGGGATATTCTTTAGATCTATCCCTCCGAGCGAAATAAGACCTTGGTCAGGATCATCAAACCTTAGAAACAGGCCCAGTAAAGTGCTTTTGCCACTGCCACTGACTCCATTGATGACGACGGTATCACCTTGTTTGATCTCCGTGCTAGCATCTTCAAAGAGATCTAAATGGCCCACAAGGTTCAGTTCGAACTTATGGTTTTTGGGGGAGGTTGCAAATTGAGGATTAGGCTCAGGCAGAACAGGGACATTCGTTAACTGAGCGTAATTTTTAATTGAGGATTTTACGTCGTTAATCGCAAAGCCTGCCAACGCGAGTTCACCCAAAGGTGCAGCTGCACGGGTAATCAATATCAATAAAGCCAAGACTAATAAGGGTTGAGTAATCGGCTCTAAGACGAGATAGATGGCGATACCTGCAAGGGGTAAAATCGTTGCCAATCCTGATACTAAGGTTGCGATAGAAGCGTTACGATTAATAGTTGAATGAGCTTCTTCTTGTGCGTGCCAACTCTGTTCAATACGCTCGATTGAGCGCTCAGGCCCCGCTGTTGAGCGAAGTAACTCAAGGTGATCTATGAGCTCAAGTGTTGATTTAGTCGCTTGAAGCTCTGCGTCATGTCGGTCGCTATCTGAGCGACTTAGGTATCTTTGCGCCTTGTACTGAACGAGCAGTGCAACTAGTAACAATACGGCACTGAGTAGTGCAATTTCACCTCCTCCAACGACCCCAATACCGATAATTAAAAATATGGGTAACATTGGAGCGTGTAAAAATGTTTGTAGCTGATGAGCAGGAATGGCCATAAAGCCAGGTATTCCTCGTTCTGCTAGTTGAGTGAGCTGAGTTCTATGCTGATCATTAAACCAAGCTAACTTTGCTTTACTGAGCGAATGACCTACTGATGAATAAAGATCCCCAGCCAGTTTCGCACCAGAGAGAAATCCAGAACGAGTTACAATAACGGTAACTATCACAGTTAGAACAGCAGCTATTATGACGTTCAATGGTGAAGCTTGTTCGACAATAGATATTGCAAGAAATGTGTAAGCCGTTGCCTCAAATAATGCAACTAGTCCCCAACCTATAGCGACTCGATATAGACGGTGCTTTGCACTTTGTGGAATTGTCGAATTGGAATAGAGGGTATTGTGAGCCGTCATACTTCTTCATCCTGTCGTTGAGCCTTTCTGTTGAGCATCAATGTAGTGTCTGCAAGTTTCGCGAGTTCTGAGTCGTGAGTAATTATGATCAATATCTTGTCTTGTGTTTTCGCAAACTTCGCGAGATTTCTGATCACAGTGAAGGCCGTATTTTTATCGAGAGCACTGGTTGGTTCATCCAGTAATAGAACGTTGGCTTGAGTTAGAAATGTGTTAGCTATTGCGACACGTTGTTGCTCGCCTCCTGAAAGCACGCTTGCATCAGAATTGAGGTCAATCTTTAATTGAGCTTGTTGCAAAGCTTGGTTCAGCTCGTCGTCACTTGAACTTGGCGTTGATAGTTTCAAATTCTGCCTAATGGTAGTTTTGAGTACACCGATATCTTGGGGTACATAGCGTATGGCGGAGTATCGGGATATCTCAGAGAGTTTAGACAGTTGATTGCCTCCTAAGGTAACGAAGCCTGAAAGAGGTGTTTCTTGACCTGTTAATAGACGTAGTAACGTACTTTTGCCTGCTCCGCTAGGCCCCATGATGGCTGTAAATGAACCCCGTGGGAAGTAGTGGGAGAAGTTATCAATAATATTAACAGTTCCATTAGCCACTACGATATTTGATGCTTGTAGTGATAGCGGTTTTTCTCCCGCGCTCAAACTGCCACTTTCTATTTGTGGTTGCTGTAAAAAGTCGCTGATGTTCTTTGCAGCATTCTTTCCTGCGTTAACGTAGTCCAATCCATGGCCAAGCTTCAGTGCGGGTGATACGACGGCCAAACCAAAAAAGAATAGCGACGCCATTGCCACGGGACTTAATTCATAGCCAATGGTATAGGCCATTGCGAAAGTCGAAACCGCTTGAAGTAATGCGGTAGCAATTGCTGCTGGAAGGGCAACGCTACCAACCCATTTCACTATGCCGTGAGTAAAGCGTCTTGTGGCATCATTATAGCTGTCGAGTGCTCCTGCTTGCGTGCCGTAAATTCGATTTACTCGGATACCTCTTGTGTAGTCGTTTACTGCGGTAACGATATCACCCATTATTGTCATGCGCTCTTTGCCATGTTTAGCGGCGAACCTAGGTAAAAAGAGTAGGTAGTACAATGATGCAATTAGACCAGGGAGCAGAGTAAGCATCGCTACCGGACCTGTGAGATTCAACATGATAAAAATAGAAGTTGCGGGTACGACAATGAATGTCACGAGTTCTGAAGGCAAATGCGCAACCATGTGGTGAAGCGTGCTGATGTCTTCGGAAACTATGCGACGCAGTTGATTATCACCATATTGAGAGATGGTCTTGCTTGGCAAGCGCGTCAAGTGCTGAGCAACTTGGCGACGTAATCGAGTGGAAAACTGCGACTCGGCATCATGAACTAACCACGAGCCCACTGATGAGGCAAGTGCGCTAGCCGCCCAAAGTCCTATGGCACCGTAAATCCATTGGTTTGCAAATTTATCGATAAGGTTTATCAAGCATAGCAGTGCACCAACTTTTGCCACAGCGGCAAGTGCTTCACAAAACGTTCCCAAAGCAAGCTTCTTAATCGATGGCTTTAAGGCTGGCATTAAGCTAGGCGTAACGTAATGTTGGCTGATTTTACTTATCATATTGTCACCTTATCTAGCCTATCAAGCGAAAATAAGGAGAACGTGGTAGAGCATATTGAGCTCTTATCGTTTTTCATATAAAGCCTATGGAAGTGGACGTTGATGGATTATGTTTTGAATTAACTTTGGCCGTAGGTGTTGCGAGCTCTTTGTCTGCTTGAATGTTGAAGATGAGTACTTCCTTTGATTTGTTGTGAATTTTCATGAACAGCCAAATGGGAGTAAGTCCCCCCTTAGAAGGCAGGCTAAAGGGGAGGTGGAGGGATTAGAAATCCGCAGTAGCTGACAGCATCACTGTACGTGGTGCGCCAAGAGCTAGGTCCGCATAGTGGGTGGTTGTCCAGTAATCTTCATCCAGTACATTGTTTACGCTAAGGCGCCAAACCACGCTTGTTTCAGCAATTTTTGAGTTGTAGCGTGCGCCAAGATCAAGAATAGTCTGTGCAGGTAATGCCTGAGTGTTTTGTGCATCAATGTATTGTTCAGACATATAGTTCGCTTGGCCGATAAGCGTGAGATCACGCATCGCAGGGAGGTTCCATTCTAATGCGAGTTTAGCTTGTAAATCGGGTAGCTTAGTTGCTTGTTTCCCCTCCTCTGTCACATCTGTTGCTTTTGTAATCTCTGCATCTGTATAGGCGATACCACCGATGAGTGTATAGTCCTTTGATAGTGTGCCGTAGAACCCCCATTCAATACCGCGATTGCGCTGTTCACCACCGAAAGAAAAAATGTTGGTATCCGGATCTTGGTACCCATTTGGCTTTTTAATCTCAAATAAACTGAACGTATGAGCAAAGCCGTCCAGGTCAAGCTTCACGCCTGCTTCAGTCTGTTTGGTTTTTTGGGGTTCAAAAGCCTCTCCTGCGTTTGCAGCGCTAGAGCCTGCTGTTTTCCCATTCGTTAAGCCTTCGGTGTAGTTACCATAAAGCGAAACTGAGCTCGAAACTTTGTATAATGCTGCAAGTGCGGGAGTGTAAGTACTTTCCTTAAACTTGGTGGTAGGAAGCGACATTCCGTTCATTATTATTCCAGATTCATAATCAATGCTCTGGTAACGCAAGCCGAGCGTGATTTGGTATTTCCCATCAACAAAAGATAACGTATCGGCAATGCCATAGCTGACCTGAGTTGAATCGATAGGTAAACCATAGTAGTTGTCGTAAACTGAATTTTCTGGTCCCCAAACAGGATCATAAATATTCGAGTTCCAAGGGGCTGGATTATTATTACCTGTTGGAGAATCATTTTTATCTTCTCTAAAGTAAGTACTATTCAGTACAAGGTGGTGTTCTACTGGGCCAGTGTCAAAGTTGCTACGAACACCTATCTCACCTGAAGTCCGTTTGTTCTCAAGCTTAACTGATCCGAGAGATACCTCTAGGTTACCCTCGTTATCGATGATTTTGATTCGTTGCGGTACATTTGAATGAAAATCTGTACGGCTACCACCCAATGCGCTGTACACAGTTACAGAGTCACTAACGCTTAGCTCCCCGCGAATCATCATCCCTTTATCTTCGCTATCATTGTAGGCCCAACTTGGCGTCAATAATGTGTCAGATAGAGGAGGTGATGGGATTTTGAGACCAGAAGCGATGCTTAACCCACGGTTTGCACCTTCAACTCGCTCTGTACTGTAGTAAAAATCTGCTTCAAGGAAAGCAATGTCATTACGCCAATCAAGGCTTAATGATGCAAGTTGAGTTTTGTTGCTTTGGTTGTTTATCGCGGTGTCTCCATCTTTAAATGCACCGTTGAAACGAATACCAAATTCTTCATTTGTACCAAAGCGACGTCCAATATCGATATGTCCTCCGAATTGAGTGTCCGATAAGTAGCTGCCGGTGAAAGATGTGATTGGTGTTTCTTGTGCTCTTTTTGTCACTAAGTTGATGGTGCCACCAACAGATCCATTCGGTGGCATACCGTTGAGCAAAGAAGCAGGACCTTTAAGTACATCAATACGTTGATACATTTCAGGAGAGGTTCGGTAATAAGGAGCGATACCATACAATCCATTAAGCATAACGTCGCTAATGTCTGAGTTGAAACCTCTTATTTTGAAACTTTCTTTGTTTAAGCCGGTTTCACCGCTGGTGAAAACAGAGGGATCAGAAGCTGAGATTACATCTGAGATATCGCGTGCTTGTTGGTCTTGAATGTGTTTTTCTGTGTATCCAATCGTATTGAAAGGCGTTTCCATGAAGTTTTTGTCGCCAAGCATTCCTATATTACTCGCGTGAGAAACTTTGCCAGCGGCATAAACTCTGTTTGCTTCACCATAAACTGTCATTGATTCATCTACGACTTCTTCAGCTTGAGCGATACTAATTGGTACGACAAAAGTACTAAATTGAAGTGAAATAAAGAGGGCGATATGACATGGGCTTGGTTTGTTTTTCTGTGAAGAGTCCATCGCTATCTGATGATAGTCATGAGTCATTATAGATTCCTTTTCTTTGTTTGGGCTAGCTCACATCCGTTCTGACGTCGATTGAGTGTTGAATTACTTAAGATCCAACTCATTGTTATTAGATTTAGCTTTGGTAACCTTTTAGGATGTCTTCAATTATGATTTTCAGAGATGTGATGCTTGCTGAAGTGATGTACCAAGCATCGGCATCAACAAAAACGACGTTGTCGTTTTTCCATGCTTTGGTTTGACGGAGTAGTGGGTTTGCTAAGTGTTCCGCATCAATGACAGGCTTTCCTTCCATTACTGCTGTTCGATCAATGATGTAAAGAATGTCTGGATCAGCTTGGCTAATGAACTCGCTAGAAATTGGCTGACCATGCAAACCTGTCTCCACTTTTTCACTCGCTGGTTTTACCCCCAGAACATCGAAAACGAAGCCATAACGAGACTCAACGCCAAATGAGCTGAAAGCACCATTGTTATGCATGACAACCAAAGCTTTTTCAGAACGCTCTTTCGTAACAGCGCGCACTTCTGCGACTTTTGCATCGATTTCGGCAACTTTCTGTTGGGCTAGCTCCTGCTTTTCAAAGATCTCACCAAGCTCTACAAGGTGTTTCTTAATGGTATCGACGTGATGGTCACGACTATTACGGTAGTTGATGTCAAAATGTAAAGTCGGAGCGAGTTGAGAGAGTTCTTCATACTGATTAGCATGTAGCGGAGTCATCAATACGAGATCTGGTTTTAGGGCATAGATCTTTTCCATATTAGGCTGAACTATCGCACCAAGATCCGCTATCTCAGGTGTGTCTTTGTATTTCGCTAGAAAGTGAGGAACAAAGTCTTTCACCATTCCTGAGATTGGAACATTTAGCTGATCTAAAAAGTCCACTTCGTTCATATCTAATGCTGCCACTCGTTGAGGGCGATGAGAAATAGTAGTTGCTCCGAGATTGTGTTCAATCACGATGAGCTTTTCTAATGGCTGAGTATCTTCAATTTTAGTTATTTCCGGCTCGCAACCTGATAAGGTTCCTAGAGCGCAGCAAGCAAGCGCGATACTCAAACGTAGGGGGCTCTTAAACATGGGGTATTTCCTTTTTGTCAGTGAGTTGTCTTTAAACAGGCGAGTAACAGTTTTCATATTTGGCTTCTTGTTCTTATCGTGATGGCTAGGAAATATCCCCCACAAAGGACATTCACCAAAATAGAGACGGTGGTTTTAAAGTTAAATAAGTGCTCTACCAGAAGTTGACCAGACAAGAACATGACAATTGCAATAGCACAAGCAACGAGCAATATGTGTCTGTAGTTCGGTGCGCTAGTAACGGAATAAGCAATATTGGCAATAAAAATTCCCATAAAAGCCGTTGGGCCAATCAAGCTCGTCGAAATTGCTACTAAAATGGCGATTACAGCAAAGAACTTTGGTACATATTGCTTATCATTTAGTCCTAATGACATCGCTTGGTCTCGACCTAGACCTATCACATCTAGCTCGCGTGACCATCTGTTAGCAAAGAGTGCCAAAACGCTTAACGCAATACTGGAAAAAAGTAACGTAGAAGGTTTCGCTCGCTCAAACGAGGTATAGCTGAGCCCTTGAAGGATAGAGAATTCTCCAGGGCTTATTCTGAGCTGGATAAATTGAGCAAGAGTTGTCAGCACCATTGTCAAAACAAAGCCAATCAGCAGAACTTGGTGCATGTCATGTTTAAATCTATTGAGTACCCAAGATTGAATCGCTAAGGAATACAACAGAATGAGTATTGCAGAGACAGCGAAATTACCGACAACACCTAATGTAGCAATGCCAGAAGTGCCCCCTAGTAATAAGAGTAGGGTTTGCCAAACCAGATAAACCGACTCATATCCCATAATGGATGGCGTAAGAATACGATTACCAGCTAAAGCTTGGAAAATAACAGCAGAGATGGCCACGCAGCTGCCCCCAATAACTATGGCACCAAGTTTAATCAGCCTCTTAGGGATGACGTAATCAAAATCCCACCCAGAGCTTGTAAAGATAAAGGCGATAGACAGTATGCAAACGAGTATAATGCTCACTCGCATGTTTGAGTAATGTGATCTCATACTCGTGCTCCTTTCAAAAGAAACACAAGAAACATGACTCCCCCGATAGCACTGGCTGTTAATCCAATTGGGACTTCAAAAGGAAAGGCAACAACTCTGCCTATGACATCGCAAAAAATAAGTAACGAAGCGCCGCCTAGTGCAACGATTGGTAGGGTGTTTTTAAGGTGATCGCCATATTTTAGTGCGACTAGGTTAGGTATGACTAAACCGATAAAATGAATGGCACCTACGGTCACCACTGTTATAGCAACTGTCACGGAAACTAGCATTAGACCCAAGGCGGCAGTGAACGCAATATTAATTCCTAAGTTGGACGCAACATCTTCGCCCATTCCCATCACAGTAAACTTATGTGCATATAAGTAAGTCAGTAGGGTGATGGGTAAAATCAAGAAAATTATTTCATAGTGTTCTTGGACCACTTTGGAGAAATCTCCCATTAACCAACCGGACATACTCTGTAAGATGTTGTTTTGATAAGCATAAAACTCCGCTATAGCACTTAGTACACTACCAAACATAAGCCCAATCACAGGTATTAACGCAGAGTTACTGAATTTAATTTTTCGTACGATGGCAATGTAGATAAGGCCAGCGGCGAAGCAAAATAGTACGGCGAAGAGCATACGTTCAAGCTTGTCTGAGGATGGAAGCATGACGATAGATACCAAAATACCGAGCTTTGCCGCATCGATACCGCCTGTGGTGCCCGGCTCAACAAAACGATTTCTAACAATATGTTGAAGAATAACACCACATATTGCGAGACCAGATCCGGTAAGAATTAGTGCGATTAGCCTTGGTAATCTGCTAGCAGTAATCGGTAGCCAAGCTTTGTCATCCATGGTCAGCAATAACGACCAATCTAGTTGGTTTGCGCCGACGAAAATTGAAGTTAAGCACAGTATAAAAAACAGGCTTACTACGTGAATACTCATACAGAATCTGCCCCAAAATAAAGTGAGTTTCTCTTAACTTATGACTTGGGGATGGAATACGAATAATGAATATCTATTCGCATATAGGTTCTAAATTCCAACAAAACATAACCAAGTTATTTTTTATAAACATTAAGGTCACAATCCAGCCCTCAAAGTATCACTAGGCCATACCTAAAAATTCAACGTGCTGATTTAGCTTTAAAACTGGATTAACTAGCAAAAGAAAAGTGCCGCTTTCAATGCAAAGAGAAAGAGGTTCTCGATTTAAAATTAAAATACAAATGATAATTATTTTCATTATATCTTTGTTTTTTCGGTTAAGCAATGAGGTTCATATATGTTTCTCTAAAAAGATCAATCGCGTATAAAAAACAAGGCAATGGCTAATGCATGTGCTTTTGGGTAAGTGATTAAAAAATAAAGCCAAAGAGCATTAAGCTTTCTTATTGTTTAAGGATGTTTTTCGCTTCAGAAGCTCGTTGGTTGAGGTTTGATTTAAATGGTATGACGATAGTTTGTTCAGGAAGAGGAGTTAGTAGTGACGATGATGTCTAGATGTCGTTTGTATTTTAGGATTTATTAGATACCGCATTAAAATAGCGTCATAAAGTCGTGATGCTTCGCATCTTCAGTGTTAGCGATGTTAATGCGGTAATTTCTAATAAACTAGCGGATTAATGTCTCAACTTGCTTTTGGAGCAAAGTAAAGCTGATTCACAATTCAAAGACATCGTCAGTTGCTTTATTGTTAACCTGTGTTATTCGAGCTTACTTAGTACGTAATTCAAACCACCAACTACGGCTGCAACTTGCGCATCGTTGCATTCTTCGTCGGTCACCGTTGGGCTGTCTGGGTACACTTCCGTTGTCGTGCCGTAAACGCAATTTGTTACGCCGCCACACAGGCCCAGTTTTACCATTGGGTAGTTGATAACGCCAAACTGTACGACGGGTGAACCGATGATTTCGCCGTTTTCATCTGCTGGTGCAATGTGAGTCACTTTTGCAACTGACTCAATGACCGCTTTTTGGAAGTCAGGCTGAGGGTTTTCACTATCTCCCACCGTGTAAAAGCCATCTGGGATCATACCTTCAATGTACTCAATACCATCACGAGCAGCTAAGGCTGGACGGAACTCAGTTTCGTCAGAATCTGTCGTTTCATGTAGATCAATGTGCATTAACACATCGCCTAAAGTTGCAACTAGCTTTATGAGGTTAGCGGATTCTTCGGCAGGACTATCCTTATAGAAAGAGCGGTTTGGATCAATCGCGTTTGGATTCCAGCGGTTGATCACCTCGTAACCCCAAGGGCTTACGCAGGGGGCAACGACAATATTGAAATGCTCTGCATAGCGCTCTGCTTCCGTTTCTACAAACTTTAATGCGCCATGTACACCGCTGGTTTCGTAACCGTGCACGCCGCCTGTGACCAACACAACAGGTTTAGTTGAATCCCAATTGCGTGTTTTGATACAAAACAGAGGGAAGCGTGCCTCGTTGTATGAGAGCGCACCATATTGTTCAACATCAAAATGCCCGCGTAGGGCATCGATTTTACTGACGACTTCATCTTGGTAGCTACGTTTTACTTCTTGCGTTGCTAACCAAGCTTTACGTTCTTCTTCGGTCCAAGGTTGGCCAGGAGTACCGATCGGGTAAATGTATCCACTTTTCATCTATACTTTTTCTTTTGACTGCTGAAAGGTATCACAAGACTAGACCCGTCTTATCGTTACGGCAATATAAAACACCATTTGGGGTGGTATTCTTTGCAAAATCATCACTTTGATGAGTGATTCATTGGTGTTACATTTTGTTACTTACTCAATTTCATATAAGAGACCAAAAATGGCTGGAGCAAGTTTACTCACACTGTTGGACGATATTGCCACGGTGCTTGATGATGTCGCCTTAATGTCAAAAATGGCGGCAAAGAAAACCGCAGGTGTGTTGGGAGATGATCTAGCGTTAAACGCTCAACAAGTGTCTGGTGTTGCATCTGAGCGAGAGATTCCAGTAGTTTGGGCGGTTGCAAAAGGCTCATTCAAAAATAAATTGATTTTAGTTCCTTCAGCTTTACTTATTAGCGCGATTATTCCATGGCTTATCATGCCATTATTGCTAATTGGCGGCTTATTTCTCTGCTTTGAAGGGGCAGAGAAAGTACTTGAGAAAGTGTTTCCTCACTCGCATCCGCACGAAGAAAAAGAGGAGCTAGTTAATACTGGCGAGTCGATAGAAGAGTATGAAAGGCGTAAAGTTTCTGGTGCAATTCGAACAGACTTTATCCTTTCAGCAGAAATCATCGTGATTGCGTTAGGTACCGTGACAGGAGCCAGTCTTGTTACGCAAATTTTAGTTGTCAGTTTAATTGCAGTGATTATGACGGTTGGGGTTTATGGACTAGTCGCTGGGATTGTGAAGCTAGATGATTTAGGCCTTTACCTTGAAAGTCGCTCAAACGGTAAAGGTTGGGTGGCGAAAGTCGGAGGGGCCTTGGTCGCTTTTGCACCAAAGTTGATGAAGTTGTTAACCATTGTAGGAACTGCTGCGATGTTTTTGGTGGGTGGAGGAATTGTGGTGCACAACGTGCCAGCCATTCATCACTTTGTAGAGCCGATTATTATGAACTTTAGTGGCCATTCGGTTGCTACAGCCATTTTGCCTATTTTATTGAACGGTATTATCGGCTTTGTGGCAGGGTTAGTTGTGGTTGCGGTATGGACGATGGTTGAAAAGCTTCGTGGTCAATAATCACATCTAAAACATGAGACGATAGTAACAAGGGTCATGACTTCTTTTTACAAAAAGCATGACCCTGTTTTATAGGTGAAACGTCAGTAAAGTACTTACTTCACTTTCCACTCGATCTGTTCATTTGCTCGAATAGGCACAACGATATCATTGCCAAATGGCATCGTTTCTGGCACATCCCAAGCGGATTTTTCTAACGTTACCGTATCTGTGTTACGTGCAATGCCGTAAAAATCAGGACCGTTGAAGCTTGCGAAAGCTTCCAAGTTTTCCAACTTGCCTTCTTTTTCGAAGACTTCTGCATAAAGCTCTAGCGCTGCGTGTGCAGTGTAAGAACCAGCACAACCGCAAGCCGATTCTTTTGCCCCTTTCGCATGTGGCGCTGAGTCTGTACCTAGGAAAAACTTCTTGCTACCACTAGTTGCTGCTTCGATCAGCGCTTGCTGGTGGGTTCCGCGCTTAAGAATTGGCAAACAGTAGAAATGAGGTTTAATACCACCCACAAGCATGTGGTTACGGTTGAAAAGAAGGTGGTGGGCAGTGATGGTAGCCGCTACGTTGTCTGAGGCGTTGCTAACGAAGTTTGCTGCGTCGGCGGTGGTGATATGTTCTAGAACGATTTTAAGATTAGGGAAGTCATTGACGATAGGAGCGAGGACGGTATCAAGGAATTCTTTTTCTCGGTCGAATATATCAATATCGTGATGTGTTACCTCCCCATGAACCAAAAGTAACATTCCTACTTCTTCCATTGCTTCTAAAACGTGATAAATGTTTTTCGCATTGGTCACACCGGAATCTGAGTTTGTGGTAGCGCCTGCAGGATAAAGCTTGGCAGCAACAATGTTTCCGGTGGCTTTAGCCTTACGTACTTCGTCTGGTGTCGTGTTATCTGTAAGGTAAAGCGCCATTAAAGGCTCAAACTGCTCGCCATGTTGCTCTTTGAGAATTCGGTCACGGTAGGCTAGGGCGAGCTCAGTTGTAGTAACAGGTGGGACGGTATTTGGCATAATCAGCGCACGGCCATTGTAGCGGCTGATGTCGCGAACGGTGTCTTTAAGAACTTCCCCATCGCGTAAGTGAACGTGCCAGTCGTCAGGACGAGTGATAGTCAGTGTTGTCATTAATTGCTCCCACCATTGAAAAGTTGTCTGATTGGAGCCTAAGCGCCGTATTTGCTTTTGAGCAAACGCTTGCGCTTAGGCGACAGGATGATAGAGGAATTGCCCTCATATTTCATCCCATTTTTCAATTTTATAAAGAGTGAGAGTGTAAGTGGTTACTTCATTGTTAACCAAAGCGCGTGGATCGTACCTGGTAGAAAGAAGAAACACGTCAATATTAGATTAATCAAAAAGTCTTTATTTAGACCTTTCTCCATAAACACCGCGACAGGCGGAAGAAAGATACATAACAAAATCAGAACCAGTTTTCTTGTATCCATAATTAAGCTCCAAATCGATAAATGGGAGTAGTGATAACTTGGGTGAATTATGTGTGTCGTATCACACTTTATCAAACGGTATTTGGTCAGAACGGTGTTAAAAAACGCGAATGTTGAGTGTAGTAAATACTTGTCACTAAAACCAAATTTATAAGAATATGGTTTCGAGAAAGTTGCGATGGATGAAGAGGCAGTAGACTCTGCAACTTAATGTGATTTGAGTATACAATACCGCAACAAATAAAAAACACCCGTAGGAAGAAGGCAATGTCGCAACCCGTTTTATCCCAAATTAATGTTTTTCCGGTTAAGTCAGTTGGCGGATTATCGCTGTCGTCCGTATGGGTTGAGAAGCAAGGATTGAGCTTCGATCGTCGCTTTATGATTGCGAAAGCTGATGGCTCGATGATCACTGCGCGAAAGTATCCGCAAATGGTAACCATTAAGTCTGCCTTATTGTCCGATGGAGTGGTGTTTAGTAGTTTGGGTATGGAGCCACTTAAAATCCGTTACCAAGATTTCAAAATGCAGGAGACACCTGCAACGGTTTGGAAAGATACATTTACTGCCTATACCACGACAGATGATGCAGATGACTGGTTTAGTCGTGTTTTGGGGCAGCGCGTTGAGTTGTTATTTAGTGGTGAGCAATCGAATCGTGTCCGTGAAAAGCTAGGTCAAAACGTCAGTTTTGCTGATGGTTATCCGGTTTTAGTGATCAGCCAAGCTTCACTTGATGAGCTGAATCGAAGAAGTTCAGAGCTGCACTCAATGGATCAGTTTCGTACTAACTTAGTTGTCTCTGATACTAAGCCATTTGAAGAAGATTCATGGAAGCGCATACGAATCGGTGAGGTAGAGTTTGAGTCTCTCAAACCTTGCGAGCGCTGTATCCTGACTACGGTGAATACCCAAAGAGGCACATTCCGTGAGAGCAAAGAGCCGCTCAAAACCTTGCAACAGTTCCGTGCAAACGATGTCGGTGGTGTGTTCTTTGGCCAGAATCTTGTCGCGCGAAATGAAGGCATTATTCGTCAAGGCGATAAAGTTGAAGTATTGGAGTACAAAGAGCCGGAGTTTTACGCAGATAACTCGCCAGTGCGCATGAAGCTTACATGTGTTGAGCGTGAAGAAATTGCCCAAGACTTTGTGACCTTATGGTTAGAGCCAAACAAAGGTTCGTTGCCTAATTACTTGCCAGGACAACACCTGCCAATAGAGGTGAATATTGATAGTAAGAAAGTGGGTCGACGCTATACCTTATCATCCAGTCCTTCTCGTCCGGGTCGTTATGCTATTTCTGTAAAGCGTATCGCGGGCGGAAGAGTCTCTAACTCACTCTTAGACAACTTACAAGTCGGTGATGTTTTAGAGGCAGAACAACCTGACGGTCAGTTCCACCTTAAAACGCATGAAGCGCAGCCTCTGCTGTTACTCTCTGCGGGTAGCGGAGTAACACCAATGTTATCAATGGTGCGTTACTTAGCGGATCATAATCAGTTGGAGAACGTGGTTTTCTACCATCAATGTCGGACCGAAAATGATATTCCTTGTCGCTCAGAGTTGGAGCAGTTAAAGCGTGAGCACCCAGGGCTAGAAGTAAAAGTCTGTTTAACGCAGCCTGCCGTTGATTGGTTTGGGTTAAAAGGGCGTTTAAGTTTGTCACACATTAAGCAAATCAAAGATGTTGAACAGCGCCAAGTGTTTGTGTGTGGTCCTGATGGTTTTATGGAGAAAGCGAAAAATCTCCTGCTAAGAAAAGGGCTGCCAGAAGAAAACTACCATCAAGAAGCGTTTGGAGTTTCTTCTCTTACGTCAAAGCCAGAGAAAAGTCTCGCTATTGACTTTAATGGAACTAAAGTCGTAGGCAACAACCAAAAAACGTTGTTAGATCAGCTCGAGGATGCTGGGAAGGTTGTTAGCAATAGCTGTCGTGCTGGCTTATGCGGCGCGTGTAAGGTTCAGCTTACGTCGGGTCAAGTACATCATCCGGACGTGCCCGCGTTGACTGATGAGGAACGTGCAATGGGAACCGTATTGGCGTGTTGTGCTGTGCCAGAGACGGACGTAACAGTAACCAACTAGGCGAGAACGTCTTTGTCCTTCGACAAAAACTGTTCCTAGACAAAAAAACGCTGCTATTTTTAGCAGCGTTTTGAGTTTTAAAGAGAGCTGAAAATATCGCTTAGTCGTAAATCGTCGGGATTGGCTGGCGTTTGTGCTGCGTTGCTTTGTAAATCGCTACCAGACGGTCACTTACTTGCTGTGGAACGGGTTTGCCCTCTAAGAAATCGTCGATTTGCTCGTAAGTTAAGCTTAGGGCATCTTCATCTGCTTTTTGTGGAGCAAGCTCTTCTAAGTCTGCTGTTGGCACTTTCTTCACTAGTTGCTCAGGTGCACCCAATGTAGCAGCCACTTCACGAACTTGGCGTTTACTTAATCCGAACAATGGTGCCATGTCACAAGCGCCATCACCAAATTTAGTGTAGAAACCAGTGATGTTTTCTGCTGAGTGATCAGTACCAAGAACAAGGCCGCCTACGTAGCCCGCGATCTCGTATTGAGCAACCATGCGAGCACGCGCTTTTACATTGCCTTTTACGAAGTCGACTTTTGCTGCATCAGTTGGTAGAAGGTCTGTGCCTTCTAATGCAACGTGAGAAGCCGAATGAAGCCCGTCAACACCTGCTTTGATGTTCACCGATACAGAATGGGTTGGCTGGATAAAAGACAGAGCGAGCTGAGCCTCATCTTCATCTTTTTGCTCCCCGTAAGGCAGACGAACTGCGATAAATTGGTAGCTATTGTTGCCCGCTTCTTCGTTTAGTTGGTCTACAGCCAACTGAGCTAAACGACCACATGTCGTTGAGTCAACGCCACCGCTGATGCCAAGAACAAGAGACTTACAGCCCGCTTCTTGCAATTTACGCTTAATAAAAGCGACACGGCGTTCAATTTCAAAATGCGGATCAATTGAAGGGAGTACGCGCATTTCGTCACGGATGGATTGTTCCATTTAGGGTTCCTTTTCCTGCAAATATTTCAGACTCTAAAGCGCATTTGCTCAAATGGTGATAAACCATACAGTTGAGGCTCATTAAACGCGACTTTAGGGTCAAAAGCTGTAAAGATTAGTAGTATCATACCGAAATCATCAGATTAGAAAACTCTCTTCAACCAGGTAATCACCGGATATGAAAAAAATCGCCATTTTTGGTAGTGCATTTAACCCACCTAGTTTAGGGCATAAAAGTGTTATTGAGTCTTTGAGCCACTTTGATCTCGTGCTACTTGAGCCAAGCATTGCACATGCTTGGGGCAAGAACATGCTTGATTACCCAACTCGGTGCAAAATGGTTGATGTGTTCATCAAGGATATGGGGCTTTCTAATGTTCAGCGTTCTGATGCGGAGCAAGCTTTATACCAACCTGGACAAAGTGTGACGACCTATGCGTTGTTAGAAAAAATTCAAGAAATCTACCCATCTGCCGATATAACTTTTGTCATTGGTCCTGATAATTTCTTCAAATTTGCTAAATTTAGTAGAGCTGAAGAGATTACGGAACGTTGGACTGTTATGGCATGTCCTGAAAAAGTAAAAGTCAGAAGCACAGATATTCGCAAAGCATTGGCCGAGGGTGAAGAGATCGGCGCCTATACAACACCTTCCGTAAGTGATTTATTACTTAGTAAAGGCTTATACAGAGAAACATTGTCTGGGAACTGAGAGGTCAGATTTTCATGGTCAGAGTCGTTTTATTTAGTGCATGTGCGCTGCTTGTGGTGACACAAGCTCATTCCGCGTGTAACTATTTTTCTGATCGTTCCGTGGTGTTTGAAGATAACACGCTTCCAATCTGTGAAGAAATTTTAGATTCCATCGGCGTGTTAAGTACTGAAGCATTGATTTGGTATGCAGCGGAAGCGAAGCTTGAAGGACCAACAGAAAACTATTGGGAGGAGTGGGCGATTAAGCCGGAAGACACCCCACTTCTAACTCAAAACTTAGAAAAGAATTACTTTGGTCTTGGTTTTTGGATGCCGGAAGAGCTCCGAGACGAAGAGAGTAAAATGGATACAGAAGAGTGGCTTCGTAGTCACGGGTTGATGTTCAGCGTCGGTTTTGGTGATAAATCAGACGGACAGCCAAGAATGCGGTTTGATTATCGTTGGCACGAATATTATGACGCTGACTGGATGATGCAGATAGAAGTACCTTTCTAGACATCTCAAGCAAATGAAAAAAGGGCGTACATTATCAATGTACGCCCTTTTTGTTTTTACTTGAATCTCTACTTTCTGTATCCGTAACTCTACGTAATGCTGAAAACGTAGCTTGTTAAAGAGCAAGTTATAGCGCTTCTCCAAAGACTAAAAAGCAAAGCTGTTCATATTCTTCGGTGTTACCAGCAAAAAGAGAGTCAACAATTTGCTCTTCCTTCTTCCCCGACAGTTTCATTTTTCTTGCTTCACGTAGTGTTAGTACCAAGCAAAGCTCTTTAGAAATATTCATGTCACAGCCAGGAGTCCATTGATTGATGGTTCTCGTTAACGTTGAGTGCGCTAGTTTAGGAGACAGCGTCAATACTTCATGTCTTACTACTGTCAGTAGATCGGTTTGCAGATCCGAGCGTTCGGCAGTTGTTGCTAGCTTCTCGACGAGCGCTTTTAGTAGCGGTGAAGGCTTCAC
This sequence comes from Vibrio sp. 1078-1, assembly GCF_033340475.1. Taxonomy (NCBI): domain Bacteria; kingdom Pseudomonadati; phylum Pseudomonadota; class Gammaproteobacteria; order Vibrionales; family Vibrionaceae; genus Vibrio; species Vibrio sp. 1078-1. The sequence goes on from NZ_JAWOWM010000001.1 coordinate 531,722, forward strand.
AAAGCCCGCCTGTTGTGAGAAGTCGTCATTTAAACGCACAGAAAAATCACAACGATATACACGAGAATTAGGTAAAAAGGTGAGGGAGCTCAAACATCCTTGAGGAATCCAAAAATATTGGCCTGGTTCAATGGCATACTCCTGCTTACCCAATTTAATGACGGCTAACCCTTCGATGACAGACAGTAGACTGTGCTTCAATGCTTTTTTACGCGCAGCTACATCAAGAAAGGGGTATTTAGCGTCGTGAAATTCAATTGCGTAGTTCATTATGAGTACCAGTGTTTTTTGGCGCTAAGGGTAACGTTAAACCCATACGATTCCAACCTGCAGAGAGAATTTTTTAGCATGATAAATGGTGGCTTAACTGGTATGACCATGTTAAAAGTATGGGTTGAAATGCTGCTTGTCAGCAAAACTATGCGTAAAATGTGCCAGCTTTTTTTGATATGTAATGAACAATGACAGCCAATACCGATCCTTATATTGAAATTCGTCCTTACAACGACGAAGAAATTCCAGCAGCGCTGGATCGTCTAATCCAAGATGATGAATTTATCACTGCTATCCTAGAACATCGCTTTGCTAATAAAGCAGCGTGGTTCAAAACGCTAATGAGCCCGATCCTGCGCATCTACCTGAAAGCCAAGTGGAGCAAGCTTGATTCTGTCGAAGCAATTCAGATTGAAGTGAAGAAGTACCTGAAAGATACATTGAATAAGACAACGGATGGCGTCACTTTTTCTGGTTTGGATAAGCTGGATAAAAACACGTCATACCTATTCGTTTCTAACCACCGTGATATTGCGATGGACCCTGCGCTCGTAAATTATGGCTTGTACCAAAGTGGGCACCGTACAGTTCGTATAGCGATTGGCGATAACCTGCTGAAGAAGCCATGTGCGACAGAATTGATGCGACTCAATAAGAGCTTCATCGTTAAGCGCTCTGCTAAGGCGCCTAGAGAAATGATGAAAGCATTGGGACAACTGTCAAGCTATATCAAACATTCGCTTGATACTGGCAATTCAATTTGGATTGCCCAAAAGGAAGGTCGTGCTAAAGATGGAAACGACTTTACTGATCCTGCGATTTTAAAAATGTTCCATGTTGAAGGTCGTAAACAAAAGATCAGCTTTGGTGAGTACACGCGTTCTCTGAAAATCGTTCCTGTCTCGATTGCCTATGAAAATGATCCATGTGACATTGCCAAAGCAAAAGAGCTGTACGAAAAAGCAGAAAATGGCCGCTATGAAAAAGGCGAATTTGAAGATATCGAAAGCATCATTCAAGGTATCGTTGGCTATAAAGGCCGTGTACATGTTGCGTTTGGTGATGTGATTGAGCAAGAGTTTGAAACGCCGGAATCTCTTGCTGGTGAAATCGACCGCCAAATTCACAACAACTACAAATTGTACCCAATCAACTTGTTAGCTGCTGGGCATGAAGATTCGAGCATCATTACGGAAGCGGTTAAGCGTCATCTCGCGGATAAGTTGGATCAGCTACCTGAAGGCGCAAGACCTTATTTGGTGGCGAGCTATGCTAATCCTGTGAATAACCAAGAGTAATCTTCGTCACTGAACTCGTTGATTCAGAATGCCTTAAAGCCTCGGTCTGACGGGGCTTTTGTTTATCTGCTCTTTAAGGTGCGACGGCGCCACCAAGGGTTAAATTGCTAGGCCATTTGGTGATCCTGTTACCACCTAAATAGATATTCCTTTTCACCGTCATTGTGTCTGGAAATACTTTCAGCGCTGATCCTCCAATATAAAGATTACCATCAACCACCAATCCTTCAGGAAGTTCAGAAATGGGAGTGCGAATAACACTTAGATCACCTTTTACTCGAAGTTTAGCTGGAAGCGCTTTTAACGGTGTATCTGTCAGATTTAGGTAACCGCCTAGTTTGATGCCTTTAGGCCAGTTTTCGATCTTACTACCTAGTAGGTTTGCATAGCCTTTTATCTTTGTTCCTGAGCGAATAACTTTGAGTGCGCTGTTAGTTGCTTCCAGACTGCCTTCGACATCAAGCCCTTTAGGCAAGGTTTTGATAGGGGTTTGTGAGATGTTTAAGTTGCCCTTTACCACTAGGCCAGAGGGTAGTTGGGTGTAAGGCTTGTTTCTAAGATCAAGATTGCCGTAATTATCGATGTGACCAAACTTAGAATAGTAATCTAGCTCATATGCCAAAGGAGACGAGCAGAGTAGGATTGAAGTAAGGCATAGGGAAACAAAACGCATAGTCAAAGAGTTAGTTAAATACCGAGATCAACAGGTGCTTATCTTATACTTAAATAAACCTATTATGCATTTTTTGCTCACAGTTTTTGATTCATAACTTAAATATTCAAATTAGAGATACACGTTAAAAGTGCGCTTCTTTACTGAGCTAAGTAACTTCAAGCTTACTAAAATGAGATAAATTAAATGATTGAATGTGAAGCAGACCCAAGTGTAGAGGTGAGAAAAATATCAGTAGATATTTGAATAATATGAGATTCTTCCAAGAACTTCACAAGGGTCCTTGTTAGTATTATTGAGGTTTGAGGGAGATTTTCATGAAGTTAAAAAGTGTATCTATTTTTACCGCTGGTGTTTTTGCAGTACTGCTGTCGGGTTCCGTTTTTGCTAAATCATACAGTACACCAGAAAACAAAGCGCTAATAGTTGCTGACGGTAAGGTAGGTCAGCGTATCTGTTACTACGATGATAAAGCCTACACCACAGGGGCCGTGATTAATGTTGAAGGCGTATTACTGATGTGTACCGCTGAGAACGATTTTGAAACCAATGGCTCGTTAAAGTGGGCCGTGTTCAAAAAAGATAAATAAACGCGCCGAAGTTGTCTGTTTCATTTAGAGCGGTTTAAGATTAAGAGATTGGAAAAATAAAAAGCGAGCATCATGCTCGCTTTTTTCATTAACGCGCGAGTGAGCGAGTTTTTAATTCAAAGATAAGTTTTTCAGCACTTACTTCAAATTTGAATCGAGCCGTCGCTTGGTTAGATTCTTCGGTTATTTCTGAAACATTGTATTCAACATCAGCACATACTGATTTAGCGAGCTCGATGTATTTTTGTAGTTCAGACTCTAGCTCTGTTTTTGTCTGTGCGAAAACCGTTACGTCGGCAACTTCGTCACCTTCTTTGATGATAAAGCCTATCTCGCCAGCACAGCCGCAGGCCTCACATACTTGGTTTTTTTCTAATTCGACACTCATAACGAATCCTCTTGTAAATACTAAGGGTATTCTATCAGGTATTTGATCTGTATCTACAAAAATGACGACTTTTGCGTAAAAAAGGAACAGAGTAGGCACTTGTTAAGTAAGGGTTAAAGATTGGATTACTAAATCATCAAGAACGTTAATGTGATATATATCAACATTTAAAATCAATTAACGAACATAGTGACGAGATTTTGCTCAGTCCAGTTGAACTAATGGTTAATTTATAAGACTATTTCTTGATTGATTATTTTTAATAATTATCATTCTTGGTCTTTGAATAGTTTCGATGAATAATTGGCGCAAGGTTTTGATGAGACTAACTTTTCGCCTTATTTTGAGTAGCATGTATTGACAAAAACATAACTGAAAATTACACATTACGCAGTGTAAAGACGTTATGGTTTGGAACTCGACATGATATTAAATAGTCGCAATACATATACCCAAAGCGCTTTCAAGTGCAGTGCTTAGCAACCTGATTTCTAGGTTTTCGCTAATCGAACCGCATCGGCGAGCCGGGTATAATGCTAAGAATGATTTCATTCTGGCCTCATTTAATAGTGAGTTAGATGGATTTACAAAGAGAAGAGCTTAAAATATGCCAAAGCGTAGTAAAGAAGATACCGAAATCACTATCCAAAAGATCATGGATGCCGTTATTGATCAGCTACTCAGATTAGGTTACGACAAAATGTCGTACACGACGCTAAGCCAGCAGACAGGTATATCGCGTACCGGTATTAGCCATCACTTCCCTAAGAAAACGGACTTCACCGCCGCACTGGATGGCCGTATCTTTAAAATGTTTATTGAACACTTAGAGTTTGATAAAGGATTAAATGCATTTTCACAAAGTTGGATTAAAGCGCTGGAAGATGCTGAGTTTCTCGCGATTTTACGACTGCTATTCCATCACATTGTCACCGCTGAAAATGCGCAAGAATTTGCTGCTAATGGTATTGACCGCTTATACAAAATGGTTGAAAGCCAGTTTGGTGCGGGTGGTGACAAAGAGCTTGAGTGGTTGATTGGTCGATCATTGATCCAAATGAGCAAGTAATAGCCTTTAAAGCCCCAAATTCTGCCACTATCAAAGCAAAGGCCCGCAATTCTCATATTGCGGGCCTTTGTCGTATCAAAGTGTTTTAGAGACGGCTTAGAGGAGATACGCTTTATGCTGCGGCATGCACTTGAGGGAAGTCTAGCGTCGGATGTTTTGTCACAATAGATCGATAGCCATAAACTTGCTCAATGCGCTCTGACGTTAGTGCATTCCATGGCGTGTCATCACAAACTAGTTTCCCGTTATGCAAGAGTACAAGGCGGTCTGCGTACTGAGAGGCTAGATTCAAGTCATGTAACACCACAACCACCGCAGCGTTCTGTGCTTTTGCCGTTTCACGAGCAATTTTTAACGTGTTGTGTTGATGGGCGAGATCCAACGCTGAGGTAGGTTCATCAAGCATTAAGATTCGTTTTTCGCCAGATTGATGTAGTTGTGTCATCACTCGTGCTAGATGCAGTCGTTGCTTTTCTCCACCAGATAAAGACGGGTACAGGCTTTCTGCTAAATGCAATACGTCGGTTTGTTCCATGTAATGTAAAGCCAGTTTAGTGGTTTCTTTATTGGACAGTGATAGCGGTATTGCCCCCAGCTCTACTACTTCTCTGGCTAGAAATGGGAAGGTTAAGGTGCTGTGCTGCGGGAGCATTGCAATATGTTTGGCGCTTTTTTCAGGCTCCCAATCATGCTTTTGTTTACCGAAGTAGGTGATGTGATGATTCGAAGAGATCTCACCGCATAGAAGCTTGAGTAAAGTACTTTTACCTGCGCCATTGGGGCCGAGTAGGGCGGTCACTTCACCAGCTCGGATATCAATGTTGATGTCATCGAGCACCACACGGTTGCCATATGTCATCGAAATGTTTTTCCCCGATAAAACGATCTGGTTCATTACAAAATCTTCCCTTTTTGCTGGAACAATAAGTAGATGAAAAAGGGCGCGCCAATCAATGCGGTCACGATTCCAACTGGTAATTCAGCTGGTGCCACGGCAACACGAGCAAACATATCTGCGGCAGTAAGAAGCAGAGCTCCCATTAAGGCAGATATTGGTAATAGCGTTCGATGGTCAGGCCCAGCGAGCATGCGCCCTAAGTGTGGAATCACGAGCCCAATAAAGCCAATTGCACCACTGATGCTCACCGTAATACCAACACCCAGTGCAGAAAGTAAAATAAGCTGACGTTTGAGTTTTTGAACCGGAACTCCTAAGTGTCTTGCTTCTGATTCCCCTAACAACAGAGCATTCAGCGCCATCGACTTCTTCTGAAACCAGAGCAATAGGATGACGAGTGTTATAGCAGATAGAGCAATCCCTGACCAATTTGCACCAGCTAATGAGCCCATCGACCAAAGCGTCAAATCTCGCAGCATCTGATCATCTGCGATAAAGTTCATGTAGCCAATCGCAGCCCCCGAGAGCGCGCTGATGGCAACGCCGGCTAACAACATAATTGTAACTGAGGTACCAAACTTACTTGTGCCGAGTTTATAAACGAGAATAGTCGTTAGTGCACCGCCAAGGAAAGCAAAAAGAGGCAGAGCCGCTAAGTTCATTAGTTGCGGATAGTTTTGGCTAAATTCAGCAAATACAACAATAGCGAATGCACCACCAAGAGCAGCGCCAGCAGACACACCAATGATACCAGGCTCGGCTAATGGGTTACGGAACAAGCCCTGCATAACCACACCACAAATTGCTAAAATGGCGCCGATGAACATACACAAAATGGTGCGAGGCAATCGGATTTCGTTAATGACCAACTGAATGTGAGGAGCGAGATCAGAACTGCCTCCCGTTAGGCTACGCAAACTGTCAGCAAAGCTAATGTTCATTGGGCCAACGGTAATAGAGGCGATAGCAATAAATGCTAAAAATCCACTAAGCACTGATAACGTCGTTGAAAGGGGGATGCGTCTTAACAACATGTCATGTCTCTATGGGTAAAGCAGTGCATTCAAGCGTTTAGCTTCTGCAAGGCTTTTAAGGCCCAAACCACCTACCAGAGCATGACCATCAATCGTTATGATGTCTTTGTTCTTTCCAGCGGGTGTTGCAGCAAGAAGCGGCATTGCTTTTAAAATTGCATCGGCACCACCCAACGTTTCATAGCTGCGACCACTAACAAGAATCACGTCAGGCTGCATCTCTACCATCGCTTCTGTGGATAGAGGCTTGTAAGACGAGAGTTGTGTAGCGGCTGGGTTTTGTCCGCCGGCGAGTTGAATAATTGCATCGGGTGTCGTTTGTGAGCCCGCCACATTTGCAGGTCGCCCTTCATGGATCAGCAGAAAGAGCACTTTCTTTTTCTTTGCTTGATCAGGCTGGTTTGCATTGAGTGCTTGTACTTGCGCCTGGACATCTTGCTTTAAGCTTTCAGCTTGAGCTTTGCGATCCATAAGGTTCGCAATTTGATCAATACGTTGATAAAGGCCCTCGACATTTGCATCAGTATTAACGATTTCTACATCTACGCCAGCCGATTTCAATTGGCTCAATGTTGTTTTCGGCCCCATCTCATCAGAACCAATGACTTTTGTCGGACGTAAGGCGAGCAACCCCTCCGCTGAAAGACGACGATGGTAGCCCACTTTAGGCAGTTCCATTCCTTTTGGTAATTGACTGGTGACGTCGATAGCAACCAAGCTATCTTTAGCGTCGAGTTCAAGCAAGAGTTCAGTGACGGCGCTGCCTGCGCTAACAACGCGCTCTGAGGATGGCGTTTCATTGGCAAAAAGTTGACTACTCGCAAGTAGGGAAATAGCTGCCGTGACAACAGCATGAATAGTGATGCGTGTGTTCTTCATTTTGAAAGGATCTCTATCTTACTTATTTTTATGATGGCTCTTCAGTGAGTAACTGAGTAGCTTGAATTCCGTTTTCTTGTAAAAAGCCGAGAAGTTGTACTAGCGACTGAATATTCGCGGTTTTTTCTGCTCCAATTACAATTGGTTTATCGCTTGATTTACTCTCTTCTAACAGCGCGAGGGTAAAGTTGTCCCAATCGATGTATGTCTTGCCGTTAATAGCCCAGTAAGGCTCGTCTTTAAGAATATTTACCGTGATGGATTGCTTATCGACATCTGCAACAGCCTGAGATTCTGTGCTCGGTAAATTGACGTCTAATGAATCGAGTTTGACCGCTGCGGTTAACATCAGGAAAACCATGACGATAAAAATAATGTCTAACAGCGGTGTTAAATCGGGGGTTAAACCGTTACGACTATTTTCTTGTGGTGTTTTAATCATTGAGTTGCAGCCTCAATCTTCTCAGAAGAGCGAAGTGTTACTTTTGAGTGGTCTGGCGAGACATGCTGTAACGAGATACCTTCAAGCCATAAGTTGACGTAGTTTAAAGTGTGCTCAAGCTTGGCGATTACACGATCCGCCCACAAACCAATGATCTGCGCTCCTGAAATGGCAGGAAGTGCGATAATGAGACCCGCGGCAGTGGTGCGCATAGCAAGACCTAGGCCGTCAGCCAAATCATTCGGAGTGATATTCCCCGTTGAAACCGCGATGCCTTTAAACATGTCAATTAAGCCAAGTACCGTACCAAGCAAGCCAATTAAAGGACTGATGACACCAATCAGCGTCAGCAAACGAAGGCCGGAATGCAGCTGATGGCGTTTTTCTTGCAGCCAAATACCTGCGGCATCTTCTCTTAAAGATTTCGAGAAAGAATGATGAGCAAGCAACATCGCAACACCACGGTACAGAAGCGGCCGCTTATTCGACAACTCTTCAGCAAGTGCTTCAAGCTCGCTCCCATTTGTTCGGTCTAATCCTGTGAGCTTTTGGCGAATGGCTCGCTTTCCTACACCAAGGCTAATTAACACATGGAATAATCGCTCGGCGATGATCATCACGGTTAGAGCTGAGCAAATGATCAAAGGCCATGTCATCAGCCCAAATTGAGTTTGTAATTCTTGTAGTTGTTCCATTATCCATCCAACTTAAAACGAACAGGTACTTGTACTCGGTGAGCGACTTTTAGCCCACCTGAAATATGTGGTGTAAATTGCCACTGTTTGATCGCACGAAGTGCTGAGGCATCTAGCGACTCTGTGCCGGAAGACTCAATCAAAACCTGTTTAATCTGGTTACCATTCTCATCTAGCCATATCTCATACAAGGCTACACCTTCAATACCGCGTCTTTGTGCAGACCTTGGGTAACGGGGTTGTGTTGGTTGACTCACAAACGTTGGTTTGTCGACCAAGACAGGCTGAGACGTTGCCCCTTTGGATTGGCTCGCAGGTGCGGATTGTTGAGCTACCGTCTCTTTCTTCACCGGTTCCGTTTTTTTCTTTGGTTTCGCTTCGGGCTGAACCTTTTGCTTTGTTACGGTTTTGGTGGGCTCGACCGCTTTAGGTTTAGATTGTTTAACCGGTTCAGGTTTTTTCTCTACTACCTTCTTCTTAACAGCGTCTTTCTTGACGACCTGTTTTTTTACAATCTTCTTTTCTGGTTCAGGTTGGTCTTGAGGCTGCTGCTCTTTTGGTGGTGCTACATTTTCTGGTGTAGATTTTTCGACAGCTGGAGGAGCAGACACAAGATTTAGACTTACCGAACTTGCTGGGTTTCCAGCCGGCATCGCGAACACCTTTGTCTCTTGAGAAACAAAAAGAAGTGCGGCATGGATGGCAAGGGAAGCACCTCCTGCAATGACATATCTTTGTACGTTCACGGAATATCTCGGGAAACTATGAAAACTTGGGCAGATTATTACTTACAATGGAAATAAGATCAATTATCAATTGCATTATCATTACGCTCAAATTATGATTCTTGCAGAATTTTCAAGATCAGCTTCCATCCCTTACATGATGGGAGTTAAGCGAGTATATATGAGCGTCGATATCGATAAGCTTGATGAATCAGTGTTGGGCAGTGATAGTCCTGATCCATTGCGATTTGCTTTTGTTAAGAAGCATTCTGCACATGCCGGGGGAGCGAGCGTACCTGTGCCCTCGTCTCAACAACAGGCGATTTTTTCGAGTATTACGGCTAACTCAATTAAAGCGACCAATAAACGCTGTCTTTATATTCATGTTCCGTTTTGTCGCGTTCGTTGCACTTTTTGTAATTTCTTTCAAAATGCTGCAAGTCGCACACTGGTTGATGAGTACTTTGAAACATTAATGCAGGAGCTTAGAGAGAAAGCGGCATTACCTTGGACACAAAATGGTATTTTTCACGCCGTATATATCGGGGGCGGAACGCCAACGGATCTATCTCCAGTACAGGTTCGTGTGTTAGGCCAGGCTATCCGAGACCACTTTCCTTTGGCTGCAGACTGCGAAATCACCTTAGAAGGTCGCATCAATCGTTTTTCTGATGAGTTGTATCAAGGCGCTTTAGAGGGTGGGTTTAATCGTTTCTCTTTTGGTGTGCAAAGTTTTAATACACAAGTGCGCCGCAGCGCAAAACGTTTAGATGATAGGGAAGATGTCCTCAAACGAGTGAGCGAGATCGCCAAAGAAGACAAAATTCCGGTCATTATCGATTTACTCTATGGCTTACCTTATCAAACCAAAGAAGTGTTAGAGCAAGATTTAAATGATTTCCTCTCGACTGGCGCACACGGACTGGATTTGTATCAGTTAGTGGTTGGCGGGTCAGCTCCCATGCTCAACCTCGTAGAAAAGGGAAAAATCCCGCCACCTGCGACCACACCAGAAAAAGCGGGAATGTATGAGCTCGGTGTGAACTTTATGGCCAAACACCATATGAAGCAACTGAGTGTGAACCATTGGGCAATCGATAACCGCGAGCGTAGTTTATACAATAGTTTAGCCAAGACTTATGCAGAGGTATTGCCAATTGGCTGTGGTGCTGGAGGTAATATCGGTGGCTACGGGATGATGCAACACCGCACACTAGAGACCTATATTAAAGCGGTCAAAGAAGGTCAAAGCACCATCGCGATGATGATGAAGCAAAGCCCTCTAGAACCACTTTTTTCTGCACTCAAATCTGCGTTTGACCGTGGCATTGTTCAAGCAAATCAACTTCCATCATTTATGGGAGAGGACGCGTTCGGGTTTTTATTGCCTCTATTTAAAGTGTGGCAAGCGAAAGGCTTAGTACAACTACATGAACGTAGCGCAGTCCTTACTCTTGCAGGCAGCTTCTGGGCTGTGTCATTGGCTCAAAGTTGTATTCAGGTACTCACGTCAGAGATGAACGAAACCGTACCGAAAGCATCCAATAATTAATGAAAACAAATTGAACAAAAACGGAAGACACAATGGAATCAATCAAGCAACAAGTTGAAGTATTACTAGAGCAAGAACCACAATTATTGCCAGCTGCGATGGCAGAGCGTCTTGGCATTTCCGAGTTTGAGGTTGTTGCGGCTCTACCTCAGGAAATGGTGGCTATTGCACCAGGAGAGCAAGCGCAAAGCATCTTAGAAAGTTTGGTTGGTTTTGGCCCGGTGACGACCATCGTCCACTCTTTTGGTTCTATCTTTGAAGTTAAAGCGCCGTTTCCAAAAGGAAAAGTGGCGCGTGGCTATTACAATTTAATGGGTAGAGAAGGTGAACTGCACGGCCACCTTAAATTAGATAACGTTAAAAATGTCGCATTAGTCAGTAAACCGTTTATGGGTAGAGAGAGTCACTATTTTGGTTTTTTCTCAGAGTGCGGAAGCAATATTTTCAAGGTTTATTTAGGCCGTAACGAAAAGCGCGAGTTGATTGAAGATCAAGTCACCGCATTTCGCGCCCTACAAGCCGAATTAAAAAAGTAATCACAAACATAATCGAGGCTTAACTCGAATACTAATTAGTAAAGTCAGGTATCAATATGGATCAACAAGTTAAACAAGAGCGTTTGCAAGGTCGTTTAGGGCCAGAGATCAAAGAGTTTCGTCAGGAGCGCCGTACACTTCAGCTTGCAACTGTCGATGCAGAAGGTCGCCCGAATGTAAGCTACGCGCCTTATGTTCAAAACCAGGAAGGTTATTTCGTTCTCATTTCTAAAATCGCTCGTCATGCCCGTAACCTTTTAGAAAATCCAAATGTTTCATTGATGATGATCGAAGATGAAGAGTCTTCAAAGCAGTTGTTTGCTCGTAAGCGCTTAACTTTTGATGCGGTAGCAAATGTAGTTGAGCGAGACACAGAGATGTGGCAACAAGTTGTTGGACAAATGAAAGAGCGTTTTGGTGAGATTATTGATGGTCTAAGCCAGCTAGAGGATTTCGTTTTGTTCAACTTAAAGCCAGAATCGGGGCTATTTGTTAAAGGTTTTGGTCAGGCGTATCAAGTGTCTGGTGATGATTTAGTCGATTTTGTTCACCTTCAAGAAGGTCACAAGAAAGTCGAAAGTGCCTGATTGTAAACCGATCATATGAATGTCGATCATTTGGCATAATGAACGTTTAAAGGGAGTTAGGTTATACTGACTCCCTTTTTTATATTGGAACAAAAGCATGAAACCTGTAAGCAAGGAATTGAGCGAGATTTGCTATCCGTTTATTTACGAGGACAGTCCGGTTTGTGACTTTGAAATTACAGCAGATGAACTTTGTAGTCGTATTGGCCTTGTTCTCGCTATGGAGTTGGACGAGTTTAGCCGCGATATACTGACAAGAATGCAGCCTAATGTTTATCATCTAAATGGTTCGGTTCGCGGAAAATTAGCGATTACAGAGACGGAAGTTGAAGAGTTAAAGGCCGATTATGCTTTGCTCAAGCAACGTATTGATGGCGGCTTCAAAGGCTTTGTTCTACCCGGAGGGCACTCGGCAGCCAGTCAATTGCATTTGTGCCGTTGCCAAGCTAAAAAAACGGTACGAGCATTAGTTGCCGTTGAACATACAGGTAAGAAGCAGCCCGCACCTATTTTGTTTCGTTACGCGAACTTATTAGCGAATGTACTTTACAGCCTAGCTTCTTATATTAATCATACTCATCAAGTCAAAGAGACGGAATTCGTTTCTCGTAGTTACGCGATGCCAAAGAAGTGAGCTGAGAAATTAGCGGATGTGAGCATCAGGGATAGGACAAGCACTGCATTATATTCTCAAATCAAGTCGCCCAATAAGAGTTAAGAAGTCATAGCTTTGGCTTCTAGCTCTTTTGCTCCTCGAAGCATCGCTTCGATTAGTTCTCCTGCATTGAATTTCTCAAGTGCCTCATGCGCGCCAACTTGGTGAGCTCTGTCTACACAGATTTCGCTCGATAACGATGTGTGTAAAATGCGGTATGAATGGTTCAGAGAGGAATTATTCTGAACTTCAAATGCTAACTCATAACCGTCTAATCCGGGCATTTCAATATCGCTGACCAGAATATCAATTGGGCGATGAGCCGCAGCGTCACTTTTCATCAGTTCCAATGCATCTAAACCATTTTTACAGATTTGATACCCAATATTGATGCTATCGAGTGCGTCACACAGCTGTTTACGAGCGATGGAAGAGTCATCCACCAATAGAATACTGAGTGCTTTTAGGCGTTCTCGCTCAATATCTGTCAGCATTGGGATCTTTGAATTCTCGTACTGCGGATAAATTTTGGAAAGTAGCAGTTCCACATCCAGCATTTGAACAGTTTTATCCTCGTAGCGAGTAATTCCAGTCACGAAAATATTTTTTCCAGCGCTCGGAGGTGGCGTTTCAATAGCTTTCCAATCGCACTCAATGATCTTCTCTATACTACGAACCATAAAAGCTACCACGGTTCGCAAGCAATCTGTCACGATCAAGTAGCAGCTTTTATATTCTTCTTCACTTATAGGACGAAAGCCAACAGCCGCTGACATATCGATCACTGGTACTGTTAAGTTACGTATCGTAACGGTTCCAATGACATGATGATGCGAGTAAGGGATCTTCGTCGTTGGCATGTATGGGACGATTTCACGGACTTTTAGCGTACCGATAGCGAAACTCTGTTGCAGGGTGAGCTTAAACATCAACATGCCCTGAGACTGATTCGCTTTGCTAACGACTTTTGCCATGAAAATAACCTTATAAATACCACCGAATTGTGTCTAATCTAATCTTATCAGACGAAGGCTTCAACCATCGGAGAGACAAATGTGAGCTTTTTAGGCAATCTTTTAGAGAATAGTGATTAACTGAGCAAAACTTGTTTGTATTTTAAACTCATTATATAGACGATTTTATATTCCACGTGCATTTTGGCCTTTGCCACTGAGCTACTATTAAGAAATGTTTGGTCTGTTAAAAAGGATTGGGTACACTTGCGCGACCAGAATAGTGAGAGATAGATCAATGGCAAATACAGCAGCCGCATTACATATTCTTGTGAAGCACAAAGAGCAAGCGGAAGACATAATCAAGCAACTGAAAAAAGGCGCAAAGTTTCAGACATTAGCGAAGAAGTATTCAACTTGCCCGTCAGGCAAACGCGGTGGTGACCTTGGTGAATTCCGCCGTGGTCAAATGGTACCTCAATTCGACAAAGTGTGCTTTTCTGGCGAAGTGTTAACGCCGCATCTAGTTAAAACCAAGTTCGGTTGGCATGTTGTAAAGGTGCTTTATCGTATTCCCTAAACTTTGGTAAAATCCCCAACGCTAATAGCAACAAGGGGTTACTAATAATTAGGGTATAAGAAATGACCAAGATAGCGTACAGTTACACACGTTTATCGACGGAAAAGCAAATTAAAGGACACGGATTCACTCGCCAACGCGAAGCAATCGAAAAAGTATGTTGCCAACACGGATGGCAGCTTTCAGACCAAACCTTCAATGACCTCGGTGTTAGTGCTTGGAAAGGTGCTAACGCTACCACAGGTGCACTTTCTCAGTTTATCGACCTTGCGAAGAAAGGGGCTATCAGACCCAACTCAGTGTTAATAGTTGAGTCTGTAGATAGGCTGTCTCGTCAACAAGTCGATAAGTCATTACGTTTAATGCTGGAGCTATTGGAAGTCGGCGTGAGTATATTCACATTGTCTGACAGTAAGCTCTACACTACAAACTCTGACAGCGTAATGCTCGACCTAATGATGTGGCTTATGACCGCTCAGCGAGCACATGAAGAAAGTGAGATAAAATCTCTGCGTGTGCGTGCTGCAAAGAAGAAGAACAAAGAGCTTATACGTAAGGGGATAATCGTAACGCGTAAATGCCCCGAGTGGCTTACTGTAAGTGACGACAAGTCTTGTTTCTTAGTCAATAACGAAAGGGCAGAGATAGTTCGTAAGATATTTACATGGTACAGCCAAGGTTTTAGTACAAAGCCCATAGCGCTAAAACTCAATGAGCTTGGCATCCCTTACTGGGGGAAATCATCTACATGGTCGTATAGACATATCCGCTCACTTCTCAAACACCGAGGTGTTATTGGTGAAATTCAACTACTAAAACGCATTGATGGAAGGGATGTCGCTGATGGTGACCCTGTCGAGGACTATTACCCTGCAATTATTGATAGAGGGCTATGGGCGACTTGCCAACAGATTAAGTCGAGTAAGACAACTGCTAAGGGAAGAGTCGTCGAGCGCGGTATGGCAAACCTTTTTCGAGGTCTTCTTAAGTGTGAATGTGGCAGTGGTTTAGCCATAAACTCTTCAACAGTGAAAGGAAGAACGTATCGTTTCTTAAGATGTTCTCAGTTGAAGACTACGGGTTGTCAGGCTAAGAACTGGCACTACGAGAAGACAGAGCGCATCTTGCTAATTGCTCTTCGTCATTCATTGAGTTCATTCAGTGAAGAAGACCATGCTGTTTCTCTGAGAGAGTGTCAGCACTATTTGGCACGAATCAGTGAAGAACTAAAGGAAAAGGAACGTCAGGCAGAGAATGCTATTAACTACCTGCTGGATAAGCCAAGTAAGTTACTTGAGGCAAGACTACAAACACTTGAGGACGATATTGCTCGGCTAAAAGCGATACAAGAGCAAGCAGAACATCGCTTGGAAGCTGTACATTATGAGAAGTCGACAGCACTAGATAAAGTAGAAGAGCTTCAGAGAGTGCTTGAAGACATTGCCAATGACGACGACTCGCGGCATAAGGCTAATGGGTTATTGCGTCGCTTGATTGATACTATCACTCTTGGTTCCATCTCAAACCCCCGCTCAAAAGAGTTCATGGAAGTTTCGGGCAATGATTACCATGGACTAATAATTATCAAGCGTCGAGATGGACTTGAGCTAAGGATTGAGGTTTTAAAAGACTATGGGCTTTCAATTTCTTGGGAAGGCGATGACTTCACTGTCATTGAATGCTCACCGACACAGCAGCTAAATAGCCAACACGTGTCTCAGAGGTTAATCAATTTAGGAGGGCAGACGGTTGACCTATGGGATGATGAAGGCTGGGTAGCTAGTTCCTGACCCCGAACTAATTTAGGTAAAAATTTTGAGCGTGTTCATATGTTTCAAGAATGCGCTCTACCCCCCCATACCCCGTGTCATGAAGACAAACGAAAACGCAGTTTCGCTCGCTTCACTAGCAATAGCAATAATGCCTAGAATGTGTATTAGGTTATGCCCAAATGCATACACTCTAAGGGTGTTATTTTTGTATGCTTTAGGTGTTGACTTGTCGATATGCATATAGCAAGTTAAGCATACAGTAACCTAAAGCACTCGTTCGAGGTATGACAATGACAACTCAATCCAATGACAGCAACTCAATGGTCTTTGCTTATGTCCGTGTGTCGACTAAGGAGCAGAACGTAGATAGCCAATTGAGTGACATCTCAAAGCTCTACCCTGATGCGGAGATTACGACAGAGAAAGTGTCGGGTACTGTGCCAGCTAAAGAGAGGGCAGGGCTATCGGTTCTTCTTGGTAAGCTACGTAAAGGAGATACTCTAGTCGTATGGTGGGTTGACCGTTTAGGGCGTGACTATCGAGACGCTGAATCGACTATACGTGAGCTTCTCGACAGGGGTGTGTGCATTAAGACTATCAACCAAGGTCTGACGTTCTCATACTCAAGCAAAGATGATGAAATGCAGAACATGGTCACTGACATCCAGATTACCATGCTCACGGCTATGGCTGCGGCAGAGCGTAAGAATCGCTTAGCGTCGGCTGAGGCTGGAAGACAAGCGCTTAAAGCTAACCCTGCGAAGTGGGCTGAGAAGTTCCAAGGACGCAAAGCTAATACCAAGCAGCATCAGCGTATCATTGAGTTGTTACTTGAGGGAAAGTCTATCCGTGGTGTCGCTCAGGAGCTTGGCTGTAATGCAAGTACCGTACAGAGAGTGAAGAAGAAGGCGGTTGAAGCTGGCACCGTGTTCTAAGTGTCGGCTGTTTGAACAATAAGTACTCACTTAGCAAGCTCTTGCGTGACCATATTCAAGTTATTGCACTCACTAGTGACTACACATAACACAACCAAGTTGAGTTTCGGTATCTTTAGCTCACCTTAAGCACAAAGGAGCATTGATATGAACGACGTCTTAACTATTAAAGCCTCTAATCATCTTGATACTCAAACGCTGCTTACAACGCAAGACTCGCAGCTTCACCAAGAGGTGTGGGGGCATGTTAAAGCGTTAGTAGAGCTTGGTGTCTTTGAGGACGCTACAAATGGCATTGAGAATGTCTTAGCGCCTTACATGGCGGAGGTTAACGCCGAGCTTATCTAGGTCACTTGGGCGGGTGCAACGCCTGCCCTTGTCTGTCTTAGTTGGGTCAAACCATCGAGGTATCAACGCTCTCCTCCCCTGCCTTTACGCTCTCTTTGAGTCTCAACGCAATGCCAATCGAATTACGACTGCCTATAGGGCGCAGCCCGATACGGTGAGTCTGACAGGATGTTAATAACCTGTAATTACGACTGCCTATAAGAACAAACCCAATGCGGACTGTAGCCGCCAAACCACAGCAAGAAGTCACACATCAGAGTCACGCACTGAGTGGGCTTCAAGGCCATCACCTCGTTACCTCTCGGCTTCATAGAGAGTGAGTCTTAATGCCTTGGGCAAGCAGAGAGACAAAGAGCAATACATGCACCAGACGCAAAGCTTAAGAGTTCTCTTTATCTTTAAGGGAAGCTTTAAGCTTGTAAGACGTGCTGGTGTAGGGCGTGGATACTTAAAGTCTGTCTTTAAGATGTGATTGTAGTTATTAACAATAACAATCACTTACTTAGAGCTTAACTTAAAGTAGTTCTTAGAGAGACTTTAAGCTCTGCGCCTTCCTATCAATCATCGTCCTTTCTACCCAACCCTAAGTAACTACTCAATGCCTTTCTTATATATGTTGCAGTCTTGCAGGATTGTTCTGTAATTTATTGTTTTTAAAGGACTTGATATGACGTATGTAAACAACTCAAAGCTGAAAGCTAAGCTTGCTTGTGCACTTGAGTACTCAGACCTTAGTCGTCGCCAGATGGCCGTCTTTGATAACGCCTGTCGTTTGTCTGGGGTAGGTCGAGGGCTGTCTAGAAGCCGAATCTTTCGATTGCTTCAGACGCTCGATACACTTACCTATGACAGTCTTGAAAGGCGTCTTAATGTCAGTCTCAAAGCACTAAGCCGCGAGTCGTATTCAAAGCGCACCATTGCGTTGTACTTATCTGTTTGCCGTAAGGTAGCGTCTCAGTTAGCACAAATGTATGGGATACCTCGTCATGAGACAACAATCCCTGAAAGTGAGTCTCAGTACTGGCTCAGTGTTAGCGACAAGCGAGTCTTTACTGTTGCTGAACGAATGCTACCGAAAGGGGCAAAGTATCTTATCGTGTCGATGTCGACGCTTGAAGAAGCTCTAAGGCTCAAGCCTCGTACTATTCGAGAGTCGCTAAAGCGGCTTGACCACCACGGCTATATCGTGTGTTTAGGTGGTGATGAAGGTGCGAACTACAGCATTACCTTTAAACGCTCGATACATGCCACATCAGTGCTATCACTCCAAGCAGCCTGATTAACCCTCAGATCTCCACAACCCACAATAGGCCACCACAAGGTCTACTTCACTTCAAACCCAACGCTTAACCGCAAAGCCATGCTGTCAGCTAGTCACTACGAGTCTTTCGTTGGTGTAGTTGGCTATGTGGGGCTTTCGGTGTGGCTTTACGATTAAGGACTCAATATGAATACACAGCTTCAAACGATACATCTATTACACAACGCTCAGCACCCACTAAGTATCTATTGCGATGGTTCAGCACCAGACAATCAGCACGGGTGTCTTCAAGGGGGTGTTGGTGTCGCTGTTTACGACGCTCTTGGACATTGCATTCAGGAGTACTCATCCTCCGTTCGCAGGGCTGGTGGTGTCACCAGTCAAAGGGCTGAGCTTCTGGCTCTCATCATTGCCTTACTTGTAGCTGGTGAGGGGGACAATGTCTTTAGTGACAGTCAGTACTGTGTGCGGGGCTTCAATGAATGGCTTGATAGCTGGAAGCGTAACGCTTGGCGCAACTCAAGCAAGAAGCCTGTCGCTAATCAGGACTTATGGATGCTGATAGATGAGCTTAAAGCTATTCGTCCACGTGTTAGCGTTGAGCACGTAGCTGGTCACTCTGGTATCAAAGGTAATGAGCATTCAGACTGCTTAGCGAGACAAGCCGCCGAAGGTAAAATGTAAAATGAAAGGTAACACTTGGGTAGACGTCAGGTGTTACCTTTTTAATTTGTACTAGCTAGGTAGTACGCAGGGCTTTATGTCGAAGTCGAATCAATTCAATACTAGCTCATGCATTGGTTAAGGTTAGGGGGGTAATGTGCGTCAGTATCTACTAAATAAGTGTAGCCATGCATAAATATAATCTTTAATGTCGATTTATTGTTTTAACAGTAAAGCAATTTTCAAGTATGACGCTCTCACGAATGTTAGTAATACGATATCAATGTACCTAGTTGAATATAAGTGTTAGGTGATTTACTCTTAGTGTGAGTTAAGTGACTGATATGTGTATAAATATCCAGTGTTTTTGAGGGTTGTGTAGTGGGGCAAGGAATTAATGGCGGAGTTGAGGCTGGGCGTGGGTTTTCGTTTCAGAAATGCGCAGCGTTATGCCTATTGCTGGATGACTTTCCTTCGTTCGGTAAAAGGAAGTACTTCCTAGCATTTGAGCATCATGATGACTTCTTATTCGCGTTTTATGATGGTAATGACGAATTGGATGAGGTCAAGGCTTACCAAGCTAAGAAAAAGTCCTTGTCTTCTAGTTGGGGAACAAACGACAAACTAGCCGAAATCCTATGTAAATTAACAATGACTGGTCAGCGGATTAGCCAAGATAATAGTATAAATAAGTCTAAAAATTATAGTCATAGGTTAAGCTTTATTTCTAATGCGGAAATTAAGCTGACTAACGGTAAAGCTGGGAAAAAAAAGAAGTCGATTAGCGTAAAGGAAGATACTACGCCAATTAGATTTTTGACGTTGGATAAAGAAATACAGATTAAACTAGAAGATATAATTAACTCCAACGCAGAGCCAAATGATATTTCTGAAATGAATGGTCTTGAGTTTGCTAATATTAGTTTAAATCACAATCATAAAGTCAATAAAGATTACCTTGTAGGGAAAATGACGAGTATGTTTGGTGATAAAATTTCAGATTATGTAGCAGCATTAGATGTCTTAATGACTCTGTTTACTGACTCAGAACTAGAGTTTAATAAAAATGGTTTGCCAGAGTTAAGTCATTCAGCTAAGTGGGTTGCAAAAAGTCAAATTGAAAATGCAATGGATGTCTTAACTAGTCAAAAAAAAGCTTATAATCTTTGGCGAAAGTATGCTGAAGTGTTAGGGAAAAATCTTAAAATAAAGTTTAGGTATTCAAAGAATTATGAAGAACATATAGATAATTGCTTTGATGGTTTTAAGTCTTTACGTAACTCTGAGCTTCTTAAAGTAAAGTCGCTTGTAAAAGAACATAAAGATATTGTAGAAGACGAGTATAACGAATGTGATGGTATTATTTCATTGATTGAATATATAAGAAGTGAATATAAAATATCTTTAGAGTCGCATATCATTGTATTTGCAGTTATTGCATCTTACGTAGAGATGGAGGACATCTGTGGTTAAAGTTAATTACAATAGTTTGTTGGTATTTAATATAAATAAAGATAAGAGCTTTTATACCACATTTAATAACGGGGTTAATATTGTTTATGGACGGAATACGTCAGGAAAGAGTACGTTAATCCAAATTATTAACTACTCAATGGGGATAAATGACGCAAAGGATAACCTTTCTGACATTTTGAAAGAAGACGTAGTTATTAGGTTAACATTAACCTTGTCTGTAAATGCAACCTGTAAAGAAGTAGTTTTTGTTAGGAAAAACGATTCATTAATAGTTAAGGTTGAAGGCGAACCTATCAAGCGATTCGATGGCGTCTCTGGAAATACTTCTTATGAATATCGAAAATATAAAGAGTTCTTCGCTAATCTTCTAGGCTTCGATTTACATTTAGAGAGCAAGGGGGATGTTAGTTTAGCTCCCTTAGAGGCAGCTTTTTTACCATTTTATATATCTCAGTCAGTAGGGTGGGTATACCTAAGAGAGTCAATTGGAAACTACCGATTTTATAAGAACTTTAAAGAGGACTATTTAGACTACTGTTTTGGAATTTCTAATCAATCAGATAGAGCCAAACGCTATCAACTAGAAGAGAAAAGAAAGGAATATAAATCAGAAATAAAGTTTATAGAAGAGTATCACAAAAAGCATCCAGAATTAGAAATATCAAAGAGAATATCTCAGAGATTTGAAAATGGTGCTTATGAATTTATTGATGACTTTAACAACATCAACACTTCTCTGATTGAGCTTGAGCGGCAACATATTGAGTTAGTCAACAAGAAATCTTCGTTGCTCATGAGGAATAGTGTTTTACGTAAGGTTCATAGCGCTCAGAATAAACAACGCCCAAAATTGGATTCATGTCCCGTGTGCGAACAGTCTCTACCAAGTACAGTAGAAGCACTATATAAATATAATCAAGAGCTTAATGATACTGTACATCAGAGGTCTGTGGTTGATGAGAAATTAAAATCAGTTCAGTCAACTATAAATTCTGTAGAAAAGAAACTATCCGAGGGTCGAAGGGAGCTAGTCGGTAAGTATAAAGTCTTACAAAAGCTCAAAATGCTTAATATAACCTTTGATACTTGGATGGAGTATGAATCCATACGGCGGCTGTCAGAAGAGCTCGATTTAAAACTAAACAAGGTGCAAAGGAAGCTCGACTTAGTTTTAGGTGAGCTGAAAGGCATAGACCAAAGCGATATTGAACGGGAAAGAAATATCGTTAGCCGATTATTTTTGCAGAAATTTAAGAGTAATGCTAAAGCATTGCAGGCTACGATACCTATGTCACCAAGATACCGTGATGTGTATGAAATCAATTCTTTTCCAGCGCAAGGTGTTGAGTTACACAAACTAATAATGGCTTATCACTTTTCTTTTTGGGAGCTATTGAAAGACAATGAAAAAATGCACAGGCTACCTTTTGTTTTAGATGCAGTCTTTAAAGAAGATATTGACGAAGTTAGTCGGGAAACTATCTTCAACTTTTTGTCCACTAAGAACTCACGTGATGAGCAAATAATTTTTGCAGTCGCAGACGTTAAGGACAATCAGCCCGCTCCTACTTCTAGAACACATTTTATAGAAGAAGTTAATGAAATTTATTTTTCTTCCAGCGCAAATCTTATCTGTATTGGGAACGCTGAAAAGCAACGAGCATTTTTATCTGAAGCTCCAACTGAGCTTGAATTGGATTTGATTGAAGATACATTAGAAATATCAGAAGCATACTAGACGTCAGGTTTCGAGCATATCCACCCTACATGGTGAATTTTTTTGTATTTTGGGAATGGACAATAGTATTAAGGTGCTTTACAGAACATAAGGCTTGGTATCGACCTAAACATTGTCAGATGAAACCCACAAGCATTAAATATCATCTGTACGGTCTCTTTTCACCAATCACTACCGTTATGACATGGCAGATACATTCTGATCTGCCATGCTCAACCAAACGCTAATCTTTCCAAACTAGAAACTCATTTATATGCAGTTAACTTGGCTTTTCTCATAAGTCGTTATCCTATTTCAAGCTTTGGTATGAGAATACGTTGGCTGGTTGTATCAATTATCAATGCTATTCCTTGCTGGCGAACTTTGGTTCATGTTCGGGCGCCATTCGCATATGATAGCGACCTTATAAAAATTAACCCCGTTCATAATTTAAGATGTCCCTGACTCATAAAGACTATTTTAAAATCGCATTTCCTTTCATTGTTTCTACTGTTACCCAACCATTGTTGGGGGCGGTGGACACCGCGGTGATCGGTAAACTCGGTGTGGCTGAGATGATTGGTGGTGTGGCGATCGGCACCGTCATCATGAACACCTTGTATTGGTTGTTTGGCTTTTTCCGCGTAAGTACTACGGGGCAAAGTGCAATCGCATTAGGTAAAAATAGCCCAGAAGATCAAGCGAGCAGCTTATTTCGTCCTTTCGTACTTTCGCTTTGCCTTGGCTTGATTTTCATTGCGTTGCAGTCCGTGATTTGGATGGGGGCAGAGCTGATTATCTCCCCTGATGCAGTCGTGGCCGAAAACGCGAAGATTTACTTCGATATCATGATCTTTGGTGCACCGTTTGTACTGCTGAACTACACCGTGATTGGTTGGCTGATGGGGCAGGCGAAAGCCAAAGAAACCTTGTTCACGCAAGTGTTTGGTAACGTGCTGAACATCGTGCTGGATATCGTCTTTGTGTTGTACTTCGATATGGGCATTGCTGGTGTTGCGGTGGCGACACTTATCGCGCAAATCTCGACGTTTGTTATTGGTGCGGTGCTGGTGTTGAAAACCTGTCGCTTCCCGCTGTTTGATCACATTCAGACCGCAAAAATGACGCGTAAAGATCTCAAAGTCATTGCGTCTTCCAATATGGATCTGCTGCTTCGTACTGTGTGTCTATTGGTGTTCTTCAACATGATGGCGCGTGTAGGCTCTCAGCTTGGTTCTGATGTGCTTGCTGCGAACGCAATCATGATGCAAGTGACCTTTATCGTCAGCTACATGTTCGACGGTGTAGCGAACGCGTCGAGCGTCTTTGCAGGTAAAGCGGTAGGGCAGAAGAATCCGACATTGCTTGATAACGTGATTAAGCTAAACACGCAATGGACCGCGGCGTTCGTTGTTGTCTTGACCTTGCTGTTAGTGCTGTTCAAACACCAAGTGGTGATGTTGTTTACCACCTTGCCAAATCTTGTTGAACTGTATCTAGACATGAGCCCTTGGTTATTGGCATTCCCGTTGGTTGCTGGTTTTGGTCTTACGTTTTACGGCATCTTTACCGGTACAGGGACGACGCGACCAGTGCGTAACTCTACCTTTCTAACCATGGTGTTGTTCTTAGTGACTCAATTGATTGCGGTGCAATATTGGGGCAACCACGGTTTATGGCTGGCATTCACTTTGTTCTACGTTGGGCGCTTTGTCTTCTTGTTTCGATACCTCGGTCAAGTTAAACAAAAGTGTCTTTAATTCACACTGTCACAAACGACCTAATTTAGATGTTCTTATAACAAGGGTGGAGCCATCTGCCCTTGTTGATAAATCTGAAAAAGGTGATGAAATAACCTTTCCGACTGGTTTCCTTGCTTTAACCCGCATGATATTATTTGTGATGTTATATTATTACATTTAGTTTATGCCGTGATTTCTCAACCAATACTCTCCGTTAATAATCTCAGCCTTACAGACTCAGAGCGCACACTCTTCAAAGACATTTCTTTTGAGCTGTTTCAAGGTGAAGTTCTTGCCATTATGGGACCTTCCGGCATTGGTAAATCCATGTTGTCGAAAGCCGTCGCAGGTTTTTTGCCGTCTGATATTTGGGTAGACGGAAGTATCCAGCTTAACAGCAGTGAAGTCGCACAAACTGCCATGCTGCAACGGAGTCAATCGCAGCGTCCTGCGGTCATTTTCCAAGATGCACTTAAAGCGCTGAATCCATTGGCCTCTGTCGAACAACAACTGTGTTTGGCATTGACGGGCAACAAAACGCGTTTGTCTTCAGCAAACCGAGACACGGTGACGACCTTGTTATCTCAACTTGGATTTGCGGATCCAAAAGCAGCATTAGCGCAGCATCCAAGCCAGCTATCTGGTGGTCAACGTCAGCGTATTTGTATTGCGATCGCGTTGCTTGGTAGTGCCAACTTGATCATCGCGGATGAGCCCACCAGTGCGCTCGATCCAATCACCGAAGCGGAGATCCTTGAGTTGTTTCGCAGTAGTGTTCAGCAACGCAACATCAGTGGTTTGTTGATCACGCACGATCTATCTGCGGCTTTGGCGTGTGACAAAGTCTTGGTGATTGCGGACAACACCATGGTGGCTTATGGCGCACCATGGCAAGCCATTCAGCAAAGTTCGCATCCTTTCTGCCAACAACTTGCGCAACTGCTGCCTTAACCTCATCTCTGGAGCCTATTTTGACTAAGCACAACTTGAGCGGGCACACGCAGCCTAAATCGGCGGAAGTTCGCTTTGAGCAAGCCAGTGTTCACTATTACTCCAAACCAAGTTGGTTAGGGGGCAAACCGTTTAAAGCGCTCGAACAATTGGATCT
This sequence comes from Vibrio sp. 1078-1, assembly GCF_033340475.1. Taxonomy (NCBI): domain Bacteria; kingdom Pseudomonadati; phylum Pseudomonadota; class Gammaproteobacteria; order Vibrionales; family Vibrionaceae; genus Vibrio; species Vibrio sp. 1078-1. The sequence continues at coordinate 556,571 of NZ_JAWOWM010000001.1, forward strand.
TGCCATCGACACAAAGAACATTGCGATTGTTGGTCCTTCTGGTGCGGGTAAATCGACCTTGATTGAACTTCTGTTTGGTCTTCGTAAACCCACATCTGGTGAAGTGTATGTGTGTGGCTATCCGCTATCGCGTAGCTCGGCTAAGCAGCGCCAAGAGTTGTGTCAGCACATTCAACTGATTCCGCAAGAGCCGCAATCGAGCTTGAATCCTTATTACACCGTTCGCCAGATCTTACTGGAGCCGCTAAGCAACATTGGTTTGATGCAAGAGCTCAACGAGAAGGTGGAAAAGGTCTTGGCGGATGTCGGTTTGGATCTCACATTGCTGGATCGTAACCCGCAGCAATTATCAGTTGGGCAAGCCCAACGTGTAGCTATCGCCAGAGCTTTGATTGTTGAGCCTTGTGTATTGGTTGCCGATGAGCCAACCAGCAGCTTAGACCCCGTCAGTCGTAAACAGACTCTCGACTTGTTGGCAGGCATTCAAAAGAGTCGTCAGATGCGCCTGATTTTGGTGACGCATGACCTCGATGCGGCACAAACCCTATGCGATGAAATCCTGGTGTTAGACAAAGGACGTGTTGTCGAGCACGGCACGGCACAAAACGTGACAAATAACCCATCGCACTTGATCACGAGAGCCTTGATGAGCGCTCAACACAAAAGTAATGAATTCACAAAAAACATTGGAGAGGTTTCTTATGCACCTTAGTACTCCCAAGTTAGCTTTGTCGCTGGCTTTAAGCGCACTGCTGACGGGTTGTTTTGACTCTGGCGAAAGCAAGCCAGATGCGGAAAAAGCAGCTGCACCGCAAGCAACGGAAATTCGCGTCGCCATGATGCAACCACCACGCACAGGTTTGTCGCCACTTTCAGATGACGCGTTCAAACTGTCACGTTGGAGCACAGCAGAGACGCTAGTAAACCTAAACGATCAGTCGGTAGCAGAGCCTATGCTGGCAACAGAGTGGGAACAAGTTGACCCGATGACGTGGCAATTTACGGTACGTAAGGGCGTGAAATTCCACGATGGTTCTGAGCTTGATGCAAACGCGGTCGTGAACTCTCTACAAAAAGCATTAGATGCCGCACCAAAGCCACGTATTTTGGATGGTATCGAATGGCAAGTTCGCGCATTGGACGACTTCACTGTTGAAATCAAAACGACCTTTAACGATCCATTGTTGCCAAGCCGTCTATCTAGCCCACAGTTAGCGATCCTTTCTGGTGCTGCATATCAAGAAAACGGTCGTGTTGTTCCAATCAATGCGGGTACGGGTCCATTCGTTCTGACAGAAATCAACGGGACAACCAGCGCAAAACTGAAGCGTTTTGACGGTTACTGGGGTGAAAAAGCAAAAGTAGACCGCATTTTTGCTGAATACGTACCAAACGGTTTTGCTCGTGCTGCGGCACTACGTACCGGTGAGGCGGATGTCGTTGAAGCGGTTCCTGTTTCGCAAATCGCGATGATGGAATCTTCACAGCTGCACGAAGTTGCAATGCCACGTACCAACACGCTTTACCTAAACAACAAATCAGATGTGTTTAGCCAGTTCGGTTTGCGTAAAGCAGCAGCTCAAGCGGTTAACCGTGAGCAAATCATCAAAACGGTTTACGAGAACCACGCCGATTCAGCGAAAGGTCTGTTAGGTCCAGCATTGGCATGGGCTCAACCAATTCGTGATGCGAACCCTCGTATGGAAACCATGGAAATGCGCCACGCGAATGGTGAGAAGATCACCATTGGTACGTTTACCGACCGTGCAGAGTTGCCAGAAGTGGCGGTGCTACTAAAGCAACAACTTGAAGCGGCTGGCTTTGTGGTTGAGCTAGACGTTCGTGAATACGCACAAATCGAAAACGATGCACTAGCAGGTAAGTTCGATGCGTTCTTGTTGTCACGTGCAACAGTGCTGGATTCTGGTGACCCAGTGGCGTACATGCAAAGTGACTTTAGCTGTAAAGGTTCTTACAACCTGGGTCAGTTCTGCTCTGAAGAAGTAGATGCTGCATTGAAACACGCTGATCGTCAGCCATTGGGTGAGAAACGCCAACAAGCGATCATCGAAGCAGAAAGCAAAATCCTTGAACAATACGCTGTGATTCCACTGCTTCACGAGCGTGTAATCCAAGGTGAGAGTGATCGTGTGAAGAATGCACAACGTGACCCACGTGAGCGTCGCCTGATCGACCAGTTTACTGAGGTGAACTAACTCGATGTCGTCTGTTGCCAACATGCGTTCTCGTTGGAGCGCTTGTATGCCTGAATGGTTTACGCGTTTTTTGTCGCGCTTCCTGTCACTCGGGGTAGTGGTTGTGCTGGTGGGTTTGATGCCGGATATTGCCGGTATCGACCCAAGCCAATCAATCCTCCGTGCTCGTGCGGGTGCTCAACAATTGCTGACGGCAGAAGCTCTGCAAGCAATTCGAGAAGATCTTCAACTTGACCGCAGCGCTGCTGAGCGACTGTGGGATTGGTTGACGCTTGCCATGCAAGGTGACTTAGGTGTCTCTTGGGTGAGCGGGGCGTCCGTCATGGAGAGCGTTCAACAAACCGCAAAAACGTCACTATTACTGATGCTTACAGCGTTAGGTATGGCATTTGTAATGTGCATGGCGAGCGTGCTTTACACCGTGCGTCGTTGGCAACAGAATCGTTTAGACAAGCATCATGACACGCTCAGTTCGATGTTGGTCTCATTGCCGGAATACGTGATTGCTTCATTGCTGATCATGGTATTTTCCATTTGGTTAGGTTGGTTCCCACCTTATGGTTGGCAAGGCGTGCAAAACCTCTGGCTACCCAGCTTGGCAATGGCATTGCCTGCTGCTGGTTTGTTCGGGCGCTTGCTCAATGACAGCCTCAAGCGAGTATTAGATGAGCCTTGGGTGATCACTTGGCTATCGGCAAACGTCAGTAAGTTTCAAATCTTACGCTTTGCCTTGTGGCGTGCCGTTAGTAACTTGATTCCTCAAATCGCAATGACGGTGATTGGTTTAACCGGCGGTGCGGTTGCTGTGGAGCAAGTGTTTTCCATTCCGGGTATCGGACGATTGATCTTAGGCGCGGCGAAGTCACAAGATCTGCCGATGCTGCAAGGTGGTTTGTTAGTGTTGCTGGTGTTCTCGATGTTGATCAGCAGTGCGAGCATCTTATTGCAACGCTGGTTACTCGGGCACAGTGTCACGAGTGGCAAGTTGATCAGCAGTCACAGCACGTTTCGTTTTACCCAAAGCACCACCAAACGTGTTGTCAGTGCGACAATCTTTGCCTTGCTGATTGGTTGTGCGGGATGGGCCTTAATGCGCGATCCTTACACTATCCAATTTACCCGCCTTGAATCGCCAAGCTTAGCTGCCCCGTTTGGTGCCGATGCGGTTGGTCGAGATCTGCTTGCTCGTGTTGGCGGCGGTATGATGTCGACAATCAAAATGGGCATCATCGCAACCTTCCTAAGTTTGGTGATTGGTTTGCTGCTCGGCTTCGTGACTCGTTATAGCCAAGGCTTAATTGAGATCACCAAAGGTGTGCCATACATTGTGGCGGGTCTGCTGATTGCTGGTCTAACGGGGATGAACCCAAACAGCGCTTTGATTGCGATTGTTATGGTGTCATGGGCACCATTAGCGGCGCACTGTGCGAGCTTGTTGATGGAAGCCAAAGCGCAGCCTTACACGCATCTTGCGCCCATTTGGGGAACCAGTCAGTGGCGAGTACTCCGTTACTACTTGTTACCTTATGTGCTGCCGCCATTGATTCGTCACGCGTTTCTGCGTTTGCCATACATTACGCTCAGCCTGACGTCTCTGAGTTTTATCGGACTTGGCGTTAAGCCGCCAGAACCTGAGTGGGGCTTATTGATTGCGGAAAACTTGCCTTACATAGAGCGCTCACCATTAGGTGTCTTGCTGCCAATCTCAGGCTTAGTTTTGATGGCAATTGCGGTGAATTTGATTTTTGATGACAAGTGACGAGCAGCGATAAAGCGAAGTGAGCTTCCATATCCAGATGTAATCAGTAATTTGGTAATTTAGAAAACAAAAGGATGTGTTTTCTGCCAGAAAGTACACAGCACGGTCTATGTATATTGGAAGCACCTATAAATTAACGAGTATAAAAGTTACGCGAACTCAGATGTTTAGGTAGTGTTACTCTTTATACACACGTAATCCTTTATCCGTTAATTCTTGAGTGACCACTTCGGATAGGTTTCGATCGGTAATAATTCCGTCCAATTGCTCGATGTCTAATGCATGAAAGCTCGCTATCTGACCGTATTTAGTTGAGTCTGAGATCAGATAATTGGTTTGTGCCGCCTTGATGATTGCTTTTTTAACGAGAACTTTATTTTCATTAGGTGTTGATAAGCCTTTCAAGCTCCAAGATGAAGTCGAAATAAAGGCGATATCAATATTTAGCCCATTCAAGAACTCTGCGACTTTTCCTCCAATGGTGGATTGGTTCTCGCGGTCAATTTTTCCCCCAGTGTGGTAAAGCTCACATTCACTGTGCGTCATAAGGAAAGCAGCAATAGAGAAGTCATTGGTGATCACTAAAAGATCATTACGATTTGCTATTTGATGGGCGATTTCTAGAGAGGTTGTTCCCGCATCCAAGTAAATCGTAGCGTCTTGACCAATTAACGTAGCCGCCAGCTTACCAATTTGAATTTTTTCATCCGCTTGTTGCTCGACCTTCGCATCATGGGAAAGTTCGGAATGTAGAGCTTGAGCGAGTTGCACTCCACCAGAAACAGAAACGACTTTACCTGATGATTCAAGCTTCACGATATCACGACGAATGGTCATATGTGATACGCCAAGGTGGTCGGTTAAATCTGAAATGCTTAACACTTCTTGATGTGATAACAGGGATAATATGGTTCTTTGACGTTCTGCTGGGATCATAGTTTCACTTCTATATTCTTGTTTTTCAGTATCCTACCAATCTTTTCATTTGTTGTGAATATCTGTGAATTATGTTCTCAACGTTGTAAGAACAGCCTTCGCTTGTGTTAACTGCTCGGAATATCTCTGCCCATAAAGAGGTATATATCACGACATTGTTAATTTGTGTGAAAAAATGTGATTCAAAGCGAGGTCTTAGTATTAATCTTCACATATAATCACATCAACCAAACAAGAATTAACAAAGTTTAATAGACCAGAAGGCATTGTTTTTATGAGTGAAGTTCAATCTGTAGGTGTTATCGGTTTAGGCTCTATGGGAATGGGCGCCGCAAAGTCATGTGTGCGTGCAGGCCTAGATGTCTATGGTTTCGATTTAAATTCTCAAGCGCTTGAAGAGTTAGGTTCATTCGGTGCAAAAGCTGTTTCTACAAATGCAGTTGAGTTTGCAGATAAGCTTGATTCGGTTCTAGTTCTTGTTGTGAACGCAGCTCAAGTTAACACGGTCTTGTTCAAAACCGGTCTTGCTACAGCGCTTAAGCCGAATACGCCAGTAATGGTTTCAGCAACCATCTCAGCAGAAGACGCAAAACAAATTGAAGCGAAATTGGCAGAACACAATCTTGTGATGCTTGATGCACCGGTATCTGGTGGTGCTGCAAAAGCCGAATTAGGTGAGATGACTATTATGGCGTCGGGAGCGCAAAGCACATTTGATGCACTTGAACCAGTACTCAACGCAACGGCAGCTAAAGTCTACAACATCGGTGAAGCGATTGGCCTAGGCGCAACTGTGAAGATTATCCACCAATTGCTAGCAGGTGTTCATATCGCAGCTGGTGCTGAAGCAATGGCATTAGCGGCACGTGCAAACATTCCTCTTGACCTGATGTACGACGTGGTGACGAATGCAGCGGGTAACTCTTGGATGTTTGAGAACCGCATGAAGCATGTGGTTGATGGTGATTACTCCCCTAAATCTATGGTCGACATCTTTGTGAAAGATTTAAACCTCGTATCGGACACAGCAAAAGATCTCAAATTTCCACTTCCTCTATCAAGCACAGCACTAAACATGTTTTTGAGTGCAAGCAATGCTGGTTTTGGCCAGGAGGACGACAGTGCCGTTATCAAGATTTTTGATGGTATTGAGCTTCCAGGTGTAGAAAACAAACAGAAATAAGCGCACGTAAAACGGAGAAAAAATGATGTTATTAGGCGTTATCGCAGACGACTTTACTGGCGCAACAGACATCGCAGGTTTTCTTGTAGAAAACGGCATGCGCACAGTTCAGCTTAACGGTATTCCAAAAGAAGAGATTGATGTAAACGCAGATGCGGTCGTGATCAGTCTTAAATCTCGCTCTTGTCCTGTAGATGAGGCAATCGAGGATTCAGTAGCGGCGCTTAAGTGGCTGCAAGCAAATGGCTGTCAGCAGTTTTACTTCAAGTACTGCTCAACGTTTGACAGCACAGCAGAAGGTAACATTGGTCCTGTAACGGATGCACTGCTTGCAGAGCTAGGTGAAGCGTTCACCATTGTCTGCCCATCATTACCAGTGAATGGTCGCACAGTTTTCAACGGCCATCTATTTGTATTCCAAGACTTGCTAAGCGACTCAGGTATGCGTAATCACCCTGTGACACCAATGACTGATTCAAGCCTAGTTCGTATGATGGATGCTCAATCTCAAGGCAAATCTGGCCTGGTGAACTTCCAAATAATTGAACAAGGTCCAAAAGCGGTAATTGAGCGCTTTGAAGAGCTAAAAGTACAAGGCAACCGCTACGCAGTGGTTGATGCATTCAATGCAGAGCATCTAGTCACACTTGGCCAAGCGGCGAAGTCTCTAAAACTGGTAACTGGTGGTTCTGGTTTGGCTGCGGGTATTGCTAAGAACTGGATAGAGAGCCTTGAAGATCAAAGTGATGCGAAGCAAGAGGGGAACCCTAAAAAAGCACCAACCGTTGTGTTATCTGGATCTTGTTCTGTCATGACCAACCAACAGGTCGCTGTTTACAAAGAAAAAGCGCCACACTTTGCTATTGATGTGAAGGCGTGTCTGACGGAAGAAGACTACTCAAATCAAGTGTTTGATTGGGTCATGACCAACATCGAAAGCGAGTTCGCACCACTGGTTTACGCAACCGCAGATGCAGCGGCGTTAAAAGCGATTCAACAAGAGTTTGGCGCGCATGCTTCAAGCCACGCGGTTGAACAATTCTTTAGCCAACTTGCAATCAAACTTCAGCAGCACGGTGTGAAAAATTTCATCGTTGCGGGTGGGGAAACCTCAGGGGTTGTAACCCAAAGCCTAGCCGTAAAAGGTTTTCATATCGGTCCTCAAATCGCACCAGGTGTACCTTGGGTGAAGTCACTTGAAGGCGAGCTTTCTTTGGCTCTGAAATCGGGCAACTTCGGCGATGAACACTTCTTTGCCAAAGCACAGTCGTTTTTTGAATAGGTGAGGTTGTGATGAATAAAGAATTGATGACAGAACAACAACTGCGAGAGCAAATGGTCACTATGGCGCGCTCTATGTTTGAACGTGGCTATGCGACTGGCGGCGCTGGCAACCTTTCTCTAAAACTGCCTAATGGACACTTTCTGGCAACGCCAACTGGTTCTTCGTTCGGCCGCTTGATTGCTGAAGAGCTTTCGGTTGTGGATATTGATGGCAACCATATCTCTGGTGAAAAGCCATCAAAAGAAGTGGCTTTTCATCTGGCGATTTATCGAAATAACTCAAAGTGTAATGCGATTGTGCATCTGCATTCTACTTACTTGACGGCGCTTTCTTGTCTTGAAGGTCTAGATCGCGAGAATGCCATCAAAGCTTTTACACCTTACTTTGTAATGCGCATTGGCGAACTGCCAGTGATTCCGTACCTGCGCCCGGGCGACCCTCAGATTGCTGAAGAACTTGCGCAGCGGGCTAGTGACTACCGAGCTTTCCTCCTGGCGAACCATGGTCCAGTGATCACGGGTACGGACTTTGAAGATGCAGTGGATAACGCAGAAGAGCTAGAAGAGACAGCGAAGCTAGCGTTCATTCTTAAAGATAGCAACATCCGCTACTTAACGGATACTGAGATTCAAGACCTAAAAGGGAGAGGTAAGTAATGGCTAAATTCGCGGCAAATCTGACAATGTTATTCACAGAAGTTCCTTTTCTAGATCGTTTCGAAAAAGCACACCAAGCGGGCTTCAAAGCGGTGGAATACCTTTTTCCATACGCATTCGAAGCGCAAGAACTAGCAAGCAAGATACAGCAGTTTGGTTTTGAGCAAGCGTTATTCAACATGCCTCCAGGTGATTGGGATGCAGGTGAACGAGGTTTTGCAGCTATTCCGGGGCGTGAGGATGAATTTAAAACGAGCGTCGAGACTGCGCTGATGTACGCCAAGGCACTGAACTGTAAAAAGGTTCACGCTATGTCTGGCATTGTTGATTCACGCTTCACTCGTGATCAGCATATTGAAACCTTTATCTCAAACATTCGTTATGCAGCGGATAAGTTTGCCGAACAAGGTGTTGAGCTGATGATTGAGCCACTCAACAATCGCGATGTACCGAACTACTTTGTTGCACATCAACGTGAAGCGGTGGAACTCATCAAACAAGTGGCTCGTCCAAACGTGAAATTGCAGCTCGATCTCTATCACGCACAAATTATGGACGGTGATCTGAGTACGTTGATTCGCGATGTGGCGCCATACACAGGCCATATTCAAATTGCTTCTGTGCCTGAAAGGCACGAACCATCGGAAGGCGAACTGAATTACCCACACCTATTCAATGTTTTGGATGACTCTGGTTACCAAGGCTGGATCGGTTGTGAATACAACCCAAGGCATAGCACGCAGCTGGGCCTTAGTTGGGTTAAACCATACCTATAACAATTTTAATTTCTATCCATAAATAACTTGAAACCAATTACAAAAACAAAGGGTCGTGACTATGAATATTATCATAACTGGAGGGGCGGGTTTTCTCGGAACCCTACTTGCCAAATCACTACTAAAAGAAAACAAAGCTGAAAGTATTACTATTGTCGACATTCAAAAGTCGCGCTTAGAGGGCATTGATGACCGAGTCGTTTCTTTAGTCATGGATATGACAAAGCGAGAAAATATAGACCAAGTTATTACTGCCGAAACGACACACATTTTTCATTTAGCGGCAATTGTATCGAGCCATGCTGAGCAAGATTTTGATTTAGGCGTAGCTGTAAACCTGACGACCACACAGTTATTGCTTGAGCGTTGCCGTAAAGTAAACCCTAATATTCGTTTTACGTTTGCTTCATCTTTAGCTGTCTTTGGTGGTGATCTTCCGGAAACGATTACACCAATAACAGCACTTCATCCTCAGTCATCCTACGGGACGCAAAAAGCCATAGGTGAGTTATTGGTTAACGACTATGCCCGTAAAGGCTTTGTTAAAGCTGTATCCGTACGTTTACCGACTATTTGTATTCGCCCTGGGAAACCAAACCTTGCCGCTAGCTCTTTCGTAAGCGGAATTATTCGTGAGCCTTTGAATGCTCAAGAATCAAATTGTCCTGTAGACCCTACGCTAAAACTTTGGATATCGAGCCCGTCTAGAGTGGTGGACAATATTCAATATGCAGGGCTAATGCCTTATGAGCAGTTAAATAATCTGTCCTATAGAACGCTTAATTTACCTGGTATTCAAACTACACCAGCTGAGATGATTCAAACAATGGACACTCTAACGGGTAAACAACTTTCTAATTATATTACCTATGAGCATGATGCGGGTATTGATCGTATTGTGAGTAGTTGGCCACAAAAAATTGATTGTACTAAAGAACTGGAGCTTGGATTTAAAGCAGACAGTAATTTCAAGGATGTATTACAACAATTTATTTCTGTTAACAATATGGAGATTGTCTAATGTTACCAACCTCAGTAATTGGACTAATAGTAGCCGTATCAGTCCTTGTTTTTCTTGTGTTACGTACAAAAGTACATGTGTTAATTGCGATGTTAATTGCGGCATGTATCGCAGGTATTATTGGTGGGTTAAGTGTTGACGACACGATTGCGACCGTTAGCAAAGGATTTGGTGGAACATTAGGCGGTATAGGGATTGTCATCGGTCTCGGCGTTATGATGGGGGCTATTTTAGAGGCTTCTGGAGCAGGAGAAAGTATTGCCTATAATTTTATAAAGTGGTTAGGAAAAAAGAAAGAAGAGGCCGCTCTTGCTGTAACTGGCTATATTGTTAGCATCCCAATCTTTGTGGATAGCGCGCTTATCATTCTTTATCCAATAGCGAAGTCTTTGTCAAAAACGTCCAATCGCTCGATTTTAACGCTTACGGTTGCTCTGGCGGGCGGCTTGGTCGTAGCGCATCACGCTATTCCGCCGACTCCAGGGCCTTTGGGCGTTGCTGGTATCTTTGGTGTCGATCTTGCCAGCATGTTAGGTTTTGGTTTGATGATCGCAGCGCCTTGTGTCATGGGTATTGTTTGGTATGCAAGATGGTTAGAAAAGCAGTTTCCTGAATTCATTCCAACCGAACATTTCTCGAAGTCTAGTGAGCAACTGATTAATGATCACAAAGAGTACATTGCAAGTAAAGAAGCGAAAGACCTACCATCTTTAAGTAAATCTATCGCTCCAATTATTATCCCAATTTTACTTATACTTGCGAAATCAGTGATGGGTTTATTAGAGGGGACTTTCGGTTTCGAAGGGCTGACTGCAACAACATTTGGTCAATTTATCGCTTTTATCGGCAGCCCTACTATTGCACTATCAATAGCGACGTTACTAGCGGTTTACACATTGGGTAATAACCTTACCAAAGAAGAAGCGAATGAAAAGATGGAACAAGGAATCTCCACTTGTGGCATCATTTTGTTAGTAACAGGAGCTGGTGGCGCGTTAGGTGCCGTATTGCGTGAAACGGGTGCGGGCGCAGAGATTGCCAACCAAGTTGCAGGGCTTCCTATTTCTGCGGTTATGATTCCATTTATTATTGCGACGTTAGTTCGTATTATTCAGGGCTCTGGTACAGTCTCCATGATAACCGCTGCTTCTATATCTGCCCCAGTTTTAGTGAATATTCCTGACGTTAACCTTTTATTCGCAGCGACGGCAGCTACGATGGGATCTCTATTTGCTGGCTACTTTAATGACTCGCTATTCCATATTGTTAATCGATTAATGGGGGTGACTGAGGTTAAGAAACAACTCATTATTTGGACTATTCCAACAACAATTGCTTGGGCTATTGGTGGTTCATTAGTCATGATTCTTAACTTATTCTTCGGATCTCATGGTTCAATCTTTGATCCTGTGTTACCACTTGCTGTACTTTTGGGGTGTGTTGCATTTACAAAATCTTACAGCGCTAAGCACGTCGAATTACAAGAGGTATAAAGGTTTACTTGTACTCTTCCATAAAGTAAAAACCTATCACAATATGTATTTTTATCAGATAGTTTAGAGTTTTTTAATAATATGAACGGCCCTATGTTTGGGCCGTTTTAGTTCTTATAAATAAACTATTTAAATTGAACCGATATAGGTTCCGTTTTCAACTTAATCAATATGAAATGGAATTGTTATTTCCCGCTTAGTAAGAGATTACCTATAAAGGTTCTATTCGAGTTTAACTCTAGTGATTTTACTCTAGCGAAGTAGGGTTACTTTATATAAGAGTCCAGTACTTTTAATACGACTTCCATATCTTTTTCACGTTGAGTTTTGTCTTCCTCAAGTACGACGTGTTCAAGTAAGTGACCTTTAATTACTTCTCGCATCAAACCATTTACTGCTCCCCGAATAGCGGCAATCTGCTGCAACACATCTTGGCATTCATGCTCTTCTTCCAGCATTTTTTTAAGTCCATTTACCTGACCCTGTATTTTACTGACTCGAGTGTTGAGCTTCTTTTGATCTCTGGTTGTATGCGACATGTCTTATCTTCTTTAAGTTACGGGCCGAGTTATTCTAACTGATAATGTAGCACTCAATTTATACTGGGGGGTAGTATTTAATACTAGGGGGGAGTATAGTTTGCGATAAATTAGAATCAACAACAGAGAACAACAATGGATTTTGTCGCGTTACTACAACAAGGTAATGGGTGGTTCTTTATTCCCAGTGCCATTTTGCTTGGCGCCTTGCATGGTTTAGAACCTGGGCACTCTAAAACGATGATGGCGGCGTTCATTGTCGCGGTGAAAGGAACGGTCAAACAAGCCGTGATGCTGGGTTTAGCTGCCACACTTTCTCACACTATAATTGTATGGTTAATCGCTGTTGGCGGGATGTATATTAGCCAGAAATTCACCGCTGAAGCGGCTGAACCATGGATGCAACTTATCTCTGGGGTCATTATCGTGACAACCGGCGTATGGATGTTTTGGCGGACATGGAGCGATGAGCGAGCTTGGAACAAAGCTCAGGATCATGCTCGCGACTGGACGACGCAAGTTGTGGATACAGGACATGGGCATGTTTCGCTTTCGATTACACAGGAAGGGGAGCATCACCGTTTCCAATTGCGAACACTCAGCGGTAAACCTTTAACTGCTGAAGGTATCAAGGTTTCGGTATCGAGTGATGGTTATCAACCTGCTGATATCTATCACTTTATAGAGCGTGATGGATACTTGGAATCGGCGTCTTGCATTGAAGTCTCTAATGGACTTTCTGTCACTTTGATCATCGGGCACCATGATCATACCCATGACTTTGATGTACATTTCCGTTCTGGTTCTCATTTAGAAAGCGAAGATAAGGAATATCAAGATGCTCACGAACGCGCTCACGCTTTAGACATTCAAAAACGCTTTGAGAATCGAGACGTGACGAATGGGCAAATTCTGCTGTTTGGATTAACGGGCGGTTTGATTCCATGCCCTGCTGCGGTAACGGTTTTGCTTATCTGTTTGCAGCTTAAGGCAATGACTCTTGGTGCGACTTTAGTTGTGTCATTCAGTATTGGCTTAGCCTTGACTCTGGTTGCTGTTGGCGTTGTGGCAGCAGTGGGCGTGCAAAAAGCGACATCTAAATGGAGCGGTTTGAATGATGTTGCACGTCGAGCTCCTTACTTATCGGGCGTCTTGATCAGTGCAGTTGGTTTATACATGGGTATGCATGGATACATATCGCTGACAAGTTAAACTCTGTGGTAAAGATTTTTTTCCTTTCTTTTTTTATGGGCAATGGCTTCATGCCTTGGTTTGCCTATTTTGCTGCCGATTCTTGATTGAGAATCACTCGATCTGACATCGCTGCCATATCTACAAACCAAGTCATTCTCGCTTCACCAAGCATCTCGGATTACAACCGCTGCAATTGTGGCTCTAATATCTGAACCTGAGATACTAAATGATAAAACGGGAGCACTGACCACAGTGCTCCCGACGGTCAAAACGCTAATTAGAAGTCTTTTCTTTAATGTTCGATACCAATTTGGTCGCATAGTTAAATTTAACTATGCAAACGTTTCCTTTTGCGTACTCGTCCCTTCGCCAAACCTCGTAGAAATGTGACGTTTTGAAGACTTTTTTTCCTTCTGTCTAAAGTAATCGGGAACCAAGCAGATACATAGTTATAAAGTTATGTCTTGCTCTGCCAAACAGACCCAAAATGCAGTTTGGTTGGTTTTGGAGAAGAAAGGCTTAGCGCTCGATTAATGAGCATCAATTGAATTGTATTGAGACAATTATAATGAAAAGAATCATCTTATTAGCAGTCTGCGCCATGTTTGGTATTGCTGTCGTGGCGAGTATGGCATCAACGTACCTAATTTCGAGTCAGAAAATCGATGACATCATCTTAAACAAATCCCAAGTTCAAGCTGAGTTTCTAGCGGGAAATGCGAGTTATATTTTGGAGAACTCAGCTAATCCAATGCAAGATTTACAATCGCTTGTTGAGGGGCTGAAACAACGTTCAGACGTGAGCTATGCCGTTGTAATTGATCGTAACGTGACGGCAGTAGCCCACAGTGATAAGCACAAGTTGAACAAAACCTATAACGATGAATATACTGTTGAAGGCGCGACGAGAGGTGTTCAACAGTACTCAAAGTGGTATGCCGATGTCCAGAAAGTATGGGTGTTTGACATCATGGCACCAATTTATGTGGATGGTCAGTTATACGGTACTTTTGATATCGGTATTCCTATTACTGAAGTGAGCCAAGCGACGAATGGAATTATTACTTACCAGTTGATCTCTATGGTGGCGATCTTCGTTATGTGTGTTTTGATTCTGTCACTTCTGCTAAATAAACTGATGAGACCGCTTTCTGCGCTTAAAGACGCTCTACAAGACATCTCAAAAGGAGACGGAGACTTAACCGTTCGTTTGCCAGCGAAAGGTAATGACGAAGTCGCGCAAATTTCTTCTGCTTTCAACGTTTTTGTTGGGAAAGTACATGAGATTATTACACAAGTTGTAAATACTGGTGTGGAGCTTAATAGTTCAGCTGTCGCTTTGCGTGGGCAATCTCAACAAGCGCTCACAAGAGGGCAAGAGCAGAACGAGCAAACCATGCTGGTTGTCACATCCATGAACGAAATGATTGCGACGGTCAATGAAATTGCCTCCAATGCTGCCGGAGCGGCAAATGCTGCGAGTGCAGCAAGTAATGAAGCGCAAGATGGCTACACGACGCTAGAAAGAACCAAAACGGCGATGACTAATCTTGAAAACGAGATGAACAGCACTTCCAACATTATCGTGAGTCTTGCTGAAAATACTCAGTCGATTGGTAGTATTCTAGAGGTGATTAGAGGTATTTCGGAGCAAACCAATCTATTGGCTCTCAATGCGGCTATCGAAGCGGCACGCGCTGGTGATGCCGGCCGAGGTTTTGCAGTAGTCGCTGATGAAGTTCGCAACCTAGCGACTAAAACGGCTCATTCTACCGATGAAATTGACAATATGATTCACCAGCTACAAACTGAAGCTCAAAGTGCGGTGAATTCAATGAGTAATAGTAAGACTCTTATTGAAGAAGGAACGGCAGAAACTGAGTTAGCTCGACAGGCTTTAGAAGCAATAGCTGCACAAGTGACGACTATTTCAGATATCAATACTCAAGTAGCAACCGCAACAGAACAGCAATCAACGGTAGCAAACGAAATTAATATGAACATGGATACCGTCAGCCACTCAGTGAAAAGTGCGCTAACAGCGAGTGAGCAACTAGAAGAATCAAGTCAACAACTCGCGGAGCTATCGCGAACACTCGATCGTCACGTAGGAGCGTTTAGAATCTAAACGCCAACTGACCCTCTTTAATAAAAGCCAGTAAATGTTAATTGCTGGCTTTTTTATTTGAAAAAATCGAGTCTCAAATCGCTTAGCGGTGTTTGTCCTTTCTAGACGATAAAACAGAATACGATAAATTAGTTGAGTAAAGCTTAGCTAGGCGTTAAGTTTTGCGTTTTGCTTTAAATGTTCAACAAACATAGATATTTTCTTAGCTACATGTTTTCTTGACGAGTAAAAGGCGTAAAGCACTAAATCCTCAGGTTCGTACTCTAGAGTGACGATTTCTAGCTCACCATTTTTGATCTCATTTTGGCATGACTCAATTGGCAATATTGCGTATCCAAGCCCTAATAACGCGCCATATCTGGCGAGATGACCGCTGTTTACTTTGAATGAAGATTGCACAGTTTGAGTAATATGGCCCCCAACAGGGTTTCTGAATACCCATGGTGCACCATTTACTGCGGTAAGCGTCGTGATGCAGGGAACATGACTTAGATCCGTAATTTTGTAAGGGGTGGCGTATTTCTCAATTAGTTGAGGCGCGGCTAAAATGGCACTGGGCCAGCGTTTTATCTCTCTCGCCACCCAGTTACTGTCTGACAAAGTCCCTCTATGAAAACTCAAAATGACATCAAAGCTGTCAATAACATCATCTTTAGGGTTTAGCGTTGTATCGCAAGACAAAGAGATTGACGGGTATTGCGTGCAAAAGGTGACAACCGCTTTGGCCAGTACAGGTGTGTCTGGCATAAGAATTCGCAGTTCCCCTGTTACCGTGTGCGAGTGGCGCGTTACCGTTTCTAGTGCGGCGTTGAGTTGCTCCAATAACGGACGAGTGCTGCTATAGAGCTCTTCTCCAGCCTCGGTAGGCGTCATTCGCCTTGTTGTTCTATTGAACAACCTAATGTTTAACTTTTCTTCAAGCAGGGCAATGTGTCGGCTGATATTTGATGTTGGTATATTCAAACACTCAGCGGCTCGCTTAAAGCTGTTGTTCTCATAAACACAGTGAAAACTTTTTAACCAGATTTGGTCAACGTTATCAAACATTTCATTATCCCACTTTATTGGATTATCAAGCCAGCATATCGCACTTTATCCCTGTACTAAGTTACATACAATTTTATTTACAAGTTTAAGCGAACAAACAACGAGATATCGCGCTAGAACGTAATCAATAGTGGTGAATTTATGAGCTGGTTAGAACGGTTATTTGAGAATAAAAATATAATAGGTTCGCGCAAAGCGTCTATCCCTGAGGGCGTTTGGACAAAGTGTCCTGAGTGTGAACAAATACTTTATCGTGCCGCGTTAAAAGAAAATTTGGAAGTATGCCCTAAATGCTCATATCACATGAGAATGGCTGCGCGTCAAAGGTTGATCTCTTTTCTGGACCATGGAACACAACAAGAGTTGGCAAGTGAGTTGGAGCCACAAGATATTTTGGGTTTTAAAGACTTAAAGCGATATAAAGAGCGAATTGCTTTAGCGCAGAAAACGACTGGAGAAAAAGATGCGTTGGTGGTGATGCAGGGCAAGTTATTGGGGCTGCCTGTTGTTGCGTGTGCATTCGAATTCTCTTTCATGGCAGGCTCGATGGGCGCAGTGGTTGGCGAGAAGTTTGTCCGAGCAATTGAAAGCGCAATTAATACAAAATCTGGGTTAGTATGTTTTAACGCTTGCGGAGGGGCGCGCATGCAAGAGTCTTTGGTGGCACTAATGCAAATGTCAAAAACCAGCGCCGCGTTAAACCACTTATCTGAGCACAGATTACCCTATATCTCAGTATTGACGGACCAAACTTATGGTGGCGTCTCGGCGAGTTTAGCCATGTTAGGAGACATCAATATTGGTGAACCTAAAGCAAGTATTGGCTTTGCGGGAAGACGTGTCATTGAGCAAACGGTACGTGAAAAGTTACCAGACGAGTTTCAGCGAAGTGAATTTTTACTAGCGCATGGTGCGCTAGATATGATTGTCGATAGACGTGAAATGCGCGATCGCGTTGGCCGCTTACTGGCTAAGTTAACCAACGCGAGGGTGGTCTCAGAATAGGTTGTATTAAAATTAGACTTAGTACTTGCGTTTATTGAGCCGTAATCATTACAAACCGTTCATTTTGCCCCCATCTTGGTTCCGCATTCATTAGGCTGAGATCCAACGCCGTTTGGTATGGGTCAACAGCAAAATGGTTGCTTACTAACCCCCAGAGCATCCAGTTGATTGCGGTTTCATTCTCGGTAAGCTCTTCGAGTGGCGCTTGGAGGAAAAAGTACTCATCTTCGCCATCGTAACCGAGCCGATCATAGATAATGTTGCGTAGCTCTCGATCCAAATCATGTTGGAGGTTGATTGAGTCGTACAGTTGCTCTTCTGTTGGGCCATTCTCATGGTGATAAACATTGCGTTTTGACTCTTTGTGTAAAGTACCTGCGCCAGTTTCAATGCTTACTTTCTTTTGCGAGTGTTGCTCAAGAACTTGAATGATTTCATCCTCTAGTTGATCGAGTTTACTCAGCAAAACTTGATTGTTTATGTCACCAGCGGGGGAGGCCATCGTTTGGAAGGCTTTCACTCTCTCGTAGACTGCTTTCCCGTGAGGAAGGGCTGCAAAACACTGTTCTTGGAGCGCTTCATTGGCTTGCCAAATGCCCGAGTAGAGCTCGTAATCATGTGTATATGGTGGAAGCTCTTCAGTATCTTCCCCTAATAATTCTCGCCAGTGCTTTTGCCACTGTTCTTCTTTTGCGTGTTTTACACGCGCGTATTGCTTAACCCAGCGGTTACGAAGTTTTACCCCAAAAATGGCAAGTCCCCATGGAGCGAGCAAATAAAAATAATAGTGAGAAGAGTTATCCCAAAAGTAACCGTAAACGTAAACACCAAAAGCAAGCACCCAAGTTCCAATAGTACAAGCAATAACCCCGGACATTATTGATGATTGGCGCTTTGTTTCTCTTAATGTATTACCTTCAGAACATAACCAAAAAATGCCGCCAAAAACAAAGGCAAACGTTGTCATGAAGTAGGCAATCCCCGCTCCCCAAAATCCCCAAAGTGACATGTATTATCCCTAGCCAAATATCTGCTTTATTCACTCATCAATGACTGGAGGAGTAAATGTGTTTGATTTGGCGGAGAATTTACCATTAATGCCAACCTTTTGATATGCACTCTATGACTTATTGGGTATGAGTCACAAATAAAAATAGATGGTATCAAGCATCAAAATTTAATTTAGAACCTTTGATTGTCGTGAACTCTATCTGGAAGAGTTAAGGGGGGCGTTTAAGGGCAATTTTCCTCATAAAGTCGTTATTTAGAAAAAGGTAAATTAATGTTTTTATTGATAATTGTGAGTTTTTTTGGAGTGGGATTGCTCCCATTTAATTAGAGTAAAAGACCTATTTTTGGGAGCGGTTTCATAAATTTTATGACACTGATTTCACTGTTTGAGCTGTAAAGAATATAAACCCCCACTCAATGTATGTTAATAATCAATGAGTGTTGTTATGTCTCATATCCGTTTTTTCCCGCGCCATCGTTTGGCGCTTGCTTGTATGCTAGCGAGTGTGTCTGGCTTCTCTTTTGCACAAAATCAGTGTGCTGTTGCTGATTTACAACAATCGCGAGATCTGGCTACTGCCGTTTCTGGTGCTGAGTATGATTGCTACCACGCATGGTTTTCAGCACCTTCAGAAACGCTGAATGATATCTATAGTGAAGCGAGCCTAAGCCGTATCCAAGTCGCGCTGGATCAAGAAATCGCTCGCTATCGTGGTGAAGCAGATCAAGCTCGTATTCTAGAGAACCTAGGCGAATTTATTCGAGCGGCCTACTACGTTCGCTACAACGCTGGTACTGGTACACCTGAGTTTTCGCAAGCGTTGAGTCAGCGTTTTGCTCAGTCGACGAACCTATTCCTAAACAACCCTCATGCTTTGGATCAAGGTCGTGAACAAGTTGGTGCAATGAAGAGCCTGACTTTGATGGTTGATAACGTTAAGCAGTTGCCGCTGACCATGGATAGCATGATGGCCGCGTTGATGCACTTTAATCGTGAAACCGCACAGGACACGCAATGGGTCGATGGTTTAAACAACTTGTTCCGCTCTATGGCAGGCCATGCGGCGAACGATGCGTTCTACCGATACATGGCAAACAATACACACCATATTGATACGTTGGTGAAATTCGCATCTGATAATGCTTGGGCATTAGATACGGATGCAAGCTTTATCGTTTTCAATGCATTACGTGAAACTGGTCGTTTGCTCGCGAGCCCAGATCAGGAGACCAAACGCAAAGCATTGGCAGTAATGCAACAGGTGATGCAGCGTTATCCACTGGGTAGTGAGCATGACAAACTATGGCTTGCTGCCGTTGAAATGATGAGCTACTACGCACCAGAAGGCCTAAATGGTCTGAATATTGAGCAAGCCAAGCAAGATTTAGCTGCACGTGTAATGCCAAATCGTTTTGAATGTCAGGGACCTGCCATTATTCGCTCTGAAGATCTGACCGATGCTCAAGCAGCGAAAGCGTGTGAAGTGCTAGCGGCAAAAGAAGCCGACTTCCATCGAGTTGCGAATACGGGTAATCAACCTGTCGCTGATGATTTGAATGATCGTGTTGAAGTGGCGGTATTCGCGAGTAACGCTAGTTACGTTGATTACTCTTCATTCCTATTTGGTAATACAACGGACAACGGTGGTCAGTACCTAGAAGGTGACCCTTCAAAAGCGGACAATACTGCGCGTTTCGTCGCTTATCGCTACGCGAATGGTGAAGATCTCTCTATCTTGAACCTAGAACATGAATACACGCACTATTTAGATGCACGATTTAACCAATACGGTTCGTTCAGCGATAACTTGGCTCATGGTCATATTGTTTGGTGGCTAGAAGGTTTTGCTGAATACATGCATTACAAGCAAGGTTACCAAGCTGCGATTGAGCTGATTGCAGATGGTAAACTGAGCCTTTCCACTGTGTTTGATACCACGTACTCTCACGATACCAATCGTATCTATCGTTGGGGTTATCTAGCTGTTCGATTCATGTTAGAAAATCATCCACAAGACGTCGAAAGCTTGTTGGCATTGTCGCGCTCTGGCCAGTTCGAACAATGGGCACAGCAGGTGACGTCTTTAGGTCAACAATACGATGCTGAGTTTGAACGTTGGTTGGACACATTAAAAGTGGAACCTGAGCAACCTGATACAGACCCAGAAGAACCAACAGAACCAACAAGCCCTGAAGCAAAAGTGACTGAATTGACGGCGAACCAAAGCCTTCAGCTCAGTGGCGAAGCATACAGCGAAAAACTGTTCTACGTTGATGTTCCAGCCAACACCGTTAACTTCAATGTATCTATTGAGGGTGCGGGTGATGCGGATCTTTACATGAGCTACAACAAAATCGCGCATTACTATGATTTCGAAATGAGTCAATATGCTGATGGCAGCAATGAAGAGATTGTGTTTGAACCAAAGCAAGATGGTTACGTTAAAGCGGGTCGTTACTACATCAGCTTAACTGGACGTGATAGCTATGACTCAGTGAATCTTGTGGCTGCGTTAGAAGTGGAAGCGCAAACACCGCCAACCCAAGTGCAAGATGATTTAGCACCTGTGGTATTAGAGTCTGGTGAAGCCAAAATGCTTACCGTTCACAAGCAGCGTTATGCAGCAGTTTATGTGCCTGAAGGTGTTGAAGAGGTTCGTGTATGGCTAACGGCTCACTCTCAAACTGGTAATGTCGATCTATACGCGAGTAGGGAACATTGGCCTACAGTAGAGCAGCACGAGTATGCGTCCAACTATGCAGGCAGCAATGAATACCTTGCGATTCCTGTTACTGAAGCAGGGTACGTGTACTTCGCTCTTCAGGCTCCAGAGCAAGGTGATGACGTTGAAATGCTAGTGCACTTCAACTAAACAGGTTCGATTAGCTAAAGTCGAGATAAAACGTCGCTGATACAGCGACGTTTTTGTTTATATCGGACACGATTATAAACAAACAGCGGCGAATGCTAGTTAATCGGCTGATCTATCGAGTTATCGGTTGCCCTTTTTCTAAACGGCTTTAGGTTTGTATTGCAATTTACCGCGCACATAAACTTTTTTAGCGACGCGTTCTGTGACCTAGCTTCTGATTTGTGATTCCCAAATGGATACAATATATATGCACCCCGTGCAATAAAGTGAAAAGGGAAAGACATGAAAACGCTTATTTATGAAACGTTGATTAGCCTTGCTAACCAAGAACCAGAACAACATGCAAGAATCCGACAAAATCTCTATGAACAGTTGGATCTGCCGTTCGATAAGCAGCTGGCTTTGTATTCTTGTGCCCTTGGTCCTGCAAGTTCAGGCAAGTTGGAGAGCAGTCAAGGCATTAACAACGCGGTAGATTGCGCGGTTAAACTGCTTGAAACTCCTGAGCGCTAATTCACTCGTTGTTTTAATCACGGCCCGAACCCCAAGGGCCGTTTTTAACTGCGGTTAAATTGATTTCAACGTTGTTATTACTCTGCTCTTTCCGCTAACACTTCTTTGAATGCAAACATGCCGTTTAATGCCGCGGGAAACCCTGCGTAGACGGACATCTGCAAAATGATCTCTTTAATCTCATCCTCGCTACAGCCTACATTCAGCGCTGCATTTAAGTGCACTTTTAGTTGCGGCGCGCAATTCCCCATAGCCGTTAGCGCGGCGACGGTTGCGATTTCTCTCGATTTTAGGTCTAAGCCCGGGCGAGCATAAATATCGCCAAACGGATACTCAATGGTGTACTGAGCTAAATCTGGACAAATATCTTGTAAGGTTTCGATGACATTATGACCAGCGTCGCCATCAATTTGAGAGAGTAGTTCTAATCCTTTGTTAAAGCGTGATTGTTCCATCGGTATGTTCCTAGTGAATAAACGTAAACACACCTTAATCGTTAGAGTTAACTCTAAGTCAACGAACTTTTCCGCTTTTATACAAGGCAATTTTTTCTTCTAGAGCCGATAAGTGCTTTTTCTGTTGCTCAATGTGGCGTTTGAGGTTTTCTTGGTGTTGTTCTAACAGGGCTTGACGTTGTGGTACAGATTGAGAGCCGACTTCCCTTAATTTGGCATATTCTAGAATCTCTTCAAGTGGCATTGCAGTTTCTTTTAAACGTTTAACAAAGCTTATCCAGTTTAGATCTTTCGAACTATACATTCGATGTCCACTCGCGTTTCTATGGACATGTTTAAGTAAACCGATTTTTTCATAGTATCGAAGTGTATGAGCAGATAGCCCGACGAGGTCAGAAAATTCTTTGATATTCATTATTATCCTCCAAGGTAGAGCATACCCCATAGAGATAAGCTAAGTTTCGCATTTTGAAGTCATTTCGGGACAGATACAAACAGAAATCTTTAGTCTTTTAACGCTAGGTATGGTGATTTACTGGATTTTTGAAACGCGCCAAACGTGATCCACCTGCCAGTTTCGTTTTATTAACAATTGATTACTAAACGGGTTGGCTTGGCTATTTTTATCCTTTGGGCCTATTTTAGGGCGTACGTAGGTCTTATGTTGCATCTTTTTTGATTGATGTTTTTGCCAATAAAAACAATATTTTAGGTTTGTGTTGGGCTATTTGGGTTGTATGTTGTGTGCCCGTTATTCACTCAGAACGATTTATCGCTGTGCAATGGATGAGTTGCTACGCCTTCGATTTCAGCCTTGAGTTAGTGCTAAAAGGGTGAGTGCCTCTGATGAATAGCTTTTATAATTTCGATTATTGAATTCACTCACAAAAAAATGCAAACAAGTAATCGTGAGTGGAAACGAGCAGGAGAACAACATGAGTGGCTCACAGGAAACACAATCATTCGGTGCAAACGTTATCTTACATGCGTTTGATTGGAAGTATGCTGACATTGCCCAACGAGCAAAAGAAATCCGCGAGCTTGGTTATGGCTCTGTGTTGGTTTCGCCACCAATGAAAAGCGCACACGATGAGCGCTGGTGGCAGCGTTATCAACCACAGGATTATCGTGTTATCGATAATGCCTTGGGTGATACCAAAGATTTTATTCATATGGTTCGTGAACTGGAGCAAGTTGGTGTGTGGGTTTATGCCGACGTAGTGTTTAACCATATGGCAAATGAGGCCCACCTTCGCAGAGACCTTCAGTACCCAAGACAAGAGGTCTTGGAGGAATACCAGAACAACAAACAGAAATATCAGTCGCTAGCGTTGTTTGGCGATCTATCTCAACCACTTTTTGATGAAGAGGACTTTGTTGAAGCATTCGGCATCAAAGACTGGAAAGATAAGTGGCAGGTTCAAAACGGACGTATCACAGGTGGGCCAACCGATCCTGGCTTGCCAACTCTTCGTGTTTGTGACCATGTTGTTGAGCAGCAGCGAGCGTACCTAAAGGCGCTGAAAGCTATTGGTGTGAAAGGTTTTCGTATTGACGCTGCGAAACACATGACGTTAGAGCATCTTAAGCGTGTTTGGACAGACGACATCACGCGGGATGTGCATATATTTGGTGAAATTATTACCGATGGCGGTGCGACGGAAGAAGAGTATCAGCTGTTTCTTGAGCCGTATCTACAGGAAACTCGCCTAGGTGCGTACGATTTCCCTTTGTTCTCAACCATGTTTAAGGCGTTTGCTAAAAAGGGCAGCTTCAAGTCTCTGATTGATCCCTATTGTTTTGGTCAGGCTCTGTCTCCCGGTCGTGCGATTACATTTGCTATCACACATGATATTCCTAACAATGATGTCTTTCTTGATCTCATCATGGACGAGGAAAACGAATGGTTAGCTTATGCCTATATTCTAGGCCGAGATGGTGGTGTGCCGTTGATTTATACCGACTTAAACACCAGCGGTATTAAAGGTAAAAATGGTCAGCCAAGATGGCAAGGTGCATGGAGCGATCCGAGAATGGCAAAAATGATCCAGTTCCATAATATGACGCATGGCGAGCCGATGAGTGTTCTTGAAGGTAACGATGACATGCTCGTACTTAAGCGAGGTGACAAAGGTATTGTGGTGCTTAATAAATCACAGCGTCAACAGTCTTTGACATTAAAAATCGATGGTAATTGGGTTGATTTGATGACAGAACAAATCATTCCAACTGACGGTAAGTTAATCGTACCATCTAAGTCGTCGATGTTACTCGTCGCGAAGTAGAAGATGTACACACCGAGGTTAGCAACTTCGGTGTGTATGTTTTTCATCGTCATTCACGTTCTGCTGAAGTTCAATATAAACTCAAACTCTCTCGTTTTTGCTAGAAATTTATGAGCACTCGTTAACGCAACATTCTGCTTTTAAAAAACCAATTACGTCATCTAAGCACTGATACTCTGCAACACAAAAAAGGGTTCTACCCTCACGGCGCTGGGTGAGAAGACCGGCTGAAGCAAGGCTCGAGATATGATGAGAGAGAGTGGATGCTGGAATGCCAAGCTTTTCTTGTACGCCGCCTACCGCGATACCTTTGTATCCCGCTTTGACGACTTCTTTGTAAATACTTAAACGAGTCGGATGCCCTAACTCTTTTAGTGCTTTAGCAACGGCTTCAAGCTCCATACTGACCTCTAAAGAATGACCACAGTAATTTTGTTTCGATAATAGGGAAAGTCTCGGTAAATGCCAACTATTACGATCTCAGAACAATTTAAATCAGATGAGATTCATGCTGGCTAATGCCTTCATGACAACAATTGTCTGTTCTAATGAGACAGATCAATCTTCATTATTATTTCACGCCACGTTCAAAATCCCTCGTCTACACTCAATGTTGAGTTGTCAGTTGGCAGACCAAGGAGGCGGCCATGATTGCGGTTCATAGAGATTATTGTTTGTCTAACAGTTCGGAGTTACATGCCCACGTTAAAGTCAACCCTGTTGGTAAATTAGAAGTTGAGATTGTTGAACTTCAAGAGCGCCACACCACAGAGTTTGATGATTTGTCTTTTGAGAGTCGTGGGTGTGAAACTCGAATCTGTGGTAAAGAAGACACAACTCCGTGGCAGTTCAATCTTGCAGTTACTGATGCGTTAGAGCTTTCTCATTTAGTGGAAGAAGCAAACGAAGAGTATGAGATTTTAATGAATGATCTTATGTAATATCGAGAAGATCATTTTATCCTGCACGGCGTGTGGCTCTGTACTGAAAAAATAAAAACCTCCCAAGCGGGAGGTTTTTAATATGGAGTGCGTTATCGTTGGATAGGCTCTTCTCTTGGTGGTGTTAGCTCTTGGACGTTATCTTCATTAAAGTCATCTGCGTAACCTTTAGGTGGCGGTGTCCAACCACGTTCTGACCGCGATAGTTTGTCATGACGATCTTTTTGCATCTCTTCCGCCATTTTCTCCTCTAACTGAATAAACAGTTGTCGGAAATTGTTGTCATAGCGTTCACCTTCAGAATCATCTTCCCAAGCTTTGTAAAGTATTTCTGACTTACGTGCTTCAACACGCTTATATGTCGCCTTCTGTTGTTCAACAAAGAAGGGGTGAATGCCAAGGGCTTTCATTGTGTGACCGCCCATCTCCAATGCAGAATGGTAGGTCTCTGATTCAATAATATCAGCCCCCGCTTGACGCAAAAGATAGCCATGTCCACGGTCAAAGGCACGTGCAATCACTGTTACTTTTGGGTACGTGTGCTTAACGTACTTCACCAGTTCTACACTCGATTCTTGGTTATCAATCGCCACAACCAACGCAGCGGCGTGCTCAATGCCGGCTGTATGTAGCATATCTGGTCGAGTCGCGTCGCCAAAATAGGCGCGAGTGCCAATCTGGCGCATGTTATCGACTTGGTCAGATTGATGGTCAAGTACCACGGTAGTCACGCCGTTTGATACCAATAGGCGATTCACTATTTGTCCAAAGCGGCCGATGCCGGCGATGATCACCGTGCCTGTTTCCTCAATCGTATCGCTTTCGCGTTCATTTGACTGGCTTTCAAAGCGCGGCAGAATCACTCTATCAAACAGAATAAACAAACCTGGTGTCAGGAACATCGAAATCGCAACCACTAACGCAAGAGTTTGTGAGAGTTCAAATGGGATGACGTGGTTTTGCACTGAAAAGCTTAGAAGCACAAAGCCGAATTCACCTGCTTGAGCCAAGCTTAGGGTAAACAGCCAGCGGTTGCTGCCTTTCACCCTAAATATCAGTGCAAGAATAAACAGCACCAAGGCTTTCAAAACCATCACGCCAATGGTCAATGCCATGACCAACCAGAAATCACCAAAAAGGACCGAGAAGTTGATCCCTGCGCCAACGGTAATAAAGAACAGACCTAACAATAGACCTTTAAATGGTTCGATATTGGATTCTAACTCGTGGCGGAATTCACTGTTCGCCAATACAACGCCAGCCAAGAAGGTTCCTAAGGCAGGAGATAAGCCCACTAAACTCATTAGTGCAGCGATACCAATGACAAGCATGAGTGCAGTTGCGGTAAAGATTTCTCGCAAACCAGAGCTAGCCACATAATTGAGCAGAGGTCGACTTAAAAAGTGTCCACCAACGACGACGATTGCAATCGATGCTGTGATTACGATGCCGTATGCCCAGCCTGGCAACCCCGCAACGAGGCTTAATTCTTCATGGTGCGCTGCGGCTGTTTGAGCCGCGGACTGTGCCTGTTCAATTAATTCAGGTAAGGCCAATAGAGGAATGAACGCCAACATTGGTATCACTGCAATATCTTGAAAAAGCAACACGGAGAAAGCGTTTTGTCCACCTTCCGTCTTCGTTAATCCTTTTTCGCTAAAAGTTTGCAAAACAATCGCAGTAGAAGAGAGGGCGAAGATCAAACCTATGGCTAAGGCTATGGTCCAAGGCTGGTCAAAGTACAAGGCAATACCCATAATCGCCGCGACGGTACCACCGACTTGCAGACCTCCTAAACCCATTAAGCGATTGCGCATCGCCCACAACATTTTGGGTTCGAGCTCTAAACCGACGAGAAACAGCATCATCACCACGCCAAACTCGGCAAAGTGCTGGATTGTTGTTGTTTCTTCACCGACTAAACCGATAATTGGGCCAATGACCACACCTGCGATGAGATAGCCTAAAACGGACCCAAGTCCCAAACGCTTAGCAAGTGGGACTGCAATTACAGCAGCAATCAAATATACGAAGGCTTGTAAGAATATCCCTGTCATGAAGCCTCCTTAATGAGCTCTGGCAATGCGCTGTTAAGCTTGATTAATGACGCCGCAGCTTCAACATCCAACCTATCTTCGACTAAAGCTGTTAGCAGGCTCTTGTACCGCTCGACATGACGAGGGATTCGCCCTTCTTCATCTGCTGTACGTGCGCCAAACATCGCGAGAGGGGCAATGTAGTTCATGCCGGTCAGTGCGGACATTTGTTCAATAGGCGCAAGCAGTTGACGAATCGTAAAGTGGTTGTAGCCCTCTGCCTTATAAGCTTCTTCTTTACCCCCTGCAGACAGCACACAAAGCATGGTCTTACCTTGCAGTGCTGTGCCATCTGTACCGTAAGCAAAGCCATATTCCAAAACCAGATCTTGCCACTCTTTTAAAATCGCAGGCGTTGAATACCAATATAGTGGAAATTGGAAAATCACCACGTCATGCTCACGTAAGCGTTGCTGCTCACGGTCGATATTAATATCGAAACGAGGGTATTCGCCATAGAGATCAACACATGTCACGCCTTCAATTTTTTGAGCTTCTTTGAAAAGTGGAGTATTCACTTCTGAACGATGCTGGGAAGGATGAGCAAAGAGAATGAGTACTTTTTTATTTGCCATAGGGATCCTTGCTATCTAAATAACCATGCCCAGTAGGAGCGCGGGTTGGTTAGAAAATGTAACTCATAAATGATCGCCAAGCTAGTTTGGAAAACTGTTTAAGCTGTTTCAATATCAATAAAAAACCACCAAATAAATTGGTGGTTTTGGGAAGCGTTACTTTTTACTAATCATGAATAGGGACGACTAGAATATCCACCGGTGACTTGTTAATTAAGTGTCTGGAGTAAGAAATAATCTTGCTCCAGAAATCTTGGTGGTGACCACAAATCAGAAGATCCACTTCTTGCTCTTTAATGGTGACCTCTAATTTATCAGCCAAGTCGCCAGTACCTACGAAGAAATGTTTAAGTGGGTAATCCATGTAATCACTAAATGTTTTTAAACATTCCATTGAATGCTCATTCAACGGCCTTTGATCCGGGTTTTCTTTGATGTCTACAAGCTCACGATAGATTTCTCCGTGCGTACCATCAATATGAATAAAGGATATATCGGAGTCGAGATAGTTTGCCATTGATACCGCTCTGTCGATAAGCACGGTGCTTTCATCTGACAGTTCGAGTGCAACAAGGATATGTTTGTATTTCATAACCACGCCCTTATGTGGATTATCTTTACCCTAAGCATAGTATGGCTTGGATAAAAATTGTGTTGCTAAGATCTCGAAATTGTTCAAAGACTTGTTAAAAAGTTAATGTGATATAACAACTTATTGTGAAACTTTCTTTTTGTTCACATTTGGTTAGAAAGCTTGCTTTTTGAACAAAAAAGCGGCTACACTCTGCGCATCATTTCTCTAGGAGATTACGCCAACATGAAGAACTAAACCTGTCATCCATATTTTTACTTATTTTTTGGATCTGCAGGGTTAGTAGGCGTAGCTCACTTTCCGATATTTCTTTGCAACAAGACGACTTTTTGATTTGACGTATATCGTCGAGCTTTACATAGAGCTTAATGCGTTTGTGCACGCGTTTTGTTGCAATTTCAAATCATAGCTACGGCTGTTGTCCCTGTCATACAGGAGGCAAATTATGCCAGTTTTACAAGCTTTTAATGTTAGCCATCAGTTTGATAATGGCGATACGCTATTCCAGTCTATTTCTTGTTCCATGACTAAACGACGTGTTGGTTTGGTTGGGCGCAATGGCATCGGCAAGTCGCTTTTGGCTTCCATTTTAGCGGGAGAAATTCAGCCTGCCAGCGGTGTTGTGACTGCTCCCTCTTCTTTCATGATGTATCGCCAGCAGCCGTCTGATCTGCTTTCAGGTCAGCAATCGATCGCCCAATTTCTAGGAACAGACTCGGCCTTACATGCTTTGAAGCAGATTGAACAAGGTGATGTTTCTGAGCATTGGTTCGAACTGGTTGGCGAACAGTGGGATATTGAACTGAAACTCAAACAGCAGCTTGCTGCGATGGGCTTGCCGCAAGACCCTGACTTCTCTTGTGCTCGGCTCAGTGGTGGTCAGTTGGCACGTTTGCAGTTATGGCAGTTGTTTGAAAACGAAACGGAGCTTTTGATTCTCGATGAACCATCCAATCACCTCGATACCGAGGCGAAACAATGGTTGATAGAGTCTATGACGCATTTCAGCGGTGCGATTTTACTCATCAGTCACGATCGTGAGCTGCTGCGAGAGATGGAGGAAATTTGGGAGCTATCGGGCCTAGGTTTACAGGCTTTTGGTGGAAATTACGATGTGTACGCCGAGAAAAAACGCACTGAACTGCAAGCGGTTGAGAGGCAGTTAGCGCAAGTCGATAAACAGAAAAAACGGTTAGCCGAGCAAGCCCAGAAAAATCGCGAAAAAGCAGACCAACGCGCCGCGCAAGGGAACAAACTGCGCAAAGACGGCAGTCAGCCCAAAATTTTGCTTGATGGAAAAAAGGATAGCGCGACCGCCAGCGCTTCAAATCGCAATAAGAATGAGCAACTCAGACAAGCGCATTTACAAGCCAAAGAACAGGCGTTGCAATCGCGACATGAGCAACTCAAGGCGCAAAAGCTTTATCTTACAGATAATCCGAACCGTTCGCGAAAAGTGTTGTCGATACAAGAAGGTATATTACCTTTTGGGAATTCTACGCCTATCACGTTGCAGATTTTTGCGAACGACAAAGTCCATCTCAAAGGGAGAAATGGCTGCGGAAAATCAACCTTGTTAAAGACGTTGCTTGGCGAGTTATCGTTGCAGAGTGGTGAGTTGCAAGTGAATACGCCTTTGTACTATCTCGACCAACATTTTGGTGCAGTGAATCCAAATCTTTCGTTACTTGAGAACGTAATGGAGAGCTGCCAAGAGATGACGGAAAGTGAAGCGAGGACCTTATTGGCCGGGATCGGTTTTCGTCGAGATGCTGTGTTTCGATTGGGGCGCCTACTGAGCGGTGGCGAGAAGATGAAGCTCGCGATGCTGATAGTCAGCAACCAAAATTCTCAGCCTTTGCTGCTGCTTGATGAACCAGATAACCATCTCGACCTCGAGTCAAAAATAATGCTTAGTCAGGCGTTAAATGTATACAAAGGTGGATTTGTTCTGATTAGTCACGACCAAGATTTCGCTTCTGAGTCTGGGGTTTTGCGCCAAATCGAGCTGACTTAGACGAAAGAGAGTAAACGCCATCGTGGCTCTTCAGTATTGTTCCCAAGTTCTACACTTCCACTTACTAGTTTGTAGAACTGGAAGGAAATGAGGGAGTTAGGATGGCTTTCACAACTCGTTTAATGAAATTAGATTCATTTTGTCGATATATAGTAGAGTTCTGATGTATTGCACAAAAAGACAACAGAAAAATAAAAAGGAATTTCATGAAAAAGAACACCCTAGCACTCACAACGGCTCTCGCACTCGGAAGTGTGTTGTCGGTGGCGTATGCAAATGAAGCGGCGCAATCGTCGGTTGAACAGGTAACCCCGAAAACCATCACGTATCCAACCACACAAAAAGTGGATGTTGTCGATGACTACTTTGGTACAAAAGTGAGTGATCCTTATCGCTGGTTGGAAGACGATCTCAGCCCAGAAACCGCAGAATGGGTTAAGGCACAAAATGCAGTGACGTTTGATTATCTGGCGAAAATCCCTTACCGCGAGCAGATTGAAGAGCGCATTACTAAGCTCATGGATTACGAAAAACAAAGCCAGCCGTTCAAAGAGGGTAAGTTCACTTACTTCTACAAAAATGACGGGTTACAAAACCAAGACGTGCTTTATCGGCAGCTAGGTGATGGTGAAGCAGAAATTTTCCTCGATCCAAATACTTTTAGTGAAGATGGCACCACATCGTTAGCGGGAGTGAGCTTTTCACGAGATGGATCTTTGGTTGCATACAGCATTTCGGAAGGCGGTAGCGATTGGCGCAAAGTCATTGTGTTAGACACAGAAACCAAAAAGCCCGTCGGTGAAACGCTGGTGGATATTAAGTTCAGTGGCATCAGTTGGCTCGGCAATCAAGGCTTCTATTACTCAAGTTATGACAAGCCAAAAGGGAGTGAACTTTCCGCGAAGACAGACCAACACAAGCTCTACTTTCATAAACTAGGGACGAAACAAAGTGAAGACCAATTAATTTTCGGTGGTGTAAAGGACGAAAAGTATCGCTACGTTGGGGGTTACACGTCGGAAGATGAACGCTACTTGTTTATCTCAGCCAGCGTATCGACGTCGGGCAACAAACTGTTCTTCAAAGACCTGAGTAAGCCAAATAGCCCGCTGAAAACCATTTTAGATAACACCAGTTCTGATACTTGGGTGATAGACAACCAAGGCACGAAACTGTACTTGGTTACGAACCTTAATGCACCGAACAAACGCGTCGTGACGGTGGATGCAAGTCAGCCGCAGCCCAAAAACTGGAAAGATTTGATTCCTGAAACAAAGAACGTGTTACGTGTTTCTACCGCGGGTGGCAATTTGTTTGCGAGCTATATTGTTGATGCGATCTCGATGGTGAAGCAATACGACATGAACGGCAAACTCATCCGAGAAATCAAATTGCCTGATATTGGCAGCGCATACGGTTTCTCGGGTAAAAAAGATGAAACCGAAGTCTACTATTCTTTCACCAACTACAAGATGCCAAGCACTACCTATCGTCTGAACATCAAAGATGGTGATAGCGAGGTGTACTACAAATCTAAAGCGCCATTTGATCCCGCTTTGTATGACTCTCGCCAGGTGTTTTACACCTCAAAAGACGGAACAAAAGTGCCGATGATCATCACCTATAAAAAAGGGACACCGATGGACGGCAGTGCACCAACCATCCTATATGGTTATGGCGGTTTCAACATTAGCCTCACGCCATCTTTTAGCCCGACACGTGCGGCTTGGTTAGAGCTTGGTGGTGTTTACGCGGTAGCGAACATTCGTGGTGGTGGGGAATATGGCAAAGAGTGGCACAACGCTGGCATTCAAATGCAAAAGCAAAATGTGTTTGATGACTTTATTGCTGCGGCTGAATTCCTAATTGATGAAAAGGTAACGTCATCAAACAAGTTAGCCATTAACGGTGGATCGAATGGTGGCTTGTTAGTGGGGGCCGTTATGACGCAACGTCCAGAGCTGTTTAAAGTGGCGCTGCCAGCAGTCGGCGTACTGGATATGCTGCGTTACCATACTTTTACCGCAGGTGCTGGTTGGGCGTATGACTACGGCACGGCAGAGCAAAGTAAAGAGATGTTCCAATATCTGAAAGATTATTCGCCAGTGCACAATGTAAAGGCGGGGGTGGAATACCCAGCAACATTGATTACAACCGGTGATCATGATGACCGTGTTGTTCCTGCTCACTCATACAAATTTGCTGCTGAGTTGCAATCGAAGCAAGCGGGTTCAAATCCGACCTTAATTCGCATCGAAACCAATGCAGGACATGGTGCAGGCACACCAACGCGTAAAATAATTGAGACAAATGCAGATATTTATAGTTTTGCACTGTTCAATATGGGAATAGAGAAACTGCAATAGTGCGAATTGTTTGCGTTTTAGTTATCGAAATGCATCGGCGCTTTATCGCTCGATAATAAAAAGGGAATCACAGAGAGTGATTCCCTTTTTATTTATTATAGGGCTACTATTCTAATCTGATGCGAGGCTAATCAAACTAAGGTTTTTTAAATTATTATAATGTTCTAATTAATCTGAAGAGTGTTGTACGATCGAAATGAAACATTGATCGCGATCACCTAAATCCATTGCACTCTCTATTTATATGGTAAGATTAATTAATCATTCGTTCTAATGATAATTGAATTTTAATAAGTTTTAATATTTCCTTCTTCGTTAGTATTACCAAATTTCAAGTTATATAAGATATAAGTAGCGGTGATTGAACTTTTACGATGCTTTATTTTATTTTAATTAAAGCGTCGAATGTTTCGTCATTATTGAATTTGCTTTGATAATTTATGTTATCCAAAGCGAGTTGTGTTGCTTGCTATTTATGATGACCTCATGACGTGAATAATTTTATAATCATTAAAATGGATACAGTTTTATGAATTTAGTGAAACCGTCTGTTGCCATTATGGTTGCAGCCCTACAACTCGCGTCTTCTGCCTATGCGCAGACAAACAATAACGAAGAACTACAAGATATGTCTGACCCACTTGCGGTATACACCCAAGCTGGCTTTGGTATTACTGATAAAGGCGCGAACATCAAAATCGGTCAAACTTACCAATCTAGCCAGCCTGGTACCATGGCGATGAACATCATTGAAATGAAAGGCATTGGTGGTGAGCTATTTGGCATTCGCGACAATGACGATCCAATATATGCCAACGTTGATGACAGCATTGACTCTTTCCGACTACGTAATTTCCAAGTAGAAGTCGCAAAAGGTCTAGGCCGTCAATTAGATGTAAACTACGACGTTGATAACGATAAATTAGATGCATCTTATAGCTTTATTCAAGGTCTACCTAAGTTTGGTATGTTGCAGCTATTTCCTTTAGCTGGTGCGGGTATCACTATTGCTAATGATTTTAGTGGTGATGACAAAGGTTATGAAATTCCAGGTACTTTCACTGTTGTGGGTATGTACTCAAAAATTGAATTAACCGATAAAATCTGGATTAACTACAACCCAATGTATATGCATACGTTGTCAGGGTCTAGTCAATATAAAGATACTTATTATGCAGGTGAAGATAATATCTTGACTCATGAGTTCGCGTTGTCTTATCAAATTAATCCTCGCGCAAATATTCGTTACTTTGCAAACTGGAATGAGCACGTTAATTTCGGTGATGGTGATCACCGTATCGAATTTAACTACCAATTCTAACTACCTCGTTTATTTCCAGAATAGAAAGTGTGTTTATCCATATATTTAAATATCTAGGCCAAAGCACTTTCTATATAAAGTAGGTTTATCATGAAAGCCAAATATAAATTTGCGTTGGTATCTATTGCTATATCTTCTGCATTACTATCAGGATGCAAAACTGGCGATATCGCAACGAAAACAGCCCAAGCACCCTCTGTTGAAACCGTTACCCTAACCGAAACAAAAATCACTCCTTATCATACTTTTATCGGTCGAACTGAAGCGGTAAATGACGTTGATATTATGCCGCGAGTCGGTGGAGAATTAACCGCGATTTATTTTAAAGATGGCGATATGGTCGAAAAAGGCCAATTGTTGTTTGAAATCGACGACCGTCCTTACAAAGCGGCACTGGCGTATGCAAAAGCGTCGTTGCAAAAAGCAAAAGCGCAACTCGTTCAAACTACGCGTGATGCAGAACGTGTGAAGAAACTCATCAAAGATAAAAGCATCAGTGAGCAGCAATACGATGACGCCATTGCCGCGCAAGCCGCAGCGATTGCTTCGGTAGAAGAGGCGAAGGCGACGCTGGTTTCAGCAAGGCTCGATCTTGAATTTAGCTCTGTGCATGCTCCTTTCTCTGGTCGCGTGGGTTTCAGCAACTTCCGAGTGGGTGACCGTATTTCGAAAATTCAACTCGTTCCTCTTGTTTCGATCACTCAAGTAGACCCAATTCGCTTTGGCTTTGATGTGGATGAGAAGCTCTACCGCCGCGTAAGAAGTGCGATTGATGTGGCTCATCGTAACGATGACAAACTGGATGTTGATTTAACACTGACGCTTTCAGACGGTTCATTGTATCCGCTTGATGGCAAGATCTACGCCGTTGGCAATAAGATCGATTTAGAAACAGGCTCAATTCGAGCAGAAGCACAATTCGATAATCCAACTTACGCGCTTATGCCGGGTGAATATGGCAACTTGACCATCAAGCTGCGCAACAAAACCATTGATGGTTTGCTTATCCTATCGGCGGCTGTTCAACAAGACCAAGCGGGTGACTACGTCATGGTGGTTGGTGATGATCACGTGGTGTCTCGTCGTAACGTTGAACTCGGTCAGACCTACGGTGTGAAACGTGCTGTGCTGACTGGTTTGGCGGCTAACGAAAAAGTCATCGTCAATGGTCTACAAAAAGTGCGTCCGGGTGCAACGGTGAAAGACGTTGAGCTACAGAGTGAACAAGGCTGAGTGAGTACTGATGTTAAGTAAATTTTTCATTCACCGGCCGAAGTTTGCTTTGGTGATCTCACTGGCGATGACATTGATGGGTATGCTCGCCCTGAAAGTCTTGCCAATTTCTGAGTATCCTCAAATCTCTCCAACGGTAATTACGGTGAGCACCATGTATCCGGGTGCAAACGCGGACGTGGTTAAAAAGACCGTAGCACAACCGATAGAAGCCAAAGTCAACGGCGTTGAAGACATGATTTACATGTCTTCTGTGATTGGTAACGATGGCTCATACACATTGCGTATTTACTTCCGAGTGGGCGCAGATGGCGATATGGCGCAGGTTCGTGTGAACAACTTGGTGGCACAGGCGACGTCGTCTCTACCACAAGAAGTAAACCAAATCGGTGTGACGGTTAAGAAGAAATCTTCCGACATGCTGGGCGTTATCACACTGCGTTCTCCGAAACAGTCTCACGACAGTATCTACCTTTCTAACTACGCGGATCTCAATATTGTCGAGCGTCTAAAACGTATCGAAGGTATGAGTGACATTACGCTGCTGGGTAAGAAAGACTACTCAATGCGTATTTGGTTAAACCCAAATAAACTGGCCACCTTGAAGCTTTCTGCTAACGATGTTATTGGCGCAATTAAAACGCAAAACATCCAAGTGGCGGCGGGTAAGATCGGTGGTATGCCAGCTCCGGGTGACCAGCAATATCAATATGTTTTGCAAACCAAAGGTCGACTCACTTCTGCGGAAGAGTTCGAGAACATCATCATCCGCGCGAGCAAGAAAGGTTCTTTGATTCGCTTGAAAGATGTGGCTCGTGTGGAAGTTGGCGCACAAGGTTACGAAGCTGATGGTCGTATGAATAACGAACCAGCCGCCGTTCTGGCATTGTACCAGTTGCCGACAGCGAATGCGCTAGACGTGATGGAACGCGTGAAAGAGGCCATGAAAGAGTACGAGAAATCGTTCCCAGATGATTTGGTCTATGACATCGCGTATGACTCTACCGAATACGTAGAGACATCGATTGATGAAGTGTACGAGACGCTGGTGATTGCGGTACTTCTTGTCACCTTCGTTGTGTACGTTTTCTTGCAGAACTGGCGAGCGACTATCATTCCAACCTTAGCGATTCCGGTTTCCATCATTGCGACTTTCGCAATCATGGGCGTGATGGGCATGACCATTAACACCATCTCGTTGTTTGGCTTGATCCTCGCCATCGGTATCGTGGTGGACGATGCGATCATCGTGGTAGAGAACGTGGAGCGGGTTATCCATGAAGAGCATTTAGACCCGATTCCGGCCACGATCCAAGCTATGAAAGAAGTGACGGGGCCAGTATTGGCAACAACGCTTATTTTGTTGGCGGTATTCGTACCGGTTGCGCTATTGCCGGGTATTTCTGGTCGGATGTTCAACCAGTTCGCAGTCACCATCTGTGTGTCGGTGCTGATCTCTGCGATCAACGCATTAACGTTAACGCCAGCGCTTTGTGCGTTGATGTTGAAATCTACTCACTCGCAACCTATTGCGCCTTTGCGTGCGTTTAATCGAGGTTTTGAAGCAATAACGCGCAAATACCAAGGTTTAGTTGGCTTCTTGAGCCGTCGTATTGTGCTGAGTATCGGTGTTTATGGCGCGCTTATTGCGGTGCTGGCATTTGCGTTCATGACCGTACCTTCCTCTTTCGTACCGAACGAAGATAAAGGCGTGTTCATGGTCGAAATGCGTTTGCCAGACGCAGCAGCATTGCAGCGTACTGCACCATTAATGAAGAAGTACGTTGATGAGCTAAAACAGATGGAAGGTGTGGAGAACGTGGTTTCGGTTGCGGGCTTCTCGGTAATTAACATGGCGTCGATTCCAAACTCGGGCATGTTGATCATCAAACTGGATAACTGGAGCAAACGTAAAGACCCTGAGCTACACCAACGCGCATTGATGAATAAAGTTAACCAAATGCTGAACTCAACGCCAGATGCCGCTTCGTTCGTTTTCGCGACGCCGGCAATCAAAGGTATGGGTGCGGTGGATGGTTTCAACCTTGTGCTGCAGGACAACTTGGGCCGTTCTCCACAAGAGTTGGCAAAAACAACCGCTGATTTTGTTGCCCAAATCAACCAACTGCCTGAAGTTGCACATGCGTTCTCGATTTTCCGTGCGAATATTCCGCAACGTTACATCGATATTGATCGCGATAAAGCGATTTCGATGGGCGTACCGTTGAATGAAATCTTCAGCACACTGCAAGCACAGTTGGGCGGCGCCTACATTTCTGACTTCAACTTGTTTGGTCGTTCGTACCAAGTGAAAGTGCAAGCAGAAGAGCAATACCGTGACAATATCGACGACATCAACCATCTGTTTGTTCGCTCAAGCTCTGGAAAAATGGTGTCACTGGCAACGCTAGTGAAAGTGAAGCCGATCTTCGGCCCAGATACCTTGTCGAACTACAACATGTTCAGTTCTGCAACCGTGAACGGTGCGCCAGCGCCAGGTTACAGCTCGGGTGATGTTGTAAAAGCCATTGAAAAACTGGCTGCGGAATCTTTGCCAAGTGGTTACTCGTACGAGTGGTCAGGCATGACTTACCAAGAGATGAAAGCAGGCAACATGGCACCAATCGCGTTCGCATTGTCTTTGCTGTTCACCTACTTGTTCTTGGTGGCTCAGTACGAAAGTTGGACCATTCCTGCTGCGGTAATGATGGCGGTTCCAGTCGCGATTCTCGGCGCAATGGGTACGCTACTGCTGGTGGGACAACCGTTCGATTTGTATGTGCAGATTGGTGTGGTCATCTTGATCGGTATGTCCGCCAAAGTGGCGATTCTTATCGTGGAATTTGCCAAAGTTCTGCGAGAAGAAAAGGGCTTATCCATCATTGATGCTGCCAAAGAAGCTGCTCGAATCCGTTTCCGAGCAGTACAGATGACCGCATTCGCCTTCATCTGGGGGGTATTCCCGTTGGTGATTGCATCGGGTGCCGGTGCGGCATCTCGTCACTCACTGGGCTTTGCGGTATTCGGCGGCATGATTCTCTCTACGTTTGTTGGCACGTTACTGACGCCAGTGTTCTTCGTGATGATGCAATCTCTGCGCGAGAAGTTTAAGCGAAAGAAACCCACTGAACTTGAGGTGAGCGAGCAATAACGCTGATTTCAACTGACTGACTCCACAACACCCCCACGCTGTGTGCGATTGGCCAATGCCTTTCATTGATATACAACCACCGTCGCAGCGTGGGTTCCCCTAACAATAATAGGTTTTAACATGAAAAATCTTTCAAAAATCGTCGTAGCGAGTTCTCTACTGACTTGTGCTGCTGCGCAAGCGGGTGGGTTATACCTTTACGAAACAACAGCATCGGATATTGGTTTGGCATCCGCTGGTATGGCGGCTCGTGCGCAAGATGCCTCAGTAATGGCAGCAAACCCGGCTGGTCTGGCGAATATTTCTGGTAAATCTTTCTCTGGTAACCTGATTGGCCTTTACGGTGACGCGCAACTAGACACGATGACTGGCGATGCGGGCAACGTGATTGGTTTTGTTCCTATGGCGTCGGCATTTTACAGCCAACAAGTGAACGACAAATGGACGCTGGGTATTGGTCTGTATGGCAATTACGGCCTTGGCCTCGAGTACGAAGGTCTTTTGAATAATCATTTAGATATTCCTACAGCAACGACGCAAGCCTTGACCATTCAACCTTCCGCTTCTTACCGCATCAATGATCACTGGTCTGTGGGTGCGGCGCTTGGCATTCAGTACGGTATGTATGAAGTAGAAACGAAGGGAGCCTTGAACTTCAATGACGAAGACCAAGACACACAGGTTAACGGCCGAGTAGGTGTGCTTTATGAGGCAACACCAGGTACGCGTCTTGGCCTGTCTTACTCTTCTGAAACCGAATTTGAATTCGACAATAGTAACTCCATTGCTCCACAACAACTGATCTTCAGTGCTTACCATGAAGTGAATGATGACCTAGCGGTGATGTGGAACGTGAACTGGCAAGACTGGAGCGAATACACAACCACGCTGGGCGTAGAGACACAAGACACTTACCAAATCGCATTGGGTACTCAGTACAAACTGAATGAAAAAATGATGTGGAATGCAGGTTTTGCATTCGATACCAGCATGTATGAAAGCCAATCAAACGGTGACATTACCGTTCCTACTGGCAAGGCGTACCGCATTGGTACAGGCATTGATTACAAATTGGATTCAGAAAACTCAATTGGTTTCGCGTTTGAAGCGATCTTGATGGAATCGTCAGAAACGCCACGCTTCCAAGCGGGCTTTGATGAGCCTGCACTGTACTTCATGAGCATGAGCTACAACTGGAAAAACTAATCATTCCTAATCGCTAAAACGCCTTCCTTACAGGCCATTCTACCCTAACTACCTGCACTGGATGCTGTCACGCCATCTAAGGTAGTTAGGGCGCTTTTGTCACATCCAGTGAGTGATGATTCAAAAAATATCTGCGCAGCTAAGTGCGGGTATTCAACATCTCAAAGGACTGAAAAATGAAAAATAAACTAGCGTTAGTGTGTATAACTTTGTTGGTCAGTACGCTGGCTCATGGTGCCGAGCATCGAGTAAAAGACAATAAAAACAAGTTGGCGGATGACCCAACAAAAGTCATCACGAAATTTGGCGCGTCGTACGCAAACAACTACGATTTTGATGATCAAAACATCTCATTCTCGGGCTCACTTGCGCTTGACCAAGCGCGCAAAATCAACCTGCGTATCAATGATGATGCGAGCGAGTGGCGTATTGGTGGCTCGTGGTTGTTTCCGGTCGGTATCGTGAACTTCAACTTCGGTAAAAATGAATACGTAAACGGCGCGGATCAAACCAACTACAGCGTTGGTACCTTTATGCCGCTAAGTTATTTCGGGATTGAGCCAGCAGGCTTCCAAATTTTCCCAATGGCAGGCTATACGTACAACACTGGTGATGTTCCTGTTTGTGACGGTGCAGAAAGTAGTCTCTGTAGCGAGCCTAACTTTACGGGTACGCCAAGTGCAGAGAATGGCTTCAATATGATGAGCTCTTCAGGCAGTAGCGGTTACGTTGGTGCATTTGCGCTGAAATCGTTTACCAAAGAGCTGACGTTAATCAGCTTTGCAGCAGGCACTTACGGCTCAGAAAACAGTGAAGGAGAGAACTACAAAGGCTTCTTTGGTGGTATTGGTCTTGGTTACCTCGTGAGCAAACGCCACTCTTTTAACGTAATGACGTTTGGCATGGACAACAACACCTATTTGGATGAAGCAGACAAGCGCATCGTATTATCATATCAATATCAATTTGAATAAATAAAAACGCAGCCCAAATAGCTGCGTTTTTACTTTGATAGAATGAACTAGTGAATTGAGTTGTTTTCTTCGATCTTTTTCTGGTACTGGTGTTTTAATATATACATGCGCTTAACATCGCTGTAAGCGCCGTTAATAAAGTATTCTTCTACAAGGTGACCTTCTTCGATAAAGCCGCACTTTTTGTATAAGTGAATAGCGACTTCGTTATCCACTGCGACTAATAAGTAGATTTTACGTAGATTAAGAATTGAGAATGAGTAATCTAACGCACGATTAATCATCTCTGTCGCATAACCTCGGCCTTGATGCTCTGGGGCGATGATTATCTGAAATTCCGCGCTGCGGTGAATGTAGTTAATCTCGATC
Source organism: Vibrio sp. 1078-1 (assembly GCF_033340475.1). Classification (NCBI taxonomy): domain Bacteria; kingdom Pseudomonadati; phylum Pseudomonadota; class Gammaproteobacteria; order Vibrionales; family Vibrionaceae; genus Vibrio; species Vibrio sp. 1078-1. The sequence goes on from NZ_JAWOWM010000001.1 coordinate 597,787, forward strand.
AGCTCAACTAAGCCAATTACGATGCCGTCTTCATCTTCGACGACAAAACGCCTTTCAGCGTCATCATGTATATGTTTTCGATAAAGTTCTTCGAGCTCGTCATAAGACTCGTAAGGTTCTTCGAACCAGTAGGCCATGATATTTCGGTTGTTATTCAGTTCATGAATAAAGCGCAAATCAGAACGCTCTAATGCACGCATTTTTAGGCCTTTCTTCATCATTTTTCTCCAATGAGGGCGGAGAATACCTCCGCACTTGATGCTAGAAAATATTACCGTATTTCACAAGAATAGCGCATCTTTTTTTGGAAAATATCCTGTGATTTTCAATGTGGAAACTTAGAGTTCACGACAAATATAAATTAATCTTTACGATAAAAAACTCGATTAGGTGCTTTGCCTAATATCGTATTAAATACCGCGCAACGACTTAGTGTCTTAATCTAAACAAACAAGGTATTCAATATGTTTTCAATCGGTGACGTAGTAGTAGCGACTAAAGGTATCGATCTTGGCGAAATGGTTGTTACAGGTTTAAGCAGTGGCGGTTTTTACACACATGTAAAAGCAGGCGAAAAAACACTAACTTACCCAGCTAAAGATCTTAAGAAAGCATAATTAAATTTGCTCATTCTTATTTTTAACTGGCTTAAAGTTCGTATTAGTTATTTTAAGCGGGTTAGAATCGATAAAAGGTAGCGCAATGAGTCGCTACCTTTTTTTATTTTTTCTACCTTTCTTCACCAATATGAAACTCAACGCGATTTCTTCCAGTTTCTTTTGCCTTGTAAAGTGCTAAGTCGGCGCGTTTAACTAATGGTTCAAATGAGTCGTCGAGACGACAGACTTGAGTTACCCCAATACTCGCGGTGAAGCTCATATCACAACCTGAATGTTGAACGGTCGTCGTTTCTAGTGCATTACGAATCGTTTCTAATGTGTCTAGAGCTTGCTGTGATGAGCGACTTCTTAATACGATGGCAAACTCTTCACCGCCAACTCTGGCAAGTAAGTCACAATCAAGTAGATGACTTTTAATAGTATTAACTGCATGGATCAGTGATTTATCGCCTGCGTCATGACCAAATCGGTCATTGAGGCTTTTAAAATTGTCGAGATCTAAAATAGCAACATGGAAGTCAATGCCCTGGGTTCGGTATTCATTTAGGCGGCTTTCGATTTGTCGCATGAACTCTCTGCGGTTTGGAATACCTGTTAGATCATCCGTCGTGGCGAGGTGCTCCATCTTCATAATCTGTATATGAAGGGCAATGTTTAAAGCAATCCAATTAGCGATGCACTGAAGCTGTGCCGCTTGTTCGTTTGTGTAAATGTGCGTTTGATGATGCGCAACATTAAGCGTTCCTAGGCAGACTTTACCGTGCATTAAAGGCGCGTCCATACACGTACCCATACCATTGGATGCGAGCATCATACAATCGATCTCATCAGATTGCGTAACATCATCGCAGATCATCAGTTGTTGCTTTTTGAACACTCGGCCAACAAACGCTTGATGAATGGGCACTAAAAATTCAGCGGGAATCGCTTTACTACCAGAGAAAGAGTAGACCTTTAGATGATCATTGTTTTCATAAAGTGTGATACTCGCACGGTCAGAATTAAATATACGATTTATCCATTCTGCCACCGTATCAAGTACTTGCTGTAGTGTTTCCGATTGAGCTAAAAAGTGAACAAACCCTATCGGCATACATATCGGACTTTCCATGTTTTGCATCGATAAGTCATCAGGGTTAAAAGTTCTTTCAAGTCTCAATAGACATCTCCTTGGCAATGTTGCAAATACCAACAATAAATTACGTGAAGCTATTTTGTAGAAAATGTGCTTCTTGGTAAGAGTATGGTTTAATTATCGCCGTTTGTGTGCATTTGGTTGCTTAATGTGGGCGTTAACTCACCCTAAATAAGTAAATCTTATACCTATTTATAAGTAAGTCATTACTCAATAAGTGGTGTTTTTAAGATGGAAGTACAGAATGAGCCCTTCTGGAAGAGAAGGGCTAGAAAAGGATACAAATGGGGTCAGGTGAGTAGAGACTTAATTGTCTTTGTACTTTTGTAAAATCAACTGACTTATCTGCGCAACGAGCTGGTCCCTAGCTTGAAGTGAGAGCTCGGTTTCTGTGACATAAATACTAATGTAAACAGGTCGATGATTTTCCTTCCATATAATCGCGTTAATGCCACGCGAACCATGACCACCCGCACCAGAACGGTCTGCAATAGACCAACCTGTTGGTAATACAGAACGCATTAACGAGTCTGAAACTTTGTTGTCCTGCATCCAGATTTTTAATTGTACACGAGACTCATAAGACAACGTTTCGCCTTCGACCAAAGTTCGAAGAGTGTTTAGTATGGCGTTAGGTGTGGTTGTGTCGCGGCTGTCGCCTGGTGTGGCTTCGTTCAAGCGAGGTTCTATTCTGTCTAGGCGCGTTGCTTTATCTCCAATTGTTCGCAGAAACATTGTTACGGCTTTAGGGCCGCCAATTTCATTTAATACCAAGTTGGCTGCAGTATTATCACTCATTAACATAGCGGCTTCACACGCGTGCTCTATGCGTGTGTTTTGGCCTGCGAGCTTATCCATCACTGGAGACCATACAACGATACTGCGCTCATCGACTTTTGCGGTCGCATTCTTACTTAGCTTACCGCTGTCCATATCACTTAGCATTTTGGCACAAGCTAGGGTTTTGAATGTGCTCATGAGTGGGAAGCGTTCATCGCCACGGTAGTCCCAACGCTCGTCTGCTTGGGTATCCCAAACTGACACCCCAATTCTGCTTGAGGTTTGTTGCTCGAGGAGAGAAATGTCCTCATTCAGTTGGGACGCGTAACTTAGGGTTGAGCAAACCATTAGCCCAGCCAACAAAAATAACTTTTTCATGGATCGTGTTCTTCAATTTTAGTTTTAGTTCGCACCGTAGCGATGTCACGTAAACTATAACGAGCCAATACTCTAAACACTGTTAAATCTATGTCTATTTTATGTAGGATTCTTTGCAATACGCTAATACGGTCTCAATATGAGGAGAAGAGTGTTGCTATCAAGGCCCGTAGTTTGGCTTATATATTACGTCGGTGATTCGGTCATAAAAATATCTTAGCGTGAGACACTGGCTCAGAATTTCTTATCATGAGCTAACGAATAGTTTGATCCAGAGAAATAAAAGGAGCTGAATCATCAGCTCCTTTGTCTAGTTGGATAATTACTTACAGTTCAATCTTTTTAACCATGCCCGATTCTGCATGGCCCGGAATGTTGCACGCGAACTCAACCTTGTTGTCACCGTGGAAGTGCCACAGTAATTGCTTCGCTTTACCTGGTTCTACCGTAACTGCGTTGCCTGAGTCATGCATGTGATCGCCACTCATTGTCTTCATCATTTCGCGATGTTCTAGCTGCTCTTTAGCCGAACCAATCGTAAACTCGTGGTTGATCTTACCGGTGTTCATGACCACAAATTGCACCACATCGTTTGGCTCAATTTTAACGTCTTTTTTGAACTTGATGGTCATGTCATCACCCAAGATAACGTGTACCACCTTGTCTGGCTTTGCCCCTTTTGCTGGCATACCAACTGCCGACATGCCCGGCATATCCATCATGTTTGAATGGTCCATTTTACTGTGGTCCATCTTCATGCTGCCGTGGTCCATATTTTCATGCTTCATGTTGCTATGATCCATGTTCGCGTGGTCCATGTTTGAATGATCCACTTGGGCAAACGCAGTCGTTGTTGTTAGGGCTAGAGCAAGAGTGATTAGTGTCTTTTTCATTTTTATATCCTTGTTTTAATTCATTATTAACTTGGTTGCTTCCCCTCAAACGGCATGTTTGAGAGGAAGGTAGGGGTTAAGCCTTGTTGTTTACATCACTAGCTTGGTGATTAGTTGCATTGCTTTGGCGCAACTCACGTTGTTTCCACAGCTTGAAGATGGCTGGAAGCACCAACAGCGTCAGCAGCAGTGCTGATGCCATACCACCAATCATTGGTGCGGCGATACGTTGCATTACTTCTGATCCTGTCCCTTCGCCGTACATGATCGGAATCAGACCAATAATGACCGTCAGTACCGTCATCATTACTGGGCGAACACGTAGGCCTGCACCTTCACGAATGGCATCAGTTAGGTCTTTCGCCTCAAGCTTCTGTTGGCTCTCTTCTGCATCGAGTTTTTTGTAGTGCCACGCTTGGTTGAGGTAGACGAGCATGATGACCCCAATTTCAACCGCGACGCCTGCTAGGGCAATAAAGCCGACCCCAACGGCAATCGAGAAGTTGTAGTTGAGGATATGCATGAGCCACAAACCACCAACCATAGCGAGTGGTAGGGTAAGCATGATGATCATCACTTCACCGACACGACGGAAGCTGAAGTAAAGCAGCAGCATAATGATGGCGATGGTGATTGGTACCACGACACTCAAGCGATCTTTCGCACGCTCCATGTATTCGTATTGACCAGACCAAGCCAGCGAGTAACCCGCAGGAAGTTCTAGTTGATCGGCCACGACTTGCTGTGCTTCCACTACGTAAGAGCCAAGGTCACGACCATCGATGTCGACAAATACCCAGCCGTTTGGACGCGCGTTTTCTGTCTTGATCATCGGAGGGCCGTCTTCGTAACGAATGTCCGCTACATCAGCCAGCGCAATACGAGCGCCATTTGGTGTCACCAATGGTAGGTTTTGCAGTTTAACCACTGAATCTCGGTAGTCTTGTGGGTAGCGAACGTTGATTGGGTAACGCTCCAAGCCTTCAATGGTTTCACCCACATTCATACCGCCCACCGCAGTGGAGATCACTTGCTGAACGTCTTTGATGCTTAAGCCATAACGCGCTGCGGCACGACGTTTAATGTCGATCGTGACATAACGACCACCTGCTACACGTTCTGCATAAACCGATGCCGTGCCTTGTACGCCGTTAAGAATTGGCTCCAACTGAGAACCGATCTTCTCAATCACTTTCAGATCGGGTCCGGAGATCTTAATGCCGATAGGGGTTTTGATGCCCGTTGCCAACATGTCGATACGCGTTTTGATCGGCATTACCCAAGCGTTAGTAAGACCAGGGAACTGAACCAGCTTGTCGAACTCTTTGCGCAGTGACTCGGTTGTTACCCCTTCACGCCATTGGTCGCGTGGCTTCAACTGAATCACGGTTTCAATCATGGTGAGTGGCGCTGGATCGGTTGCAGTTTCAGCTCGGCCAATCTTGCCCCATACGGTTTTCACTTCTGGAACGGTTTTGATCAGCTTGTTGGTTTGTTGTAGAAGCTCGCGTGCTTTACCAATTGAGATACCCGGATAGGTTGTTGGCATGTACATCAAGTCCCCTTCATCCAGCGGAGGGATGAACTCGCTACCCAGTTTACTGGTTGGGTAGTAAGCCGATGCCATCAGACCTAATGCGATAACAATCATGGTCTTAGGGTATTTTAAGCTGGTGTTCAACAGCGGACGGTACAACGCGACCAAGCCACGGTTAACTGGGTTTTTGTGTTCCGGTAACACCTTACCGCGAATGAAGTAGCCCATAAGAACAGGGACGAGTGTGATTGCCAAACCTGCTGCCGCTGCCATTGCGTAAGTCTTAGTGAACGCAAGCGGCGAGAACATCTTGCCTTCTTGGCCTTCTAAGGCGAACACTGGTACGAAGCTAAGAGTGATGATAAGCAACGAGAAGAACAGCGGTGCGCCGACCTCTTCTGCGGCTTTGCCGATTACTTGCCAGCGGTTCTTGTCGGTCAATGGCGTTCGTTCAATGTGCTTGTGAACGTTTTCAATCATTACGATTGCCCCATCCACCATGGCACCGATGGCAATTGCAATACCACCCAAGGACATGATGTTGGCGTTGATGCCTTGCCAATGCATTACGATAAACGCAGTGAGAATGCCAACCGGTAGGCTCAGAGCGATAACCAACGAAGAACGAATGTGGAATAAGAATAACGCGCACACAATCGCAACGACAATGAACTCTTCTGCAAGCTTCTTCCATAGGTTTTCTACCGCTGAATCGATAAGGGTAGAGCGATCGTAAGTTGCAACAATTTCCACGCCTTCTGGCAGGCTGCGTTGTAGGTCTGCGAGTTTGTCTTTGACTTTCGCAATCACTTCACTGGCGTTTTCACCAAAGCGCATCACGATAACGCCACCTACCGCTTCACCTTCGCCATTCAGCTCTGAGATACCACGGCGCATTTGTGGGCCAAGGTTAATGTCTGCGATGTCTCCTAATAGCAACGGCGTGCCTTTCTCGGTGACTTTTAGAGGCAGTGATTTGATGTCTTCAATGCTGGTTAGGTAACCCGTGGTACGAACCATGTGTTCGGCTTCCGCAACTTCGATAACGGACGCGCCGGTTTCTTGGTTACCGTTTTGGATTGCCATGTTCACTTGTTGCAAAGTGAGGTTGTACGCACGCAGTTTGGCAGGATCAATCTGCACTTGATACTGCTTCACCATACCGCCCACGGTAGCGACTTCAGAAACGCCATCAACGGTTTGCAATTCGTATTTCAAGAACCAGTCTTGCAGGCTGCGAAGATCCGCCAAATCATGCTTGCCGGTTTTGTCTTGTAATACGTAGCTGTAAACCCAGCCCACGCCCGTTGCATCAGGACCTAGGGTTGGTTTTGCGTTCGGTGGCAGCTTTGGTGCTACTTGGCTTAAGTACTCCAACACGCGCGAACGTGCCCAGTACATGTCGGTATCATCGTTGAAAATGATATAAACGTAAGAGTCACCAAAGAAGGAGTAACCACGAACTGTCTCAGCACCCGGCACGGCAAGCATGGCGGTGGTGAGTGGGTAAGTGACTTGATCCTCGACGACTTGAGGAGCCTGACCCGGATAGCTTGTCTTGATGATCACTTGCACATCAGAAAGATCCGGAATCGCATCAACAGGCGTATTCTTTACACTGTAAAGTCCGCCTAATACAAGGGCTAAGGTCGCGACCAACACTAGGAATCGGTTGCTCAGTGACCAACGAATAATAGCATTGATCATAATTAACCCTCGACGGCTGTTGTTGCAGGAACTAGCTGTTTAAGAACGTAGTCAGAACCTTGTTTTTCAACTAGAAACCGAACTTTCTGTCCTTCTTCAAAACCCGATAGATCAACGTCTTCACCCACAGAGAAGTTCATCTCGCCTGCATCCCAGTTCCATTCTGCAACCGGTAGGTGGTTTAAGGTGATCATGCCAAAATCAGCCATCAGCATGCTAATGTCACCAGTTAGCCAAACTTCTGCGGCAATGACGCTGTTGTCTGCCTTATACTCGATGATTTGGTACTGACCGGACTCCGTCTTTTGCATTTCAAATTCGATAGCCTGACCTTTTTTCAAGTCACCCATTTCAACGCCATCTGCGAAAGTGAAGTTCATTACCATGCCCGGCCAATCCCATTCTGGTACAGGTTGGTGGTTGATGGTCAGCATGCGGTGATCTTTCATTACGTCTGTGATTTCACCTTTGGCCCATGCTGTTTCTGCCGCTGCTTCTACACCATTGATGCGAGACAGATCCGCCGACTGGCTTGATTCAGAATCGAGCATGAAGTGAGATGAAGTAACGATCTTATCGCCTTGTTTAAGTCCTTGTAATACTTCGATTTGTTCGCCAGCTTCACGGCCAACTTCAATTCGAGCGGAGCGATATTTGCCTTCGCCCTCAGCTAGAACAACGCGAGTCATACCACCAGAGCGGATAACAGATGATTTAGGAATCGTTAACACTGCGTCGTCAGTAACAGGCTGCAAGGCAATATTGGCGAACATGTTTGGCTTCAATGCGCCATCTGGATTAGGGAATTTAAGACGCACACGCAACGTACGTGTTTTCGGATCAAGGATTGGGTACACGTAATCGACAACACCTTGCCATTCATTGCCCGGAATCGCGTCAAGGGTCATCGTGGCTTGAGAACCCGCTTTCATCCAGTGCGCTTGACGCTCAAAGACTTCTGCATCAACCCAAACATTGTCCAAAGGACCTGCACTGATCACCGCTTGAGCAGGGGACAAATAGCCACCTTCACGCACGTTTAAGCTCGCGATAACGCCATCAGCAGGCGCTTTGATTTCAATGGTTTGCGATGCTTTACCACTACGAGTAATGGATTTGATTTGAGCACGGTCAACCCCAAGCGTTACCAAGCGCTCGGTCGCGCCTTTTTCAAGACCTTTGCGGCCAGTGCGGTACGCATTCAGCAATTCTTCTTGTGCTTTAACCAGTTCTGGAGAGTAGAGCGTGAACAGCACATCGCCTTTCTTCACTTTCTCACCCACGGCATTGATGTAGAGTTTTTCTACCCAACCCGCCACACGAACGTTGGTTTGCCATAACAGACTTTCATCAAAGGCAATATAGCCAACCGTTTCGATGCGTGGTGATAGCTGTTGTAGTGTCGCGTTTGCGGTTTTAACCCCGAGGTTGTTCTCTACTGAAGGGTCAATAGTCACTGTACCCGGTGCGTCTTGTTCACCGGATAGGTCTTCTGCGTAAACCGGAATCAAATCCATGCCCATTGGGGACTTACCCGGCTTGTCGCGTTTGTAGTTCGGATCCATTGGGGCAACCCAGTAAAGCGGATCATTAGAGCTTGCAGCAGACTCGCCACCCATCGCACTCATGTCATGAGTTGAGCCCGTAAGAAAATGATTAGCACCAAACCCTAAAGCACCACCAACAATCAGCGCGATGGTTGCAATTTTTAATGTTTTCATTGTTTTACCTTATTTTCCCCTTCACATTTGACGCTACAGCGTTGTTGCCTGCTCTCGTTCACCCAAATCACATAGAGGATCTATGCTCATGGGATTCTCTCGTTTGCCGCCTAACTGCAGCCCCAACTGTCTTGGGGAATCACAAATTAATATGTCGAAATAGAGCGAGCTTCCGGTGAAGCCACTTGGTAGTCGAAACCACCGAGTAGGGTGGCTAAATTGCTGTTTGCGATGTTGAGATCGGTCAGTAGACGTTGTTGCTCTAATTGCAGAGCCAATTCGTCAGTCGTGGCAGAAATCACATCGTTAAACTGCGCTGTGTTGTTTTGATAACCCCGCTCAACGGCTTGAATGCGCGCTTTCGCTTGAGGCAATAAGGTGGATTGATAACGTTCTAAACGCTGGGTTAAGTTGCCGCGATCAACTAGCAAAGTGTTCACCTTGGCATTCATCTGCGTTAGTAAGGTGTCCTTTTGTGATTGTGCCGCGCCAACTTGGTATTGAGCGGCCGCGAGATTACGATCTTGGCGGTCACCCGTAAACAACGGAATGTCCATGGTGAGGTAAGCGCTAACCAAATCAGAGGCGGGCTCACCCATCATGTTGTCGGCTTGGCGGTAGGCGTACATTACTTCGACGCCAAATTGTGGGTTGTAGGCTTGCTCAGCAATTTCCACCTGCGTTTTATTGGCAGAAATGCTGACGTCGGCCATCTTAACCATCGGGTGTTGGCTGAGTTGCTGATAATGCTTGGTGGAACCCTGGCTGGCAGCAAGTTTGCTGTTCAGTGTGTCCCAATTAAGTTGATTGCTCGCGTGCAGAGCCTCTTCGTTCGCCAACCAATCTGACCCCAACCATTCGGAGAGTTGAGAGATAAGACGACGTTGCATTTGTGCATTGGCTTGCAGTTTCTCATCCAACTTGCTGACTTGAAGTTGGGCGTTGAGCAGATCTTGCGCTTCACTCTTACCAATCGAATAGTTGGTTTGAATAAAGCTTTCCATTTCCTTCATCAACTTGCGGTTCTCAAGCATGATTTGCTCCGCGCGTTGCTGGTAACCAAGTTCTAACCAAAGTTGAGTCATGCTGTTGGCTACCTCAAGCTCACGAGCATGGACTTGAAGCCCAAGGCCGTCAGCTTGTTGATTGGCTTTCTTCTGCTGTAAATCAAGCGTAGAGCCACGCTCAAATTGTTGCATTAAACCAACGGAGATGTTGGTCATTGGGTCTTCATCGAATTTGAAGCTGTCGACAGGTAAGCCACCAAAACCCACTTTCAGTTTTGGGTCCATCAAGGTCGCACTCGCGACACCCGTTTCACGCATGGCAGCAGATTGCGCTGAGTATTGCTTACGATTGCCATCGTTACTCAAAGCGACGTTGATCAGTTGGGCAAGCTTGGTCGTTGAATCTCGCTCACTTGATGCGGAATTTTGCGCTGCGTGCGTCTCTTTACCAGCGGCGTTAACCAAGGTTGGCACAGCGACCAGAGCCACCATAAAAATAGGTGCAGCTAAGCGGTATGGTTTGATATCCATAATCTAAATCCAGTGTTCGCCGGATCGATGGAGGTGCGGATTTTATTGCGGGAACAGTAAAGCCTTGTTACCTCATCGTTCAGGCGCATTAAAACAACCTGCGATACACGCGCAGGGTCGAATGCTAGGATGGATTTAGGCTATAGGAGGTCGGTACAGGTCGCGGCTGACGTGTACGACTGGGGAAGCAACTTCAGGAGTAATAGTTGCGCGATAGACGACGGGCATTGGGCTATTGATAGGATTCGGTAGGGGGACGAAAACTATCGTACACGCAGCAGTACAGCAGGTATGAACCATGCCGGAGCCCCCACCACAGTTCATGCTGGTTTCTCTTGCATCGCCATCTTCGGACATAGAAGCGTCAGTCATGGAGACGTCCATCATGCCAGGCATACCGCAGTGTTCGCTGTCACTCATCATAGAAGGATGGTGAGCCATGCCAGTAGACATCATTTGAATATTCATCAACGGCTCACTGTTCGCCACACTAGATACCAATAGTACTAGCGTCGTGAAGAGAGTTAACCAGATTGTATGCAGCGATTTTAAGTGCATACCTTTTCCCATGTGTTTGGTGAAAATGATGAAAACCCTTCGATTCTAAAGGTTAACCTAAGGGTAAGGTCAATCATTTATTACTCTTATTATCAAAATAGTCCACCCCTTCAGTTTTCGCACTTTCGAGGGAGTAAAACGTTTGTTAAACACCGAGTGTTGAAAGTTAGCGAAAGAAGCCCTCGCTTTTTATGACACGTGAAAAATGTGGTTTATAAGTTTTACATCACACTAACTTGTCTTACAAATGATTATCCTTATAGAATGCATGGTTTTACTTGTGCAGATTTGGATTTGCTTTGCTGCGGGGGTTGCATGATAGAAATCGTCATCGATGGAAAATATAGAATTGTAGAAGAGGGTCTAACCCTTTTAGAAGCAGCAAAAGTGTGTGGGGTCGAGATCCCATCGCTGTGCGGAATGAACAAAAGTAATGAAAAAGTACCGTGTGACTTGTGTGTAGTTGAAGTCGAAAGTGGCGGTACTAAGCGTGCGTGTGAGCTCGAAGTTTACCGCGGCCTTAATGTGGTCACGCAATCAGAACAATTAAGCGAGCACCGCAGAAAAGCACTCAACCGCATCATGACGGACCATTACGCCGATTGTGAAGCGCCATGTAAAACCGAGTGTCCTGCGGGCGTGGATATCCAATCGTACCTTTATCACATCGCACAGAACGACCATCAAAAAGCGATTGAAGTGATTAAGCGTACGCTGCCTATGCCGTTATCGATTGGCCGCGTATGCCCTGCATTTTGTGAGAGCGAATGTCGCCGTTCGCTAGTCGATGAGCCAATCGCAATTCGTCAGCTAAAACGTCATGCCGCGGATGCAGATCTGTCTGCGCATGAAGCCTATGTGCCAGAAAAGAAACCAATTAAAGGGTTGAACATTGCCGTCGTCGGCAGTGGCCCTGGTGGTCTAACGGCTGGCTATTACTTATCGAACGAAGGCTACGACGTTACGGTTTTTGAATCCATGCCAAAAGCGGGCGGTTGGTTGCGTTATGGCATCCCAGAATACCGTTTGCCAAAAGACATTCTCGATAAAGAAATCGAACTGATGTGCCGTAATGGCATGCAAGTGCACACTAATCAAAAGCTGGGTGTGGATTTCACGCTTTCTCAATTGAGCGAAGAATACGACGCAGTGTGTTTGGCGGTCGGTGCGTCTCAAGCGGTTGAAATGCATTACACAGGCAGCGACCTTGAAGGTTGCTACTTAGGCGTTGATTACCTTAAAGATTACGTGACTGAGCAAAATTACGTTACGGGTCAGAAAGTCGCGGTGATCGGTGGTGGTAACACGGCAATTGACTGTGCTCGTACTGCGCGTCGTGCTGGTGCAGACACCACGTTGATTTATCGTCGTACCCGTGACGAAATGCCGGCAGAAGACTACGAGATTGTCGAAGCGGAACACGAAGGGGTGAAATTCCACTTCTTGACCAACCCTGCAGAAAACCTTGCCGATGAAACCGGACGCGTGAATGCGATTCGTCTAGAGCGCATGGCGTTGGGTGAGCCGGATGCATCTGGTCGTCGCAGCCCTAAACCAACTGGCGAGTTCTTTACCGAAGAGTTCGACACCGTGATTGCGGCAGTATCGCAAAAGCCAGATCTGAGCTTCCTCGAAGGCGAAGATTTGTCGATTCCACTTACGCGCTGGAATACTTCTGATGCAGATGAAAAGACCATGCACACTGGCACGGGCAACATCTTCAGTATTGGTGATTTCCGCCGCGGTCCTGCAACGGCAGTTGAAGCGGTGGGTGATGGTCGCGTTGCGGCAAAAGCCATTGACCTGTTTTTGAATGGCGATATGGCGGATATGCCAAAGGCGGCGTTCAACTCGCGCAAAGAGAAGAAACTCTCTCAAGTCGATCCGCTTCACTTCGAGAATATCCAAAAAGTCGCTCGCTCTATCATGCCAGAGCTGACTCCAACACAACGCGAGCAAAGCTTCGCTGAAGTGGAGTTGGGCTTTGATAACGAAGAAGCAATGAAGGAAGCCGCGCGCTGCCTTGAATGTGGCTGTCAGGCCAATACCGATTGTGCGCTACGTGACTACTCCACCGAATATGAAGCCGAGCAGAGCTTTGACTTCTCCTTGCAGATTAAATCGCATCAAGATTGGTTAGATCTTCGTGCGAAAGACTTGCGTCATAAGTACGAAGTTGACCGCAGCTCTGAGTTTATTGAGTTTGATGCTAACCGCTGTATTAGCTGTGGTCAGTGTATCCAAGCGTGTCGCGACAAAGCCGTGCACGGTGTACTGAACTTTGTGTGCGATAAACAAGGTCGTCCCGCATTACGTCCTGATGATCGTCCACACTTTGGAAGTAACAAGAATGGCTTAACCCTAATGGGCGATTCGAACTGCGTGCAATGTGGCGCGTGCGTTCAAGTGTGTCCAACGGGTGCGATGGTCGATAGTCGTGACCGTTCGCAAGGTCGTACTGAAGATCTGAAAGCGGTCGACACCATTTGTACATACTGTGGTGTGGGCTGTAAGTTGACTATGTTCGTGGACGAAGCAACCAATACGATTCGTTACGTGAAAGGCGGTGACTCGCCGGTGAATCAAGGCATGCTGTGTGTGAAAGGGCGCTTTGGTTTTGACTTCATTGGCAGTGAAGAGCGTCTTACCACGCCATTGATTCGTAAAGACGGTTGGTTGCAGCCTGCAAGTTGGGAAGAGGCGATTCAACTGATTGCAAGTAAGTTCTCTGGCATCAAGCAAGATTTTGGCAGCAACGCATTAGCGGGTTTCTCTTCAGCGAAAACCACCAACGAAGACAACTACGCGTTCCAAAAATTTGTCCGTCGTGAACTGGGCACCAATAACGTCGACCACTGTGCGCGTTTGTGCCACGCATCGAGTGTAACCGGTCTTGAGGCGTCACTGGGTAGTGGTGCAATGACCAACGACATTCCAAGCATTAAGCACTCGGATGTGATCTTTATTATTGGTTCGGATACCACATCGGCGCACCCGATCATCGCTTCACACATCAAACAAGCAATTCGTCACCACGGCGCTCGTTTGATTGTGGCTGACCCGAAACGTGTCGATATGGCAGAGCATGCTGAGTTGTACATGGCGCACCGTCCGGGTACGGATGTGATGCTCCTAAATGGCGTCATGCAGCAGATCATCAAGAACGGTTGGTACGATCAAGAGTACATCGAAGAACGTGTCGACGGCTTTGATACCTTGCTGCAAGAAGTAATGTCGCCAGCTTACAACCTCGATAAAGTGGAGTTGGTTACGGGCGTTAAAGCTGAAGACATTCAAGCAATGGCGCGTATGATTGGCACGGCAGATCGTACCGCTGTTTACTACTCAATGGGTATTACTCAGCACACGACAGGTCATGACAACGTGCGTTCTATCGCTAACCTGCAATTGCTGTGTGGCAACATCGGTATTGAAGGTGGTGGTATCAACCCGCTACGTGGTCAATCAAACGTGCAAGGCGCGTGTGATATGGGCGCGTTGCCAAACAGTTTCCCGGGCTACCAAAAGGTATACAACCCAATTGTGCGTCAGAAGTTTGCGATTGAATGGAACGCACCAAATCTGCCTTCTGAGCAAGGTCTAACCCTGACAGAAATCATTGATGCGGCTTGCCATCGTGACGTTCGTGGTATGTACATCATGGGTGAGAACCCAGTGTTGAGTGACCCGAACCAAGCGCATGTGATTGAAGGTTTAGAAACGCTCGACTTCTTGGTGGTTCAAGACATCTTCCTAACGGAGACTGCACAATACGCGGATGTGGTTCTGCCTTCTTGCTCGTTTGCTGAGAAAGCGGGTCACTTCACCAATACGGAGCGTCGTGTTCAACGCGTGAATCCGGTCGTAACGGCACCGGGTGAAGCGAAAGAAGATTGGTGGATTATCCAAGAGATCGCCAATGCAATGGGCAGTGATTGGGATTACCACTGCGTGTCTGATATCACTAATGAAATCGCACGAGTGACACCTCAATACGCGGGTCTTCGTTGGGATGCCATTACGCCAAACGGTGTGCAATGGCCGAGCAACAAGAACAACCCTGCGGGTACTCGCATCATGCACCAAACCCAGTTTACTCGTGGTAAAGGGCAAATGGTGGGTGTACCGTTCCGTTATGCGGCTGAGCTGCCAGATGAAGAGTACCCACTTGTGTTAACGACGGGTCGCGTACTTGAGCAGTTCCATACTGGAACCATGACGCGCAAAACCAAAGGGTTGGATAATCTTGCTGGCCCTCGTGCGATGGTGAGCGTGGAAGACGCAGAAGCGTTAGGTATCAGTAATGGTCAGCGTCTGACGGTATCTACACGTCGCGGGAGCATTGAGATTGATGCCTTTGTGACTAAGCGTATTCAAAAAGGAGTGGTGTTCATTCCATTCCACTTTGTTGAATCGCCAGTCAACCGTCTAACGACAACAGCGACTGATCCGCATGCGAAGATCCCTGAGTTCAAGGTCGCTGCGGTTAAAGTGGAAGTGAGCGAAAAGACAACGCAGACAGAGTCTCTCGAAGATAGTTACCAACACGTTTAAATTCGGCGAGTCACGTTGTTGTGGGCACTGACAATTTGAGCCTAGTTGATGGGCGGATAATCTACTCTTGATTTCCGCTCTCACTACATTCACTCGGATTGTCTTTTTCTTCAAACTCCTTTTACTTTTCTGTTATCACCGCGCTCCGGTTAGTTTTCCTTTCTTACTTCTTACTTCTTACTTCTTACTGTCTCTATGGCGTATTTTTGTTCAAGCCCATGATGAGAGTGCAATAAAGTTTGTTGTTGAGCTTGTCATAGAATTGACTGTCTCTGACTGTCCTCTGTTATTTGGGCAAGTTCTATAACCTAAACTTTGCTCGCTTCCTATACTGAATTAACGAAGCAAGATTTTTATAACAACAAGAGGAAGCTTGTATGACAAGAACAACCTCATTTGCACTCGTTTTATTACTTATGTGCGCATACTTTGGTTACAACCGTTATTATGTATACCCCCAGCAGTTGGAAACACAGGCGAAGTCCATGCTAATACAAATGGCAAATCGCGAAGAGTGGGTAGATGTGTTTGAGATGATGAATCGCGTAGACGCGCATAAGGGCCATTTGGAACTTGTTGCTGACGTGACATCCTCTGATGGTCAGCGTGCGTACAGTGAAGGTATTATCACGTACACGGATCGCGAAGGCGTTGTCTGTAAACAGGTAGTGTTCAACTTTAAAATAAACTCTTTGAAAAACTACAATATTTCCGATTTACGAGATTGTTCCTACGGTGAGTACTATTAATATTGTCTGAGAGTTGAGCTCGATAGCACAGTGTATGAATACACAAACAAAAAATAGCCCTTCGTTGGGGCTATTTTTGTTTTTAAGGAATGAACGCAATATCGTGGGATTAGTCGAGTGATTTTTTGAAGCGAAATGAAGCGACAATAAGGCCGATAACAGTGAATCCAAGTAACCAGACTGTATCTCGCCATAGCTCCATTAAATCTGCACCACGCAACACCACACCACGAATAATGCGCATAAAGTGAGTGGCAGGCAGGGCTTCTGAGATCCATTGTGCCGCGACGGGCATTCCTTCATAAGGGAACATAAATCCGGACAGAAGAATCGATGGCAAAAGAATAAACACCGTCATCTGCATGGCCTGAAGCTGTGTCGTCGCAATGGTGGATATCACCAAACCTAAGGTTAAACTCGCGGCGATAAACAGCAGCGTGCCAAACAGTATCTGACTAATGGCGCCGTTTATTGGCACGCCAAATATCCAGTGCCCCAATCCTAAAATGATAAACACCTGAATCAGACCAACAAAGATATACGGAATGATCTTCGCCACCATGAGTTCGATGGAGTGAATTGGCGTAGTAATCAGTAACTCTAAATTGCCGCGTTCTCGTTCTCGAACAATGGCTGCACTGGTGAACAAGATCATCGTCATGGTCAGAATCACGCCCAATAAACCAGGGACAATGTTCACCGCCGAGCGCCGACTCGGGTTGTAATACAGCGCAACTTCAAAGGTTTTGGTTGGGGCAGGGCGTATCTCAAAATCAAAATCCGTTAACGGCATGGTTTGTAGCGAGAGAATCGCAGAGCTGATCATGGTGTCTGAACCATCCACAATCCACTGTCCAAGCTCTCGACCTTGCACCATACGTTGGGTTAGGTCGCTAGGTAGAATTAAAGCCGCTCGCACCAAACCGTCTTGAATGGCTTGCTCGGCTTCTGAAGCGGTAGCAAAGGTTTCAACCACATCGACCACTTGCGTTACTTTAACGGACTCGGTAATCACGCGCCCGGCGGTACTGCCACTTTGATCAACGACACCAACGGGGATGTTACGAATATCCGTATTAATAGCGAAGCCGAACAGCAGAAGCTGAATTAGCGGGATCATCACGACCATGCCAAAGGTAATGCGGTCACGTGAAAGCTGACGGATCTCTTTGATCATCACCGCTTTCATACGGGCAATAGATTTCATCATTGGCGGCCTTCCCCCGTCACGCTGACAAACACATCTTCTAAGCTCGGGCGAGCAATGTTCATCTCGCAGCCCTCAAGCTCTGGAAAGGTTTGGGTTAACCATTCGATCGGTTGTTCGATGTGCTGGTGGATTAAAATGCGCAAGCGAATGCCGAGCTGTGCGGCTGAGCGTACCTCTTCGCGCTGAATGACTTTCTCTTTAAGCTCGCGTAAGTTATCCGCTTTGACTTCGACGATGTTAACGCCCATTTGCGCCATGAGCTCTTCTGGCTCACCATCGGCGCGGATTTCCCCGGCTTCCATAATGGCCAGACGATGACAGCGCTCTGCTTCGTCCATGTAGTGCGTTGTGACCAAAATTGTGGTGCCTTGGTCAGAGAGATCAAACAACTGCTCCCAGAAATCGCGTCGGTTCTCTGGGTCAACCGCAGATGTGGGTTCATCGAGAAACAACAGTTCTGGTTTGTGCATGGTGGCTGCGGCGAGAGACAAGCGTTGTTTCTGCCCGCCACTCATTCCGCCGACGCGCTGTTTACGTAGTTGGTCGAGACCGTAGGTGGATAGTTGTTCTTCGATGCGAGCTTTCAGAGCCTTGGTTTCCATACCAAAGATTTGTCCAATAAACTCAAGATTCTCTTGAACCGTCAGGTCATCATATAGGGAGAACTTTTGTGTCATGTAGCCAATCTTGAGGCGCAGAAGCTCAGATTGTTTTGGGATCTCTAGCCCAAGCACGTCCACGTTGCCCTCACTTGGGCTAAGCAAGCCCGTCAGCACACGAATGGTTGTCGATTTACCGCAGCCGTTAGGACCAAGAAAACCATAAATACTGCCTTTGGGCACATTAAGCGTGATGTTGTTGATGGCGGTGAAGTCACCAAACTTCTTCACTACATTTTCAGCTTGAATAGCGTATTCGGTCATTGGCTTACTCCACCAAATCCACTTGCGCTGGTATACCTGAAGGCAAGGATTGTGCTGAGTCTTGAAGGTCGACTTCTGCAAGGTACATCAAACGCGAGCGTTCTTCCTCGGTAAGCGCGAAATAAGGCGTAAATGAAGGTTCAGTCGCAACCCAACGAACGGTGCCGCTATATGGTTGCTCAACGCCATCTACATGCACGTTAACCGTTTTACCCGGCACAAAATCGACTCGGTAGTTGGCTGGAACATAAACGCGAGCGTATGGGACGCGGCTTGCTTGTATTACAGCAACCACGCCATTGACAGGGACGCGTTCGCCAAGGTTAAACGGTAGGTTATCTAACAAGCCATCTCGCGTGGCCGTGATGGTGAGTTCTGCCAGTTTCTGTTCTTGCAGTGCCACATCGGCTTTTGCTGCCATGAGTGCGGCTTTCGCTTGTTCAATATCTTCAGGGCGAGAGCCAGCGGTCAGTTTGCTGAACTCTTCTTGTGAGGAGTCTAGCTCTGCACGGGCAGAATCTCTGGCTGCTAAAGCGGTGTCTTTCTCTGATTGGCTGATGAGTTTTTTGCGAACTAACTCCGCTTTACGTTGGTAGTTCTTTTGCGCTTCAACCAATTGAGCTTCCGCTCTGGCAACACGTGCTTGCGCTGCGGCAATGTCTTCTGGTCGCTCACCATTAGTCAATTTCAAAAGATAGGCGTCAGCCTTGGCTTGTTCGGCTACGGCGTGAGCTAAAACGGCTTCTTGGTTCTTTGTATCGAGCTGAACCAGCACTTCTCCTTCGGTGACTTGGCTGCCTTCCTTGATGGGTAGGGCACGAATTATCTCGCTAGAGGTGGCAGTAAAAGTTACGCGGTCACGTTCTAGTGTGCCAAGGGCTTGCTGTCCGTCATCTTTGGAACAAGCAGTTAAAAGAGTCAGGGCTAGGGTGCCAAGAATGATTCGCTTCATCATGCGACGCTTCCTCTAAGAAGGTGAGCTCGAACTCGTATCAAGCTATAGAAGAGTATGGGACTGCATTCAGTGTAACGTGAGTCAGTTTTGTCCGGCTAGGAAGTTAATTCCTTCAATATTCATCAATTGATTAATTATTGAAACTGGCTTTATCCTGCTGAAGCCGTGCTTTACTTGGCTCTTTTAAGTTGATTACATGAATATCATTTAAACAAAAATCTGGCCTTTCATGTAGAGCACGCCGTCGCCAGATACTCTTACTTGTTCGCCAGTAACTTCACAGTGCAAAATACCTCCGCGCTGAGAAGCTTGGTAAGCGACCAGTGACGTCTTGCCTAATTCTTCTGTCCAGAACGGTGCTAATCCAGCGTGAATCGAGCCAGTTACGGGGTCTTCGTCACCACCATTTGCAGGCCAAAAGTAACGAGATACAAAGTCTTGTTGATCGCCTTTCGCGGTAATGACCACATCGTAAGGAGCGAGTGTCTTGAGGTGCTCTGAACGGTATTGAACCTCAAGTACCTCCTGCTGGTTGCCGACCACCACGAAATACGCTTGAGGGCTAAGCAGTACGCGTTCCACATCGCAACTTAGGCCTTCAATCAATGCCGAGGGAATATCAGAAACGGCTTTTGGAGGACGAGCAGGGAACGTCATCTCGATCTTACCTTGCGCATTCTTCTCTACGGTGAGGGTTCCTACTTCCAGAGTATGAAATTCAATCGTGCCATTAATGCCAAGCTCATCAAACAGCACTAACGACGAGGCCAGTGTGGCGTGTCCACAAAAGTCGATTTCAGTTATAGGAGAGAACCAACGAATCTCATATCGGTTTGCGCCAATGGATTTTAGAAAAGCCGTTTCCGACAAGTTGTTTTCTGTCGCGATATTTTGCATCAATTCTGGGGCTAGCCATTCCTCTAACGGTACCACCGCTGCTGAGTTGCCTTTGAATTGCGTATCGGTGAAGGCGTCCACCACGTAGATATCCAATTCCATTTTCCTTCCTTATTCCGTGAGCGATTAATTAGCATAAACCAAGTGCAATTAAGAGAGTAAGAAGTTTGTGTTAGAATCTTAAAGTGTCAAAATTATAGATTATTTTGTGGTTTTTGATACTTACTGACAAGGGTTCGGACTGCTGGGTATTTAGACTAGTGTTGAATTCATTGAAAGGAAGAAAAACATGAAAGCGATATACAAGTCAGTTTTGGTATTGAGTGTTTTTGCGGTCGGTTCTACCCATGCATTTGAACTCGTGAGTAGAGATATTCAAGAAGGCCACCCGATGGCGAAGACATTTGAATACTCTGGTTGGGGATGTGATGGCGGGAATCAATCACCACAATTGATGTGGAAAGAAGCTCCAAAGGGCACAAAAAGTTTTGCGATCACCGTGTATGACCCCGATGCACCAACAGGCAGTGGTTTTTGGCATTGGATAGCGTTTAATATTCCATCCACCGTTAGCGAGCTGCCTCGAGGCATTGATATGAACAAGTTAGGCGGCAAAGAATCTCGTATTGACTACGGCACAACGGGGTTCGGCGGCGCGTGTCCTCCAAAGAATGATGGGATGCATCGTTACCAGTTTACGGTGTGGGCATTGCCAACTGAAGAACTGAATTTGGATGAAAACACGCCACCAGCCATTGTAGGGTTTACTTTGAATAGTGTTGCTTTGGGTAAAGCGACATTAACCACGACTTACACGCGATAATTGAATATAAGGGGAGAGAATGGGTCACCAATATCAGGTTACGCTGTTTCGTGCGGAGCAGCAGCAGAAGCTTCGTAATGTCAGGGTTCACTCCCCAAGCCTTATTCAGATTGTTAAGGGGAGTAAACATCTTTTCTGGAAAGACGAAGTACTCGACATCCATCATCCAAATATCATGCTTTGTGAAGCAAATGCATCCCTAAATTTTGAAAATCTTCCTCTACAAGGGCGATTTCTTTCTCGAATGTTCAGTTTTCACTGTGTGCCTAGCGATGAAATGTTGGAGCTAAGCATGAGCAACGCATTAGGAAACTATGTACCCGTTGTTGAGATAGATAAAGCATTGCAAGCGACGTTAAATGCTTTGTTTTCGTTTGAGCGGGAAAGCTTAAGTGAAGCGACACAACGCTATTGGATTATGGGTCTATATCAGCAGCTAGCTGAGAGAGGGTTATTGCATCGGTTGTTCTCGAGTTCACATATCTCTTTTAGTCAGAAACTTAGTCGTTACTTATCGCGCTCTCCAGGGGAGGAGCATCCATTAGACATGGTCGCGGGGCACTTTGCTATGAGCCGAGCAACATTGATACGCAAACTGAAACAAGAAGGTACCCAGTATCGTGAAGTATTGGCAGAAGTGCGCCTAAATCACGCACTTTACTTGATGCAAAATGGCTCGTATAACGTTGCGCTGCTAGCACAGTTGTGTGGTTATCAGTCAGAGGGGCGTTTTAGCCAACGCTTTAAAAGTAAGTTCGGCCTAACGCCCAGCGAGTATATTAAAACGGTAGTGAGTTAATGTTTTACCGCTTTTGTATTTTTTGTGCTTTTTAGGTTAGCCATAATATTTGGCCTTCATTCGCAATGCTACATTCACCAAAGCAATCAACACAGGCACTTCGATCAGTGGACCAATGACACCAGCAAAAGCTTGGTCTGAGTTTAGGCCAAACACCGCGATAGAAACCGCAATTGCCAATTCAAAGTTGTTGCCTGTTGCCGTGAAAGCAATCGACGCGTTTTTGTCGTAGTCAATGCCCATTTTCTTACCAACGAAGAAGCTGACAAAGAACATCAACACAAAGTAGATAGCCAGTGGAATTGCTACACGGAATACATCCATTGGCAGTTCAAGAATCATTTCACCTTTCAAGCTGAACATCAGCACGATGGTCGCAAGCAGGGCGATAAGCGTAATTGGTGAAATGCGTGGGATGAATACGTCGTTGTACCATTGTTCACCTTTCGCAGCGACCAGCCATTTGCGGCTTAGGAAGCCCGCTAGGAATGGGATACCAAGGTAAATAAGAACGCTTTCCGCGATGTCCATCATCGAGATATCAACTACGAAACCTTCGTAACCAAAGACTGGTGGCAACACAGTGATAAACAACCATGCCATCACACTGTAAGTTACGATTTGGAAAGCGCTGTTTAATGCAACTAGGGCTGCGCCGTATTCTTTGTTACCACCACCGATATCGTTCCATACCAATACCATGGCAATACAACGAGCAAGACCGATCAGAATGATACCAACCATGTAACCCGGATGATCACCTAGGAAAGTCAATGCAAGGATGAACATTAAAATAGGGCCGACAATCCAGTTCATGACTAAAGACAGCGTGATCGCTTTTTTATCTTTCGTCACTGTACCTAGCAGGTTGTAGTTCACCTTTGCTAGCGGCGGGTACATCATCAAAATCAAACCAATCGCGAGCGGTACGTTCGTGCTGCCGACTGACATTGACTCATTCCACTCAGCAACTTGAGGGAATGCTGCGCCAATACCTACACCGATTGCCATTGCCACAAAAATCCACACCGTTAGGTAACGGTCCAAGAAGCTCATTTTGTCGCTTGCACTATTTAAAACTTGAGTAGTCATAGTGTTCTCTTATCCGTTTATCGTCGAAAGGCGATAGTTAAAGGTATAGTTTATCTCTGCACGCCTGACCAGCGTGCAAAGGGAATTAATCAAATAACTTGGAAAAGCCTAGATTGAACTGATCAAACGCGTCGCGTTGAATGCGGTAACACACCTTAGGTGGGTTTGGCTCGGCGCTGATAAAGCCTGCTTGCTTGAGAATACGCAAGTGCTCGGAAACAGTAGATTGCGCAAGACCCAGTTCAGAAACCAAATCACTGTTCAAACAACCGCCCATGGTATCGAGCGTGTGCAGGATATGCAGAATGCGCAAACGTGCTGGATGCGACAAAGCTTTTGCTTGCGCTGCGAGAGTTTGTTCTTTCTCGAGCTGTTGTTGTGTTGTCTGAAAAACAACTTCGCACGTGTCCTTGCACTTATCACTCATTCGCTGGCCTTAATAGTTAATCGTCGAATTGCGATAAAGTGTACGCCTGCTCTGTGGAAGATGCAACAACTCGATGAAAAAATTAATCGTAAAATAACGATGAATAAAAAATTGAAAAAATATATGTTTTAAAAACAGTGATATAATAAAAAATTAAGTAGGTTACTAAAAGTTAACTAATTGCACTATATTTCTAGGTTACCATAATAAACCACATCCGACGCACAATGGTTACTGCGTCATCTTGTGAACTTATTTAAAGGTAATCCCATGAGCAACGTACTGATCATCAATGCACACGAACCATCACCATATTCAGAAGGTCGTCTAAATGCTTCTCTTGTCGACAAAGCACAGACGTTTCTGCAAGCAAAAGGCCATGAGGTTCGCGTTGTGACAATGCAAGATGAGATCAACGTAGATGAGCAACTCGCACACTTTGAGTGGGCTGATCGCGTGATCATCCAAAGCCCAATCAACTGGATGTCTGTGCCTTGGTCATTCAAAAAATACATGGACGACGTGTTTACTGCGGGTATGGGCGGCGCACTATGTGCATTCGATGGCCGTAGCGCAGAAGAACCAAAGAAAAACTATGGTACAGGCGGCACTCAAACCAACAGCAAATACATGCTGTCACTGACATTCAACGCGCCAGAAGAATCGTTTGATGATGAGAACGAATACCTATTCCAAGGTAAAGGCGTGGACGATTTGATGTTCCACATGCACGCTAACTTCCGCTTCTTTGGTATGTCAGCATTACCTACATTCGCTTGTTATGATGTGATGAAGAACGCAGATATCGAAAACGATTTTGTTCGTTTCGAAGCTCACATTAACGAAAACTTCTAATCCTTTTAGAAAGATAGTGCGAACTGAATGATGAATTGAGATGGACTGCTGTACGCGGTCCATTTTTATTTGTTTGCGGCGAGGTGACGTTTTTATTACTCTAAAGCACTAAATGTATCTAGCTTACTTTTCGTTACCTAGATTAGGTGCGTATCTTGAGGTGTATTGTGGAAAGCAGAATCAGTGTAGATAGCAAAGGTCGTAAGTCAGTGGCGAACGTATGTGCGGAGCCATGTGCTATCGAGAAAGGGATGCGTTTAATTGGTGGTAAATGGAAAGGTTCTCTGATTTATCATTTGAAAGACGGCCCAGTTCGTTTCAATGACTTAGCACGCATGCTAGGCGGTGCAAGTAAAAAGATGATCGACCAACGTCTTAAAGAGCTAGAAGCGGAAGGTATGGTGGTGCGTAAAGTGATCAGCGACCGCCCAATTGCAGTCAGCTATGAACTAACAGAGTTCGGCCGTACCGCACTTAAGATTCTTGATGATTTGCGAATTTGGTCTGAAAAGCATCAAATTGAGCTTCGTTAAGACCAAAGTAGTTAATCGCAAACGTCACTCTCTTTTGAAAGCTGATTAACAATACATCGCCGTTTATACCCAAGTAACTTAGATGTGCTTCATTCAAATCGTAATTTGTTTCGTAAAACAACGTACTCTTTCGAGTCAGGCATATCGAAGCTACTTGAGCATAATCGTACTTTTTAAGTTTTTGATTTTTAGTTATTATTTTATCATACTTAATAAGTTGTAGAATAAATCACTCACTTCAGTTGAATTTAAAAAAGCACTATTTAATTCCAGTTTCTTTTCAAAATCGGAATATTTATCGAATTCCTCTTTCTCAACTAAACCTATTGGTGAGTTGTCGTTAACGTGGCTTTCATATTTTTTGATGGTATATAATTTAGACCTTTCGTCAAAATATTGAATTATCTTAATGTTAACGTCAGGTCTCTCCGTATTATACGTGATCGTAATTTTTTCATAATCTTTATTAATCGGAGTCGTAAGCCCTGTAGGGTAGATGATTTTAAACCTATTAATGTCATTCTTCTTCGTGCTTTTATAATGTTTTGAGTATGAAAAGTTTTCAATTGCACTTTTAGTGACGATAATTGACTCACCTTTCTTTAAACCGTATTCGGTACATTCATAATCGTCGACAACCGTAGAATTTCTTTTCTTTTCAATCAGGTAGGACATAGTTGCAGATGTCCCTCCGTGTTCCAGTTTTTGTTGGTTTACAGAACAATAGAAATGACCTTTGTCCACCGTCATTGCGTTGACTTGTTCCGGATTTGAAATGGTGGGATGTATATCTTTTGCTGGATCGTTGTCGCTTCCTCCTGAACCGCATCCAACTAATCCGATACAAACGGCCATATAAAGTAAAGAGATTTTATTCATACTGTATTTCTCAATTAAGATGTGTGATTGCAAATAACGATTAATTACATTTTTATAAAGTGAAATGTTTTTTATTTTAATTGAACGGTGTTTTATTGGTAATTTAATCGTTTGCTTTTATTTTGTCTCTTACGGTATCTATGTTTTCATTTATGGTATGAATTATTAGATTTGCACAATTTTGAGTTGCAATAGGATAATAATCGCTAGCCAACTACTTGTGTAGGTACCGTTATGATTTATATATCCGTTAAGTCTAAGTTTTTAGTTTTAATTTCATGTATTTATCGTGAAAGTGACTTAGAAGTAAATAACTAACGTTGTTTGAGGGGAGCCTGGGCTTCACTGATCTTGTTTTTCATCAAGGCGTTGTATAATGAACAAGGACTCTATTTCCAACTTGTTGATACATATCAGATCTCACGGATCTGATATGTATTCCAAGTTATTCTCACTAAGGCAAGAATCCTAGCTTATTTAAGGATAGAAAGTTTACTTGGGTGTAGAAGATATTAGTAATCCAATGTGCCACGGATAGGGTAGTTATTGTTTGGATCGCGAATCCATGCCAATCCGCGTGATAGCGCGCCAAGCTCAGGGCGAACAAACGGGTTGTTTGAAATATCCACCACGTGTAAGTCGCCGTGTTCATTCACCACAAACAGACCTGGTTCTGCGAAATTATGATCGGTTTCCTGTTCAGATCGAGGAATAGATACATACAAGCCTAGCGTTTTCATTTGTTCTTCGGTCAGGCCGTAAGCGATAGGGAAGCTGATTTCGAGTTTCTCTAGATGCCCCTCTAGTTGTGCTTTTGAATCGCCAGAAACGGCAAGAATATCGACGCCAGCATCAGCGAAAGCCTGTTTGTAACTCTCAAGCTCGTTGAGGTACTTAGTACAAAGAGGGCAGTGTTTACCACGATAAACGAATACTGCTTGCCAAGTCGCATCACCTTGCGGCTGACCCAACGTTACGTTTGAACCATCTAGCAAAGTGGCTTGAAGATGAGGGAAGCTGTCGCCCGCTTTAAGTTTCACTGAAGTTGCCATATTGACTCCCGAATTGATGGTGTATATCCATGAATGCCCCTTTCTCAACAAAGCGATTGGGGGATGAGACTTCAATGTAGACTCTGTTTTGCGGTGTTTCAACTAGTTAACTTTTAGTAACCTGCAATAAGGTATTAGAGTGCAAAAGATGAAAAAGCAGAACTTAAGATACAACGAAGTGGGGGTGTAGTATCAGGAGCTAAGTTCTGCTTGAGGTTAGGCTATGACCACTGGAACATATCGTTAAGATAAACCAGAGTCATCACTTCTATTTTATTACTCGATTGAGCTAGGCGTTGCTGAAAAAAGTACGCCATCATTGGCTTCTTCATTTTTTCCTCCTTTAGCTGACGAGTAAATTATGTGTATAAAAGGGGATATAAAAAAGAGAGTGCTTTTGTTGGCTTTTTTCCTAATAACGTAAATATATGGGGCTTTAAAGCCGAATTTGGAGGTTAATTGTGGAAAAGGGGAACAGATAATTAGGAAGTTTTCTTATTTTATTACCGCCAACTTAAGTAAACTATTCCTATCCACAAACTTC
Source organism: Vibrio sp. 1078-1 (assembly GCF_033340475.1). Taxonomy (NCBI): domain Bacteria; kingdom Pseudomonadati; phylum Pseudomonadota; class Gammaproteobacteria; order Vibrionales; family Vibrionaceae; genus Vibrio; species Vibrio sp. 1078-1. Next base: position 624,946 of record NZ_JAWOWM010000001.1, read on the forward strand.
ACAGATCTAAGGTTGATTCAGTGTCTGATCTCAATTTGTTTCGCTATTACCAACGATTACTCTCGTTTAGCGTTGGTGATGAAACAAAAACCACGTTACAGGACATTGCCGACATCATGTTCACTTCTTCTCGGCATGCTCGTAGCCTGCTAACGCAGATGCAGCAGAAGGCGTGGTTGAGCTGGCACCCGAAAGCTGGGCGGAACCAACGATCGACTCTTATTCTGAATATGGAGTTAGACGTTTTAAAAGAGAGCTTGGCTCTTGAACGTATCAAGTTAGGCAAGTATGAAAAAGCACTGGCGATATTAGATGAAGACGAAATGGCATTTGGCCGTTTGTTAAAAACAACGTCTGGTGCTTCTGTGCAAGAAGGACAGCTCAATATTCAATTAACCTATAAGCGAATGTTTGAGCGCGTCGTTCCACATCAACTTCAGCGTAGCAGCGAACGTTTCTTATTAAGGCAAATCTATTGTTGCTTAGTTTCGAGTGATCACAATGGGAAAGTGCAACCAGAACTCGCACATCACTGGCGTTATGACGAAGACACCTACGAATGGACTTTCTACCTTCGTCCAGGTCTGACTTTTCATAATGGTAATTCCATTGATGCAGAAACAGTGGTTAGCTTGTTTGCAAAGTTGAGTTCACTACAGTATTACGAAAAAGAGTTGGCACATGTTGCTAACATTACTGCGCCAACGCCATTGAAAGTTGTTTTTAAGCTTAATCGAGCTGACTTGGGCTTTGCTGGACTTATTTCTGGAGTGAAATACGGCATTCAACCAGTAAGCCAAGTTAACGTAGCGAATAACAAGCTGGTGGTCGGAAGTGGCCCATTCTCTGTTGTCGAGCACAATGAAAGTCGTTTAAAACTGCAAGCATTTAATGGTTACTATGCATGTAGAGTTCTAACGGATTTGGTGACTATCTGGATTGTTAATGACGAGCAAATGGAGAACCCGTCATTGGCAGCAAATACGTTGCAAAGGGATGCTTCGCCCGAGGAGGATTTGTGTGGACACTATATGTCGACGCAAAACCGAGAAAACTCATCGGCGAGCAAGCGTAGTCGAATAGAAGATGGTTGCTTATTCGCCTTATTTAATCAGCACGCTAAGCACAAACTCTCTTTAGCGCAGCGCCGTTATATTAGTGAGCTAATTCAACCTGAGCACTTGGCCGAAGTGATGCGCCGCGAGAATATTGTATTTGGGAGTATACCCGCTTATAACCTGCTACCAGGTTGGAAGCCAGTGCTCCGTCCGTTTAGTGAGCCGCTTAAGTTACCTAAACACATTACGATAGCAGGATATAACTATACCGCGTTGCGTCGCTGTGCGCGGGCTATTTCTAATCGTTTGGCGAGTGTTGGCAGTAAAGTAGAAATTGTTATGTATTCCTATCGTGAGCTGAACGAGAAAGCTAAGAATGGTGAGCTAAATGAGACGATGGTCGTGACGAACATAAACCTAGATGATAATCGTCATGCCTCAGCGTTCACGAACTTCTTCAGCAACGCTGTGCTATTCCACACTTTGGGAGAAAAGAACGCACAATGGTTGGATGAACAACTACAGAGAGTCAGATCTTTCGTTCCACTTGAGGACTACCTTAATGCATTGGAGCCAATTGCATCGACGTTGATCAGCGAATACTGGATTGCACCCATGTTCCACCATACACAAACTTTGCGTTTCCAAGGTGTTTTAGAAGACGTCGCTCTTACTAACTGGGGTTGGCCAGATATTCGCTCGGTGTGGTCAGCGGATTAACTACTTTAGTTATTGAGCAAAGTGCTGCTTCACAAATTCAATGAAGGCTCTGGTTTTCGCCGATTGATAGATAAGTTGTGGGTACACCAAGTAAACCGCGTTGTGCTGGTGGTCGGTTTCTTCCGATAGAACCTGCACTAGACGGCAGTGCTCAACGTCTTGTTCGACAAAGTAACTTGCTAACCGAGCAATGCCATTGCCAGACAGGGCTGATTCTTTGAGTAAGCGGTTTTCATTGCTTGAAAGCCAACCTTGGGTTTGAACTGTTCCCGTTTTTAACGGCCACTCTTTTTGATGCAATGTGGTTAAGCATTGATGCTCTTGTAAATCATCTAATGTCTCCGGCGTACCTTCTTCTTGCAGATACTGAGGAGAGGCAACCAGCCAGTGGTGGTAGTCCAAAAGGTGATGAGCAATCATATTCTCTGGCGGCGTTCTTGTCGCTCGAAACGCAAAATCAACGCTGGTTTCTGTCAGATTAAACGCTTGATAGCTAGAAAGGATCTCGAACTCTACGTTTGGATGTAAAGCGCGAAACGCTACGCACAAATCATGCAGCACCGCTTCAGCAAACATCTTGGGAGCGGTAAGACGAATCAGACCGTCTATTTGTTCAGATCGCTGACTTAAACTCTTTTCCATTTCCATTACGCGGCGTTTGAGATCTTCCGCTTGTGCAAAGATCGATTCACCTTCTGCCGTCAATCTCACGCTGCGTGTGGTTCGAACAATCAAAGGCGTTGCGAGTTCCGATTCCAAGCGCTTGATTTGTTCCGACAGGTAACTTTTAGAAATGCCAAGTTGCTCCGCTGCCCTAGAAAAGTTAAGTGTTTGAGCCACTTCAGCAAACAGCATCAGTTTTTCGATTCTCTTATAATCTGCCATCTTGATTGCTCGTCTTTATTGTTCGCTTTAATTGTTCGGTAGCGAGGATAATGAATTCGATTTTACGGTATTAAACTAATTTTTACGAACGGTAAGATGGTTAGAGTTAACTTAAGAAATTGAAGATGCAGAAATCGGAAAAGTGAGAATAACGATGAACAATCCAACACTACCGCTCGCCAAAACCTTACCTAACGTTAGCCGCTTGGTCTTCGGCTGTATGGGACTTGGAGGGGAGTGGAATCGCAACCCATTAACCGCCCAAGATGAAAACCAAGCTTATGCCGCTGTCGAGGCTGCATTAGAGGTTGGCATCAATCTCTTTGATCATGCGGATATCTACAAATTCGGTAAGGCAGAAGAAGTGTTTGGGTGCATCTTAGCCAATGACTCAACCTTACGAGCGCGAATTTATCTGCAATCCAAGTGCGGCATCCGTCTAGGAGATGAGCAAGGTGTTAAGCAGTATGACTTCTCTGCCAAATGGGTGACGGCTTCTGTTGAGGGCATTCTTGAGCGCCTTGGCGTGGAAAACCTTGATGTTTTGATGCTGCATCGTCCTGATCCTCTGGTTGAATTTGAAGAACTGGGCACAGCGCTCCAAGCACTGAAACAAGCTGGCAAAGTTAACCACTTCGGTGTTTCTAACATGAACAGTGCTCAAATTGATCTTCTTCAACAAGCAACGGGCGAAATTGTTGTGGCGAACCAGTTGGAAATGAGTCTGGCTAAGTCTGACTTCATCAAGCAAGGTATGGGGCTTCCTTCGTCCGCATCTGACTACGTTGCGGGAACACTGGAACATGCCCGTAGGCACAATATCCAACTGCAAGCGTGGGGCAGTATGGCGCAAGGAAGATTCTCAGAGCGTGGCTTACATTCTGATGATCACAACACCAGACAGACGGCGGAGATGGTAATGGCGCTAGCAGCTGAATATGGCGTGTCGTCTGAGGCGATTGTTTTAGCCTTCCTGACGCGTCATCCAAACCAAATTCAGCCTGTTATTGGTACTGCAAACCCACAGCGTATTCGCGCTTGTGCTCAAGTAGAGAACGTCACGCTATCACGTAGCCATTGGTATGGCTTGTTCGAGAAAACCCTTGGTCATGAGATCCCGTAGGAGAGAAAAATGAAATACGTACAAGTTCAAACTCTGATTCAAACGGCATTGGAAATTGCGACTGCTCGCAAGCAGAACATTGCGGTTGCCGTGGTTGATACACATGGAGAATTGCTCGGTTTTGCCCGAATGGATGATGTGAGTGTGCAAGCAGGTTTGTTGGCACATAACAAAGCTTACACCTCGGCTAGAGACTGTCAGCCTAGCGGCAATCTGGGTGCTTGGGCTCGTGAGACGGGTAAGCAGTTGAGTTATTGGACTGACCCGAAGATCACAGGCTTTATGGGTGGTGTACCTGTAGAACAAGAGGGGAAAGTCGTCGGTGCAATTGGTATCAGTGGTTTGGCTGAGCAAGATGATGAAGCACTTGCGATGGAAGTATTAAACGCGCGTTGAGTATAATGTTTATCAGTAGGTGTGATGCTTTGTCCAGCTTTGTACTCACTGTAGGGACTCAAGTTCACAGGCTTCGTCGAGTCACAATGCTATCTAATAGCCTGAAGTAAGCAGAAGTTGAAATCGCGAACTATGATTAATTTATTTGAAAGCTTTGAGGCCTAAATATGTTTCATAAGGTATTCGTTTCGCTATTTTTTGTTCTCCTCTCAGGCTGTGGTACGAGTGACAGCGCGTTAAAAGAGAGCGGTTATGATGAAGCTTATATCCAAGGCTTTCATGACGGTCGGCATAGTGGTATGCAAGAGGCAGGGAATGATTTTGAACACTATATTAAGGACGAAACAAGGTATCAAACCGACTCAGATTATCGGCAAGGCTGGGATGCTGGTGAGGTAGAGGGTAACAAGTTACAAAAGCAGGCAACCGCGATAGGACAAGGCATGATTGATAATTCATATGAAGAACGTGATGTCTTTGATCCTGATAAAGTGGCGAAAGATGCAATAAAAGGCGTTGATACATCGGAATTGAAAAGCCTAGAGTAACGGACTGATATAAAGAATAAAACTCGTCATTTGACGAGTTTTATTTTTGTCTAAACGATTCATGTTTCAACGCTCAACAGGGCATTCATCGTTTGGGTATGAGCAATGTCGTTAATCACCTTTCTTGTTCTTTTGTTCAAGGACTAACGATAATAGGCGAACGAGCAGGGACTGAGCTTCCGGTGAGAGCAATCTCGCCACGGCCGTTAGGTCATTTGCTGTGACATGCTGAACATCACGTACATCTAAAGCAATATCTAGGTCAGTCAAATGAAGCGAACGCAATATGGCACGATATTGTGAGAGTTTAAGATCGGACTCTCCGCGCTCGATCCTTTGATATGTTTTTACGCTCATTCCAGCGATGTTTGCCATTTGCTCACGGGAGAGGCCATTCGATTTTCGTCTTGCGATCAGTGCTTGAATTATAGGGTCTACCTGCATGTGCTCTCCTGAAAGGACAGTTTTGACCTAAACGTAGCAAGAAGTGGACCAGTTTAACCACCACATATTTACCTGCTTTGCAATCAGTATAAAAATAACTGTCTTATAAAAACGTAAATATTTTAGTCAGTTATTAACTCAATGGAAAAGTATCAATCATACAAATCAATAGAAACGAAAGCTTCTATTCGCAAAATGCAACGCATTTTAGATCATTTATTTAGTGAAATTGATCAGCAACATCGTGAGACTAAAGAGAATGTTGTGACACTGATTCAACAGTCACAACAGCGATTGATGAACTACAAAGAGCTTTACCTTCACAAAGAATCGATAAGTGAAGTAGAGCTGCGGATCGCGCATGAAAATATGAGTGAGACTGAGAAGCAGGTCGCCGATATGGGTATTCCAGTGTTAACTTATATCATTGGCGCGCTAGATAAAGCGTATTAACACAGTCGTAAAGTCGGGCGATACAAGATTTACGCAATTTCGATCAATTGATGACATCTAAAAGAAAGGATGCAAATGCTGGGGAACCACACCCAGCATTCGGACACTCATTTACCTATATTTTCGAACCGTAAATCAGTGTTTAGAGGTATGTGAACCGAACAGTGTCGGTACGCAGCGAATAATAGCGATATTGTCCGATCTAGGCTACGTCCTTGGAATCTAACACCTTCACTTAAACTGTAAATTAATCTGTACACCCAGCCAAATTGAGCCATTGAGCACGTTCTTCCTTCTCTTTAAGCGATAAAAGACTAATTAGTGACGAAAAAAACAACACATCTTAGGTAAAAGATAAGAGTTGTTAAAATATATCGCTATAAGATTGACCTTTTGCTTTTCAATCGTCCTGCTTATGCCTTACAATCTTTTCGAACCAAATCCATTCATAACGAATGGGGTTGATGAATTAAGATGAACAATTTTGCTTCGAACCCAAAGTTGCGCACATTTCATCAACGATGACATCGCCAAAAACGACTCTCAAGTGTTCATGTGCAAATGATTAACCACCTTTTGTTGCGTGTTTTCTTAGCCATACAGGGCTCTTGTAACATAGTGCTCTTGTAACCAAATTTTGACTAAGTCGGAGCGTTTTGTTGTGTGCTTTAGATAAAGCACAACTGGCGAGAAATTAACGGATTGAATTTAGAGGTATTAACCGTGAACCTAAAACTTGTCGGCAGCTCCCTGATCGTTGCAGGTACTGCTCTTGGCGCTGGTATGCTTGCTATACCAATGGTGCTTGCTCAATTTGGCCTCCTTTGGGGCACTCTTCTTATGTTGTTCATCTGGGCTGGAACGACTTATGCTGCGCTGCTCCTTCTTGAAGCCAGTTGCAAAGTAGGTGGTGGTGTGAGCATGAATGCAATTGCTCGCGAAACGCTTGGTAAAGGAGGCCAGTTGGTAACCAACAGCTTGCTTTACGCCCTGTTAGTTTGTCTATTAATGGCTTACATCATTGGTGCGGGTGATCTGGTACAAAAAGTAACAGCCTCAATTGGGCTTCCAACATCTACGATCTCAAGCCAAGTCGGTTTTACTCTTTTAGTTGGTATCATTGTTTCGGCAGGTACAGGGGTAGTAGATAAGCTGAATCGCGGTTTGTTCCTAGGCATGATCGTAGCGCTGATCCTGACACTTTTTGCGCTTGCACCAAGCGTCTCGTTTGAAGGACTTGATGAGGTTGTGAGCGACGATAAAATGGCACTTATCAAAACCAGTTCGGTGCTTTTCACCAGTTTCGGTTTTATGGTCGTGATCCCATCGCTTGTAACTTACAACAAAGAAGCGAGTAAAACACAGCTGCGTAATATGATTATCGTGGGCTCAACTATTCCGCTTGTTTGTTACCTATTATGGTTGTTAGCGGTTGTCGGCAATCTACCACCTCATGAGCTTGTTCAATACTCCAACGTAACAGAGTTGATCTCGGTACTAGGTCAGCAATACGAGGGCTTAGAGTTCATCCTATCCATGTTTACTGGTTTGGCACTGCTAACGTCGTTCTTAGGTGTTGCAATGGCGCTATATGATCAAAATGCAGACCTACTGAAAGCAAGTAAGCCAGTGATTTTTGTTACTACTTTTGTGCTACCACTATTAGGTGCTGTATTTGCGCCAGAACACTTCCTAGCTATTCTCAGCTACGCGGGGATTATTCTTGTGTTTCTCGCGGTCTTTGTCCCATTATCAATGACCATGAAAGTGCGCCGAGTGCCGGTAGAAGATGACAATATTTATGAAGCTGGTGGCGGCGCAATGGGAATGAGCATGATCTTCCTATTCGGCTGTTTCTTGCTGTTTGCCCAAGCAGTATAAAATCACGCTAGCTTATTTAAAAACTGAGCCGCTCGTAGTCAAACGGGCGGCTTTTTTGTATTCATAGCCGAACCCAGGCCACTCGAAGTCATCAGCATTTGTGATGTTTGACGTTTCTCTGATAATCACGGTTAGCGCTGACTTTTTAGTAAAACTCCTTAGCGAAAGGCTGACATGTACAGTGATTCACCCTTCTATTATATCGATGTTGATATGAATAAGAGGCTCTGTTGTGTCAAAGCAATTATCTTTTGCCATGGTTGGCGTTATGTTGTCTTTAGGTGTGTTGAGTACAGAAGCGGTGGCTGACCCGAAGCATAAGCATGGACATCGGTACGATCACCATCATGCTCATCACCACCATCATAAACACAAGCGCAAGCACAAGCATAAACACAAACATCGTGACGTTATTTATGTGGAGACCAGACGACCAAGGCGCAGTTACTATTACCATGACCGAATTCCTCGGAATAGTACCTACATAAAGATTGGAGATTTCACTTATCTAAAAGTGGACGACCGTTATTATCGCCGTTCTAATGATCGCTATATCCATGTCGAGTTCAATTAAACTTGAAAGGGCACATAGTCGGCGTTCTTGTAATGTTGAGCTTAATAGCAACAACATGGCACATGTAACATCGACCAATACTAGGGTTGAGGGTTAAAAACAAAAACAGCGAGCCGGTGCTCGCTGTTTTTGCTTAGATGAGTGTTAGACAGTAAATCTATTTAAGATTTGATCTTGTTTATGTACATCTTCTTGTTGCGCCTGCATCGCGTCGTTGGTTCGATTTGCCGATTCGGCGACTTGAGTCGATAGGTCTTTAATATTCACCGTATTGTTGTTGATCTCTTCAGCGACAAGGCTTTGCTCTTCCGCTGCTGAGGCAATTTGCAAGTTCATATCGGAAATACGCTGAATCGCGTCACGAATGCGTTGTAACGCACTATTTGCTAAACCCGCTTTTTCAACGGCCTCTATAGCACTACCTTTGCTTTGATGCATGGCATTTGCCACAGATGAAGCGCCAGATTGTAGTTGCTCAATCATAGTACGAATCTCTGTTGTCGACTCTTGAGTACGTTGTGCCAGTGTACGTACTTCATCTGCAACAACGGCGAAGCCTCGGCCAGATTCTCCCGCACGTGCAGCCTCGATTGCGGCATTCAACGCGAGTAAGTTTGTTTGGTCCGCAATATCGTTGATGACTTTTAGAATCGTTTCGATATTGGCGGTAGCAGATTCCAACACTTGTACTTCTTCGACTGCAAGGTCAATGCTATCGGAAAGCATGTTTATCGTTTGTGTCGATTCACCAACGATAGAAGACCCCTCAACCGTTGCTTGGTCGGCTTCTTTAGCTGCACTTGCCGCACCTTGCGCATTATTAGCAACCTCTGTCGCGGTGACAGACATCTCATGCATCGCGGTAGCAAGTTGTTCTAGCTCTTGCAGCTGAGTGTGAATTGCGCCTGCCGAGTCTTTTGCGCCCTCAGCGGTGATTTGAGTTCCGTTTAAAATTTGATCAGAAATACGTTTCGACTCAATGATTTGCTGTTGTAAGTTCTCCATGAACGTATTGAAGTTTGTGGCAAGCTCAGAAAACTCTTGGTCAGTATCTGTTTCGAGGCGTTGTGTAAGGTCGCCTTTCCCTGATGCTACATCTTTAATCGCATTGTTTAGCGTGTCCAAAGGACGCATGAGAGTGCGAATCAACAGAGTTAGGGCGATAATAGATGCAATCACGGCAATGATTGAATAAATAATAGCGTTGTTACGAAGCTCTCCTACGGCAGAATAGGCAACAGCTTCATCGATCACCGAACCTACGTACCAGTTCTCGCCAGGAATGTGAGTCAGGTTAACCATGTAGCGGTTGCCATCAATCTCAACATGTTGTGCTGATTGCGTAAGTTCGATTTGCGGGAGGTAGCTACCGACTTTCTCGCCGTTATACTTACTTTGAGGGTGAGCAATGGTTGTGCCATCAGCGGTGATCAGAAATAAGTAACCAGCATCAAACAGATTCACTTGGTTGACCAGATCAGAAAGGGTAGTTAATTCGAGGTCATAAAACATACCGGCTAAAAACTGGCCATTTTCTTTTACTGGCGTACCAACAGAGATGATAACGTTTTTCGAAGACGCATCGACGTACGGATCGGTTACGACCAAATCGCCTTTGCTCTTAGCTGCAATAAACCAAGGACGCTGACGTGGGTCGTAGTCTGGACCCGCATCCCAGCCGTCGTCATTTTCAATCACAAAGCCATTACTTTCATAACCAAAACCGATGGCAAGGAAGCTGCTTTTTGGCGTCGGTCTTTCAAGTATGTTTTGAACATAGCTATGTGAACTGGGATCAAGCTCAATCACTTCAGTAATGGAGCGAGCGAGATCCTTCTTTGCATTCATTTCTGATTGCACAGTGTTACCAACACTGGTCAATATCTCGTTTACACTTGAGTCGATTTGCTCCTGAGTTTGGGAGCGGATGGTCATAACTTGTTGTGTCGACAATAACGACACGGTAATTAGCAGCAAAAATGAAGAGGCTGTGACAACCTTATGTCTGAATTTCATGAGCTTTCCTCTGATTCTCCCGGTTGGTTCCACTTTGCTTTCGCCTCTTTTAAACCGAGCGAATTGGGCGTAAAGAGAAACCTATTGTGTTTGGTTATATTTTTATCGACATCTTTGTCAAAAACATGAACTCATTTGTCGTCTTTTTTAACTAAATTTAAACAAACCGACAATTTACGTTAAAACTTGTGAGTGTGATCATGTTTGCGAGCTCAATTAATGAAATCGTCATAATGAAAAGAATTGCTTAACAAACAGTGGCATTAACTGGCTTTACAGGTGAGGTGATGAAAATTTTGTTGGTGCTGACAGGTGTTTTGTTGAAGTTTTGTCTTTGTAAATTATGAGCTTTTTACTAAAAGCCTAATGTGGACGGAGTTTTAGGTATAAAAAAGGCCCCGACGATGCGGAGCCTTTGTTAATTGACGTCTCGATTTTAGAAAATAAGATGAGCAACGCCAGCAATCACAGGTAACGTGATTAACGTACGTAAAATGAAAATTACGAAGAGCTCTACAATGTTTACTGGAATTTTGCTGCCTAACAGTAGGGCACCTACTTCCGACATGTAGATAAGCTGAGTTACTGACATTGCTGCAATAACAAAACGTGTCATTTCGTTATCGATTGAGGCCGCTAAAATTGCTGGAATAAACATATCCGCAAAGCCAACAACGATTGTCTGTGATGCTGCAACAGCTTCAGGGACTTGCAGTAGCTCTAGGTATGGGATAAACGGTTGACCCAGAATTGCAAATACAGGTGTGTATTCTGCAATCACCAATGCAACGGTACCAAGACCCATCACTACAGGTAATACGCCAAATACCATGTCGACTGCGTTGTGTACGCCTTCTTTAAATACAGACTGAACCGATGTGACTTGACCAGCACGCTTAAGAGCTAGATCCATACCCCAAGAGAATGTGGTGTGGCCTTCTGGCACTGCATCTGCGTCTTTATCAGGGTTGCTGCCGTCAATGTAGCGATCTTTCTTCAGACTAAGCGGAGGCAGGCGAGGAATGACAATCGCAGCTACGATACCAGCTAGACAGATAGCGCCGTAGAAAGGCAAAAATAAGTGCTCTAGTTTTACCTGAGCGATAACAACTAAGCTAAACGTGATCGATACTGCTGAGAAAGTGGTCCCGACAACAGCCGCTTCACGCTGAGTATAGAACTTATTTTCGTATTGCTTGCTGGTTAGCAAGATACCAACACTTCCGTCGCCTAACCAAGATGCCATACAGTCAATTGCACTGCGGCCAGGTAGGTTGAATACCGGACGCATTATTTTACTGAGTAACGCACCAAATAGCTCCAGAAGACCGAAGTTCAAAAGAAGCGGAAGCAGTAAACCCGCGAAAATGAAAACGGCAAACAGAGTAGGTAGGAGACCAGTAAGAACAAGCCCGCCAGTGTTCTCTTCCCAAATTGCTTTTGGACCCACTTGGAAAAACGTCATTAACACGGCAGCGCCGCCGATTAAACGAACAACGAGCCAAAGTGGAGATGGGTTGAAGAGACCGTTTAAAAAACCATTACGTAAAATTGCAGCTGGCTTAAAAATTTTGCAAAGAACAGAAGCAACGGCCATGAAAGCGATGATACTGGTGACGATAGCAATCAAGGTATCGCCTAACACCGCTGGGATGACTTTTGCCATCACTGCAACGGGAATGGTTAGGCCGCCATCGTAAGAGATCGGAGCCATAAAGAGTAGAAGACCAATTAGGGAAGGGATGAAAAACATCCAAAAGTTGCCCTTAGGAGCTTCAGTAGCATTAGTGGTGTTATGCATAGTTGTCTCGTGTTACTACTAGTCAATACTTGCCATTTCCATGACATAAATATTCACTAAACATCCGTATTTAATCACAGTTTTGCGGAGGGTACCCGCAAACTGCATCCATTGCAATACTATTCATTAAATACATCTAGTTATTCAGCCGATTTGTCGGGTAATTGGTCAAATAACGTCTAAGTGTATGCGAATATGTTGCGTGTGTTAGAAAATTGTAGCACGAGAGGCGAATTGCGCAGTGAATTATGGGGCGCATTGTGACTGGAATAATAAAATGGTAAACAAATGTGATTTTGATCTGACTAACTTCTTAGCCAGAAATTCAGTTAGCCTTATCTATTCTAAGGTTTTTAGCAGTGTCAAAATGCCGTTCAGCGTTTCTTGTACCGTTGCAGTGTGAACCTATTGAGCCAAATCCGATTGAAGTATGTCGCTTCAATCGGATCGAAATTTTATGCTTTTTGTTGACGGCTAAGTATGTATAGGTAACTCCAGTAAATCAGAGCTGTAGAAAAAGCCAATATTGCTGGGAAAACCAGCGTATATAAACCATATACCGTAAATAGAGCCGCTCCCGCGACGCCGCCAAACAAAAAGCCAAAGAAAATGAATAGGAATAATTTTGCTTTACGTCGGTCAAATTGACGACCTCTCAAGCTCTCTCCAATCATAATCCCTAGATCGGTGATGATTCCGGTCATATGTGTGGTTCTGACTACTGCGCCGCTAAACGTGGTGATCATTGCGTTTTGTAATCCACATGCTGCTGATGCTAGATATTGGCCGTACAAATCCCCTTGCACCAAAAAGCCCAAGCTGAGTAAGAGCAAGCTTCCTTCTATGCACAGTGCAACACCATATCTTCGTCCTAGCTTTAACGCACTGCTTTCAATAAAAAAGCCGCTAAAGGCAGCGCCAATCAAAAAGCTAAATACGATGAAGAGCAGGTGAATGGAGCTATCCACACCTGTTAGCAAGCTGTTCCCTAGCTGAGTTACGGTTCCCGAAAGATGAGTTATCGCTTGGTGTTGAAAGCCGAGAAGACCAACGGCGTTGACGCAGCCCGCGAGAAGAGCTAGTAGAAACGCGCCATATTCCACCCAACGAGGAAGTCTGGAAATCACAATAAACCCCCACCAAATATTAGGAGCCGATTATAACGCTCACACCGAGTTACGAAACCCTTTACAGTAAAACTCGATTGATCATTCTCAAAAAAATCTCACTTATAGGGTGTTTGTCCGAGCCAAAGTAAATATGTGAACGTGGATTGCCCGCTAGCAGATGTGTTCCGTTGTGCATTCGAAACTCACCCACCCGTGTTTCATTTGTTCATAGACTGAAACGGTAGGTTGGTGGAACTCTTTATCGGTAAATAGACCGACGGGAATGATCATGATTTCTGGGTATGCAGCAACGAACAACCTCATTGTCGTGCCGCAGGATGGACAAAAGTCATACTGAACCTCACTGCCATCATCGCCAATTCGGGTATAGCTAGTGACTTCACCGTTTAAAGTGACGTGCTCTTTTTCAAAGCGAGCTTGTACCCCAAAAACACTGCCAGTTCGTTTTTGGCATTCGAAGCAATGGCAGACAGACGTGTGGGTGGGCTCTCCCTTACAACGGATCTCAACTAAACCGCAGGCGCACTCGCATGTATGAATGGTTTTTGTCATCGTGATTACCTATTTGTCCCAATACACCAATAGACCTAGAGCACAGAGCTTGTGTCACTAGCTCGTTATGAGCTCTGGACTTGAAACTATTTGGATATAATCAGTTTAGTTTAATTTTGAAACACTTGAAGAGGTGAAATCATTTGGGTATACAATGGTATACTCGCTTTTCGTTTATACCTTGAAACAAGGAAGCTTTCATGACTCACAAAAAAATCCTGCCGATACCACTTATTCTACTTATTCCAATCGTTTTATTAGTTGTGGTTGTGATCGCGGGTGTTTATCGTTTTAGTTTGTCTGATGACGAGATCATGGCTAAGTTTCCTCAAACAGAAGTAGAAACTAACGTTATTGTGCAAGAGACGCTTGGTATCACTGCACGTAATCCTTGGACGATCCAAGTCCCCGAGCAGGGTGCGGTCACTTTTCTTGATGAGTGGGATAAAGAAAACGGCTATTTGATAGGTGACTATGATGCAGGTGCGACGAAAGGTCAGGTACTTGTCCCAACTGCGTCGATTAGTCAGCGTGAGATTGAAGGTGTTTCATGGGTTGTTGCACCGATGATTGTAACGACACAAGGTAGCGGTTCGTTTAACTATGTTGGCTTGTTCAAGTTTGACCCCGTGCCGAGCCGAGTTGTACTTTTAGACAGTATTTTTGTTGGTGACCGCGTGAAATTTACTCAGCTCGAATGGAAAAGTGATACAACTATCACGCTTTCATATTTAGCGCACGGTGACGATCAAGCAATGGCAGACACGCCAAATCAATTCAATTCATCCACATTACAGCGTGTAGGGAATAACTTACATATGCAACAGTGATGAATTTTTTTTGAGTTCTGTAAAAATTCAGTATTTTCTGCGCTAGATCTCGAAATTTCCTAGTGATTTCTTATTCGGGAATGCATAAGCTATGAGCCTTGTTTGAAAGGAGATAGTAATTCCCGTGTCTACAAATGAAATTACAAGACGGTTGCCGAATCTGACAAGTCGTAGAGCGCTGCTGTTATACTCCTTGCCAGTTTTAGTTGCGATTGGTGTTTCTCACTCTCTCAAAGAGTCATCTTTAACCAAAACCATCGCATTGAACCTACCTGAATCTCAGGTCGTTGAAAAAATTCTTGATGCGACAACTGCCGAAGTTGTCACTCCCCCGAACTTCGAATATCAAATCCAAGCAGGTGACAACCTAAGCACTATTTTTAGTCAGCTCGGTTTCGGTTACAGCTCGTTAATGAAAGTAATGGAAACGGATTTGAACTACTTGGCACTTGATACACTTAAGCCGGGCAATACGCTCCGTTTCTGGCGTGATGATGCGACAGGCGAGTTAGCGAAAATGGAACTGCAATTTTCTATTGCAGATAAAGTGGTCTACAAGCTGAATAGTGATGGTAGCTATGACTTTACTGATATTTCCATTCCTGGCGTGTGGAGCCAAGAGCCTTTAGTTGGCGTTATTCAAGGCAGTTTTTCTTCTTCTGCGAGTCGTTTAGGTTTAACGTCGGCGGAAGTGAGTCAAGTCGTAAGCTTACTCAAAGAACAACTTAACTTTGGACGTGACCTTCGTGCAGGTGATCGATTTGAAGTTGTTCGTCGCTCACAAAGCATCAATGGTGTACCAACAGGTAAGAACGAAATTGAGGCGATTAAGATTTATAATCGCGGCCGCGAGATCACCGCTTACCTTCATACTGATGGTCAATTCTACAATGCCAAAGGTGAAAGCTTACAGCGCGCATTCCAGCGTTACCCTGTAAGTAGCCGTTGGCGTATCAGTTCTGGCTTCAACCCTAATCGTTTACATCCAGTAACGGGGCGTGTTGCGCCGCACAACGGCACTGACTTTGCTGTACCAACCGGTACACCAGTCGTTTCTACTGGTGATGGTACAGTGATCATGACTCGTAAACACCCCTATGCGGGTAACTACGTGGTTGTTGAGCACGGCAGCAAATACAAAACCCGTTACTTACACCTAAGTAAGATTTTGGTGAAGAAAGGGCAAAAGGTTTCTCGAGGCCAGCGTATCGGTCTTTCTGGTAAAACAGGTCGAGTGACTGGGCCACACCTTCACTATGAGTTGATTGAATACGGCCGTCCAGTTAACGCTATGCGAGCAAATATCCCAATGGCGAGTTCTGTTCCTAAGAAAGAGATGGCTACTTTTGTCGCGAACAGAGATGAAATGGATAGACTATTACGCGATAAAGAGAAAGCAGTGCTGTAATAAAGTACTTCGCTTAAAAAACAAAAAGAGACTAAGCATAGCTTGGTCTCTTTTACTTTGTGCATTAACTAGATTTGAATTCTATGACAGCAGTCTGTTCAGTACGTTAGGCACTCCGCACTTCACGTTCATTTATCAGGTGTACGATTTCTTCAACACTGTGTGGACGAGAGTAAAAATAACCTTGGATGTAGTGGCAGCCCATTTCAATTAACTTTTGTAGTGCTCTATCGTCTTCTACGCCTTCGGCAATCAAATCCACATCAAGCAGCTCTGCCAATTGCGCTATCAAAAACACTACTTGTTCAGAGGTTGTATTTGAGAGCATGTTCTGCACAAAGGTAGCATCGATTTTGATGCTATCAATTGGATAATTGTGTATATAGTTCAAGCTTGAGTATCCCGTACCAAAATCATCCAGTGCGACTTTAAAACCCAAGTATCGCAACGAGTTAAGTACCATCTGTTCACGGCCACTTTGTGAGAGTAAGACGGTCTCGGTGAGCTCTATAACAAAGTCTTTTGCTTCGTGCTGATACTTTTCAACCATGTTGGTTAAGTGATTAATATAACGGTTGGAATCAACCAGCTCATACGCTGAGCAATTGATGGAGAGTTTGACTTTATAGCCTAGGTTCGCTTCGAGTTCTTGCTTTGCGATACACGCGAGTTCAATAATCCGTTCACCTAACTCGATAATCAGGCCTGATTGTTCGGCAGCTTCAATGAACTCCGCTGGAGAGATATTTCCATAGATATTGCTATTCCAACGAGTCAAAATTTCAAAGTAATTCCAGCGGTCGCTCGTGATATCGACGATCGGTTGAACCACTACATACAACTCATCGCTGTCTTGTATATCAGTACTTAGCTGGATTCGCATTGCCTCAATAAGCTGCGTCCTACGGTGGTATAAAGCACTAAGGTGTGTGTCGTAATGCTGAATCCGTGTATCGCGGTGTTTTTTACAATCTTTGAGAGCGAGACTGGCATTCAAAATCAGCTCATCGCTGTTCAACATATGTACTGGGGCACGTGCAATACCAATACTAACGGTGAAAGAAATCCGGTTAGATTTGTCGCTGTAGCCGCTTTCAATTTTGTCGAGTACTTCCTGACACACGGCGACAGGATCTTCGTCGTACGTGATGAAGGCGAATTCATCTCCTGCAACACGGAACGCATTGTTTGGCGACGACAAGCTCTGTTGAATGGCGTTAGCTGTGAACTTAATGATTTGGTCGCCGATATAGTTTCCGTTGATATCATTGATCGATTTGAAATTATCGATATCAAGATACGCCAAACTGAATGGGCGAGTCGCCTGCTGCGTTAATGTCTCCAAGGTATCAGCTAAACAGCTACGGTTGAGCAGTCCAGTTAGGTTATCATGCGATACCTCATAGCTAAGCTGATTAAGAAGCTTATCTGAACGTTCACTGACCCACTTTTCACGTAAGCTATGAATAATGACATTGGCATAAAATCGGTGGAAGTCGAGGATATCTTGCGCTTCTTTCGCGTGGATGCTTCGGGTAAAGGTAGACAGTAAAATTCCCAGAACTTCGCCATTTTGTGTCTTCAATGGCAGGCCAATGTAAGCTTGAATGCCATCTTCTTGAAACATCTGATCTTCAGGAAAACGCTTGTATACCTGGTCTTGATAGAAAATATGTTCGCCAATGTCTTTCGCCACTTTTTCACAGGGGGTGCCTGAAAGGTGGTAGCTTAGGTTGTCTGTAATTTTTCCATTGCTGGCGAAGGAAATGGTATGAGCCGAATGCTGAAGATGCGCAACTTCTACAACGCAAGTGCAATGGCTCTGCAAGTGTTGATGAATATCTAGCGTGACTCGGTTTAGCTGAGCCGTGCCGTTTAGCTTCAATATCTCATCAATTTTGTGGAAACTGATTTGTACCTGACCCATTGAGCATTTCACCTAGCGTTGTTATTTACATATCGTGTAAGACACGACGAATTATTATTTGATATGCATCAAATAAACTATCGGTTACTAAGGCAGATTTTTCAAATTTTGTGAACGAACAAATCATTATTTTCATGTTTTTATGCTTGAACCTTTTAAAGCTATAGCGATAAAAACGCTAAGCTAGGCGCGCTTCTCCTCTTCTAATCGTGATTTGAGATAATCGAGGAATAGCTTAGTTCGGGTATGCTGATAATCCAGCTTTGGATAGTAGGCATATACAGTGGCTTTATCCGCTGTGATATCGGGCAGGATAGGGACTAACGCGCCGGATTTGAGGTCATCTTTGATCATGACGTTGTTCGTCATCAAAATACCCATGCCTCTTTTGGCACCATGAAACAGCGCTTCTGGGTTGGTCGTGGCAAAGTTACCGGACAAGCTGATACGTTTGCCTCGATTTGTTTTGATTTCTCGTGAGGGTTTTTCTCCCCAAATCAGGACATTATGCTCTGTCAGATCCTCAACGCATTGTGGGGTGCCGTATTTTTTTAGGTAACTAGGCGCAGCGTAAAACTGGGCTTTATGTTCGAAAAGCGCAGTGGCTTTGAAACTCAGAGAGTTCAGTTGCTCTAATTCCCGGCTAATAAACAGGTCTAAGCTTAGCTCTGGCAATTGACCTGGTAGCGTTGTTGTTAATTGAAGTGTGATGTCTGGATATTTATCAAGAAAATCATCCAGATAATGAACTAGAAATTTAGAACCAACGGCCAACGTTGCCCCAATCTTTAATAGCCCCGCTGGTGATTGGTTGACTGAGCGAGTTTCATCTAATACCGATTGCCATGAATCAAGCTGACTTTTTGCTCGTTGATAAAACAGAGCACCAGCTTCAGTTTGGCTAATTGAGCGGGTCGTACGTTTGAGTAGTTGAACGCCAATTTTATCTTCTAGCCATTGAACTCGCTTACTGATAGCTGAGCTGGTGGTATTGAGTTTCCGCGCTGCGGCATTAAAGCTACCTTCTTCGACCACACGAATATAACTCTTCACGCTTTGAATCCAGTCCATTGTATCTCCTTGGGAATTAATTCCTTTCCAACTTAGCTGATTATCATCTTTGAGTATCAAATATACACTGTTTGCCATCAATCTGTCACAAAGTAGGAGGAACGTTTGCGTAAAACACCATTGTTATTAGCGATGATGATCATTGCCACAGGCCAAGTTGGCGTTAGTATTTATCTTCCTTCTTTGCCATTGATTGGTCATGACTTGAATTTGCCGCAACATTCGATTCAGAATCTCGTCACGCTATTTCTCGTTGGCTTCGGTATCTCTCAGCTTTTTTACGGCCCATTGTCTGATGCGATTGGTCGTCGGCCGGTGTTTATTCTGGGGCAAAGTGTATATTTAGTTGGTACGGTTATTTGCATCGCGTTTTCGGACAACATTGTTGCCCTTGAAGCGGGACGGTTACTGCAAGGCCTAGGAGCGGGCAGCGCTTCGGTACTTGGTCGGTCAGTACTGCGTGATAGTTATGACGGTATGCAACTAACCAAAGCGCTATCTTATATTTCAGTCACTGCTTCAGTGATGCCAATTATTGCTCCGCTGTTTGGTGGCTGGATCGCTTTTCACCTGAGTTGGCATGCTGTCTTCGTGTTTGTGCTGATTTACTTAATGGCAATTTTTACACTTGGTTTATTGGTGCTGCCAGAAACGCTGCCTTATCCGAAGAGAAAATTTAAAGTAGGCGAAGTAAGCGCGAACTATTTGCGTCTGTTAACGAATACACAAGTGATTGGTAGTGCGAGCTACAACTGGCTTAGTTATTTATCGGCTCTGGTTACGCTCTCCTTGTATCCATTTTTAATGCAACAAGAGTTAGGATTAACGGCGGCAGATTACGGCTCTTTGATGATCATACCGTCAGTTGGTTTGCTGACGGGTAGCTTAGTGCTGAATTTGATCAATGCTCGTTACAAAGCTCAGCAAATCTTGCTGATGAGTTTCGCGATTGTTGCTGTTGCTGGCTTCATGTTGTTGGTTACCCCCTTCAGTGTATTTTCATTGCTGACGGCATTCACGTGTTTAAGTTTTGCCCAAGGCATGTCATTCCCAGTATCGATCAGTTTGCTACTTTCGCCACATAAGCAACAGGCAGGCGCGGTTTCTGCGTTATCTGGCTCTATTCAAATGTGTTTAGCAGGTTTGTTTGGTGGGTACTTAGTAGACTCATGGGTTACGAATCAGCAGCAGCTTGGGGTGTTTTATTTGTTTATTGCGTTACTTTCTTGCTTTGTTCTTGTACTAAGCCAATTTCGTAAAGTGCCAGAAGGGACGGTTCAAGCAGAAACTTCCATCTGAATATACTTGCAACCAGAAGGTCGGCTTTCTAAAATGCGCAGCTAAATTAAGCTAGGCCTGTTGTGTATACTGAATGACTTGGTTTGAAAGGAAGAGGGCGAACCTTGATACTTCTCTCAAGCTTGGAATACATTTCTGCCCAATGGCTATCCGATCTCTAATCGTTAGGTGAAAGAATGCAACAAAACGAATTTGAAACACTGGTAAAAGAAATTACTCAGCAAGAAAGCATGCCAAAGGCACTTGAAATCTTGAAGGCGTGTGAGGAAGAAGAAGTTGCACAAGCGGCGCAATCCCTAACGGGTCAGTTTGGCCTTGCAGAAGTTGATGGTGAGAAACGTATTTACCATATTACCACTCAAGAAGATGAGTCCGGAGAAGAGCAAGAATACGTAGAGCACGTCATGAATGAAGGCGATCACTTGATCAAGTTTGCTGCGTGGTTCTTTGAAACATTCTTTGAAATCAAACAGAAAGATACGTACGTCGCAGCGGGAAAAACATACCAACAACCTAAGCGATAGACGCTCATTTCAAGAAATCCACGAAAATCAAACTGAAAGTTAATTACAAAATAAATGTGACTGGAGTCTTGTTTTTATCTAATTGTGGTGTAAAATTACAACATAGTTAAGTCAATACATTCAGGAGAAGGTCATGGGTAACGAACTTGGTGGTGCTTATATTGGCCAGATGATTGCAAAAGACGCGATGCACAAAGCGCTTTACGGTAAAGCGAAGAAGAAAAAAGCTTCTGTTTTTGCTCGTGTTATTAAAAAACTGGCGAAATAATTTAAAAAGCCCTGATTGAAAAATCAGGGCTTTTTGCTTTTCTCTGTTTTGTTGTTAGTAAGTAGCCAACATATTGCACAACATTGGCAAAACGCTACTCAAAGACTGATGACATTTAAATCTAGAATTACGCGGATTGGCTTGGTATCTCCACAACATTGTTAGGCACTTTATCTAGCCCCTTTGCTGATAACCACTTTTCTAAATCGTCAGCGCCTCCAATATATTTTCCATCTAACCAGATTTGCGGCACTGTTACCGGTGTTTTTTCGCCAATGATGGCTTTTACTTCAGGAATCATACGGTATAAGGCGGCGCTGTCTTTAACTACATCATGGTACTCATACTGAACGCCAGCCTCGTCAAGTAATTGTTTGGCTTTGACACAGTAAGGGCAAGTTGCTTTACCATAAACAATGTTGCCTTTTAGCTCATCGCGTTTTACCCACTCAGCAATAACAGACTGTACAAGTACACCCCGATTCAATGCTTCTCCTTGGCTGATAACTTTCCCTTCGACAAGAAGAATGGGTGCATGCCAAGCACCAGCTTTTAATGGTTCCCACCAGTGCGATAACCAATCTTTTACTTCAAGTTCAACGGGCACATCGGCTAATTCGTTTTCAAAAGTATCCTTTAAAATATCTTTGGTTAATGTACATTCACCACAAGGAATATTGACTTTGAATGGGCCCCAACTACCAGCCCAGCGATACAGTGTAATTTTGATTGGTTGACTCATATGGGTTCCTCATTTCCTTTCCTGAAAATATAGAACTTTTAAATTAGATTTTTCTTTCAACTAACTTTGTCTTTTTCGCTTCCCAATGCGTAATAAACGCAATAGATGCAATAATAATCGCAGCACCTAACCATAAACGACCAGGTGGCACCCAACCAAACACCAACCAACCAGCAACAACATTCAAAGGCAGTTTGGCGTGATCAAATGGTTGCACAAATGAGGCGTCTGCTACTGCATATGCTTTAACGATAGCCCATTGAGCGAGTGCTGTAAGTGCACCTGCGGCTAAAAGCACACCCCATATCGTCCACGTATCTGGCATAGTAAACGTCGGTATCGCTAACAAGATATTAAATGGTGTTATCAGCAGCAATAAATAGACAACCATGGTTGATGGCGGATCGTTTACCGACATTTTTTTAACCATTAATGAATACGCTGCCCAGAAAAATGCGGCGCCAACAGGGAGCAGGGTCGCCCATGTAAATGAGTCTGCCCAAGGCTCAAGAATGATCATGGCACCAACAAACCCCGTCAATGTAGCGAGCCAGCGTGCAGTACCTACTTTTTCTTTGAGTAACAAGCCAGAACCAACTGTGGCAAATAACGGGGAGGTCATGAGAAGTGCAATACCTTGCCAAATTGGAACTGGGTAAGCGAGAGCCCATAACCAAAGTTGAATCCCGATAACAGAGAGAAAAATGCGGAATGCATGCCAGCCAAAGTGTTGGGTTCTTAAAGAACGTCTAATCCCAAGTGTACGTAGGTAGGGCAGAATAACAAATAAGGCGATTGCATATTGGAATAACGCAAATGTGGTGGAGGAGACACCAAAGTTGATGCTAGCAATTTGGGCGAAGCTGTTCACTATGGCGAATGCCAAGCCAGCTGTTAGCATCCAGGACGCACCTTGAACAGGATGATGATTCAATTGAAAAATTCCAGTTTGATAGAGGTGGCGGGATCATACGTCCTATTGTTTTTCGCGCCAATAAAAAAATGCCTCCCAGAGGGAGGCGACATTACCAATTCAAAGGACGTGCCTGTTATAACAGGTACAAAGAACGAGAAGCACAAACGCTGCCATGCATTTGCATAAATAACATTGCAGAACACGTGCCAACTTTTATGTGTTTGATTTTAAATGGTTTTTTGGTTTTTCTATGTTGTCGATTAGATGAAATGCACTAACTTAGTGATCAATCGCATTAAAAGAGGGCAGAAGTAGGCGTCGTTACGGTCGTTTTTCATTGCTGAGCGATGCTTGGATAGTGTGAAAACTTATCGAGTTATGTTGGGTTACATAAAAAATGGCCAGCAAAGGTGCTGGCCAAGTGGACTCGCTCTTAGGACAAGAGTGAATTAGAAATCGTAACGTACGCCTAGGCGCAGTGTATCTTCGCCTTCTGTTACTAGACCTGTTGTTGCATCTTTTGCTTCATCAAGTTGGTTGATGTAGTAAGACAGGTAAGTACGGAAGTTGCTGTTTAGTTTGTAGTAACCAACAAGCTCGATACCTTCAACGGTGTCGTACTTTGAACCGTTGTCTGGATCATTCTCTTGAGCTGTGTATAGAGCTGCAAGTGTCACTTTGCTTGCTACTTTGTAGCTTGCGACTAGCTCGTAAGCCGTAAAGTCTTCAGAGTCAGTCAGGGAACCTTGAGAATAAGTACCTGCTAGGTAAAGGTTGTCCATCGAGTAAGCGATACCACCTAGAATTTGATCTTCAGAGTTATCTTTATCTACATCGCCACCAGAGTATGCAAGACCAAAGTCGAGGCCCATTGGTAGTGAGTACATTCCAGAGATGCCGTATTTATCTTCGTTATCGCTAGAGTTTGCTTGGTAGGTTGCTTGAAGTTGTAGTGCATCAAACGCACCACGGTATGCGAAAACGCTGTCTTGCTTATCAGAAGACGAATCAATAACTTGCTGAACACCAGAGAATTCAGTGATATCCGTCATGTCAGAGATGATGACGGCAGCCATGTCTTGACGACCTACAGAGAAAGCACCGATATCAGAGTCGACGCCTGCATACATGTAGCGGTTTTTGAATTCACTCTTGCCCGTTTTTTGTTCGGCTTCGTAAACACCGAAAGCAGAAAGGCCGTTGCCGATGTCTGTTTTACCTTTTAGGTTTAGACGAGCACGGCTTTTATCTTCCATGGAACCTTCAACTTCAGCACCGTCTGAACCGATGAAGTCACCACGAAACTCAACGCGGCCGCCAACTTTTAATTCAGTACCGTCGTTTTTGTATACAGTTGCTGCGAATGATGGTGCTGATACCAATGCTGTAAGAATTGCAGTAGTTAGTGCTGCCTTTTTCATTTTCTTATTACCCTAGTTGTAATCGATGGGCTTTCTTGCCCGATGTGTTGATGACGCTAAGGTAAAGGCTGAAAATGAAAGATAGATTTCTGTTAAGTTATGATTTGATTGCACTTTTATTGCTGGAAAGAATAAGTTCCCCTTCTCATACCACTTATAAAAAGAAAGGTTTATCTTTTTTGAGGTTTTTTCCTCTCCGTTAAAGACTGTGTTTTTTTCAAAAAGTTCCTGAATTGCTTCTTGACCCTAAATGTAAGTAAACATTTCAATTTGGCAGGGAAGTTTGGCCTAAAAATAGCGAATCATCAGCTATTTGTGAGCTAACTCTCTCTAAAGCATTTCTTATTGTAAGGTTTTTATTTCTCGATTTCTTAAAGACTAAGTAAACGATTGCTTTTTAGGTTTTGTCTGAGATCTTTTCACTCGGTTGTCAGGAACTAATCAAATAAAGTGTCGGCAGTTGTTACACAAAGGTAAAAGTAATCTGGTGGAAACGATGCCTCGGATAGCCTTTGTATTCCTCTCTTTGTTCATCATTTCGTTTTTACGAAAGTGAACCAAAGCCGGGTCTAAAACTGACTAACCAACTAATAAGTAATGGATTTAGAAATGAATAAAAAATTATTAGCAGCGGCAATCGCGGCAGCAACCTTCGGTACTCAAGCAGTTGCAGTGGAACTATATAATAACGATGGCACAACATTTTCGATGGGCGGCCACGTTTCTGTTAATTTAAATGGATCAGAGCAAGGTGACACGGATGTGGGTACTAACTCTCCTCGTATCAATATCTCTGCGACACAGGATTTGGGTAATGGCTTCACCGCAGACGCACGTGGTGAATGGGCGCTAAACTACTTAGACGGTGGTGAAGAGTCGTTTAAAACTCGTCTAGGTTACTTAGGTATAACACATGAGGTTTATGGTCGTGCAGTAGGTGGTACGCAATGGTCACCTTACTACGATGTCGCAGGTATTGCAGATATGCCAATCGCGTTTGCCAACGACTTCATCTATGACGATCATGGAAACCTTGGCACTGGCCGTGCGGATAAAATGCTTTCTTACCGTAATGCCATCGAGCTGGGTGAAGCGGGTGTGATCAACTTTGGTCTTGGTTGGCAGGGTGCAAACGATGATTACACGCGCAACGATGCTGGAGTTATAACTGGCGGTGCTAAATACGATGACCGTGTGCAAGCTGCGCTTTCTTACTCAATCATGGGCGCTAAAATCGGTTACTCTTACAATGGCGGTGATTTCCAGCACCCTGCATATGCAGGTAAGCACACGGCGGAATCACACGTTGTATCAGCATCTTACGGTGCGTACGGCCAAGGCCTATTCCTTGCTGCAGTTTATGGTTCAAACGAAAACATGAACTTCAGTGCAAAAGGTGACCGTTTAGAAGAAAGTGATGCGTACGAGGCGATCATCGCATACGCTCTGGCGAACAGCCTAAACTTGAGTGTTAACTATGAGATGGTGGAAGGTAAAGAGTTTAAGAACTCTAAAACAGAAACTGCTCGTGAAGAAATGGCACTACAAGCAGAATACAACTTCACGCCTAAATTTGTTGGTTACGCGGGTTACCAGTTTGACCTAAATGACGACAATGGTCGTGAAACTGATGACAAATGGGCGTTAGGTGCTCGTTACTACCTATAATAGGATTTAGCGAGAACTATTATTCAGCTCATTGATCTAAAGCCAGCCTCGTGCTGGCTTTTTTGTCTATTTGTTTTACAAATACTTTGCTGTTTCAATTAGATGATACAAAACTCAAAACGGGGTGAATGTCTTATTTTTTACACTAGAGGTTGCTATTTAGTGTCGTTAAGTCAATAGGTTAGATTATGATGGGATTTTTGTTTTGCAGGGAAGAATGATGAGTGTTATTCAAGTTGAAGAAAAGAAAGTAGAAGTGGGTAAAGTGCTTTGTGTTGGACGAAATTACGTTGAACATATTCATGAGCTTAATAATGCAATGCCTGAGCAAATGGTGGTATTTAATAAACCCGCAACTTCCGTATCAACAACTCTGCGTTCATTCCATCAAGAGCCCCTTCATTATGAGGCTGAAATCTGCTTTTTGATCAAGGATGGACGTTATTCAGCGGTTGGTTTGGGATTGGATCTGACCAAGCGTGGTTTGCAATCCTCGCTTAAAAATCAGGGGTTGCCGTGGGAGCGTGCTAAGGCATTTGATGGCTCTGCTGTGTTTAGTCGGTTTGTCTCTTTGGATAACATTGATATCAATGATCTTAACCTTGAGCTCTTAATCAACTGTGTTCGTGTACAAAAAGGTCACGTTAACCAAATGCTCTATCCGCCGCTAACTATCCTGGATGAATTAACCAGTTACACAACACTTCAAGATGGCGATGTAGTGATGACTGGTACACCAAAGGGCGTTGGTGAGGTACATGAAGGTGACATCTTCCTTGGTCGATTAAAGTGTGGCGATGTCACCTTGTTGGAGATTGAGTGGTTGGCGGATTAAAGCCAAATTCGTAGAACGAGAAATACCACCATACTGATAACCGTCGTTAAAAGAACATTTTTAGTAAAATACGCGATTAAAGCAGCCAGTACGGCAGCCAGTAAAAATGGGTTTTGCACATTGACGCTGAGCTCCCCATCGGGAATGAAAACGATCGGTGCCCAGATCGCAGTCAGTACTGCGGGGCTAGCGTAATTGAGTACTTTTTGAGTGCGCGTCCCTAATCGCAATGGTAGCTTGGGTTCTAAAAACAAGTAGCGGCTGGTGAAAACAAGTACCGTCATCAGCAAAATAGCCAACATGATCATTAGCGTTTCTCCTTTACTTGTTCCACAAAGTAACCAGTAAGCATGGCTAAAATGCTCGAAATCATCAAACTTCCCTCAATTTGATAATAGGTTAGGGCAACTGAGCTCACCAAAGCCACAATAACACTCGCGAGCACCGCTGCATTTTTAATGGTGGGTACTACTATCGCGATAAAAGTAGCGGCTACAGCAAATTCCAAACCCATTTCGTTCAGTTCAGGGATTAGACTTCCCGCAATAATGCCCGTCAATGTCGCGACATTCCAAAACAGGTAAAAACTCAGACCAGCCCCAAGTGCATACCAGCGATTAAATTGTTTATCGGAATGGTGGCCTACAATCGCAAACAGCTCGTCAGTAAGTAAGAAGCCGAGTGATAATCGCCATTTTAGAGGGAGCGGTGCAATTTTACTGCGCATCGATACACTGTAGAGGAAGTGTCGAGAGGTGATAAAAAACGTTGTCAGTAACATGGTCACTAGACCTGCTCCCGTTTTAATCATTCCCATCGCGACGAGCTGTGCAGAACCTGCGAACAAAATGGCGGATAGTGCTTGTCCTTCCAAAGGGTGAAGCCCAGTATCAATTGCGAATGAGCCTGCGAGTAAGCCCCAAGGGAGCACTGCGATACTCAGAGGCATCATCGCAAGTGTACCTTGCCAAAATAGCGTGGCTTTTGATTCTTTTTGTAACGGCAAAGTGTGGTCCATAGTTTCTTCTTATTTATTCCTAAATCAGATTACCAAGATAGCTCGGTAGTCGCATAACGCCTTGTACAATATTGCTGCTTTAGCTGTGACGGACGTATTGGCCGGGAGTGACGCCCATGGCTTTTTTAAAGTGTCGATGCAGATGGCTTTGATCATGGAAACCGCATTCTTGTGCCACGTCTGAAATTTTTTGTCCCATTTTTAATAGCTTCTTCGCCATACGTAAACGTTGCTGAATTTGATAGGCATGAGGCGGAAAGCCAAATTGCTTTTGAAACTCTCTCAGCAGATGAAAAGGGCTTAATCCAGACAGTTTCGCGAGTTCTTCTAGTGAGACGTCCGTTTGTGGAAAGTCTTCCAAAAATTCTCTGACGAGCTGCACTTGTCGCTGAGCTCTGGTTGACTCTTTCAGTGGTGCCCGATGAGTGCTGTGTTTACTGGCTAGCTTGATCAACGTGCCGTAAACCAAAGTTTCTCTCAATAAACGGTTGTCTGATTTTTCTAGTGTTTCAAATACCAGTCGTAACTGACTAGCCAGCTCAGGATCGTAAACCACAGGTTGAGGGAAATAGGGCAGAGCTACATTTGGTGAGCCAAGCTCTTGTCCTAAAGTTTGAAACTGCTGAGGTACGGGGTACATTGCTTTGTATTCCCAGCCGCCTTCCGAGGCTGAATGCCCGTTGTGTACTTCATCTGCATTAACAAGGATGATGCTGTCCTGTGGCGCGATATGATTCCCGCCCGTCCTAAAAAATTGTTGTGCCCCTTTTTCGATGACACCAATAGTGTAACCTTCGTGGCTATGGCGTGAAAAATTCTGCTTCTCATACTTTGCATCGAGAAGCTCTAAACCTCCGAGCTCTTGAGCTATCTTGAAGGTAGCGATTTCCTTATTCTTTTCTTTCATCTTTATCCGGTCTGCTCAAGAAAATCATTTTAGAAGTGTAACGGATCCATCGTGCTTATTTTTGTACAAAATTGCTATTCGATTTTGATAAACAGGCGAATTGATTGCTATTTTTCGGCTGGGCAAACTATGATTTTTATTTTTTGATTTATCTTGGCTATTTTGGGCTGGATGATGTCATTTTGTTGGTATAACATTCGCCGCCTTGTTGTAGAAAAGCGGTTCCATCATGATTGATTTATCTGTACTTCCTGTTTATCTCACCGCAGTTGTCGCCTTATTGCTCTTACCAGGGCCTGATATGTTGCTGATAGCTAGCTCAAGTATGAGTTACGGTAAGAAGGTCGGTCTTTTTGCTAGCTTAGGCAATGCGACGTCTGGTGTTATTCTTACTTTGCTTGCTGCGATGGGCGTATCTACCCTGATTGCCATGAGCCCAATAGCCCTTAAAGTCCTTCATCTATTAGGTGGCGCTTACTTGTTAAAAATGGGTTGGGACTGCTTACGAGCTGAGGCATCTTCGGCTCCAGAGCTTGATGGTCAAAACAAAATGGCATCAACTTATTATCAGCGTGCTTTGATGAGTAATTTGCTTAACCCTAAAGCCTTGGTCTTTTTTGTGATGTTTTTGCCTCAGTTTGTCTCAAGCAATATCACTGCATCTTCCGGTGAGCAGATGCTAGCGCTAGGGTTATTGTTGAACGTTCTTGGCTTGTCATTCAATTTATTACTTGTTGGGTTAGCAGGCACATTGGGCAAAGGGCTGCTCGAGAACGAAAAATTCCGCACGTATCAACATAAACTAATGGGGTTAGTGTTTGTTATTCTGGCGTTGTGGATGCTGAGTAGTTTCGCCTTGTAAAGTTATCATATTCCATCAGAAAGCCAGCAATTGCTGGCTTTTTGTTTTAGGATATTGGTGTTTCCTAAGGAGAGGGTATATGAAGCTTGAATTTTGTTTAAATCCAGATCAAACAGACCTTGATTTTGTTCGTGAAGGTATTCGATCTTATAACCGACTGCATTTACCAGAAGGGGAAGTGCATGCTGTAGGCTGTTTCGCAAAAGATGAGAATGGCAAGATCATGGGTGGCTTGACTGGCGAAATGTTTAAAAATACGGTGTTTGTTGAGTTTTTGTGGGTAGACGCTGAAAGTCGAACCTCTGGTCTCGGTAGCCAATTAATGTCGATGCTAGAACAAAAAGTAAAGCCTCATGGGGTTACCCATGTTTATTTGGATACCTACAGCTTTCAAGCTCTTGAGTTCTATATCAAATTAGGTTTTGAGAAAGTGGGGCAGTACTCAGGCTATCCTGCAGAGGGCATCCACAAGTACTTTCTACAAAAGGAAATTGTAGGCTAGGGAAAGCACGGGTTAGCTTGACTTGTTCTAGTTAAAATCAAAAAAAGAGGCGCGAATTTGCGCCTCTTGTTGTATAAAATATCTATGTTTCTCTTTGACTTACAAACTTTGCTGGTGCGCGTCGATAAGTTCGTTCATCTTCGCTTCTGCTGCTTGCTGTGCTTGTTCATAGCTCATATCCGCAGGGAAGAGGTTGATGACTTCGTAGTAACATTTTAGTTTTGGCTCAGTACCAGAAGGACGAACAATCACGCGTGATTGATCTTCTAGGTGATAAATCAATACGTCACTTGCTGGTAAGTCAATGGATTCTTCAGAGCCGTCGTCAAACATGCGAACCGATGTTTTAAGATCTTCGGTTACTGCAACTTTTTTACCAGCAATCTCTGTTGGTGGATTTGCTCGGAGTTTGTCGCCGATTGGTGGAGAGTTCGGGTCGAGAGCGATGCTGCGTTGCGCGTTGAAGTAGAAACCGTGCTCGCGGTACAGCTCTTCCAGTTTATCCCACAGTGTTTTGCCTTGCGCTTTAAGCTTGCCTGTTAGCTGTGAAAACGCGACGATTGCAGATAAACCATCTTTATCCCACACCTTGTTACCCACGGTATAACCGAGCGCTTCCTCATAAGCAAACAAGAATGGGTTGACTTCTGTCTCTTGTTCCATGGCAACATTAGTAAGCCATTTAAAGCCAGTTAATGTTTGATAGTATTGTGCGCCATGCGCCTTAGCGATGCTGCTCAGCATTCTTGAGGATACGATGGTGTTGCCAACCAAAGCGTTAGGTTGCTGTTCCAGCAAGTAATCGCCAAATAGTGAGCCCACTTGGTCGCCGGTTAACATCTGATACTCGCCATCTGGGCGTCTAACTGCCACGGCAAAACGGTCTGCATCTGGATCGTTAGCGCAAGCGATATCTGCATCTACGGACTTACCTAATGCCATCACCATATCCATTGCACCGGCTTCTTCAGGGTTTGGGAAGTTGACGGTTGGGAAGCTTCCGTCAGGTTCGCGCTGTTCCTTAACACTTGCCACTTTTTGGAAGCCTGCGTCGACAAGTAGCGTTTCCGCCATATTCGCGCCAACGCCATGCATTGCGGTGTAAGCAATAGATATATCGGTATTGTTGTCAGGAGTAAGCAGCGCGTTTTCATTCATTGTCTTACGGTAAGTTTGGTAGTAGTCGTCTTCCAACCAAACTAACAAACCGTGCTGTTTTGCATCATCGAGAGACATTAAAGGTAATGGCTTCGTTGTTGCGTCATCAATTTTCGCTGCGATTCCAGAGTCGTGTGGAGGAATAATCTGTGCGCCATTTTCCCAATATACTTTGAAGCCATTGTATTCTGGTGGATTGTGGCTGGCAGTAACAACAACAGCGGCCGCAGCATTCAATGTACGGACACCAAACGCAACAATTGGGGTTGCTGCAACGTCATACGTTAGGTAAACCTTGATACCAAGGGCCGTCAGTACGGATGCGGTATCATGCGCGAATTGTTTTGAATCGGGACGACCGTCGTAGCCAATAACGACACCACGACTCGCGGCATCTTTGACTTGCTCAAGCAAATAGTTTCCTAAACCAGTGGCGGTCTCTTGAATCACCAAGCGGTTCATTCGGTTTGGACCTGCGCCCACTTTGCCACGTAAGCCTGCAGTACCAAAGGCAAGGCGTGAGCCAAAGCGATCAGTAAGTTCTTGTTCATTGTTCGTATCGACGAGGTGTTGTAGCTCTTCACGAGTCTTAGGATCAGGGTCTCGTTCTAGCCATTGCGTAATTAGTGCTGTCATATCAGTCATTCCTTAGTAGGGGGAGCCTACTTTCTTGGACACTTCGTTTGGTAAGTATCTCAATGTTTTCTTTTAAATCAATGTAAATGGTTCTCAATTACATTTCAAAGAGGGCAATCGATAAACCGAATTAATTTTTCTTATCCGAACAAAATTTAATCATATTTAATTTCTTGAAGAACCTTGGAACTATAACTAGCCTTTTAACATAAATATAACAAACCGTGTCGAAATCGTAGTTTTTGTGATTTTTCGTAAAGTTGTTCGATATTTGCATCGGGACGCAAGGAAGCTCGCGTAGGCGTAGCGTCTGAGCAGAGGAGAGATCTTTTGAAAAGATTAACGACTACTCTAGCCTTATCACTGAATGTGATTTTAATCACATTTTCCTCTTTTGGTTGGTCAAAGGAAAATGACTACAACATGACAAAAGGGGTCACAGAGATAAGTGGGCAAGTGTATGAATTACATATGCTGATTTTCTATATCTGCTGTGTAATTGCTTTGATTGTTTTTGGTGTGATGTTCTATTCCATCTTCCGTCATCGCAAGTCAAAAGGAGCAGTTGCAGCACATTTCCATGAAAGCACAAAAGTGGAAATTATTTGGACGGTCATACCCATCATCATTCTTGTCGCTATGGCGATTCCCGCAACAAAAACTCTAGTAGCAATGGAAGACACAAGCCAATCGGATATCACGGTCAAGATCACAGGCTCGCAATGGAAATGGCATTACAGCTATTTTGGTGAAGATGTTGAGTTCTTCAGTTTGCTTGCCACCAGCCAAAAACAAATTGATGGAATCGAAGCTAAAGGCGCGCATTACTTACTGGAAGTAGACAACCCTTTGGTGTTGCCTGTGAATCGCAAAGTGCGTTTTTTGATGACTTCTGATGATGTCATTCACTCTTGGTGGGTACCAGACTTTGCCGTCAAGAAAGACACCATTCCAGGTTTTATCAATGAAGCATGGACAAGAATTGATGAGCCAGGCGTATATCGCGGTCAGTGTGCGGAGCTATGTGGTCGTGCACACGGATTTATGCCAGTGGTGGTGCATGCAATGGAAGAAGAAAAGTTCGATGAATGGCTAGCGAGTAAGAAGGAAGAACTCGCGCTTCAAAAAGCGGCGGCACAAGAAGCGCTCTCTCAAGACTTATCTATGGACGAATTGATGTCGCAAGGCGAATCGATATACACGGCGCGTTGCGCTGTGTGTCATCAGGCAAATGGTGAGGGGATTCCGGGTGCATTTCCCGCGATTAAAGGCAGTCCTATTGCAACCGGAGATGTTACAGAGCACATAGATATTATTGTCAACGGTCGCCCGGGCACCGCAATGCAGGCTTTTTCTAATCAGTTAAGTGACAAAGAAATTGGCGCGGTTATCACATATCAACGAAATGCATGGGGCAACGATACTGGCGATACAGTGCAAGCATCCGATGTGAATGCCTTTAAGGCACAAGGCAGTGCTAAGGAGGAAATATGAGTAAGCCAATAGATAAGGCAGTGAAGTCTGCGCCAGCAGAAGCCAGTGCGAACAGTACCATTGCGATCGATGATGGTCACGAGCATCATGCACCCCAGGGCATCACTCGTTGGTTGTATTCTACAAGCCATAAAGACATAGGCACCCTCTACCTTTGGTTTAGCTTTGCGATGTTTCTAACAGGTGGTGCGATGGCAATGATCATTCGTGCCGAACTGTTCCAGCCAGGGCTACAGCTAGTCGATCCGCAGTTTTTTAATCAAATGACCACGGTACACGGTTTAGTGATGGTATTTGGTGCGGTGATGCCAGCATTTACGGGTCTTGCTAACTGGATGATCCCGATGATGATCGGCGCTCCTGATATGGCGCTGCCGCGCATGAACAACTTGAGCTTTTGGATCTTACCTTTTGCATTTCTTATTTTGTTGAGCTCGTTGTTTTTACCTGGCGGCGGTCCTGATTTTGGTTGGACGTTTTATGCTCCGCTGTCCACGACTTATGGACCAGATAGCACTGCGCTGTTTGTATTCTCTGTGCATATCATGGGTATCAGCTCCATTATGGGCGCGATCAACGTTATCGTGACGATCGTAAATATGCGAGCTCCGGGAATGACTTGGTTCAAGTTACCAATGTTTGTTTGGACTTGGTTAATTACCGCTTTCTTGTTGATCGCGGTTATGCCGGTACTAGCGGGTGCAGTGACCATGGTTCTTACTGACAAATATTTCGGGACTAGCTTCTTTGACGCAGCTGGTGGTGGTGACCCGGTAATGTTCCAACACATCTTTTGGTTCTTTGGTCACCCAGAAGTGTACATCATGATTTTACCGTCGTTTGGAATCATTTCCGCCATTCTGCCTGCTTTCAGTGGTAAGAAGCTGTTTGGTTATCATTCGATGGTTTACGCGACGTGCAGCATTGCATTGTTATCTTTCCTTGTGTGGGCGCACCACATGTTTACCACGGGGATGCCAGTTTTTGCTGAGCTCTTCTTCATGTATTGCACTATGCTGATTGCGGTACCAACGGGGGTTAAAGTCTTTAACTGGGTTGCCACCATGTGGCGTGGAGCTCTGACATTTGAAACGCCAATGTTGTTTGCCATTGCCTTTATTGTGCTTTTTACTATTGGCGGCTTCTCGGGACTGATGTTGGCGATTGTGCCGGCGGATTTCCAATATCATGACACTTACTTCGTGGTTGCCCATTTTCATTATGTGTTGGTATCTGGTGCGGTATTCTCGATCATGGCAGCGGCATACTACTGGCTACCTAAGTGGACGGGCAATATGTACGACCACAAGCTGAGTTTATGGCATTTCTGGTGCTCAATTATTTCCGTCAATGTCCTGTTTTTCCCAATGCACTTCCTAGGCTTAGCAGGCATGCCAAGGCGCATACCGGATTACGCCATTCAGTTTGCTGATGTTAATCAAATAGTATCAATTGGTGGGTTTGCATTTGGGTTGTCACAACTGATCTTCTTATGGTTGGTGATCAAGTGTATTCGTGGCGGGGAGAAGGCTTCTGCAAAACCGTGGGAACGTGCGGAAGGCTTAGAGTGGACAGTGCCAAGCCCTGCGCCACATCATACGTTTACTACACCGCCTAAGATTGACTAGCAAGTGGGGTGAGTGACATGAAACCGAATCCATCAAACAAGAAGCTCACAGTGAAGTTACTTTTGGCGACCCTGTTAATGTTTGGCTTCGGCTATGCACTGGTCCCACTTTATGACGTGATGTGCGACGCACTGGGAATCAATGGAAAGACAAGTGAAGTGGCCGCCATTCAACCGACAGGTATGCAACCGGACATGAGCCGAACTATTCGCGTGGAGTTTATGGCGCATGTCAGCCCAGATATGCCTTGGGAGTTTAGACCCAAAGTGATTTCGATGGATGTTCACCCAGGTGAAGTCGTGCAAACCGAATACCTTGCATTTAATGAAAGCGGGCAGAAGTTGGTGGGGCAAGCCGTTCCTTCTGTTTCTCCCGGGACTGGAGCTGCTTACTTCAATAAGATTGAGTGTTTTTGTTTTAACCAGCAGCCTCTGGATGGTAAACAGCAAGCTCAAATGCCGTTGATTTTTTATATCGAACCGGACTTGCCGGAGTCTATACACACGTTAACGCTGTCTTACACACTCTATAAACTTCCCCCTCCTACAGGCTCTTAGCCACTCAGGGAGAGAGATACAGACCAAGGTTGGTCAGTAAGGAGAGAAATTATGAGTAACAAGCCAGGAACATATTATGTTCCCGCTCAAAGTAGCTGGCCGATCATCGGTGCATTTGCTCTGTTTTTGGTTGCTGTTGGCGCAGGCATGACCGTCCAGGGGACACAAAGTGGCGGTGCAGTGGGAACCATTGGTGGCATTGTGCTAGCGGTGGGCTTCTTGTTCTTGCTTTACATGTTGGCTGGTTGGTTTAGTAATGTGATTACTGAATCACTGAGTGGAAAATACAGCTCGCAAATTACTCGTTCTTTTCGCCAAGGAATGAGCTGGTTTATCTTTTCTGAAGTGATGTTTTTTGGTGCCTTTTTTGGTGCCTTGTTTTACGCCAGAATGATTTCTGTGCCTTGGTTAGGTGGGGCAGATAATAA
Source organism: Vibrio sp. 1078-1 (assembly GCF_033340475.1). NCBI lineage: Bacteria > Pseudomonadati > Pseudomonadota > Gammaproteobacteria > Vibrionales > Vibrionaceae > Vibrio > Vibrio sp. 1078-1. The sequence continues at coordinate 660,626 of NZ_JAWOWM010000001.1, forward strand.
CTTCATGACCAACGAAGTCCTGTGGCCAACCTTCGAAGCGATGTGGCCACTCACACTGACACCGGGGGGAGAAACAACACAAGCTATGCCGTGGCAGGGCATACCCCTTACCAATACTATCTTGCTGCTATTGTCGTCTATTACGCTACATATGGCGCATATAAGCCTTGAACAAGACAAAAGAACGGCACTGATTGTTTGGTTAGAGATAACCATCGTACTTGCTGGCTTTTTCCTATATTACCAAGCGGTTGAGTATGTTCATGCTTATCAAGACATAGGGCTCACGTTGCAGTCCGGTATTTACGGTAACACGTTCTTCATGTTGACGGGGTTCCACGGTTTACACGTTTGTCTTGGGACTATCTTCTTGATCGTGCTGCTGTTCAGAATCGCTAAAGATCACTTTTCGCCAAAGAACCATTTTGCCTTTCAAGCGGGCAGCTGGTATTGGCATTTCGTGGATGTGGTTTGGTTATGTCTGTTTGTGTTTGTTTACGTACTTTAGGCGCAGTGTGAACTCTTGGTTCGACTAATAAGGGCGAGGGTTTGGTGCTAGCCAACCCGAGCTGAGCGCAATAAGCAAAAGGACGACCACCAAAGCGGAGAACATGACTCGACGGCCTAAGTAATGACTCATGGGTTTGTCTCTTTTTTCAGGATTATCTGGGTCTTCACGAACCATTTCGATAAGCGCTTTTGCGAGGTTGAAGATAATGAAAAGCAGCAAAAGGACAAGCGTCAGTTTGAATAGAAATACGGTGGACATGGCACCTCCGGTTTCATCATTGTTGTTATCAAGACAATTATGGCTATCGAAACGGTTTTGGGTTGCAGTTGGTTTAACTGTGGTTGTGTTTTCTCTTTTGGTCAAACTGGGTTTTTGGCAGTTTGAGAGAGGGCAAGAAAAACAAGCATTGGAACAAGCCATTCTCGCGCGTGCGGATAGTGCGTACCAAGCACTAAGCGTCGTTCTTGAAGACAACGACTGGCGAGAGGAAAGTATCCTCGGGAAAAAAGTGGAAGTTAATGTTGTTCCTCAGGCGTTTCCCGTAATTTTGTTAGACAACCAAACGCATCAAGGCAGTGTGGGATATTTAGCATTTCAGATTGTATTGACGAGCGATGAACCTAGTGCCTATGCGTTATTGGAGCTTGGTTTTGTCGAGGGAAAAGCAGATCGCTCAGTGTTACCAACGGTCACCAAACTCGATAATTCGATTTTCATCACAGGACGCCTGTACCGAAAATCTACTAATCCACTGAGCTCAGAGTTAATGCCGGAAGTTGGCGATGTTATTCGCGTGCAAAACCTAAACATCGCGCAATTGAATCAGCTACTGAATATTGAACTTATGCCCGCAGTCTTGCAGCCAGACAATTTAACTCGTTGGCCCTATGACTTTCCTTGGAATCCATTACCACTCAATAGTGCCAAACATTTTGGCTATTCGATTCAATGGTTTTCGATGGCAGGTGTTTTCTTAATACTGACTTTAATTGTTTTTGTTCGTTGGCAAAAAAAGTTGCGTCACATGGAGGTGAAGCATGACATCTAAAGTAACCAAAGGACGACTAATGTTGATTGCGCTGGTTTGTACGTTCGCGCTTCCCGCTGTCATTGCAAAAGTCATTCTCACACAAGGGTGGTATCAAAGCGGAGTGACCAATAGAGGCGAGTTAGTCGAACCATACACGACGTTAGAGCAGCTTGGTCAAGAGTCACCTCTCAAAGACCATGGTTGGCAACTCGCTTATGTATTGCCTAACGAATGCACTGAACAGTGTAAACAGCAGCTTTACCTGCTTCAGCAAAGTCATGTTGCTTTAGGTAAGTATCAAGAGCGAGTAGTGCCAGTCGTTTGGCAGACTGAGCATTCAGATCCCATGGAAGTATCGATGTTAGCGATGCAAATGAATGAATTGGTTACCGCAAAAGTGAAACCTGGGCAAATGTTGATCGTTGATCCTCTTGGGCAACTGGTGATGTCTTATTCGCCGAAACCAAATGAGGACTTAGTCCTATTGAATAAAGGTATGTTGGCGGACTTACGCAAGCTCTTAAAACTGTCACGAGTCGGTTAGAGGAAGTGCATATGAAATTAATTCAGTTGGTTAGATTCAGTTTGCTCCTAACTCTCGTGGTGATCATGCTAGGGGCATATACTCGCCTTTCAGATGCAGGGTTAGGTTGCCCGGACTGGCCTGGTTGTTATGGGCACTTTTCTGTGCCGCATCAAGAAGAAGACGTCATACGTGCTAACCTGAACTTCCCCGAGCGGGCAGTAGAGCATGAGAAAGCATGGCTTGAGATGATTCATCGCTATTTTGCAGGAACGTTAGGTTTAGTCATTTTTGCGATGGCAGCGATATCAGTAAGGTCTGAGCGTGTAAATTCAACCATTCCGATGTTGCTAAGCGTATTGGTGATTGGGCAGGCACTTTTGGGGATGTGGACAGTTACTCTTAAATTAATGCCCGTCATCGTGATGCTTCACTTGCTCGGTGGTTTTGTTTTATTGGCGTTACAGGCGATTTTTTACTGCCAATTAAAAGCGCAAAACAATCTCTATTTCTCTCCATCTTCTAGCTCTCTGAGAGGCTTTTCATTGTTGGTTTTCCTGGTTGTTTTGGTGCAAGTGCTCCTTGGAGGATGGACTTCGTCAAATTATGCTGCGCTGATGTGTACCACACTGCCGATTTGTGAGGGAGACTGGATGAGCCATCTCTCATGGAAAGAAGCGTTTTCTTTCTGGCAAACTGGATTCGAGAATTATGAATTTGGTGTCTTGGAGTATCCGGCAAGAATGACTATACACGTCACTCATCGTATAGGCGCTATTGTTACCGCCACCGTGGTATTGGCTTATAGTATTGGGCTTATGAGGCAAGATTCTCATCATTCACAGAGAATCGGAGGGTGGTTGTTATTCACTCTGGTGTGCCAAATTATGCTGGGTGTAAGCAACGTAGTATTTCAACTTCCTATCTATGTCGCGGTGGCGCACAACCTTGGTGCCGCTGTTATGTTGAGTCTCGTTTGTGTTAGCCAGTTTTACTTGTGGCAGGGTAAAACGGCTTGGAATTACACCGCGAAAGGAGTTCGCTATGAGTAAAGAAATCGCGCTGTCGTTAAATGGGCGAAAGCGACTAAGTTCCGTTTATTTGAAGTTAACGAAACCTAAAGTGGTGGCGTTAATGTTGGTGACGGCAGTAGTAGGGATGAGCTTAGCCCCGGTTGATGATTTCCCCTGGTTGCAGGCGGTAGTTGGCCTAACGGGGATTGGTCTGATGGCAGGGTCTGCGGCAGCGTTTAATCATCTAATTGACCGCCGAATTGATGCGAGAATGGCACGTACACACAAACGACCATTGCCATCGGGTGAGACTAAACCATCATCGGTGATAGCCTTCGCTACAGTTTTAGGTGTCTTAGGGTTTGTACTTCTCTATGCGATGGTCAACCCGCTGACGGCATGGTTGACTTTGATGAGTTTGCTCGGCTATGCGATGGTATACACAATGTACCTCAAACGTGCTACGCCCCAAAATATCGTCATTGCAGGGATTGCCGGTGCGATGCCGCCTCTTCTCGGTTGGACTGCTGTAACAGGGCAATTACATGCGAATGCTTGGCTGCTCGTAATGATCATTTTTATCTGGACGCCACCACATTTTTGGGCTCTGGCTATTCATCGTGTCGAGGATTACCGCAAGGTAGATATTCCCATGCTGCCAGTGACACACGGCATTGAGTACACCAAAACTTCTATTCTGTTGTATACGGTGCTATTGACTTTGGTTTGTGTCCTACCGGTTTTGGTTGGTATGGTCGGCGTGGTGTATCTTTTTGCCTCGCTACTACTCAATGCTGGCTTTATGTACCATGCATGGAAGCTAAAATATGCACCAGAGCCAAATACCGCGATGGAGACGTTTAAATTCTCTATCTATCATCTTTTGGCGTTGTTCATTGCATTGCTTTCGGATCACTATATTGGTTTTTAACCTCTCTTAAAACAGAAAACGCCGCGTGGTTCGCGGCGTTTTTGGTTTTGATACTTTGGCTTTAAGACAAAGCTTTCTAGATTTATTGAATTTCTAGCAGTTCAACATCAAAGATCAAAACACTTGCTGGTGGAATTGGGCCAGAGCCACTCTTACCATAGCCAAGCGTGCTTGGTACGAAAAGGCGGATTTTCTCACCTTCTACCATGTATTGTAGACCTTCTTGCCAGCCTTTAATGACTTGGTTAAGACCAAATGAAATAGGCTCACCACGATTAACAGAGCTATCGAATACCGTGCCATCAATCAAGGTGCCGTGGTAGTGTACTTTTACTTTACTTGTTGCCGTTGGGTGAACCTCACCTTCGCCTTTTTCAAGAACCATGTATTGAAGGCCACTTTCTGTTGTGATGACGCCTTCTTTTTTCGCATTTTCTAGTAAGAATGCTTGGCCTTTGGCAAAGTTTTCATCTGCTACTTTATGGTTTGTCCAAGTACGGTAAATGAAAAAGCCCGCCAAAATAAAAATAATAAGAGGAAACAAAAATTTAGACACGTAATCTCCTTGTCTATTTAGGTTGTTTTAGCAAAAAGTTGATGGTTTCTGCCATGGCTTCAACGCTGTCATGACCACCAGTAATTACTTGATATTTTCCGTTTACGATAAAGGCTGGAACGGAGTTAATTTGGCCTCGCGTGGTGATCGCTTCTGCCTTAGTGATGTACTCAAACAGCGCTTTTTGCTGTGCTTCATCTAAATGGTAAGGGCTGATAAGGTTGCGAGACTCAAAGGCTTTCTCAACAGCGATTTGGCGTTCCTCAGCCGTTGCATCGGCACCCATTTGCACAGCAGTAAAAAGATCCGCCATAAACGCTTTATCTGGTGTTGATTCAAGCTGCATTACGGCAGTATAGAAGATGATGGCGCTCACTTGTGCACTTTCATTGAACGTTACATGCATTTTTTCAACGCTTTGATCGGTCAATGATTCAATTTGAGGGACAAACTCTTCCATTGAGCGGCAGTGGCCACAAGTTAAAGAGAATGCTTCAGTCAGGGGAGCTAAATCATACTCTTCAAGGGATACTGGCAAAACTTCGTATTGTTTGCCTTGCTGAGGCTGACTCTTGCCGCTATCGCATGCCGACAAAGCCATTACGGCAACAACAACAGCAAAGCCTTTCGATATGGTTTTTAACATAGTAGTGCTCTAAATGAGAAATTTGCGTTAGTTTATCGGTTAACGATAGTGACTAAAACCATTAAATAACAATAAAGTGAGACCATTGGTAACAGACTTTGCCTGACGTATGGACTGTAAGGGTAGGGTATTTTAGTGTTGCGTTTTATTTGAGAGATGATTTTGCATTGACTCCAGTGGCATGAACGCTGCATAGACAAACCAATCGGTGGACAAAAGCGCTAAAGATTCGGCGTGTTTTGTCGACACAATGAACAAGAGTTTTTCTACGTTGGTAATGGTATGAAGCATTGGTTTTTAATTGTTTGTGGCATTCTGGCCGGGTGCAGCAGCCTCGATCAAGATATGGTCCCTGGTGGGAACATTTTAGATACAGCTCCTAAATCAAACACTGAGCTGAGACACCCAGAGTGGGGATACCCGAGCGCATCCAATGTGGCTTCTTCCCCTCGTTCATATCAAACGGCGAGGGCGTCAGTAAAAAAGTCGCAAAACGTGACCTCTCTGGAAATGTTCCTGAGCAGGCATAACATTCCTCACGAGACGCTCAGTGGTGGTCACCTGATGATACGTTTGAAAGAGCAAGTGCATTTTCAAACGGGTTCTGCACGGTTATCTGCTCAATCTCAAGACTGGATTCGAAACATTGGTCACTATCTGGCTGGAAGAACTGATGTTGATGTCGTGATTGATGGTCATGCGGATAGCACGGGAGCTGAAAGCTTCAATGACACGCTATCTGAAAAGCGAGCTCGTGAAGTAGAAAAACAACTATTGGCGACGAGTATTCCACGTCAACGAGTGTTTTCTAGAGGCTTCGGGGAGTATGTACCGAAGTGCAGCAATGCGACAGCGAGTGGTAAAGCTTGCAATCGGCGCGTAGAGCTAACATTGATCGTGGATGAATAACGCAGACGTTAGGCGGTAATCTTCGTTGTGTTGTTCTTGCATACCCGTTATTTGCTTAGTGGAGTTTAAGTTCGGAGTTGAGCAAGAAGACTGAATAAGGAAAGCTCGCACGGCAACATCTAGCTAGAAAAAATAGAAAAGAGGCACCGTTAGGTGCCTCTTTTACATCCGCCAATGTTCATAGGGGGAACTTAGGCAAATTCTTTTTCAACGTAAGCGACGATGTCAGATGACTCGTATAACCACTGTGTCTCGCCATCTTTTTCGATACGAAGACAAGGGACTTTAACTCGCCCACCACATTGCTCTAGTTCAGCTCGATGAGTCGGGTTATTTTTTGCATCACGTAGCTCAATGTTCACCGATTGACGCTTCATTGCACGGCGGACCTTTACACAAAAAGGGCAGGCTTCAAATTGGTAAAGTGCGTATTGTTTCGCTTTTTCATCAATACGTTGCTGTTCTTCTGCGGTGCGCTTAATACCACGAGGTGAGAACACCGCGTTCAGCAATAAGATAACCTTGCCTAAAATCCAACGGATAAACTTCATAATGATCCCTTGATGTTCATTGGGTAATTGTCCTTTAAGAATGCAATCATGATGCTTGTTGCACTGGACGTGAAGTCTATCAGTTGTTTGAAATGGATAAAACCATGTATTTTATGCGGAAAATAGACGTTTAAACCAACCCCAAAAGCCACTTGCTGAAGCCGGACGGGCTTCTTTACCTTGATAAAAACTTTGCATGAGTTCGGTTCTGAATGCATCAACGTCCATGCGTTTCATGACAAGTTCGTGCTGCAATGTATTTTGAGTCTGCTCGGCATGATCGTGCGCCAAGCTGAAATCCATATTTAAATAGCCTTGCGTGTATAACCAAAGGTGGGTGACTAAGATTAGGTCTTCAGCAGATTGGTTAGTAAACTTATCCGCGTGCTCATTACCCAAGGAGTCAGTCAGAACTTGCTGCATACGCTGGGTAGAGTGAGCATGTTGCTCGTAGTTAGCACTTGCTTCAATATGTGATTTGGTCAAAAGGCCAAGCAGGTGAAGAGTAGGTGCTGTTGTGGGTTTGTTCTCACAAACTTTTGTAAATAGTTGTGACTGTTCTTTTAACCAACGCCGCTTTGCTGCTTTATGTTCTTTAACAAAGGGGATTTCTTCAAATCCCATCTCTTGACTCAGTTCACTAAGAGACGTCATGGTTTTTTAGTTCCTTCACCGTTACTTCGATATGTTGATCATTGATATCAACAAAAATTGAGCTGCCAGTAATCATAACAGAAAGGCTAGTACCTCGGTCAAGATGCTGACAAATCAAGTCGATAGCGTCATAGTCAAAGCTCTCTACGTTGACGGGAAGCATTGAGAACTTTCCTGACATTTTGTCCCACCAGACAGCCGCTTTGGTGTTATAAGTGTAAACTTTTACATGCTTTGCGAGGCGAGAAGCTTTCTTAATTCTGTCTGGTTCTGGTTCGCCAATTTCAATCCAGTGAGTAATGCTTTGATCATCGCCAACATGCCATAAATCAGGCTCTTCAATCGTAGAGAGTCCTTTTGTAAACTCCAGATTGCTTTGAGCATTTAAACAGTAAGCTAGAATGCGAGCCAACATTCGTTGCGGCTTTTCAGAAGGATGAAGGGCGATAGTTAGATTTTTAGAATCGTAATAGTCATTATTCATATCGGAAATGGCGATACGAAATTTGTAAATGGTTGGTTTAAGAGCCATAGATTTATATCGTTTTGTTGGCAAAATAAGTTTTAGGCAAAAAAATAGCCAGCTTTAAAAGCTGGCTATCGTATCAAATTCTTTAAGAATTAAAGTACTTTGATTTGCTCTGCTTGAGGGCCTTTTTGACCTTGAGAGATAACAAATTCTACTTTCTGGCCTTCAACTAGAGTACGGAAGCCGTCACCAGTGATTGCAGAGAAGTGAGCAAATACGTCAGGACCGTTTTCTTGTTGAATGAAACCGAAGCCTTTAGTTTCGTTGAACCACTTAACTGTGCCAGTAGCTGTGTTAGACATGTCTATTTCCTAAATATCTAAATAATGTAATCTTTCGCCTCAACGGCGCTTATAGCGTGGAAAAATAAATTGCTATTGCGTACCACAGGACGACGGGTTACAAGTAATCCAACGAAATGTGAAAACAAAGAACTTTCTTTCTAGCCGTGTTTGAGTCTAGGTTAATTCCACGAAGAGTCAACATATATTAGTGCTTTATGGACAAATATTTGTATTTAGTCACTATTTAACCAGCATGTTTTTGATTAAATTTCAAATAAATGACGGTGATGTGAAGTTTTTTAGCATAAAATTCAACTAAATCTATAAATTTGACTTATTTATATAATTATTGTCCAATCTGGTTCGACCATTAAGGAGGATTTATGGCAAAGCGTAAAATCAGTCCTCAACCGAGTGGCTCACAACATGAGACCGACTTCGGCAGAGGTGAAATCAAAGACAACGCGTTAAAAGCGGTTGTTACCAGTCAGCTGTTCCAAACACGAGTCGTTAAAGCGAAAAAAGGTAAAGGTAGCTTCAGCCGTAAAATGAAGCATAGAGGCAAAGAGCCCTATTCAAAGTTCTCCCCAAGGTGGATTTTGAATAGGGCTTTTTTGTTGGTACTAGGTGTTTGCAAAACTGATGATATTCAATTTTTAGTACCAGATAAGTTTTCCTAATTTATCATGTACTGCTTCAACTGCTTCAACTGCTTCAACTGCTTCAACTGCTTCAACTGCTTCAACTGCTTCAACTGCTTCAACTGCTTCAGCGAACTAGGCGTTGAAAGTACCAATTAAGTACTAAAACTTACTAAGTTAGATTCATATCAATAAGCGTCACTTCCTGTCTTATGCAACTCTACTATATCTTTAGTCTAATCAAACAGCCGAGATTATGGTTTAAAAAGACTGGTGAGAAGTAGGTATGTCATCGACGAGTTATGGTACTTATGGTTGCAAATGTAAAAAAGCGTGTGCTTCTTTATTACTACTGTGGCTGTCCATTTGTCCGATGGCGCATGCACACAAGTCAGAGTCTCATTCTTTAATTGTTGCTAACTCCAAAGCGTGGAAGCCGTTCTCTTACCTTAGCCCAGATGGTGAACCTAAAGGTATTTTAATCGACTTTTGGAAAGAGTACGCGGCGAACAACCAAATCGACGTTCAGTTTCTCCTTTTGGATTGGGATGCTTCTTTACAAGCCGTAAAAGAGGGTAAGGCTGACTTTCACGGAGGACTTGTCTACTCGCCCGAAAGAGCGAAGTATATGGACTTTGGCGCAGTCATAATGCCTATCCAAACCAAACTGTACGTAAATAAAGATGTACTTTCGGTTGATATCAGGAGTGTTTTAACTGGCGAAATGACGCTGCCAATTGGCGTTGTTAAAGGAAGTTACGAGTCTGAGTTTGTTCAGACGAATTATCCGAATGCACCTATCGCAGAATACATTAACAATGATTCGATGATACAAGCCGCCGTCGATAAAAAGGTGCTGTACTTTGTTGCAGACCTGCAAGTTGCTAACTTTTATATGGCAACCACGCCGGGAGCGGGTATGTTTGTCCCGACAATTAGCTTATATAGTAAAGATCTTCGGATTGCAGCAGGAATGCACAGTGCAACTTCCATTTTAGAGGTATCACGAGCGTTTGAAAAAGTCATCGATACGGATCGTGAGCGGATCCTCACCCGTTGGAGTGTGGTGAAAACGGTTTATCCACTTTATCTTTTCCCTATTGCTATTTTCATTATGGCGGTCGCAACGCTTTATCATATTTTTGCTCTCAAACGTATGGTTGCTCTTCGGACAAGGCAATTAACGATTGCCAATCAGCAATTGCTGGAGATGACGTTGACGGATTCTCTCACAAAGCTATACAACCGTAGACACCTGATTGAGCAATTGGCGCTACTGAATCATTTGAAGCGAAACTTAACGGTGATGGTGTTTGATATTGATGATTTTAAATCAATCAATGATCGATATGGCCACCTTGCTGGAGACCGAGCAATAGTTGCCATCGCAGAAGCCGCTAAGTCGATGACTGATGACCGAATGACATTGGCGAGAATTGGAGGAGAAGAGTTCGCACTCGTTACGTCGTCTCTGTCAGAGCGAGAAGCGCTCAATTTTGCCAATATGCTTTGTAAAGCCGTTTACGATCAGCCTGTTATACTGGGCGGACAAGCAATTCATTTGAGTATCAGTTTGGGCTGTGCTTACTATCCTGAGTTTACCCACATCGTGAGCTTGCAAGATGCTGACGACTTGATGTATCAAGGTAAGTCTGAAGGAAAGAATCGTGCAGTTTTCCAAGTTATAACAGACTGTCAGCTTCAACCTGCGCTTCGTCAAGTGAATTAGGTCTCGCTAATTCAACTGATACTTCAAACCATCCTCAAGCCTCAAAGGTTTAGTCAGAGTAACGTGGTAAGCGTTGACGATTACGTTGCGTTGTTTTCTTTGAGGCCAATTTGCGTACAAATATTCGCACTTTCATATATATAACCCCCCACCTGCTCACGTTTTTATCATAGAAGCAGTAATTGTTTTAAAGTGATAAGCGATTTCTTGGTAAAGATCAGAACCCCTGTCTACACTCAGTGTAAAGTAATGCATATAAAGCATGATGCATACGGTGTTGTACAAAAACAATTAAAGAAGATAAGAAATAAGTTGGCTTGAGAAGGACGGGGAATGAACAACGAATGCTTTGCTAGGTTCCGAGCTGTCACGGATGAACTGTCAATGAAAGAATCGTTGTCAGTTGGGAAAGACCCTTATGCTCACTATCTCAAAGATATTGTGGGGATTGATTTGTTGTCTCGTGAAGAGGAGTTGCATTACGCCAAACTTAATCGAGCTGGTGATGAAGAAGCGCGCGAAATGTTGATTGAGTCTAATCTTCGACTTGTTGTGAAAATCGCAAAAGGCTACCTCAAACGGCCAGGCAATAACTTTACTCTGCTCGATTTAATAGAAGAAGGTAACATTGGTTTGATAAAAGCGGTCGATAAGTTCGATCCTGAGCCAGGCTACCGTTTTTCTACTTATGCGGTATGGTGGATTCGCGAGAATATAGAAGCGGCATTAATGAACAATGGCCGCACGGTACGTTTACCTGCTCATGTGTGCAAAGAGATAAATAGCCTGGCTTTAAAAAAGCTCGATGCGTCAAAAAGTGAGAGCAAGGAGTTGTCTATTTCTGAACTCTCACGCTGCTCAGGGGTGAAAGCAGAGCGTATAGATGAACTTGTTGCTCTTAGTGGTTTTATTGATGTATCGACCACTGCGGACCTTCATCGTGTTCCATTTGTTCTTGAACTGTGTGAAAGTGAGTATACGCCAGATCCACAACAAGACTGTGAAAACCAGTGCTTTACTCAAGCTATTGAAAATATTATTAAAACCTTGCCAACTAAGTTGCAGAAAGTCTTAATCCATCGATTCGGATTATTTGACCAGAGAGTGAAAACCTTGTCGGAAATAGGCCTGTTGTTAAACGTGTCTAACGAGCGTGTTCGTCAGATGCAGATAGAGGCGGTTGAACGCGTGCAGAAACGTCTCCGATTCGATGGTTGGGTTTAAGATTTTTAGCCCCTTATCCTAGCCGATTAATTTACTGGCTTGCTACTCTGTTCTTCCGTAAGTAACAGCAGCTCAAGCTGTGCTTTAGCTGCTGCCTCCAATCTCCATACACTCAATAATCGGTTAAGTGCTGCGCGATAAGTACGACTTTTGAGTAAAAAAGCGAGCGTACTTGTGTAGTTGTTTACGACTTGCGCTTGTGTCTCGACCAAAGCAGTTTTGTTTTCGATGTCGATGTGTTGAAGGTTAAAGTCAGGAAGAAACGCACACTCATACCATACCTCTACAATTTCACGAATTTCGAGTTCTTCTTCAGGCACGTCGAAGTCTTGTAACTGGTAGTTTTCTGGTATCGTTGATAAATAAACCACATCCAATTTGTCTGCAACAAATGTATACATCGGATTCCTTAGTGTACGCGCTTACAGAGTAAATAGTCTCATCGTTTACATTTTTGTCAATGACCGTGCTCAAGTATGAATGATGAACCACACCACATTCCGAACTTAACTTAGACTTTTTAAGTACTTATCGGTTAACCCGAAATACTTCAGGTTGCCATCTGGCTCCAAGACTAAGCTCATATTGGATGTAGAGATCATGCCCGGATCATTCGTTGAGAAAATAACGGTCTTATTGAGTAGTTTGTCGCTAAATAACCGCTTGAAGTAGTGGGAATTTTCTTGCTCTGCACCATTAAATGGCTCGTCAATGATAATCAAAGATTGTTCGCAGTTGCCTAGCCCTAATGCGAGCCGCAGTCTTTGTTGAATACCATTTGGTAAACTTTTACAGATATCAACGCTCAATTGAGTGTCCAGGCCTTGTGGCAACCATGTATCGAGCTCAAAGAAACTCACCATTTCACGCATTTTTTCTGTTGGGATTAACCCATTATGCAAGATGAAGTTAGTCTCCAAGGAGCCTTCAAAAATATGCAGGTTAAACGGGATGTAGTTAATCGAGGTTCGATAGCGGTAACTGTTGAATTGTTTGATGTTATAACCGTCCACCGAAACTGAGCCTTGATAGCGTTCCTCTAGCCCAGCGATAATAGAAATGAGCGTCGTTTTACCGCAACCTGTTGGTCCACAAATCACAACTTTTGCGCCCGGTGGAATTTTAAAACCAAGATTAGTTAAGCCTGTTGCCGCACCACTATAACGATGGCTCACACCAGAGCCGACGATACTACCTTGAAAGAGGCGAATAGGGGGGCTTTTCTCTAACGTTAGCTTATCGTCATTCATCGCCATAAGGTTGTTGATTTGCGCAGAAGACGCCTTAATGGATTGGAACTTAGAAATAGAGTTGTAGATGCCCATAATAGGCCCCAACGCCTTCCAGACTAAAATTACGGTAGCAAGCATTGCACCTGCATCGGAGGTGCCGTCCATCACGCCGATAACGGCCGCGACGATACTTGCGGTACCAATAACCTGAATCAAACTCCCGCCTGCTGCCTGAACCCTGCTATTAGTCACTGAAACATGTTCTGCATCGCTGGTGCTTTGTAAATGCGATGCGCTAAAGCGGGACTGGATAACACGCAATAATGGCAAGCCTTGGATGGTTTTTATACCACGAAGAATCTCATTCCATTGGTAAGAAACCATGGCGTTGGCGCGAGAGCTCTTGGACGTGGCTTGCGAGTAGATGTAACGAGAATAAACACAGAACACCAACATTAGAATCAACCCCGCCATAACGACTAGCGCTGCGGTACCAGACATAAGAGCAATGGCAATAATGAATACGATAACAAACGGCATGTCGAAGTAGCTTAATGTTGACTCTGCGGTTACCAAACGGCGGAAAGTGTCGATGTCCTTCAATCGTGCTAACTGAGAAGAGACACCAGCGGTAGATGTCATCGAATAAGGAAGCCACAACAGTTTGGATATTACGTTTTGAGAAATATGCACCGCCAAATCCTTTCCTGATGTGGCGATGATGTTGACCCGCATTTTCTTGAAAAAGTATTCCGAGAACCCAACAATCACAGCAAATAACGTGAGCCAATAAAGCGTGGCTTGCGAGCTAGAGGTTAAGGCGAAGTTGTACACACTCATAATAAAAAAGGGCTGGAGTGCGCCGAGAATGCTGACCACGAAGCTGAGAATAATCAGGCTTTTGAGTTCATTGTTGTAGCGATAAAACGCGTATTTAATCCAGTTACTGCGGTCTTGAGATTCAGGTGGCGGTTCTCGGAATAAGCGGGAGTATTCGCTGATCGAGACCAACAAGCACGGCTTCTTGCAGAGCGGGTATTCAATGGTGTTGTTATTTGTGTAATCAAACAGGATCAGTTTGCCGTCTTTAGTGCCCAAGAAAATCGCAGTGAGGTTTTCTATCTCGATAAAACAAGGATGAGGGTGCCCCTCGATGTGCTCCAACGTTTTTAATTTGGTGACGTCACAACGGTAACCAAGACGTTCAATCGTGGCAACAAAACTGTCGCTGTCTTTTGGTTTAGGGATAAAAGCGTCACTGAGGATAGAAGGTGTGCCTTCCCATTCAAGCGCAATGAGGGTGTAAGCTAAACCACGAATCAAAGGTGACTGATTGTATCGCTCGTCATAACTGCGAGCCTCAAAGTCCAACAAGCGCTGAGGGACATTATTAAAATCAACCAAAATACTCATTGGTCACCTCCGGTAAGTTTGACGCGTTTGAGGCGATGATTAAGTTTGTCCATCTTGTTGCTGACGATGATGAGGATTTTGTCGTTGGCGCGATAGGCGGTACTGGTCAAAACCAATCGAGCAAAGTCGTCATCATAAACACAGTCGATATCGTCGAAGATCAACACACGTTTGTTCGCGAGTAAGGCACGCACTAACAACAAGGCATAAGCGACTTGGCGCGAGAATGGGTTGCGTAAATGTCCTTTAAGCTCGGTATAAAAACCAGCGGGAAGGGCATCGATTTGTGCTTTGATGTTCATGGTCTCGCAAAGCGCAAATGCGGTGTTGTTTAAGCTCGGGCGGAAACAAGTCAAGTTGTCGATGATGGTGCCTTCGACGAACGAATTGGTTTTGTCGACCATGAGCACGCTATTGCGCCAGACGTTGTAATTGACGTCATCGAGTGGTGTCTCGTTGATTTGGATATCGAGCTTGCTGTCGGTGTTTTGCCGCGTAATGCAGTTAGCGAGGTGGGTTTTGCCTGCGCCGCTTTTCCCTGTTAGCAAGTAAGCCTGACCGCGTTCAAACTCGATGCGTTGTTTTTCCGAATACTTCACCGAGATGCGCTCGACTTCTGTCGTGTCATTTTGTTGTTCTACAGATGCCGCAAGCTCAAGTAGTTCGGCGATACGTTGAATATGAAGCTTGTTCAACTCCCAGCGGCTCACCGTACGCATCACTTGTTGGTATGGGGCGAAGTAGCGGTTGGTAAGCATGATGATGGCTGCCATGATGCCTTGGCTAGATTGCATGTTGATAACTGCCGTTGCCAAAACCACCACCACACAAGCGATGGAGAGCTGTTGTATGAGCGACAAGATAAGGCTGAAGTTCGATTCGATTTGCTCGTATTTGATGTTCTCGACTTCACGTTCTTCCACCATTTGTGTCATCAAACTTTCGACGCGATATTCCATATTGCGCGCTTTGATATCGAGTGGGCTAGAGATGATCTCGATGATTTTCGACGTGGTTAAGCCTTCGATGTCGGATTTGTTTTCTAGGCTGTTGATTTTTTGCTTGGAAAGACTGAGTGCGAACACCGCCAAAACGATGGAGGCGAGCAAGATGGTCACCCCAGCCCAGATGTTGATTAGACCGATAATCAGAATGGTCAGTATGCTGACTGCAAGGTTGATCAATGCCCGTACAGATTCTCCGCCAAAGAAGGATTTAATCTCTGGAATGGTAGCAATACGCTCTAGGTATTCACCGGGTTCTAGGCGACGAAACTTCGATATCTCAGCCAAACAGATGGATTGAAACACCTTGTTGGTTAGGTTGGTTTCGAACTGCTTCATGATGACCGACGAAATCTTCTCTTCCTGATTTTTTAAGTGATAGTCGAGGAAGATGGTGATCAAGATAATGGCAAACAGAAGAAACAGTGTGTCTTTGGCTTGGTTAGGTAAAACTCGGTCAAAGATAATCAGAATCGAAAAGGGCAGTACTAAACCAAACAGTGTCGAGATGACCGTTGAGAAAGTCAGGTAACACTTGTCAGCAAAGTTAATCTTTTGGGAAAAATGCTCAGTTTGCATTGCGACCTCCTTTCTTAATCGATGGTTTGGAGAGAAGGTGTTTTGGAACTAAGTCTTGATTGCTTCTGCCTTCGATATCGCTCATCAACTGCATGATGCTTTCGATGGATTGCACCGACAACATGCCCTTGATTTGCTCAAGATTGATCGATTCAATGATGTAGTCATAACGCGCGCTCTCGTAATCACGTAGCGCGCTAAACAGTTTACTTTCCGCTGCCAGTAAGTCGGTAATGGTTCGCGTGCCAAGCTGGTAAGCGCGTTGAATGCCTTTGTAGGAAGCGTAGTTTGCGCGGATGATGTTCTCGTAACTGCTGATGGCGCGGGAGAAGTCATTGATGTTGAGCACCGAGGTGTTAACGCTATTGCGCGTAGTGAACAACGAATCTTGGTACAGCAGCTCCGTTCGCTCGATGGCAGTCGACGATTTTTGATAACCGTAGTAATCCGAACCGCCGGAGAAAATTGGCACATTCAAGTTCAACCCGACGCTGGTCGAGTTACTGTCCCCTGTTGCGGTTGGGTCGGTTCGGTCATAGTTGTTCGCATCGTCGTAACGGTAACTGGCAGAGAGCGATACGGTCGGCACAAAGTTTGAACCGCTTTCTTTCAAGCCTCTTCGGCTGCGCTCGACGGTTTTCTTCGCAACCAATAAGTCGTTATTGAGCTTCAAAGCTTGTTCAAGAATCTCACGTTGTTCGGATTCGCTGATTTCCGCCAAGGGCACGCTTTCGTAGATGTCCTGTGATGGGGTGACTGGGTATTGAACTTGAATCTCTAAACCGTTCAAAATTACGCGCCGGTCTTTCTCTAAGGTTCTTAAGCGATTGGCAATGCCTTCTTTCTGGGCAATTACCTCATACAACTCGCTCGCCGCAGTGTTGCCAAGTTCCACGTTGCGACGCATTTGGCGCTCACGTGTTTCAGACGATTTAAGTTCTACTTGGGTGGCTTTGATTTGCGCGTTGTTTTTGAGGTATTCGAAATATTGCGTCGCGATTTCAGAAATGGTGCTCTGGATTTTGTTCTCGTGTTTGATTTCTTCAATGTTGAAATCAAGCTTCGCGGTGCCGTATTTAAAGATGTCACCAAGGTTAAACACCGATTGGGATAAAGACACACTGTAGCTGTTCGAGTTGTAGCTAGAACGTGTATCCGGTGTTCCCGTTAATATGGTTTCGTTTTCATTCCATGTGGTATCAGCAGCACCGTTTAAAGAGGGTAGAAACTTAGAACGGCTAATGTCGATGTTGTATTCGTTTTCTTCCACGCCTTTGTCACTAGCGCGCAGAGATAAGTTGTTTTCCAAGCCGAGTTTGACCGCCTCAAGCAAGGTGGTCGCCATTGCCGAAGGAGCATTGCTCAATGTAAGCGCTGCCAATACGCAGCTAGTTAAGTTTCTGTACCGCCACATACTTGTTGATCACCTTGATGATTTCGTCGTTTTTATAAGGTTTGCTGATCACGTAATCCATTCCTGCTTCGATACAAGCTTGGTGTTCATTACTGCTGGTCAATGCTGTCGCACCTATAATGGTGCAAGGGTTTTGCCCGCTCTCTTGTTCGTACTGTCGAATGCGTTTGGTTGCTTCAATACCGCCCATGCCTGGCATGATGCAGTCCATAAAGATGATGTCCGAGCGTTGATTTATGAAGTGCTGAACAGCGTCTGCGCCATCGCCAACGGTATCGGCTTCGTATTCTTGCTTGCTCAAAATACGTTTGAGTAGAATCTGTTGAACACGGTCATCTTCCACAATCAGGAATGAGCTGTTCTCCATCTGATCTTCAGAGGCTTCCGCTTCCATGATTGCTAACAGGTTAGGGATGAACTCATATGGAATCGCAGGAGAGTTCAGAATCTTGTCGACAAAGGTATGACTCTCTTGTGCTTGCTGAGTGCTAGTGACTGAAAGCAACAACTTCGTGTTCGGGTGATTGCGCAGTTGCGATTTCACCGTTTTGCTCAGTGAGGGCAGCTTGTTTGGCTCGAACGTGTCGGTCAGCATGATGGCATCGTATTCGCCAAAGGTTTTTGCAGCAGAGAAGAGTTCGTTCGGCGTTCGAATTGGCGTGATCTCCAAGCCCAAGTTGACTAACATTTTGTTCATTACATCAATGCGCAGCTGAGAGTTGGCACACAGCAACAAACGCTTATTGTCGAAGCGAGTTTTCTCGGTGTGGAAGCTTTTGGCTTTCAAATCGAGCTGAATTTGAAAACGTTCCTGATTGCCCGATTGATACCAATGGCTCTCGTAATAGCCATAATCTTTCAGTACGCTTTTAGCCAAATCGTCTTTGGTTGCAGTGTGCTGTTTATGGTCGCTCCAGTGTAGGGTATTGAGCTTGGCAAACGGCACATCCAGTGTGGTTAAGAAGTTTAGATTGATGGTCAAGCGGGTATTTTCAATGTCTGACGCCGCACCTGATTCAATGGTGACAAACAGTTTCTTGTCGGCTTTGAGTTGGATGGCATTTGATAGCTGTAGGAACAACACCCAGAATAAGCTGGTAGATTGTCCTTCAACACGGTTTGGTAAGTTATCTGAGATAAAGCAGTCTAGCTCACCTTCATTTCGCTGCACTTTTGAACTGATGTGAATCATCAATTCAGACAGTACATTCAGCAGTGAAAACTCTTTCGATTTGCTCTCGGTCCCTTGTGAAATGAGTCGGTTGTAGTTCTCTGCCAATTCAGACAGGGTATTGGCAGCCGAGGTTATATCTTGCGCCATCAACACTCCGCTCTCATCGGTCTCTTGAACGAGATATTGCACGCCGCCGTTAATGGTGTTGGTGATGCCACGAATCTCGTAACCAATCAGAGCATAGAGCTGCTTGTAGAGATCGTTATTGCGTTTTTGCTCTTCGAGTTTGCTGAAAATCAGTTTTAGGTGTGAGTAGATCTGACGCTGCTTAGGATTGATGCTCACTTCATTCAGCAACTCTTCCAACCTTTGTAAATCCAGTAGTTTGAGTTCTTGATAAAGCTCATCGAATTCTTGGTCAATGTCACGCTCATTCGAGCTGGATTTTTTCAGTTTAAGGATTGCCACCAAGTTCGATAGCACTGCGATACCAACCAGTACGACAACGACCACAAACAACCAAATGAAGAACTCGTTTTTCTCCATCATTAGGTCACTCGCATGGTTGTTAAATATGGTCCGGTAGTTGTCGTCCATTTGTAGGTAGTTATTGGTGAGCGAGAGGTACAGTGCCAACACATCGTCGCGTGTTTTTTGGCTGTCTGAGAAGCGATTGATTGCCAGTTCAAGCTGCGTGTATTCGGTCGCGCCCACCAAGCTAAACTCGGTTTTGTTGAGTGACGCGAGCGACTTAAATTGGTCAATTTCGTCTTTCAGAACCTCAAAATCAAGCTCTGTTGTACTGCAATAACGCGCGCTTAAACAGCGTTGAAGCGTTTGAATATCAAACTCGATAGTTTGGTTGAGCTGTTGAGCTTGAACCAACAGAGGCGCGTTTTGCACTTTCTCGACTGAATCCACTTTTTCCCAAGAGATATACAAATAAAAGGCGAGGGCAGCCAGCATCAAGCTGAAAGCGATGCTTAGGCGCATAACAGGAACGGAAATATTGTAAGAAGGTTTGCTACTCATCCATCACCTCTCATCGAATGCGTCTTCGATAGCCGACATTACCGGCTTCGCTGCGTATTCGATCACCCGGCGTGAACCTGTTTTCACGTCTGCGGTAAACTCCATATAAGGGGACAGCTTGTATTGTGTGCCTCCGCGCTCTAGATAGTTTTGACTGATTTGGATTTCCGCGAGATAGAATTCAGCGTCTTCTTCTTCATAAGAAGAACGGCTGATCGATGCAATTCGACCTTCCAAAAATCCGTATTTGGCAAAGTTGTAGGTATCCATCTTCACTTTGACCGCTTGTCCGATTTCTACAAAACCCATGTCTTTACGCGGGATCTTCGCCTCTCCGTGAAGGGCGTTATTGATCGGTGCAATGTCCGCGATGCTTTCACCTGGCGGTATCACAGCGGAGCGGAAGTTGAAGTGCACTTTATCTACTACACCGTCAATAGGGGCGTAAACCACGAGGCGATCCACTTTATCTGAGTGTTGAGGACGTAATATACGTTTCAACTTTAAGTCCTTGTTTGCTTGAATGATTTGTGCTTGATACTCGGCATTACGATTCTCCACCAAGTCTCGGTACTGCTTCTCTAGTTTGTCGAGTTGGAAACGCTCATTCATGACCGACTCATCAAGGTTTTCTATCTCACGCACCATGTTTGACTCTTGAACCTGCATATTCAGAACATCGACGTAAGACGCCATTTCCTCTTTGTACAAGGTGTTCTTAATATTGAGCTGCTTGCGTATCAAGGAGAGCTGGTTCTCGGAGCTTTTACGGCGCTTGAGCATTGAATCAATAAGCGAATTCTTATGTTGGATATCGTGAGTGATCAACTCTTCATTGGAACGGTTTTTAGAAAATTCTTGCTGCCAGGTATTCATGTTGACTTGCACTAATTCTGGGTAGTTTTCGATGTAGGCAGAAAAATCGGGTTCCACCATATCGCGCAGGCTTTCGTAACGAATCTTGTCTAGCTCTAGCTGAATGATCTCTGTGTTTACCGTATCGAGTTGAGTGTTTCTATCCAGAGAGCGAAGGCGTGCAATAGGCTGACCTTCGTAAACTACTTCGCCTTTGCGCACTAGCATTTCTTCTAGAATACCGCCTTCAAGGTGTTGCACTTTTTCGATGTCAGATTCGAGCAATAGCTCACCGCGCACCGACACCACAATGTCGATACGAGCCTGAGATGCCACGGCGATAGCCACCATGGAAAGCAAAAAGATAACCAGCAAGGTTTTGTGTACGCTGGTCATTGCACTGGCTAGCACGATTGTATCGTCTGTTGTTACCTTCGAAGCTTCGTTGTTCGAAACGAGCGCCTTTTTGAGGTGATGTTCTATTTGCTTATTACTCATGAGCCACCCCTACGATTCACTACCTGTGCGGCTATCGATTGAATTTTCGATTTTTAACAGCTGGCTAATTTGTTTGTTTACGTTGTTAAGCTCGGTTTTAACGTCCTCGATCAATTCATTAGGAGCAGGGAAATGGTGTTTGTTTAAGTGTTCAATCTTTGCCAATTTTGGTGGTAAGTCGTCATCACATAACAAGACGAGAATGGTCTTTAGTCTTTTTGAATAACATCTGAGTGCTTCAAAACGGTTTTGTTTATGCAGCATCTCAATATCAATCCCTGCGTCACTGAAATCTTGGTAAAAATCGCCTAATAGCAATTGCAGCCCTTTATGGCTGTTGTCGACTGAGCGCAACAGATTTGTCATATTTATCATTATCCCACCGCACTAATTGCTTTAATGACAACAAGTAAGGATCTTTATACTGGGTTTTCAAATTTTTTTGTTTTTATGGAACTCGAAAGGTATGAAAAAAGTTGTATAAAAAAGTTGGTTTCTAAAAATGGTGTCCTTTACTGCCTCTAAATACGATCAGTTAGCTAAAAGCAACGGAGGCTGTAATGGCAGGCGACACTAATCAAGAAAAAGACAATGAAAAGCTTAACGATGCGGTAGAGCAAACAGAAACGAAGGATACGGGGACAAAAGAAGAAAAACAGCAGTCGACCGTCTCTTCGACTGTAGCGACCGGTGCTGAAAGTGCAGATGCTGTTGATGAAGCCAATCGTGCGATGGAAGAAAATCCTAGTGGCGCGGGTACGGAAGAAGAAGCAGTGAGCTCGGGTGGCGCAGTTCAAGAAGAGGATACTGAAAGTAGCAGCGACTCTGACGCTACACAATCCAATGTTGTTGATAGTGTAGCTTCTAGCGGAGAATCAGGTGACCAGGCTCTGGGCAGCGGTGGTTCGGATTCTGGGGCGGGTGCCCAAGCGGTCGGTGGTGGTGATGCCTCTGGCTCTGAAGGTGGTTCGGACGCAGAAGGCAATGAAGCGCAAGGACAAGCGGTACAAACTTCATCTGCGCCAAGTGCTTCTTCAGACTCTGAAGGTTCTCAAGGTGGTGACGAGCTAGATTCAGAAACCACTGAAGAGAGCTTCGCGGTGGATGTACAAGACACCAGCGAAGAAACCACGACGCAAGTAGAAGACGATTTCGACTCCGAAACTACGAGCGAAACGTTCCAAATTAAAGTCGAAGGTGAAAATGACGCGCCAGAAGTAGGGCAAGATCTGGCATACATCATGGATGAAGATGGCACCATTACCTTCACGCAAGAACAACTTCTCGGGTACGCGAGTGATGTTGATGGCGATGATCTTGCCGCATTCAACGTGCAAGTGGGTGCTAATGCATCCGTTGTGGATAATGGTGATGGCACTTATACCGTCACACCTGATACTGATTTTAATGGTGAACTCGGCTTAACGTTTGATATCAGTGATGGTCAAGAAACCATTTCTAGCTCGATTGATTTAACTGTTCGTCCAATCAATGACGCACCAGTGCCTGAAGATAAAACCTTTGAGATTGAAGAGGATGGTACGCTGATCTTCACCGATGCTGACCTGCTTACTGGCGCAACGGATATTGAAGGCGATAACCTAACAGTTGAGGGCGTAAGCTACGACGGTGGTGACGGCATCCTGACCGACAACGGTAATGGGACTTACACTTTTGCGCCAAATGAAAACTTCAATGGTGACGTAAACTTCAGCTTTGATGTGTCCGACGGTACGGATACGGTTTCTGCCAACATTGATGTCAGTGTTACGCCAGTCGATGATGCGCCAGTGTCTGGCAATCTTGCTTACTCGGTGGACGAAGATGGCTCGATTCGTTTGAGTCAAGAACAGTTGTTGTCGCAAGCTTCCGATGTGGAAGGCGATGCACTGACGGCTTCTAACCTTTCGGTAGATGGCAATGCGACGGTGACTCAAAATGACGATGGTAGCTTCACCATCACGCCGGACGCAGATTTCAATGGTGATATCGACATCAGCTTCGATATCTCAGATGGCACGAATACCGTTCAAGCAACCGCTGACCTAACCGTTAATCCAATCAACGATCTGCCT
This sequence comes from Vibrio sp. 1078-1, assembly GCF_033340475.1. Lineage (NCBI taxonomy): Bacteria > Pseudomonadati > Pseudomonadota > Gammaproteobacteria > Vibrionales > Vibrionaceae > Vibrio > Vibrio sp. 1078-1. Next base: position 683,633 of record NZ_JAWOWM010000001.1, read on the forward strand.
GTTCCTCAAGACCAACAATTCAGTGTGGAAGAGGACGGCACTCTTCAATTTACTGATGCAGATCTGCTTGCAGGTGCTACCGACATTGAAGGCGATGACCTTTCTGTAACGGGAATCAGCTATGAAGGCACCGACGGCGTTCTAACTGACAATGGAGATGGCACATATAGCTTTGCGCCAAATGAGAACTTCAATGGCGATGTGAACTTCAGCTTCGACGTATCTGATGGCACAGATACGGTTTCAGCGAATGTAGATGTGAGCGTCACGCCGGTGAATGATCCTCCGGTGGCTGGTTCAACGTCTTACACGGTTCACGAAGACAACTCTATTACCATTTCTGACGCGCAACTGTTGGCAAATTCTTCGGATCTAGAAGGGGATGTCTCGATTGATAGCGTGAGCTACTCTGGCAGCGATGGTGTGTTGCAAATCAATGGCGACGGTACGTACACCTTCTCTCCAAATGAAAACTTTAATGGTGAAGTGACGCTTGATGTTGTCGTCGCTGATGAAGAAGGCGCAACGGATGTCACCACTGCTGGCATTACGGTGCTGGAAGTGAACGATCCACCAGTCGCAGGACCAACTTCTTACACCATTGATGAAGATTCTGTTCTGACCTTTAGTGAGTCGCAAGTGCTGTTGAATGCCTCTGATGTGGAAGGCGATGTAGAGCTTGTTGGCATTAGCTACGATGGTCCGGATGGCATTTTCACCGTTAACGATGATGGCACGTGCAGCTTCGCGCCAAACGAGAACTTTAACGGGCAAGTTCAACTTGATGTGACCATTCGAGATGAAGATGGAGCAGAAGTTGATACCGTCATCAATGTGAATGTATTGCCAATCAATGATGCGCCAGTATCGGGTGATTTGGCTTACAGCGTTGATGAAGACGGTGCAATTACGCTCAGCCAAGAGCAGCTTCTTTCTCAAGCGTCTGATATTGAGGGCGATGACCTGACTGCTAGCGATTTGACTGTAGATGGAAACGCAACCGTCACAGCGAACGATGATGGCAGCTTCACGATTACACCAGATGCGGACTTTAATGGTGACATTGATATCCAATTCAACATTACAGATGGCACAGACACTATCCAAGCAACGGCGGATCTAACGGTTAATCCAGTTAACGATCTTCCTGTTCCTCAAGACCAGCAGTTCAGTGTTGAAGAAGATGGCACGCTTCAGTTTACCGATGCAGACTTGCTTGCTGGCGCGACCGACATCGATGGCGATAACTTAACGGTTGATGGCATTAGCTACACAGGCAGCGATGGTGTGCTGACTGACCACGGTGATGGTACTTACACCTTTGCACCAAATGAAAACTTCAACGGCGATGTCAGCTTTAGCTTTGGTGTTTCTGACGGTACTGAGACCGTACCAGCCAACGTGGACGTGAGCGTCACTCCAGTGAACGATCCTCCGGTTGCGGGTTCAACGTCTTACACGGTTGATGAAGACAACGCGATTACCATTTCCGACGAGCAGCTTCTGGCTAACTCTTCAGATGTGGAAGGTGCAGTGTCCATCGATAGCGTGACCTATTCAGGCACCGATGGCGTATTCCAAGACAACGGTGACGGCACTTACACCTTCATGCCGAATGAGAACTTCAGTGGTGACATCAGCCTTGATGTGATTGTGGCGGATGAGCAAGGAGCGATTGACGAAACGACCGCAGGCATTACCGTCATTGAAGTGAATGACCCTCCAGTTGCCGGTCCAACGTCTTACACGATTGATGAAGATTCAGTACTGACATTCAGTGAGTCACAAATTCTTGCCAACGCATCTGATATCGAGGGTGATGTAGAGCTTGTTGGCATCAGCTATGAAGGCTCGGATGGTATCTTTACCGTCAATGGCGATGGTACTTGTAGTTTTGCGCCAAACGAGAACTCCAATGGTCAAGTTCAGTTGGATGTGACCATTCAAGATGAGAATGGGGCAACCGTTGATACGCACATCAATGTCGACGTATTGCCAATCAACGATCCACCAGTATCGGGTGATTTGGCTTACACCATCAACGAAGACAGCTCAATTACGCTAAGCCAAGAGCAACTGCTTGCCAAAGCGGGCGATATTGATAGCGAGAACCTTGAAGCCATCAATCTATCGACAGATGACAACGCGACAATTCAATACAACGATGATGGCAGCTACACCATCACACCAGATGAAAACTACAACGGTGACCTAGATCTGACCTTCGATATCATTGATAACGATGGCGGCTCGGTACAAGTTGGTCTGGATATTACGGTTAATCCTGTGAATGACTTGCCACAAGCGCAAGATCAACAGTTCACGGTAGAAGAAGATGGCACCTTGCTGTTCACGGATGCAGACCTATTGGAAGGTGCATCGGATATTGATGGCGATGATCTGTCTATCGAAAACGTTCTCTACACAGGTGCGGATGGTGTACTTACCGACAATGGTGATGGCACTTATAGTTTCGCGCCGAATGAGAACTTCAACGGTGATGTTCAGTTCACATTCGATGTGTCTGACGGCACAGGTTCAACACCAGCATTCATTGATGTCAGCGTGACACCAGTGAACGATCCACCGGTTGCCGGTTCTACGTCTTACACGGTTCAAGAAGACGGTCAAATCACCATTAGTGACGAGCAGTTGTTAGCTAACTCTTCTGATGTGGAAGGCGATGTAGCCTTGGCGAATGTTAGCTACTCTGGTAACGACGGTAGCTTCGTGGACAATGGCGACGGCACATATACCTTCACGCCAAATGAGAACTTTGACGGTAACATTTCTCTCGACGTTACGGTCATCGACCAAGATGGTGCAACGGATACGACAACCGCAGGCATCGATGTTATCGCGGTGAACGACGCACCTGAAACATCAGGCATTCAAGCTGAAGTGGATGAAGATAATGCCATCACCATCACGCAAGAACAGTTGCTTGCGAATGCGACAGACATTGAAGGTGATGACCTTGTTGCCAGCAATCTACAAACCAATGATCCGGATGCGACGATCGTAGCCAACGATGATGGTTCATTCACGATTACGCATACGGAAAACTTCAATGGTGAGTTGGACTTCACTTACAACATCAGCGATGGCGAAAATGATGTTCTGACCACGTTGGATCTGACCGTTAATCCTGTCAACGATGCGCCAGAAGCGGGTGACGAGATCTTTATTCAAGCAGAAGAAGACCAAACAGTGGGTGTTTCTCTGCGTGAAGAGCCTGCGTTACGTCTCGACCAAGCCCCTGAAAACGGCATCATTGAAGCAAATCTAAATGACGAATGGGTACAGCTAGAAGTCGGGCAGGAGGTTCCTGCAGACACGGAAGTGCGCTTCATTCCAAATGATGATGCATTGGCAAACGGTACGCATACGAGTCAAATTGGTACCTTTGACGACAACGCCAGCCTTGATGATTGGGGTACTGCTGTTGACCCTTACACACGTGAGTTTGTTGATGGTGATTTGAAAGTTACCGTTCAAAGTAATGATGACCCACTCGGTGCGTGGAATGGTAAAACACACATCGGTCACGGTATTGGTGATACTGACCGCCAAGGCTTGAGCGGTGATGAAAAACTGACTGTGACTGTTGAAGGTCAAGACATCAACGAAATCAGCTTCCACCTAGATGGTCTAGGCGGCTGGTTTATGGAAGAGTCTCGCCACTTTACCGAAGTCGAAATTCGCGCATTCAACTCTGATGGTGACTTGATCGACTCGATGACTTACCACAAAGAAGATCGTGGTAGCTATGAGACGGATTACACCCTAACGGTGAACGAGCCGGTGTCTTACTTTGAGTTAGGTACGATTCAAGGTAACGGTACATACGTGGTTCAAAACATGACGGTTTCGCAAACTTGTCATGATGAAGCGGTGTTCACATCTATTGGTGTGGATGGCACGGAAATCACTGAAACGGTAGAACTGAATATCCGTGAAGGTGACAGTGAAATCGAACTGACGGCTGATCTGCCAAATGTGACCATCGATACCGAAGGTTCTACGCAGTTTGCCTCTGTGGTAATCACAGAAGAGCAGCTTCTCGCACAAGCGAGTGATATCGATAGTGACGTCCTTGATATTCAAAACCTAGAGCTGGTGGGGGATAACGCGGAGCACGCTACGTTAACCGACAACGGCGATGGTACGTGGACAGTCACACCAGATGAGAACTTCTACGGTGAGATTGAGCTTGGCTACCAAGTTACGGATGGTGAACTCACTGACGACAACATCATCAACATCAACTTCGAAGCAGTAAACGATGCGCCAATCGTTTCTGGTCCGATTGTATTGTCGACTGATGAGGATGTGGGCATTACGTTTAGCGCGGACGATCTGCTTGCGAATGCAAGTGATGTGGAAGGTGATGCGCTGTCTATCTCTGATATCTCTTACAGCGGTGATAACGGTGAGCTTGTCGATAATGGCGACGGCACTTACACCTTTATGCCGAATGAAAACTTCAATGGTGAAGTCGATATCGATTACAAAGTCTTCGATGGCACCGATGAAGTCGATACTCATCTAGACCTGACCGTTATTCCGGTCAACGATGTGCCAGTTCCTGGTGCACCGCTGCATACTCAAATGCTAGAAAACGGCACCATCATCATCGAAGCAAAAGACCTGTTATCAGGTGCGACCGATGTGGATGGCGACATTCTTCATATCGAGAATCTACTGCTTGTTGACCAGTCACAAGGTACGTTGACAGACAACGGCGACAACACCTTTACCTTCGAGCCAACTTCGAACTTCTACGGTGAAGTGAACCTGACCTTCGACATCAGCGATGGTCAAGCAAGCGCACCAAGCACTGCGAAGATCGATGTTGAGATCGTCAACGAAGGTCCAGAGGTAAGCGGGCCTGTTGATGCGGTCGTCGATGAAGATGGCTCAATTACCATCACTCAAGAAGACTTGTTGGCGAACGCGACGGACGTGGATGGTGACAACCTTGAAGCGGTGAACCTGTCGACCAACGATCCTAATGCAACCATCGTTGAGAACGCTGATGGTAGCTTCACGATTACACCGAGCGAAAACTTCTTTGGTGAAATCGAATTTACTTATGACGTAACTGACGCGATTGAAACCGTCGCTGCGGATCTAAACCTCACCGTTAACCCAGTGAACGACCTGCCAGATGTACCTGATTTGTCCTTCACCACAGAAGACGGCGAAGCCATCACGATTACTGAAGCAGAGCTGCTGGCTCAAGCGACGGACATCGAAGGCGATGACTTATCTGTTGTGAACGTGACGAGCTTAAGCGATACGGTTCAAGTGACAGACAATGGTGATGGCACTTACACGTTAACGCCAGAGCAAGGCTTCTTTGGTAATGTTGACCTCACGTTTGATGTGAGCGATGGCACCGATGTGGTGGCGGCAAACATCGACTTGAAAGTTGAGTTCGTCAACGACGCACCAGAAGCAGCACCAATCGTGGCAGACGTGGACGAGGATGGTTCTATCCTCGTGACACAAGAAATGCTGCTTGAAAACGCCAGCGATCAAGATGGTGATGACCTATACGCAACGGCACTAGAAACCAATGATCCGAATGCCTCTATCGTGGATAACGGTGACGGCACCTTTACCGTTACGCCTTCACAGCACTTCAATGGAGACATAGAGTTTACTTATGAAGTAAGCGACGGTGAATTGAGTGTTGCCAATGAAATGACGTTGACGGTGAACCCAGTCAATGACATTCCAATTGTTGCGCCTGGCATGTACCACATTGAAGAGGATGGCAGCATCCTGTTCACGCAAGAAGATCTTCTAAGTGGCGCGATTGATATTGATGGTGATGACCTCACCGTTACCAGCATTAACTACTCGGGTGATGAAGGTACTGTAACGGACAACGGTGACGGTACATTTAGCTTCGTACCAGAAGAGCACTTCAGTGGTGACTTGCAGTTCAGCTTTACGGTTTCTGACGGTACTGATGAAGTTGAGCAAGACATTAATGTCCATATCGAAGCCGTGGCAGATGCGCCAGACCTAGTCATCACTGATGGCGATGGTCGAAACGTGGATGACCAAGCGATCTTGGTTGAGCCAGGCGGTATTGTTGAAGTGAACATCGCCGCAGCATTGGTTGACCAAGACTTGTCAGAAACGCTGACTGTGACCGTTGATGGTGTTCCTGAAGGTTCGGTGATCAGCTACGACAACGAAGGGGTACTTAACGATCAAGACAACGGTATCACCAGTTTCAACGATACTGAAATCACGGTTACGTTTGAAGGTGAAACCGCGGGTTACCAAAATACAGCGGGTTACTACAAAGTCGATGAAGATGGCAACATCACGGGCGTTGAAGTGGTGTACGAAAACGCCTCTCAAGTTGGCGGCGGCGGTGACCTCGTTCCGGGACAAGATCAGTTCAGCTTCCAAATCTCGGAAGGGGAAAGCTTCAACCTATTCTTAATTCCTAACGGTCATAACTTCAATGACTTTGCGTCCATGCAAGATGGTCAGTACGAGTTCCGTGCAGCAGATGGCTCTCCTGCGAACATGGATACAGTTGACCCACAACTCGTGTTTGTTGGCGCTGATGGTTCTGAAACCGTGATTCAAAGCCAATTCGGTGATGCTGTCTTCCATGGTGGTTCAAGCTCAGAGCTGAACCAAGATGGTATTGAACATACCCGAACTACTGTGAACGAAGACGGTGAACTGGTTTACGGCTTTGAAGATCTCTACGGTGGCGGCGATGCCGATTACACCGACTTCAACTTCACCATTGATGTCGGTGAAGTGAACAGCCAGATCTACAGCGGTGAAGTGACAGTCGGTCCAGATGGTTCTGTAACGCTTCCAACCACAGCAATTGAACAAGAGCTACAGATTCAATTGCCAGAAGACTTTAACCAACAGCTAGAAATCAATGTAACGGCAACGGCAACAGAGCTATCAAATAATGATTCTGAAACCGTTTCTCAAACCATCTACGTCAATGCAACAGGTGCCCACATTGAACATGCGCCTGAAGCATTGCCTGTTTCAGCGATGGTTGAAGAAGATGGTTCGATCCTAATTACGCAAGAAGATTTACTCGCTAATGCGCGTGACTTGGATGGAGACCAACTGACAGCACTGAACTTGGCAACGGATGATGAAAACATCACCATTACAGACAATGGCGACGGTACTTACACCTTAACGCCAGATGCGGACTTTAATGGTTATATCACCTTTACGTTCGATGTGTCTGACGGCGATGATGTTGTCTCAACCAACCTTGAGTTATTGGTGTCACCAGTTAATGATGCGCCTGAACCACAAGATCAAGCGTTCACTGTTGGTGAAGATGGTGTGCTGACCTTTACTGATGCGGATCTGCTAACAGGCGCTACCGACATTGAAGGGGATGACCTATCTGTTGAGGGCGTCACTTACACAGGCGCAGACGGTGTTCTTACTGACAATGGTGATGGCACCTACAGTTTCGCACCAAACGAGAACTTCAATGGCGACGTGAACTTCACTTTCGATGTTTCCGATGGCACGGATACCGTGACGGCAAATATCGATGTAACAGTTACGCCAGAGAACGATCCACCGGTGGCAGGCAGTACGGCTTACACCGTTCATGAAGACAATTCGATTACCATCAGTGACGAGCAGCTATTAGCGAACTCATCGGATATTGAAGGCGATGTGTTGATTGATAGCGTGAGCTACAGCGGTAACGATGGTGTCCTGGAAATCAACGGTGATGGTACTTACACCTTCTCACCAAACGAGAACTTCAGTGGCGAGGTGAGCCTAGATGTTGTCGTTGTCGATGAAGAAGGTGCAACGGACTCTACCACTGCTGGCATTACTGTGATTGAGGTAAATGACCCACCAATCGCAGGTCCTACTGCATACACTATCGATGAAGACCAAGTTCTAACCTTTAGTGAATCGCAAGTGCTACTGAATGCTTCGGATGTTGAAGGGGATGTTGAGCTAGTAGGCATCAGCTACGACGGTCCAGATGGTATCTTCTCAGTAAACGGCGATGGTACTTGTAGCTTTGCACCGAATGAAAACTTCAATGGTCAAGTGCAGTTGGATGTGACCATTCGTGATGAAGACGGTGCAGAGGTCGATACTTACATCACAGTCGATGTCTTACCAATCAATGATGCACCAGTATCGGGCAACTTGGCTTACAGCGTCGACGAAGACAACTCAATCACGTTGAGTCAAGAGCAGCTTCTTGCTCAAGCATCGGATGTAGAAGGCGACGCATTAACCGCATCTAATCTAGTGGTTGATGGCGATGCAACGGTTACGGCAAACGACGATGGTAGCTTCACTATCACGCCAGATGCGAACTTTAATGGCGACATTGATATCACGTTCGATATCAACGACGGCAGCGATACTATTGTTGCAACAGCGGACCTAACCGTTAACCCAGTTAATGATTTGCCGCAGCCAGAAGATCAAGCGTTCACCATTGGTGAAGATGGCGTGTTGACCTTCACTGATCAAGACCTATTGGATGGTGCAACGGACATCGATGGCGATGACCTCTCGATTGAAGGCGTCACTTACACAGGCGCAGATGGTGTCCTAACTGACAATGGCGATGGCACTTACAGCTTCGCGCCAAACGAGAACTTCAATGGCGACGTGAACTTTACCTTCGATGTTTCTGACGGCACGGATACCGTGACCGCGAATATCGATGTGACAGTCACTCCAGAGAACGATCCACCGGTGGCAGGCAGCACGTCTTACACAGTGCATGAAGACAACTCGATCACCATCAGTGACGAGCAGTTACTGGCGAATTCATCAGACGTCGAAGGAGATGTCGCGGTTGATAGCGTTAGCTACAGCGGCACAGATGGTGTGTTCCAAGACAATGGTGACGGTACGTACACCTTCTCGCCAAACGAGAACTTCAATGGCGAAGTGAGCCTAGATGTTGTCGTGGTCGATGAAGATGGTGCGACGGATTCGACTACCGCAGGTATTACAGTACTTGAGGTGAACGATCCACCAATTGCAGGCGCGACCAGCTACTCAGTGAACGAAGACGAAGTTATCACCATTAGCTCTGAACAGCTATTGGCAAATGCTTCTGACGTTGAAGGTGAAGTTGCGATTGATAGCGTCAGCTACAGCGGCTCCGACGGTATCTTTACCGATAACGGTGACGGCACATTCAGCTTCGCACCAAACGCCAACTTTGATGGCGATGTTAGCCTAGATGTTGTGGTTGTTGATGAAGACGGTGCAACTGCGTCAACTAATGCAAACATCGATGTATTGCCAATCAACGATGCGCCAGTATCGGGCAACTTGGCTTACAGTGTCGATGAAGACAATTCAATTACGCTTAGCCAAGAGCAGCTTCTTGCTCAAGCATCGGATGTAGAAGGGGACGCGCTAACCGCGACTAACTTAGTGGTTGACGGTGATGCAACGGTTACGGCAAACGACGATGGTAGCTTCACTATCACGCCAGATGCGAACTTCAATGGCGACATTGATATCACGTTCGACATCAATGATGGCAGCGACACTATTGTTGCAACGGCGGACCTTACTGTTAACCCAGTTAATGATTTGCCGCAGCCAGAAGATCAAGCGTTCACCATTGGTGAAGATGGCGTGTTGACCTTCACGGATCAAGACCTGTTGGATGGTGCAACGGACATCGATGGTGATGACCTATCGGTTGAAGGTGTGAGCTACACTGGCGCAGATGGTGTCCTAACCGACAACGGTGACGGCACTTACAGCTTCGCTCCAAACGAAAACTTCAATGGCGACGTGAGTTTTACCTTCGATGTTTCCGATGGTACGGATACCGTGACCGCGAATATCGATGTGACAGTCACACCTGAGAACGATCCACCGGTTGCGGGCAGCACCTCTTACACAGTGCATGAAGACAACTCGATCACCATTAGTGACGAGCAGTTACTGGCGAATTCATCAGACGTCGAAGGAGATGTCGCAGTTGATAGCGTTAGCTACAGCGGCACAGATGGTGTGTTCCAAGACAATGGTGACGGTACGTACACCTTCTCGCCAAACGAGAACTTCAATGGTGAAGTGAGCCTAGATGTTGTCGTGGTAGATGAAGACGGTGCGACGGACTCAACCACCGCTGACATTACTGTTCTTGAGGTGAACGACCCACCAATCGCAGGCGCGACCAGCTACTCCGTTAACGAAGATGAAGTCATCACCATTAGCTCTGAGCAGCTATTGGCGAATGCTTCTGACGTTGAAGGTGATGTCGCGATTGATAGCGTCAGCTACAGCGGCTCCGACGGTATCTTTACTGACAACGGCGACGGTACATTCAGCTTCGCACCAAACGAAAACTTCAACGGTGATGTTAGCCTAAATGTTGTCGTTGTTGATGAAGACGGTGCAACTGCGTCAACCAATGCAAGCATCGATGTATTGCCAATCAATGATGCGCCAGTATCAGGTGATTTGGCATACAGCGTGGATGAAGACGGTTCTATCACGCTAAGCCAAGAGCAGCTTCTTGCTCAAGCCGGCGACGTGGATGGCGATGACCTAACTGCATCCAACCTCACTGTTGACGGCAATGCGACCGTTGTTGCGAATAATGACGGCAGCTTCACTATCACACCGGATGCGGACTTCAATGGCGACATTGATCTGAGCTTCGACATTACAGACGGCGATGCGACCATTCAAGCCACTGCCGATCTGACTGTGAACCCAGTGAATGACTTGCCAACGGTTGGTCAGCCACAGTTTGTTACGCAAGAAGACACCAGCTTCACCTTCACCGAAGAGCAACTGCTGCAAAATGCAGGTGATATCGATGGTGATAACCTAACGGTTGAAAACGTTGCTTCTGACAGCGGTACTTTGGTTGATAACGGTGACGGCACGTACACCTTCGCTCCGAATGAAAACTTCGATGGCAACGTCAACGTGACGTTTGATGTCAACGATGGCACCGTAACGGTTCCTGCAGAAGCGAACATTGATGTTCAATCTGTGGTTGATATGCCAGAGTTGTCGATTGCTTCGGACTTGGTAATTGCCTCTGATAACTTCGAGTCTGGCTCGAACGGTTGGAACGCGAATACTGAAAGTTCACAAGGTTTCGAAACAGGCGACATGCTGGGTCGTATTGGTGGCACTGGCGGTGATGAAGCGGTCAGCAAAACCTACGATATCCCAAGCGATGTCAATGAAGTGAATATCTCGTTTAGCTTCTACGAAATCGATTCTTGGGATGGCGAGTCGTTCCAAATCTTTGTCGGCGGCGAACAGCTAACCACCTTGGAGAACTCCGCGTTCCGTACTCAAGATGGTACGACAACGCTTTACGATTCTGACGGTAACGAAGTGGGTGAAGTGATTCACGGAGCCTCTCAACGTGAAGGCTTCAGTGGTTGGAACGACCAAGCACACCAAGTTAACTTAACCGTTCCGGTGGAAGACGGTCAGCTTCAGTTAGGCTTTGGTTCTACGCTAAACCAAAGTATTCCTGACGAGTCATTCGGCATCGACAACATCGAAATCACGGTAGCGGACGCGGATTACCAAATCATTGGTACCGAAGATACACCAGTGCCGCTTGATATCGATGCAGCGTTAACCGATACCGATGGTTCAGAAAACCTCTCTATCTTGATTGAAGATGTGCCAGAAGGCAGCGCGCTATCAGCGGGTGTCGATAATGGTGACGGCACTTGGTCACTACAACCGGGCGAGCTAGAAGGGCTAGAGTTTATTCCTTCTGCGGACTTCAATGGCGATGTGACGCTAACCGTGAACGCAACCTCTACAGATGTGGATACAGGTACAACGGCGACAGCGACGCAAGATGTGACGATTCATATCTCGCCAACCAATGATGCAACAGAAGTGACGGGTGATATCACTGCAGTCACTGCCGAAGACAACAGCATCACGCTAACTCAAGAGCAGTTACTTGAGCACGCTGTTGATATCGATGGCGATGACCTAAGTGCAATCAACTTAAGCACCAATGATGAAAATGCAACGGTTGAAATGAACGAGGATGGCAGCTTCACCATTACTCCAAGCGAGAACTTCTACGGCGACATTGAGTTTAGTTACGATGTCACGGATGGCGAAGAAGTGGTTGCGGCTGGTCTTGACCTAACCGTTACACCAGTCAATGACGCGCCAGAGCCACAAGACCAAGCGTTCACCGTGGGTGAGGACGGTCTTCTTACCTTTACAGATGCAGACCTATTAACAGGCGCGACGGATGTAGAAGGTGACAACCTAACAGTTGAAGGTGTGACTTACACTGGCGCGGACGGTGTCCTAACCGATAATGGTGATGGCACTTACAGCTTCGCACCGAACGAGAACTTCAATGGTGACGTGAACTTCACTTTCGATGTTTCCGATGGCACGGATACCGTGACGGCAAATATCGATGTAACAGTTACGCCAGAGAACGATCCACCAGTTGCGGGCAGCACGTCTTACACTGTGCATGAAGACAACTCGATCACCATTAGTGATGAGCAACTACTGGCTAATTCGTCTGATATCGAGGGTGATGTTGCGATCAGCAGCGTGAGTTACAGCGGTAACGACGGTGTGCTAGAAATTAATGGCGATGGTACTTACACCTTCTCACCAAACGAAAACTTTACAGGCGATGTTAGCCTAGATGTTGTCGTGGTTGATGAGGACGGCGCGGTTGATACAACAACAGCGGGTATTACCGTTCTTGAGGTGAACGATCCACCAATCGCAGGCGTAACCAGTTACACCATTGATGAAGATGAAGTCATTACCATCAGTGCAGAACAGTTGTTGGCAAACTCTTCCGATATTGAAGGTGAGGTAGCACTAGATAGCGTGAGCTACAGTGGCAGCGAAGGTATCTTTACCGACAATGGTGATGGTACGTTCAGTTTTGCACCAAACCAAAACTTCAATGGTGAAGTGAATCTTGATGTTGTAGTCGTGGACGAAGATGGTGCGACCGCTTCGACGACGGCAAACATTGATGTTCTGCCAATCAATGATGCTCCAGTATCGGGTGACTTGGCTTACAGTGTCGACGAAGACAACTCAATCACACTGAGCCAAGAACAATTGTTGGCACAAGCAACGGATGTAGAAGGCGATGCACTAACTGCTTCTAACCTAGTGGTTGACGGTGATGCGACGGTTACGGCTAATGACGATGGTAGCTTTACCATTACGCCTGACGCGAACTTCAATGGCGACATTGATATCACGTTCGATATCAACGATGGCAGCGATACTATCGTTGCAACGGCGGACCTAACGGTTAACCCAGTTAATGACTTACCGCAGCCAGAAGATCAAGCGTTCACTATTGGTGAAGATGGTGTGTTGACCTTCACTGACCAAGATCTGCTTGATGGCGCAACGGATATCGATGGCGATGACCTATCGGTAGAAGGTGTCACTTACACAGGTGCGGACGGTGTCCTAACTGACAATGGCGATGGCACATACAGCTTCGCTCCAAACGAGAACTTCAATGGTGATGTGAACTTCACTTTCGATGTGTCAGACGGTACGGATACGACCTCTGCCAACATTGATGTGAGTGTGACGCCGGAGAACGATCCACCTGTGGCGGGCAGCACGTCTTACACCGTACATGAAGACAACTCGATCACCATCAGTGACGAGCAACTACTGGCTAATTCGTCGGATATTGAAGGCGACGTAGACATCAGTAGTGTGACTTACAGTGGCAACGATGGCGTCTTCCAAGACAATGGTGATGGTACGTACACCTTCTCTCCAAACGAGAACTTCAATGGTGAAGTGAGCCTTGACGTTGTGGTTGTCGATGAAGACGGTGCGACGGATTCAACCACCGCAGGTATTACGGTACTTGAGGTGAACGATCCGCCAATCGCAGGTGCGACAAGTTACTCTGTCAATGAAGACGAAGTCATTATCTTCACGGAAGAGCAACTGCTAGCGCAATCAAGTGATGTGGAAGGTGACGTGAGCCTAGAAAGCGTCTCTTACAGTGGTAGTGACGGCATTCTAACGGCGAATGACGATGGCACTTACAGCTTCGCACCAAATGAAAACTTCAACGGTGGCGTAAGCCTAGACGTAGTCGTCGCTGATGAAGACGGTGCAACTGCGACAACCAACGCGAACATTGATGTATTGCCAGTCAACGATGCTCCGGTATCTGGCGACTTGGCTTACAGCGTCGATGAAGGCGGTTCAATCACATTGAGTCAAGAGCAGTTACTGGCTCAAGCGGGTGACGTCGACAGCGATAATCTAGAAGCGGTGAACTTAACCGCGGTAGCCAATGCAACCGTTGTTGAGAACCAAGATGGTAGCTTTACGATTACGCCTGACGCGAACTTCAATGGCGATATCGACCTAAGTTTCGACTTGATTGATAACGATGGTGCGAGCGTGGAAGTGGGCGTCGACCTAACGGTGAACCCAATTAACGATGCGCCGCAATCAACGCCAGTGAATATTGCTGGCACCGAAGATACCACCATTCTTATTACGCAGGACATGTTGCTTGCTAACGCGACAGACATCGACAACACCTACGATGAACTGTCTGCTGTCGACCTAGTGATTGATGAGCAATACGGTGACTTGCTAGACAACGGTGATGGTACTTGGTCATTCACTCCGGCTGAGAACTTCAATGGTGATGTGCCAATGTCGTTCGGCGTCAGCGATGGTGATTTAGTTACGCCGGTTGAAGGCAATCTAAACGTCGAAGCGGTTAACGATGCACCAGAAGCGCCAACCATCCAGATGCAAGGCGAAGAAGATGTGGTCATGGTGATTGACCCAGCTTACATCGCTGATCAAGTTACGGATCTTGATGGTGACGAAATCAGCGTAGAAAGCATCACGGTTCGTGCTCCTGCAAACGCGACATTAACCCAGCAGCCAGATGGTATGTACCACTTGGTGACCACTCAAGACTTCAATGGTTTGGTGGAACTGGGCTACACCGCGACGGATGGTGAAGAAGTGGTTGAAGGCTCGTTGAATGTGGATGTCATCCCAGTCAACGATGCTCCATTCAATGTGGGTAATGCCTTTATGGCAACCGACGAGGATGGCGCATTCACCTTCGACGCTGGCGACTTGATGAACTTGTTCGGCGATATCGACACTGAAAACCTAGTCGTATCACGCATTATCACCGCAGAAGGTGAATATGGTGGTGAGGTAACGGACAACGGTGACGGTACTTGGACATTCACACCGACTGGCGATTTTGCAGGGGTTTCTGACTTGCAAGTTGTGGTAAGTGACGGTGAGTTTGAGACGGTACTTGATGTACCAGTGTTTGTTCGCCCTGTTGCCGATGGCGCAGTCATCACAACCGACCATGATGGTCCGTTAGTCTTCGGTGAGGACGAAACAGGTCACCTAGGCTTGAATGTCGGTCTGATCGACGATTCAGAAACGCTAAGTAACCTAGTGATGACTGGTTTCCCTGTTGGCTTCGAAGTTACGGATGGTGTGAACACCGTTACCATCACGGAACCGGGTCAATACATCGACTTGAACGAGTGGGATATCTCAGACCTGCAAATGACGCCTCCGGCTGACTTTAATGGCGAGTTCTTCGTAACCGTGACCGCAACAACGGTGGATTATGGTGACGAGCCAGAAGAGTTCGAAGATGGCATCGATTCAGGTGACTTCGAAACCTTAGCGGGTGAGCCAGTTGTACTAACCGCAGATGACCTAATCGGATTGGCAGAGAATGTGGACGCTGACGCGGGTGATGAAGTGAAATTCGTTCACCTAGCTGATCGCAGCCAAGGTGAAATTGTCGATAACGGTGATGGCACATGGACATTCAATCCAGCACCAGGCTTTACGGGTGAAGCGGATATCGCTTACGTGATTGATAAAGACGGTGTGCTTCATGATGAGCAAACAGGCGTGGTCGTGAAAGAAGACGCACCACAAGAGAATGCTTCACCAGAAATCGACAGCATTTCTACCACAGAAATGGCAGCGGATGGCACCTTGTCGTTCACCAATGATGACATGCTATCGACCTTGAGCGATGCAGAAGGCGACAGCTTGAGCATTGAGTCAGTGAGCCTAATGGAAGGTCAAGGTGTGATAGAGACCGATAACCAAGGTAACTACCAATTCACACCAGCAGAAGGCTACACCGGAGATGTTCAAGTTGGCTTCATTGCAACTGACGGTGAAAACCGCATTGAGAGCTTCTTCAATGTCGACATCCAAGGTGAAGGTGAAACCATAACCAGCGAAGGCTACGCACTGGCTGATGATGGTTCACTAACACTAACGGAAGCGCAGTTGATTGATGAACTTGGCATTAGCCCTTCTGCAGAAGTGTTGGATGTCGCCGATGCAAACGATGCTGGTTTCTTTGCGAAATCAGGTGATGAAGAGTGGACATACTGGCCGAACGATGACTTCGATGGCAATTTGGCTATGGATGTTCAGGTCAACGACAATGGTGAAGTATTGACTCAGAATCTGAGCATCCAAGTTGCGGACGATTCAGCGCAAAGCGACGAGCCACAAATCCAAACTGCTCAAGCATCAGCAGAGCAGCAAGTTGGCGAAGCGCAACAGCCTGAAGAGCAAGCAGCAAACGGTGCAGACAGTGAAGAGGAGAGCGCAGCTGATGTGACTGCAGCACCAGGCGATACTATTTCTATCTCGGTTCCAGATGAGGTCAGTGGTAACGAATCGGTGGATTATGCAGAAATGTCCGGTCTACCTGATGGTGCATCGGTAAGCAACGCACTGGATAATGGCGATGGTAGCTTCACATTAAGTGGCAACCTCAACCAACCAGTATCAGTTGACCTACCAGAAGGTTACGAAGGTACGAGCGAAATCCAATTCCAAGGTTACGACGAATTGGGCAGCGCAGTAGAAGGTGCGAGTGGCACAGTTGAAGTTGAAGTCGATGATCAATACACCATGCAAGGTTCTGCTCAAGATCAGCAACCAGATATGGCGGGTATGGAATCTGGCGGCAGCGACTGGACAAGTGCAGGAGGTCAAGATCAAGGTGTTGACTTCACGGATGACTCTGGCAGCTTCGACTCGGATACTCAAACGGGTACTGACCAAGGCAACGATTTCGATCAAAGCTCAATGTAACCAGTCCTAGACGAGGGCAGTGTCATTGCTGCCCAAACCAAAGCCATGCAGAGCCTACTTTGCATGGCTTTTTTGTTGGGCTTCTTTCTATGAGCTCTAGAAAAAAACTTGGAAATTGAAAAAAGTATTCTTAGCTAGTTTATACCCAAGTAACCTCGAGATGTTAGGTTCAGCGAGAATGGCTTGGTTTGTAGACGCGGCGGCGATTTAAAGGTCTAGTGGGTCTAAATCAAGAATCGACAACAAAGTATACAAACCAAGACAGCTCGCCCTTCGGGAGCGTGTCATTGACTCGGTTTCTGTGTCAAACAACTTGGAAAGAGCTGACTATTACGCTGCGTTGTTTTCCTTGACCCCGAATCAATGACAACGCTCTGAATCCTGCATCTTGAAGTCACTTGGGTATAAGAGTCATTTACAAGGAGGAGCGACATGTACCGTTATGTCAGTTCACCAAAAGCGTCAAAGTACATAGTACCGCCACCACAGCATCGCGAGTTGTCGAGTATCGATGTACCGGAGTCAGAACTTGAGATGCGTGAAATTCTGAACAATTGGTTTGCCGATGGATTGGCGCCCATCATTGAAAATGAGGACAATGACATCTCTGCTAATGAGCAACAGCGCTTTGAGCAGCTCAGTCGCACGGTGGGCGTGTTACTGCGTAATAAAGATTACTACTTCGCCACTAAGCGGATTCTTTCGTTGTGGGAGCAAGACTGCTTAGAAACGACTTACGTTAATTATCTGATTTTACGTAGTGAGCGCATACCATACTTCGAATAAGCCCTATTTATAGGCTTAAAATAGTGGTTTACATGGTTTTCTTAGTAACTTTTGACACCTGTATTTAACATTTTTGTAAACATCGTTATATTTAAGGCTCATCGTTGTCAGGAGTTTATGGATGAACCTTACGATATCAGGGAAGTTGCAGCTCAGTTTTGTGCTGCTAGCCGTACTTTTTATGGCATCAGCGGTATTCACGTATCGCAACGTCACTACCGTAGAGCAATACGCCTCTTCGTTACTTAAATCCGATTTACCGACCGTCGACACCAGTCGCGGTATCCAACAGTCCGTTCAAGCGTCGCTGTCCTCGATTCGAGCCTACATGTTGCTAGGTGGCGATGAAGAGGCGAGCGCACGTCTGAGTGAGGACGTGCGTAATATCATGGCATCTACAGACGAGTCGCTTCCAACGTTGCAGGCGTTGATCTCTGAACAGGATTTTCAAGCGATCCAAAGCCAGTGGGACGCGGTAAAAGTTTCTCTAAACAAGCTGATTGAACTTAGCCACAGTGATGAGAACTTACCCGCACACAACCTCTTTATTAACGAAGCGGCACCCATTGCAGAAGTGGCACTTGACCAGCTTCAAAGCTTAATCAACGAAGAGTCAGGAAACCCATTCGGTGGAGACAGAAAACGTCTGTTCAAAGTTTATGCCGACAGCTATACCTCGCTCGCCAATGCACTGTCTGCACTGCGAGATTTCCTGTTATACGGGCAGCAAGATCACCTAGACAAATACCACGACTTGATTAAATACCACAATCAATCTGTGGCGGAAATCGATAGCAAACTCGACAGACTTACTGATAACGACCAATCTTTGTGGTCACTGTTTAAAGAAATGCAGCAACTGTACTTTCCTTTAGCAGAGCAGGTAATTGCATTGCGTCAATCGCCAGAGTGGAACGAATCAAACTTGTTAATGGCGAATGAACTGTTGCCAGCAGCGGATGCACTAGACCAAAGCTTAGAAACGATCGTATTGGCTCAGCAAAGTCGTGCAGATCAAAGTGGACAGGGCATTAATCAGTCGATCAAAAACGTACTCACCACCATGCTGATTGCCGCGGCATTGGTTTTGTTTGCCGCAGTAGCGATTTCAAAATACATGGGCAACACCATTGGTCGCCGAGTGAAAAACTTATCGGAGCGTGCAAAGACGATCGCTTCAGGGGACGTTTCTCAGCCTCCGTTAACTGTTGTTGGGAAAGATGAATTGGCAGACCTTACCGATTCGATTAACCGCATGAACCAATCGTTAGCGAGCATCGTGGCAGGGGTGAGTGAGAAAGCGCACCAAGTGGATACCAGTATGGGGGCTTTGTTGGAATCGGCGCAAGTCACTTCATCGAATGTAGAACAGCAACAGACCAGCATTGTTGAAATGGGAAGCCAATTGGATGAAATCGCTTTAGCCGCGCGTAACACCCTAGATCAAGCCAACCAATCAGTGCAGAAGCTTTCTGATTCAAAAGGCGAGATTGAACAAGGTCGTGATGCTTTAGAGCAAAACAAAGTCACTATGGAAAGTTTGCACGGCAGCATTGAAACCGCGAGTACGCAGGTGACGCAGTTAAGCAAAGAGAGCGAAGCCATTGGCCGAGTTACAGAGGTGATTGAAGGCTTAGCAGAACAAACTAACTTACTGGCATTGAATGCCGCGATAGAAGCAGCGCGTGCGGGTGACCAAGGACGAGGCTTTGCGGTTGTGGCGGATGAAGTACGTATGTTAGCGACTCGCACTACTCAATCGACGACAGAAATCAACGGTATCATCAATGCGATTCAACGCTCGACCAATTCGGTGGTAGAGGAGATTGAACACAGTCAATCACTTGCGGAGCAGGGCGCTGAGCACATTGAAAAAGCGGTAACTCGTTTGCTTGTTACTACTGAGCAAATAGGTTCCTTGAATGAGCAAATGGCAGAACTTGCAGCAGCGGCAGAGCAGCAATCTCATGCGACCAATTCGATCACTGGATTGATGTCCGGTATTACTCAATCAGTGGATGAAGTTTCGAATAACAGCCAACGTGCATCAGAGACATCATTGCAAGTAAAAGAGCAAGTTACTGAGCTGAATCAACAGATGGCAACTTTCAAAACGGCGTAGATAAGGTTTACATCTTTCATCGACTTTTGAACGTTAACCAAATAGTAAAAAAGCCCCAATCCTTTTTACACAAAAAGGGTTGGGGCTTTTTGTTGGATGATACGCCGATATTCGTCTGCTTGCTCATTGGATTTGGCTATTTAAATCATAGCTAAAACCAAATTCTCTTCGCCGAGCCGGAGTCGTAATATGACTCCATCGGCAGCAAATACTGCAAAAGAATTTTTAAACTTTATACCAATCCCGGTAAGAGAATCGTTCGTTACTACGATTGGTATCATCCTTCTAGGAGCAAGATTATGAACAAACAAGTAAGCCTAATTGGTCTAGACAGCGAACAATCAGCACAACTAGCTCAACAGCTCAATCAACTGTTAGCGCATTACCAAGTGTTGTACATGAACTCTCGCGGTTACCACTGGAACATTAAAGGTGCGCAATTCTTCGAACTGCACGTAAAATTTGAAGAGATCTACACTGATCTACAAACAAAAATCGATGAGCTTGCAGAGCGTATTCTAACTTTGGGTCACACGCCAGCGCACGCATTCAGCAACTACTTGGAAGCAAGTGAAATTAAAGAACATCAAAACGCTACTTCTGGTGAGGAGTGTGTACAAGGTCTGGTTCAAGGCTTTAGCGTTCTGCTTCTAAAACAGCGTGAGATTCTACAAAACGCGGGTGAAGCAGATGACGAAGGTACAGCGGCATTGATGGGTGACTACATCCGTGAGCAAGAAAAATTAATGTGGATGCTTAACGCTTACCTACAAGGCTAAGCAGCGCATCACCCAAGCAATCCTTGGGAACGCATGAAACAATCGGGAATAAGTCATAAGGGGCACGCTGGTGCCCCTTTTTTTGTTTGCGTGTTTTATGTGTGCGCTTTATTTGCGTGGTAAGGATTGGAAATGGCTCAGTAAATCGCTGAGTTCATTAAGCGCCAACGAGGCTGAGTCATTGAAGGTTTCTTGATTCCCATGGTGCACAAGGCAAGAGGGCATCTGCGCGTTATACGCTGCCTGCAAGTCGTAAAGGTAATCGCCGACATAAAGCACTTCATCAGGCATCAAACGCCACTCTTTCGCCAATACCTGCAGAGACAAAGGGTCTGGCTTGGGCGGGAAGCATTCACGAGTGATGACTCGTTCTACTGAGATTTGGTTGTGCTCTAGTTTGCGCTGAGTGGCGATTTGGCAGTTGCGCGTCACGATAGCGGTTTTGATTTCATTTTGATGCAAGTGGGCGAGCAATTCATGGCAGCCAATCATTAGAGCAGACTGCTCAGCATCAGAAATCTCGTAATCAAATATCACGTTATGAGCGTGCTCTCGATGATGAGGATGCTCAAGTGCGTCGACAAAATCCAATAGATCTTCACTCTGCGGACAGCCAAGCTGTTGTCGCAATTCGCCGAAGTTCATATCAGAACTCACCAAGGTGTTGTCCAAATCAAACACCACGGCTTTAATTTTATCGAGCTGTAAAGGGAATGGAATCATAATGACCTCGTACAACTTAACCGAACTATCGTTTTAAAAAACAAAAGGTTATTGTTAAGTTTAGATTCTTCTGCTTAGATTGTACGAAAATAAATCACTAGTACGTCACAAATTAAATAGTCTTAACGATTTTAGTGTTTGATTACCTTTCCTCAAGACGAAAGATTTTGCCGCTGTCGGTAGAAAAGTAGATATAACCATCGGGGCTGATGGTTATATCTCTTACTCGCTCACCAAGATTCTCCATCAATCTTTTTGATTCGGTGAGCTTGCCATTCTCAATAGAAACCACGTTGATGTGCGCCAGCTTCAAGGCACCGGCGAGGATTTTTCCGTCCAACTCTGGGTATTTATCACCACGGTACAAAATCATATTACTGGGTGCGATAGAAGGGACGTATACCAGCTTGGGATCTTCCATTCCCGGTAACGACTTAGCTTCACCGACGTCCAACGGACCCCAATATTCTTTACCATGAGAGACTTTTGCCCAGCCGTAGTTCGCGCCTTTCTTGATTAGATTAATTTCATCGCCGCCGCGTGGTCCATGTTCAATAGACCACAGCTGTTTTGTTGCTTCGTCGTAAAACATACCTTGTGGGTTGCGGTGCCCGTAACTCCATATCTCAGGACGAGCTTGGGAAGGTTTGAATGGGTTGTCTTGCGGAACCGAACCATCAAGGTTAAGGCGCAGAATACTGCCAGCATGGGTTTGAGTGTCTTGCCCATTATCACGTTCGCCACGGTCACCGATTGAGAAATAAACTTTGTCGTCTACAAATGAAAGTCGACTGCCGTAGTGACGCCCTGTGTCGGTGATGGCATCAGCAACAAAGAGATCGTTCCAACCCACAAGTTGATTGTTTTGCAATTGCGCCGTCGCTAACGCCACCGTATTGCCTTTACTCGTGCGCTTGCTGTAGGTAAAGAAGAGTTGCGGGTTTTGCGTATCGGCATTCGGTGCGAGTGCAACATCCAATAAACCAGCTTGTCCACTGGTGTTCACATTGGGGACGTTAAACAGCTTTTGAGGTTTGCCTGATGTGATATCCAGCAACGAAACCGTACCGTTCTTTTCATTGACGATAACGCGTTGGTTATCTAAAAACTCGATCCCCCAAGGGATCTGAAATCCATTCGCCACCTCGTTCGCGCGGTATTCGGCAGCGTTGGCAGAAAAGGATAAACAAGTGAGTAGGGCAGCAGCAATCGTTCTCATGGTTCCTTCCAATATGAATCGTGTTAATACTTAAAAGCTAACACTAAAAGACTATGTTTGGCAGAGATTCACTTGTATATGAATGTAAAAAATCCCCGATACGAGATCGGGGATTGAATTAAGGCTAGAGAACTGTTTAGTTAGCGAGATTACATCGCTTCTTCGAAGATCTTAGAAATTTCTTCGTGAGTTGCTTGTTTAGGGTTAGTGAAACCACAAGCGTCTTTCAGTGCGTTGTCTGCTAGTGTTGGGATGTCTTCCAGTTTCGCACCAAGCTCTTTGATACCTGCTGGGATACCCACATCTTTCGCTAGAGTAACGATAGCGTCGATTGCTGCCGCTGCACCTGCTTCAGCAGACATGCCTTCTACGTTTACGCCCATTGCTTTTGCTACGTCACGTAGACGCTCAGGACATACTTGCGCGTTGTAACGCTGTACGTGAGGTAGAAGAATCGCGTTACAAACACCGTGTGGAAGGTCATAGAAACCACCTAGCTGGTGTGCCATTGCGTGTACGTAACCTAGAGACGCGTTGTTGAATGCCATACCCGCCATGAACTGCGCGTATGCCATTTGTTCACGAGCTTCTAGATCTTCACCGTTTTTCACTGCTGTGCGTAGATAAGCCTGGATAAGCTCAATCGCTTTAATTGCTACCGCATCAGTGATTGGTGTTGCTGCGATAGATACGTAAGCTTCAATCGCGTGAGTTAGGGCATCCATACCTGTTGCCGCAGTTAGCGAAGCAGGTTTAGCTAGCATTAGCTCTGGATCGTTTACCGAGATAAGCGGTGTTGTGTGCTTATCAACGATAGCCATCTTGATGTGACGCTCTTCGTCAGTGATGATGCAGAAACGCGTCATTTCAGATGCAGTACCCGCCGTCGTGTTGATCGCGATAAGTGGCATCATTGGTTTTGCAGATTGGTCTACGCCTTCGTAATCTGCGATTTTGCCGCCGTTAGAAGCAACAAGCGCGATACCTTTCGCACAGTCGTGTGGTGAACCGCCGCCTAGAGAGATAACGAAGTCACATTCGTTATCAGTAAGAAGTGCTAAGCCGTCGTTAACGTTGCTGATAGTTGGATTTGGTTGAGTGCCATCAAACACAACGGTTGCTACATCGCGCTCAGTGAGAAGGTCTTGAACTTGTTTGACTACACCGATTTGGTTAAGGATCTTATCCGTAACGATCAAACCTTTTTTAAAGCCTTGAGATTGGATGTTGTCTGCTGCGTCTTTCAAACAACCAGCGCCCATTAGGTTTACCGTAGGGATAAAAAATGCACTTGTCATATTGGATAGCTCCGTCGTTATTTTTAATAATCTTTCTTAATTTGCCATTTACTGTCGCACATTCGTTTCCAGATTGAAGTTGATCTAAAGCAAGTTTACCCACTTAGAGGTACTTGCAAGAGAAAAACTGTGACAGTGATCTTGTTGCACTGCGTATAAGTGCAACACTGATATAAAGTAGAACAAATGTGAAACTATGGACGCAAACGATTGGCAGAAATTGACTTCTGACGCGGATATATCTCTAAATTCGACTAAAGTATAAAAAATCCCCATTAATAACTTAATTATCAATGGGGATAGGGAAGTGTTTTATAAGCTAACTACTAATAATTAAGCTATTTTAATCAGTTTTGATACTAACTTTTCGATACCTGAAGCCGCTTGAGAGATATTCTCTGCCAACATGTAAGCAGGGGTTGAAAGTACGAGGTGTTTTTCATCAAAAACGATGTCTTCGACAGGGCACGTGGTGTGTTCACCGCCCATTTGATTAAATGCTATTGAGACTGCCTCATCGTTGCCTACCGTTCCTTTCACGCCTTGCTCATAAATCATCGGAATAATGACAGGAGAAATACACAGATAGCCAGCTGGTTTTTTCGCATTAGCAAACGCGCGACAAGCTTGAGCTACGTGTGTGTTAATGGAGCACTCCGCACCCGAAACAGCGAAGTCGGTTAAGTTTTTCGCGGCACCAAACCCACCTGGAAGCAGTAGGGCATCGTATTCATCGACGTTAAGTTTGGCGACATCGTCAATATTTCCGCGTGCAATACGAGCTGATTCGATCAATACGTTACGTGTTTCATCCATTTCGTCACCAGTTAGGTGATTGATGACGTGGAGTTGGTCAATGTTAGGTGCAAAGCAGTGCCAAGTTGCACCTGCCTTCTCGATGGCGTAGAGCGCCAACACTGCTTCGTGGATCTCAGAACCGTCGTAAACGCCTGAACCACTTAAAATGACTGCGACTTTTTTCATGTTTGGATTCCTTTACTCTGAACGTTCCTTAGATTGCTCTTCGCTATCTAGACCATGCGTTTCCGAATGTGTTTTAACGTTTTCACTCTCGTTGTCATCTTCATCATAGTAGCGCACAACAAAGGGTGTAAGCATAACACTAGAGGGCAGAAAATGTTTCATATCGACTCCAACGGCTTAATAGAATGATTTTTATACTGATTTTTATAAAACAGTACGTTGAACCTGATCATTTTTGAGTTAAGCTGACGTTTCCTTTGGCATTCGTGAGTGGTAGGTCACATGAAATCAGTGCAATTTCGTTTCACACTTTATGGTTGTATCGCGATTCTCTCTTGGAGTTGTCTGCTTGGCATCGCGAGGTTGGTTACGGAGAGTTTAGGTCCTGTAGGCGGGGCAGCCATGTTGTACTCTCTTAGCTCTGTTTTCCTTCTTATCGTGGTCGGTATTCCAAAGTTGTCTTACTTTTCTCCCAAGTATCTTGCGCTTGGTGGTGCGATGTTCGTCTGTTATGAAATATTTCTCGCTCTATCTTTGGGATATTCCAACTCGCGCGCGCAGGCAATTGAGGTGTCGATTGTCAATTACCTTTGGCCCGCACTGACGGTTTTATTTGCGGTCCTTGGCAGCAATAAAAAAACAAACTGGTTGCTTTATCCCGCAGTTACGCTGGCGTTTGTTGGGGTTGCTTGGACTGTGAGCGGTGAGAATGGCTTATCCATAACTCAGATCATGTCCAATGTTAGTAGTAACCCTCTGGTGTATTTTATGGCTTTCGCTGGCGCGGTTATATGGGCTTTTTATTGCAACTTAACCCAAAGGCAGCAATCTAAACATAATGCGATTACCCTGTTTTTTATTGCAACAGCTGTTTCGCTTTGGGTCAAATACGCGTTTACGGATGAGCCACCAATGACATTCAGTTGGGAAGCGATGGGGTACTTAGTGGCCTCTGCGGCTTTAATGGCTGGTGGTTATGGTTTATGGAATATCGCGATCGTTGGCGGCAATATGGTTTTTCTCGCCACCTTGTCTTACTTCACACCCATTTTTTCCGCTTTATTTTCTTCCATTATTCTTGGCGTAACTCTGAGCCATAGCTTTTGGCAGGGCGTTGTGATGGTAACGGTGGGCTCGCTGATGTGTTGGTTAGTCACCAAAGAGAAGCGCGAAGCGGCTGGGTAAGTTACCAACGAGATCAGAGAATTTAAGTGAGCAACGAACAGATCTCCCTTGCGAGCTGTATTCGAATACGAAGAAACTAAATCGAAAAAATTAAAAAAGCTCCCGAGATTGGGAGCTTTTTATTGAGTTTTAACGGCTCTTTGGTGGCACTCTAATAAGCGACGTTCAAGTGTAGTTGAAGCTTGAATCTGTGCTTCGACAGTCGCTTGATAAGCTGCTTACGAGTGTGCTCTAGTGTATCAAGCTCCAATGTGTCGTCATCAATATGTACGTCCACATTTACTCGTAGCTCTTGGCCCACCTTCGTTACGCCAGCCAGTTTCAATTGATGCTCAGTTACTTTTTCAATCTCAAGAACATCTTTGCCAACGCTCTGACACAGCTCTTTGCTTGGTGCCATCATTAGTAGTTCACGTAAGGCACCTACTAGCATATCGAACGGTACTTTGAGGAAGTAAAAGCCCATTAAAACCATCATCATGGGGTCGGCATATACCGCATACTCAGAGAATGGCGTTAGTGAAACAGCCCAAGCCGAGATAAATCCTACGGTCACCGCCACACTCAACAAAGTATCCATTTGCCACTGTTTTTTCTCCGCTTCAATCAAGCCTGATGAGAAGCGGCGGCTGCGTTTCGCCATAAACCACCAAGCGTAACCACAACCGATAACATTCACGATGCCGAATAAGGTCGCAATAGAAGCATCGACCTCGCGACCTCCAGACATCAATGCTGATATCGCAGAGTAGAGAGAGAAGCTTACAACCACTAAAATGACGGCTGCTTTTATCGCAATAACGATTGGTTCTAAGACCGCTTTTCCAAATGGGAATACAGATTTTGAAGGCTTGTTAATATAGTAAGAAGCGGCCAGTGACAATAAAGTTAACAGTAAGCTGACCAAAGAGTAAACACCGTCAAACACGATGACAATTGATCCTACAAGCAAGCCAAGTACCATACCACCAGCAGCGAACCCAGATGCCAAAAGGGCTGAAATGGTTAGAATACGGTTTTCGTTTTTGCTTGTCCTGTCACACATAAAAGATGCCTTTGAATTTTAATACCTTACTATTCTTCGCTCATAAGGTAATTTAGGCAACCACAAAGTGACCAGTAACTAATCTAAAAAATTGCGTTTTTATTTATATTCCTATAAAACAATGGCTTACTGTGATTTTTTGGTGTCAGTAAAATTGACACTCACTGATAAAATGTTTAGAAGTCAAATAAATACTCGCTCAATTTATCTGCTAACCACGTCATTGCTGGATGCTCAGTATGGCCGTTAGGTGAAAACATACAGTAGTCTTCTTGCGTCAATCCGTATGTGTGTTTGATAACGGCGAGCTTCTGCTGACGAAGGTAATGGCGGATTAATGGTTCTGGAAGCACGCCCCAAGCGTCTTCTTCTAAGATGGTGTTCAGCATGTAGTCAAAACTCGAAAAACCAATATATCGAGTCGAGAAAGGTTGCAGTTCAGGGTTGTCTTTCTCATTTAGGTACACCATTAGTGCTTGCATCTGACTACGTAGATCTTCGTCTGAGACACGGCGCATCTTACTTAGGCGGTGTTCTACACTGCATACTGACATCATACGTATCTTGCCTAATGGGTTATATACGATACGAGGATCGTCTACTCGCTCATAATCAACGCCGAAAGCAAAATCTACTTGGTGGGTACTGACCAAGTTGGCTAAGTCGCCACTGGATGCCAAGATTAAGTTGAAGGTTGTTGAAGGAAAGCGGTTATTCAATGTATGAGATAATTCTTGCCAGAGATCATCAGGTAAGGAGTCGTCACGTGCTACCCAAACTTCCGCGTTAAACCCTTCCGAGATTTGAGCGCAGGTCTTTCTGACCCGTTGTGCGATGATAAGTAGGTGTTCGCAATCTTTGTAAATGGCTTTCCCAGCTTCAGAGAGGGTGAGCTGGTTGCCAGTTCGGTTAAACAATTCAACGTCGAGATCTTTCTCTAATGCCTTAATCGACATACTGAGTTTGGTACGATTGCAGTCGAGTTGCCTTGCCGCTTCAGAAACAGAACCACACTCAGCGATGGTGCAGAAGGCTTCTACTTGAGTTAAGTTCATGATTTGACACAACCAATAAATGAATTCAAATAATTTGGGTATTATGCAGATGCGCTCCCAAAGCCATGAAAGATTATCGAAAAAAACGCGAATCCGCCAGATAAGTCTATGGTCTTTTAACGGTTTTGCGGTAATCTATGTGGGTTACAAAAAGTGAACATGGAGGCCACGATGGCACAAGATTGGGACGGCTTAGCAAAAAACTGGGAATCAAATCCAGCAACAGAGCAATTTGCGCAGTCGGTGTTTGAGCAGTTACAACAGCTAACTCAGCTTGATGGCATTAAAGTACTAGATTTTGGATGCGGAACAGGGCAGTTAAGTCAACGATTGTCACCGATGGTTAAAGACATCGTAGCATTAGACGCATCGGAAGCCATGATTGAGGAACTCGATAAAAAAGAGCTCGTCAACGTAGAACCTGTGGTAGATGCATTATCTCGCGGCTTGGTCGCTCAGCATCCGGCCTTTCGTGGACAGTTCGACTTGGTGGTTGCATCATCAGTTTTAGCGTTTGTGGAAGACTTAGACGCGTCATTAACGATCTCGCATTCTCTACTTAACCACGGCGGCTATTTTGTTCATTTTGATTGGATTGCAGAATGTGAACAAGACGGTTTTACCCTTGCGAAGTCTGAGCGTGCACTGAAAGAAGCGGGTTTTACTGAAGTTGAATCGCAACACGTTTTTGACATTACATCTGATGGTAAAACAATGTCGGTATTAATGGGGCTTGGTCGTCGCTAATACCGCTGAATAAAGAACAAAAAATGACAAAAGCGAGCTAACAAGCTCGCTTTTTTCTTATCTGATGAGGATATATGTAACTTCACTTGCTCTAAACAAGCGTCGTGGTGCAGGCAAGGACATACTCGAACAACTTAGTCTTCGGAGGTTATTTTGAGACGACTATCCTGCGTATCTCCTCCAGCACTTCAGGGTTGGCTATTGCGCCTAAATTTTCGACGCTTCGGTTGTTAACGACTTGCTTAACGGCTAACTCGACCAGCTTTCCTGAGCGTGTCTTAGGTATATCGCTTATTGCGTAAATTGCACTAGGTACATGCCTTGGAGAACATGCAGACTTTAGCTGTGCTTTGATGGAAGCGATCATCTCGTCATTGAGCTCTACCCCTTTGACTAATTGGACAAACAGCCATATTTGTTCGTTGCGATCGACTTCTTTTCCTACTGCGATCGAATCTAGAATACCGTCTATACAGTTCACTTGCTGATAGATTTCGGCCGTGCCGATTCTTACGCCACCGGGATTCAACGTGGTATCACTTCGACCATAAAACACGTATCCCCCAACGCTGGTCTGTTCAACATCATCGCCGTGGTGCCAAATATTGTCGAATTTATCCCAATAAGCGCGATGATATCTCTCACCGGTGTCGTTCCAAAAGCCAGCAGGGAAGTTGGGTAATGAATTGGCACAAACCAACTCGCCGCGCTCTCCCATTACGCTATTACCTTGTTGGTTAAAGACTCGGACATCGACCCCTAACCCTGCTGATTGGCACTCTCCCCGATAAACGGGAGAAATAGGGTTGCCTAATACAAAGCAGCCACAAATGTCTGTTCCGCCAGAAATCGAGGCGAGGTGTACATCTTCTTTAATGTGCTGATAGACATAATCAAACTGTTCTGGATACAGAACAGAGCCCGTTGAGCAAATGGTTTTCAGACTTGGAAATGCATCACTTTTCTGCGGAGAAAAAGATGCTTTTTCCAGCGCCTCTAGGTATTTTGCTGAGGTTCCAAACAGCGTCACTTCGGCTCGTTCTGCGAGGTCCCAGAGCACATCATGAGTGGGGTAAACAGGGCTACCATCAAAAATCACCAAACATGCACCGCTCGCGAGTGAAGAAACGTGCCAGTTCCACATCATCCAACCGCAGGTCGTGTAATAAAACACGCGTTCGTTCGGTTGAATATCGCAATGCAGTTGATGCTCTTTCAAGTGATTAAGCACCGTTCCGCCGACGGAATGAACGATGCATTTCGGTTTGCCTGTTGTGCCTGAAGAATAAAGCACAAATAGCGGATCGTTAAAATTCACACGAGTAAAAGTCAGCGCTTCGGGTGTGTATTGATTCAGGACGTTTTGCCAATCTTGGGTGCAGACATCGCATTCAAAAATGTGTGGTTTAAGGTAGCTAATTTGGCAAACTTGTTTAAGACCATCAAGATGATCCGCAATATGCTGGTTTTTCTCAGACATATCGAAAGTTTTGCCATTGAATGTATAGCCATCACAAGTAAACAGGATTTTGGGTTTCACTTGACCAAAGCGCTCCAAAACGCTTTCGACGCCAAAATCAGGTGAGGTGGAAGTCCAGGTCGCCCCTAAACTGGTGGTTGCTAGCATAGCTATCACCGTTTGAGGTAGGTGAGGTAAATAACCAGCGACGACATCACCTTGCTTAATTCCACATTCTTTCAACCATTGCTGCACACTCGAAACTTCTTCGCACAATTGTTTCCAGGTGTAGGTCTGTTTTTCTTCACGTTCATTTTCAAACCAAATCGCGAGATCATCGGGTTGGTGACACGCGTAGGTTAGCAAATTTTCGGCGTAGTTAATTTGCGCGTTTGGGAACCATTTTATATCCCTATTTTCAACAGGCTGCTGCCAGCGACTTTCTGATCGCTCTTTTATGGTCTCTCCCGGAGTGCCAATGACGTCGCAGAATAGCCAAACTTCCTGCCAAAATTTTTCTACATGATCGAGTGACCATTGATGCAGATCAGCGAAGCTTTCAAGGGTATTTCCTTGTCGATTAATGTGTTCAATAAACTGTGTAATGTTGGCTTCTTCGATACGACTGTCGCTCGGTTGCCATACTTTGCTGCTCTCGCGCATAGGTCCCTCTATAACAAAGTGATAACAGGTTTTAGTGTGAGAGGAATACACGATAAAGTCAAACAAGCCAGATATTATATCGTGTCATAAAAATCATGCAGTTACGATGGGTTGTAAACAATATGTTACATCAGGATAATGCTGAGAAAATCGCGCAGGGATTGGAAGCTCTTAAGACTACAGATAGGCTTAATGTAAAGGATTTGTTAATGGAGATGAGCCATGACCCAGTATCGTTCTAAACCCGTAAACCAGGAAGGCAGGGTTGAATGGAGCCGTGAAGAAGACGCCATTTGGCGAGATTTGGTAACACGACAAATGGGTGTGATCCAAAACAGAGCTTGTGAGGCTTATTTACACGGTTTGACGCTGCTTGATTTACCTCAAGACCGCGTTCCTCAGTTGCCAGAAATTAATCGTGTCTTGATGGATACAACAGGTTGGCAAGTGGAGCCCGTTCCCGCGCTTATTGATTTCGACCGATTTTTTAATCTACTCGGTAATAAGCGCTTTCCAGTCGCCACATTCTTGCGTACAAGAGATGAGTTCGATTACTTACAGGAGCCAGATTTCTTCCACGAAATATTTGGTCATTGCGCGATGTTAACCAACCCAGACTTTGCTGCATTTACCGAGCATTATGGTCAACTAGGGCAAGCCGCTACCCCAAAACAAAGAGCCTATCTCGCTCGCCTCTACTGGTTTACCGTAGAGTTTGGCTTGGTGAAAGAAGGGGACAAAACCAAAATTTACGGTGGTGGTATTCTTTCATCTCCTGGCGAAACCCTCTACGCATTAGAGAATGATGCAGCAATTCGCGACCCATTTGAATTACAAACTGTGCTGAGAACGCCTTATCGTATCGACATCATGCAACCGAAGTACTACGTGATTGACGACTTTTCTCAACTTTTTAAAATCAGTCAGTTAAATTTATTGAAACAAGCCGATCTAGCGATTGAAGCTGGACTGCTTCCTCCACTTTTTGAACCAAAGGAACCTGCTCATGTTGAATGAACAAAAATGCGAAGCTTGTAGTATCGATGCCATTGCACTAAGCAAAGAAGAACAACAATCTCTGCTGCTGCAATTGTCTGATTGGCAGATCATTGAAAGAGAAGACATACCTCAACTAGAAAAGGTGTATAAATTTAAGAACTTCAAACAAGCATGGGCTTTCAGTAACAAAATCGCGGAACTGGCAGAAGATGAGTTCCACCATCCTTCTATTTTGTTGGAATGGGGTAAGGTCACCGTAACGTGGTGGAGTCACTCTATCAAAGGTCTGCATAAAAACGATTTTATCTGCGCATCAAAGTGTGACGCGCTAGCATCGGCAGAGTAGGACATTACCTCATACAAAAAACGCCCGGCTTACGTCGGGCGTTTTGTTTCTAAATGACTTTTACATTACTTTATAGATTGATTCGGAAGACGGATGTCGTGCCCGATACCTCATTGCCAACGACGATAAAATGACCACCGTTACGGGTAAAGTAATTAATGGACTCTGGACCTAAATCGCCTGCTTTTGGATTGTATGTGTCGTTCATGCATTCGCCATCTTCGACTTCTGTACATACTGGCTGATTGTAATCACGGCGGTTTACGTAATGCATAAACTGCGCTTGTTTCGGGTCTGTGATGTCATAAATCATGATACCGCCTTGACGCTCCAAGCCGATAAACGCGTAATGACGACCGTTAATTTGTGCTACTTCAATCGCCTCTGGCTCAATACCTTTATCATCACTTCGGTCATCCCCACTATTATTGTTATCGTTGGTGCTGTTGAAGTTCTTGCCTTCATTCAGCAGCGCGATAGTCGCGAAATCGTCACCACTATCGAAGACCAACTTGCCGTTTTCATCCCAAATCGAGAATGAACGCGCGCCAAATGATTGAACATTCTCTTGTGCAGAAAGCGTTTGTTCCGGCTTAATCACTTTTAAACGCGCGAGTTGTTTGTTGTCTTTTAGTGCCTCTGCCAATGGGTGTTCTGCTGCCACTTTCAGCTTCTTACCGCGCACTTCATCAATATGGCTTAAACAGGTTCCTTGCTCAGATGTATATTCATCTGTACCGAGGTAATCGTCTTCATCCCACATAAAGCCAGCTTTGTCGCACAGTTCTTGAGTGGTTTTGAATCCGTACTCACGCCCGTCGCCTTCATTTGCAGATACGATGTAAGTACTCCCATTCACTGAGTAGCTGTCGATGGTGTCAGGCATAAATAAGCCAACCAGTTGTGGGTAGCTTTTCAAGTTCCCAATGATTTTGTCTTTGTTGGATGCATCGAGTTTAGCGCCCGACCAAGACTTCTCACCCAAGCCAACAATTCGCTCTACTGATTTGCTCTCTGGATTGACGATTGCCATGGCGTTATTTTCTTGTAGCGCGACATAGATTTTGCCGTTATCTGCAAAAGTGAGGTATTCCGGCTCTAGATCTTGTGCGATGGTGGCGTTTACCCCCGAAATACGCACATTCTTTGGAAGCTCTGCTTTTCGTGAATCATCAAATTCGTTAAAGCCAATTTGTGACACTTCTGCTTGAGCAACACCAAGGCTCAGATCGATCAAAGTGATACTACCTTCAGGGTCAATGCTGTAATCGCTGTTTGGTTCTCCTTCATTAGCGGTTGCGATGTATCGGCCATCTTTCGAGAAGCCAACCATGTCTGGCAATGCGCCTGTTGGAAACGTCATGACTAATGACAAATCGTCGGAGCGGTACAAGCCAACAATACCATTCGCTTGTTTATTACTGTTTTCAATCGCAACTGCTACCAAACCATTGAATACAGCGACACTGTTTGCTGCGCCAATTTCAATGCCCGCTGCTTCGCCAGCGCTGTTGAGATCAATGAATGCGCTTTGCGTTGGTACGCCGTTGTCATCCATAGACATTACATCGACACGTTTTGCTTGAGCATTAACCACATAGAGCTTATCTGTACAGGCGTCATAACTGACGATTTCAGCTGCCGATGTGTCGAATGGTGCATCAGCAACGGATGCTCCGATAAAAGTTAAACCTTGAATTGACGTTTCCCCAGTAACGGGTGCAGTGGTAGGTTTGCATTGTGTAGCGAATGAAGCCACGGTATCTTCGGGTTGTGATGAACACGCGATGGCAAGTGATGACAATGCGAGTGCACCGATTGCCTTTAAAGGGGTGATCATGATATCTCCTTATCAATCCGATAGGTTGTCAATCAGCATGGGTTTTATGCTGCTGTCCATTTCCGCAACTGGAATGATAGAGCGCTGAATGACGTTTGATTTGGTAAGGCTCTGAATATATGTATGATTGATGACTCTTATATTGGCTTTTTATGAAACTAATGTGTCATCAATATGATGAAGTAGGGATAGAGGAATAATGGAATTAAAATCGTTTTTAGATTTATTGGCAGCGTCACCAGAGCAGGTCGAATTTGAAGCAACGATGGCGGTGATCGAAGATAACTATACGTTTGAGCCAACCGCTTTTGTAAATGGTGAGACACAAAACAATGCAGGCGAGAACAACGGTTCGTGTAAGATCTTCGCTTTCGGTTTGCTAAACAACCTAGACAAAGAAGCGACGCTAGCCTGCTTTGGCCGTTTTTATCGTGAAGATGTATTGCAGCATCCAGAGAACAGCGATCACCAGAATATTCGTAATTTTATGGTGACAGGGTGGGAAGGCATTAAGTTTGAAGCGTCCGCTTTAACCGCTAAATAAACACCAGTCAGAAAACGATGATCAGTAAGCCAGTCGTATTACGCGACTGGCTTTTTTTCTAGACATTTTCGGCACAAACACAGCTGGTTGGCGCTTGGCTTGGGTAAATCACGGGTTTCAATAGTAAAGCACCAGCATGTCTCTTTGCCTGCGGCGATATCACAATGGGCTTGAGTCCCGCACTCAGGACAACTGTGCGTTGAATCTTCTCCTGCGATTTGTTCGATAATCGCATCTCGTTGGAGATCGGTTTTGTCTTTCCATTGGATGATTTCATCCATCGTCCGGTGACAACCAGAGCATATTCCGGCGTTATTTTTACATGCTGCTCGACAAGGTGACTTCATTGCTTTCTCGTTCTCATTTTTTATGCCGCGTACTCTAGCACAAAGCGAGTCAAGGCCGCCAAAATAAACGTGACTGCGATTTGCTGGTGAGGAGGGAGAACCAGTGTTACCCTTGCACGAGTTACCTTAACTCTCTGTCACTTATGTTAGAAAAAGAAAACCTCATTAAACTCGCTAGAATGCAAATGCCATTTGGGAAATATGCAGGGCGAGTGTTAATCGACCTGCCTGAAGAATACTTACTGTGGTTTGATAAAAAGGGCTGGCCAAGCGGCGAGCTAGGGGATTTGCTCAAGCTATGTTTAGCGCTCAAAATTGAAGGCTTAGATAGTGTCGTGAAGCCTTTGAAGCGCATGTAATTAGCTACAGAAACGCCCACTCTTGATGAAAAGACTTATTATGAATTTTGATATCGATGCACTGAAACACCACCAATTGGTCGAAGATGGTAAATTAGAGGGATGTTACATTCATCAGCCAGCTCAAGGTAGCCAGCAAGATGACAAAGCTGTTTTGGCAGAGCGCCAAGCGTTGGAAAAGTTGGCATATAAGGTAATACAGGTTAAAGCTAAAGGCGGGACAACAACGTTTGCCGAGGCGATGCAAAAGCTTGCGAAGGAAACTGGTCACCTGCCTAAGGAGTAAGTGAGTGTAACCTGCCACAGCCTTACAAGTTCACCCACGAGACCAGTGTTTTCATTCAAAAGAGCCAGACCGTTAGGCTGACTCTTTATTGCCCCAAAAAAGAACTGGAATAAATACTCTACAAAATTTGGTTCGTACGTTTTACCCTACGAAAAGTTATCCGATTGAATGTAACTCAACACTATTGAGCCTTCATTGTGCTTGTTTGATTAGTCAAACTGCCTATTTAATTGGTTAAATCATCATGCAATCTTGTTGGGGATGATAAATCACTGAAAATATTGTTATTATCCTTTTTATTTATCAGTAAAACCGACTCCCATGAGATATGAATCCTCTCCTGTAGCCCCAGAAGAAAGACAAGAAACCACTAGAGAACGAGCAGCACGTCAACGCTGAGAACGTCAGGAAGAGCTGAGATCTACCGCGAACGATGAGAAACGATGGGCTGAAAATAGCGAGCGCGTTCTTGCTGAACGCAAAGCGGTCCAACAAGCTTACGACCTAACAGAAAAAGAATGGAACGATGATTTACAAAAGCAAGCTAAAGAATATCAGTGGGACACCTCTCAACAAGAGAACGTGAGTATTGCGGTACTGACTGTTGAAGAAGGTAACGAGTATTTAGACTTGCTCATCAAAGACTCGCATGGACAACTTTCGAACGGCAAGGACTACACTGGCGTAGGCATGGGGCTTAAAGGCGCTTATGAGGTCGCTAAAGAGCTTGGCGGTTGGGGGCAACCGCTAAAGCTGTCAATATCAATGGTGTAATGAATATTGTGGTTGAGAACTACAAGCCTAAATATTTAGACCTAGGTATCCGTTGGCAAGAAGCAACACCACAAATGCTTAAAATTGGTCATGCTCTAAATACTGTTCAAGGCAATGTCAGTTTCTTGAAAGGCAACATCTATGTTGAACTTGTGTTTAGTGGTGCGGTTAATGCGGTTGACTACATTCTACATGATGAAAAAACGCTAGGTGAAGTGGTCGGCCAATTTACAGCGGATATATCTAAGGGCATTGCCGCAGGAGTTATCGCTCAAGGAATAACTATTCTGGGAGTCGCAACATTAAGTACGGTACTTGTTGTGCCAACCGCTCTAACACTTGGTATTTTCGCTGTTACTGCGTTTATTGTAGGAAAGGAAATATCTAAACTAGATGACCAATTTAAATTTACGGAACCGATGAAGAATCAAGTAAAGAAAACTATTAATGATTTCTAATGAAAAATTTAACCGAAGACTAAAGATAAAGCGTTGGCTTAAAGTGATGGCTAGTTGGCCTCTTATGGTTTTTATGGTGTGGTTGAGCTACAGCTCAATTAATGAGTTAATTAGCATTAACAACTCAATCGGTATCATTCCTAAAGTAAAACTAGCAGGTTTAGTGAACAATGTTGCTTCTTTTGTAGGCCTTCTAATATTTGGTTTTATAGCGATCATTCCCATAGCTATGCTACACAGGTCAACAGAACTATTACTAAAAGTACCATTTTCGACAAAAACAGGGCTATATTCTATAGCGATAATAGTATTAAGTTCTATTGCCTCTGCCATATGGTTAGATAACAACACGAGAGAAAAAATAAAGCAATATGACTATATTGAATGTACTTCTGAACAAGAACTTACATTAAAATCCTCAAGTCGGACGTATGTTTTAGACCCTAGTTCGTGCGATTAAATCATCTTTCAAGCTCTTGGCACAAGCACCCTGCTAGCGTATGTACATGTCATGCGCTAGCTCTCAATACTTGAAGTTATCCATTAGTTGCTAATATTCTATTTGTCGTAACGCATTTTTGTCCAATTATAAGCTATAGGGTTTTCTCAAGCTGTATTTTGCTTTACAGGAGTCAGAATGCCTGACTCCTTTTCACTTTGCTTGTCGTGAGCTTTACCATCTTGGTCGTAGAGTATTGGTTATCGAAACCATTAACTCATGTTAGTGAAAGGAAGTTCCTGAACCCTATAGTGCTTCTTTCACCAATCTTCTGTTTGGGCCATTATCTCTAACATCCAGACGCGAAATAGCATAAGATACACGGCCTTTACTAGCACTGAGCCACTCATTGTAATGACAGATAAAACACAGCAAGCGACATTTGCCGATCTTGGCCTGATTCCAACATTAGTCGAGCGACTAGAAGCGTTGGAATACAGCCAACCGACGCCCATTCAATCCCGTTCTATTCCTGATATCCTTGAAGGGAAAGATATTATTGGTGGTGCCAATACGGGGTCTGGTAAAACCGCTGCTTTTTCGCTGCCAATCTTGCAAAAAATTGTTCAGCAAGACGAATCAAACAATCGCCGTGGCAACTTCGTTTCCCACCTGATTTTAGTACCAACTCGTGAGTTGGCATCACAGGTGGCATATAACGTCAAATCTTACTCATACCATCTCAGAGATAAGATCAAAACGGTTGCCGTATTTGGTGGTGTATCGGTGAACCCACAAATGCTGGCGCTTCGTGGTGGCTGTGACATCATTGTTGCAACGCCGGGTCGATTACTTGATCTGGTATCCAGTAACGCGATTAAGTTGGACCAAGTAAAAACGCTTGTTCTTGACGAAGCCGACCGTATGTTGAGCCTCGGATTTACCGAAGAACTGAATAAGATTCTTGCGTTACTCCCAGAGAAGAAACAGACGCTGTTATTTTCTGCAACTTTCCCTGATAAAGTGACGACGTTGGCTCAGCAGTTGCTCCGCGACCCTGTTGAAGTTCAGTTGCAGAGCGCAGAAGCCAGCACTTTGGTGCAGCGCGTGTTTAGTGTAAATAAAGGTGAGAAGACGGCGGTACTCGCGCACTTAATCAAACAGCATCAGTGGCGACAGACTCTGATTTTTGTGAATGCTAAGAATGCCTGTAATCATTTAGCTCAAAAGTTGTCAAAACGCGGTATTACCGCTGAAGTTTTCCATGGTGATAAAGGGCAGGGCGCTCGTACTCGTGTCCTTGACGGTTTTAAGTCTGGCGAGATTCAAGTTCTTATTGCCACCGATATCGCAGCACGCGGCCTTGATATAGAAAAACTTCCAGTGGTGATTAACTTCGATCTTCCGCGTAGCCCTGCTGATTATATGCATCGAATCGGTCGTAGTGGTCGTGCTGGTGAAGTAGGTTTAGGGTTATCTCTTATCGATTACGACGACTACCACCATTTCAAAGTGATAGAAAAGAAAAATAAGTTTCAACTTGAACGCGAGCAGGTAGTCGGTTTTGAAGTGGAAGACGATCAGAGTGAAGCCTACTTTTTACCAATGAAGCCGCGAGCGAAGCCGGCAGGTACGGGTAAAAAGAAGAAAAAGCGTAATCAATAGAAAACGTAAACTACATGTGAGTTTACTTACGGGAGTTGTTAGAGAAAAGGAATGCTCACTAGCTTGAGTCTTCGCTTCTAGCCATTCCTTTAAAGAACAATAGAGCCCTGCTGGAGCTACCAGTAGGGCTCTATTGCTTTTCAAGATAGTGTTATTGGCGACGAGCAGGGCGTCCGCGAGGTGAACGCTTTTTAAATGCAGACGCTGCTTTGGCTTGTGACTTAAGAATAGAGTCAACGGTTAGCGGCATTGGCTCTTTAGGTTCAAGGCCATGAGGGAAGGTACGAGCTCTTGGTGGTAAGTTGTATTCTTCTTCGCTCGCGCGTGGCATGCGCTTAAAGCGATAAAGGTAAAAGTTTTCTAATTTTTCTCTCGCCCATTCGGTTTTCTTTAAATACTTCACGCTACTTGCAATCGAAGGCTTAGTGTTAAAGCAATTAAAACGCATTGCTGTATCTAGAATGTCCCAGCCGTAAAAATCCACTAACTCTTGCAACATAGTCTCTAGCTTTAATCCGTGCAGTGGATTGTTCTGTTGCAGCTCGATTCTCTCTTCGTCAGTCATCATTTTTAAGGGCCTTACTCATTAAAGGGCGGAGTTTAACAAAGTATACAATGTAGAGATATCTATAGTTACTTTGCGATGGATGCGAGCACAGTGCTCTCTACCTTGAAAGTATAAATCGGAATTGGCCGCTCTACTTGGCTCTCTGCTCAAAAATGACTCTTAAAAGTTCAAGCGTCCCAGCTCGATGTTAAATTATTGTGTAATAAGTGAGATTTTTGTTGTTCTTTTACTAATGTCTAATATTCCTACCCATAGCAACACATGCTTAATAAGCTCAAAATCAAAATTGGTTCATGCCGCTTTCTTAGTATGGCCTAGAAGTTTGATGTGGGTGTTGTCTCGTATTGGTCGAAGGCCTGTCTACCAAGCGAAACTCTAGTTGACGTAGTTCAACGTTGAAACATAAAAGGATGACTCAATGTCTGACAAAAGTAAGACTTTTTACAGGGATGTGCGCAAAAAACCGCATGAATTTGAAAGCCGAGAAGACTTTCTAAATCATGATTTAACCGTCATGAGTTTCCGTCGCTGGGGAATTCATTTGCCTTCACGTGATTACAGTATTGAAATCGAAGACTGGGTACCGGCATTAGCAGCAACCATTGGTAAAGTGGTTATGGTCACTGCCATGGTTTCCGCTTTTGCTGCTCAGTTTGGTTTATCTCCGGAATTCATTGCAGAAAACGTGCGTTACGAATTACTTATCG
The DNA here is from genome assembly GCF_033340475.1 of Vibrio sp. 1078-1. Lineage (NCBI taxonomy): Bacteria > Pseudomonadati > Pseudomonadota > Gammaproteobacteria > Vibrionales > Vibrionaceae > Vibrio > Vibrio sp. 1078-1. Next base: position 724,193 of record NZ_JAWOWM010000001.1, read on the forward strand.
CTGGAGCCCTGTTCGTCATCCTGTTTTCTGCCATCCTAAACCCGAATGCAAACTTAGCGGGAACCCATGGACCAATGATACCGCTGATTCCTATGATTGCAGCTGCAGGAGGGCACCCTCTCGCGCTAGGTTTGATGGTGTGTGTTTTTGGGTTAATTCTCGCCTTAACCAAAGGTGGCTCTAAACTCATGACTCTTACTGGTATCGGGGTTCGAGGAGGGTTGTTGATCTACCTTGGTGCCGTTGGGTTGCTCGGGCAAATTAATAAGACGGAAGCGTGGGCTGCAAGTACGGACCAAGGTTACATTTCGTTTGTGGTCATAGGCCTAACCGTTATGGTTTACGCTTACTTAGCCAAGATCAATAAACGTTGGCTCGCTATCCCATTGTGCTCTGCACTCGCGGGTATTGTTGCTTATTTGATGGGCGCTGAGTTTGCTTTTACCACAGAACCGGGCCTACCTAATTTCAGTCCATTCTACTGGTGGGGGGAAGATACAGGCTGGCAGCTAGGCTGGCCAACCCTAGAGCACTTTATTGCCGTGACTCCATTTGCTCTACTGGCAGTCGCTATGTGGTCCCCTGATTATCTCGGCCATCGTGTGTTTCAAGAACTTAACTACCCAAAAGAAGCGAAAGGTGTACTCATGGATGTCGACGACACGATGGTCGGAGCATCTGTTCGTCAGGGGGTTGGTTCACTCTTAGGGGGCGGAAACCTAGCTTCTTCTTGGGGAACGTACATGATTCCTGCCGCAATTGCCAAGCGTCCTATTCCAGGTGGCGCTCTGTTGACGGGTTTCATGTGTATTGCGGCGGCGGTAATTGGCTACCCAATGGATCTAGCAATGTGGGAACCTGTTCTGCGCGTTGCTTTGATTGTGGGTGTATTCTTACCACTCCTTGAAGCGGGTATGCAGATGATCCATAAGCATAAAGATTCACTCAGTGCAGGTATCTGTATTTTTGCCTGTGCATTCGTTAATCCAGTCTTCGGTTGGGCAATCACGATGCTGTTGGATAACCTCGGGCTTATCGGCGACCATGAGCGTGCTAACGAACTATCGCGCAAAGATAAATATCTGATTCCTGGCACTGCGTTTATCGTATGTGCAGGCTCCCTTGCTATTGTTGGTCAGCTTCCAGGCATTCCAGCTCTTATCGGTTAATCGAATTATGCTCTAAAGGTATAGTGAGAGCAGTGAGTAAAGGGACTTGCTTCTTAAAATAGTAGACAAAAACAAAAAGCTACCTAGTACCAGGTAGCTTTTTGCATGTAGGGTTAGGCTACGGAGTTAGGCTATATGAGTGATTCAATGCCGTATTTTGCGCCGTAGTGTTCAACGACAAAATCAATGTCTTTGTCACCACGGCCTGATAAGTTGATCAAAATCGAGCCGGTTTCTCCTTGCTGTGCGAGTTTAATTGCGTAAGCGACAGCGTGTGAGGATTCAATAGCAGGGATTATTCCCTCTTCACGAGACAGCTCAAAGAAGGCATCAATCGCTTCGTCATCACTGATTGAGCCGTAATTGACACGGCCAATGTCTTTTAAGTAACTATGCTGAGGCCCAACCGATGGGTAATCCAAGCCACTTGCTACAGAGTACACTTCCTGAGGTTCGCCTTGCGCATCTTTAAGCATGTAAGACTTAAATCCGTGCATGATACCTGGCTCACCGAGTGTGAGTGTTGCAGCATGCTCGCCAACCTTTTGCAAAGAGCGGCCCGCAGGTTCAACGCCGTGAATGGCGACTTGTTCATCCTCTAAGAAAGCAGTAAATAGCCCCATCGCGTTAGAACCACCTCCAACGCATGCGACGAGATTATTGGGTAACTTGCCGGTCATTTCTTTGAATTGAACTCGTGCTTCGTTACCGATAATTGATTGGAAATCTCTCACCATTTTAGGGAATGGGTGAGGGCCAACGACAGAGCCTATCGCATAAAGTTGTGTATCAGGATCTTTCAGATAAGCTTCGAATGCAGAATCTACCGCTTCTTTGAGGGTTTTGCGCCCATGAGTGGCAGGAATGACATTAGCACCAAGGATTCTCATGCGGACGACATTCGGATGTTCTTTGGCGATATCAACTTCACCCATGTAAATGTCGCATTTCAAGCCAACCAATGCCGCGGCTGTAGCAAGCGCAACACCGTGTTGCCCTGCGCCAGTTTCTGCAATTAGTTTCTTCTTACCCATCTTTTTAGCGAGAATGGCTTCCCCTAAGCAGTGGTTAATTTTATGTGCGCCTGTATGGTTTAAGTCTTCGCGCTTTAGGTAGATGTCTGCTCCGTATTTTTTAGACAAGTTTTCCGCATGGAAGATTGGGCTAGGTCGTCCAACAAAGTGCTTATACAGGCGAGCGAGTTCCGCTTTAAATTCAGGATCTTTGCTGCATTCCTCATAAGCTGCGTTGATGTCATGCATGATTTGTTCAAGCTCAGGTGGAACAAAGCTACCACCGTATTCACCAAAGTATCCTTCTTCGTTGGGCATAGTGAGATCAAACGAGTTTTTCATTATTTACATCCTAGTTAACGAAAGTATTGATACTTTTATACCCAAAATTTAGAAGTGGTTGTGTGATCAGTTGCTTAAATCAGAGTTCGCGATCTAGTGCACTAGTTAAAAAGTACAACTTGTGTAGGGGACAATAGTTGTGATGTAGAATCAGGTGGTTTGAATAGATGCAAAAAAGCCTCGAGAGATCCTAGGCTGTCATAAGAACCTCTCGAGGCAAACAGAATGCTGGAAATACACTCTGCGATGGTGTCTGGAAACAAAAATTAGATTCGTTTCCTTTGTCAGATATTAGGGTTTTAGAATGAGTCGATGTCAGCGAAATGTCACAAGTTAATTGCGGTATTAAAAGCTTATTTTTTATTTTTGATTAATGGATTAGAAAGTAACCTAAAACAGGCTAACCTACCGCGTGTTCCGCGTCTTTTAAGTTGGACATGATCTTTCTTTGTCTCGAATCGGCGTCTTTAACCAACACGTGCACTTTAGCTCTTAAAGTAAACGTGGCGCTCTGGCTGGAAATTTTTTGTTTGACTGCATCAAATTCGAACTCACCATTTTGGAAACTTGATAAAGGAATGAGACCTTCGGTTCGGTTCCTCTAACTCAACAAATACCCCGAAGTGTGTGACTCCACACGCTGTCCCTATGAAGTGTTGTCCGATAAATGGCTTCATGTAATGACATTTCAGTGCTGACTCAACCTCTCAGCTAGGGATTATGTGCTCGTAGTTATTAGAATTTATTGATTGAGCAGATATATTTAATTTCATTTTTTCTCTGATATTCGCCAATCGCTTTTATTTTATAAACTTTATTTTTATGAGCAAAGCATGAGGCGAAGTGATTCAGATATGAATGAGATTAATTTAATTCCAAACTGGAATTGCAAGGTAGGTTGTGTGATTACCTAAAGATGTATACCAAAGTGACTTTATTGAAAGTGATTAATGATGGTGTGGGAGAGGTAAGTGATTTGGGTATATAAACTTAGATAGAGAATAGTAAGGGCAGTAATAAGTGGAAGGGGATTGTGGCACCAACAACATTGATGCCACACAAAGAATTACAGAGCAGTTACTTCAGCTGCTTGTAAACCTTTGTTACCTTGTTCAACAACGAACGATACTTTTTGGCCTTCAGTAAGAGTTTTGAAGCCTTCAGAAACAATAGAACGGAAGTGAACGAATACGTCATCACCGCCATTGTCTTGAGAAATAAAACCAAAACCTTTAGTTTCGTTGAACCATTTTACTGAACCAGTTAATTTATTAGACATAGATACCTCTATATTTGATTGTTTTAAATATTGAATTTTTAGCTAATATCAAGTGCTACTATATGATTTTAGAGATAACTATTTTGTCGCAGGAACGTAAACGAGGAATTCGATGTGGAACTGAGAGAAACTTTGATCTTTAATTACATTAATAGCTCTTTCCGTAAGAGCTGATGTGCAGTATACCGACAAAATTAATAAAGGCTAGCCTTTTCTTTTTTATTTTTTGAGTACACCAAGCGCATTGCTTTCAAAGCATACGCTTGGTGTATAAGACGGCGTGATGTTATAGGTGGCGTCGAGCGCTTAGTGTTTTCTGGTTGGGCCGTTACGAACGATGTCTTTACCATTGTCATATACGTGCTGCGAAACCCAGCGACCGAGGAGCAATTGGTGCTTTTCTCCTAATACGGCAACAAATGGACGACCATCGGTATTAGAGGTGGCTAGCGCAACGCCAGTGACACCTTCAAGGCCAAGAGCGCCGCTTTCTACTAAATGCAGAAATGCCTCTAACTCTTCAATCGTTTCGATTACATGGTTATCAATATTCATTGTATTCAATCTCTTCGAATTGCATTGCGGTCGCGTACTCTACCTAAGTTAAGCGTGGAAACCAAGCTTCTACGTGCGTCATGTAATGAGAGAACCTTGCCCTGCCACTAATCATCAATAAGTTAGTCTCGATAGTCCGGAACTTGCCTAGATTCAATGAGGCAGAAAACACTCTCTGGTTAGACATGAGTCACATAATGTTGTCTGGTTTATCTCATCAATACTTTTGCTATTGGATGGGGTAAAGGGGAGTGCAATAATTTGTAAAACTCTTTTCCTAAAGGCTGTTATGAAGAAAGTCCTGATTACCGGTTTTGAACCTTTTGGTGGTGACGCCATTAACCCCGCCTTAGAAGCGGTCAAGTAATTAGAGGCTGCGGCCATAAAAGGCGGTGTGATAGTTACTTGCCCAGTCCCCGTAGTTCGATATGACTCGGTGAAAGTCGTTATTGAAGCAATAGAAGCGCACCAGCCAGACTGTGTGATTACTGTAGGGCAAGCGGCCGGGCGTAGCGCGATAACCCCAGAGCGTGTCGCAATTAATGTCGATGATTTTCGTATTCCAGATAACGCTGGTCATCAGCCGATTGATGAACCCGTGGTGGCCGATGGTCCTGATGCTTACTTCTCGACGCTGCCGATAAAGCGTGTTGTTCAAACGCTGCAAAAGCAGGGGATACCTAGCCAGATTTCCAACAGTGCCGGAACATTTGTATGTAACCACCTTTTTTATGGCATCCAACATTATCTAAAAGACAAACCTATTCGTCATGGGTTTGTTCATATCCCATTATTGCCAGAACAAGCAGTAGATGGCAGTCAGCCTTCTATGTCTTTGGACATGATAGTCGAAGGGCTAAGGCTGGTGGCGCAAGTTTGTATTGCCAATGATAGCGATATCCTGGTAAGCGGTGGAACGATTTGCTAGTAAGTGTTTTAAAATCCAGTAAGTGTCTGAAAGATAATAATAAGCTCGTCGTTTGATGTTGTAGTAAATGTTAGCTTTGTCAAATTTCACAAGTAGCGAAAGGAGTAGCATTGAATAGTCAGGTTGGATGTTGTTCAAACTGGCATTCCTCTAGTACAGGAGGTGTTAGGGGCTAACTTTACGAAAGGCGAGTTATTATGAAAAGCAACAAAAGTAAGTCAATCGCACTTATCTCTGTCGTTGTTTTCGCGTTGGCTATTGCTGCGCTTAAATTCGAAAACACGCTCGGAGTTCTTCCCATCGTAGTCGCTATTATCGCGTTTTTTACTTGCGTTATTTATACCGGTAGGTACTTGTCCGATATGAAGCGTTCAGAGTTGATAAGTCAACCCAAACAAGCTCGAAAAATGTGTGCCAACGCATCACGCAATGAGCTTGATGAGTGCGATAAAAAGCGTTGAAGCGAGTCACATTCTCCGTATACTTTGCTGGAGCATTAATGCACTAACGTGTCGGAGATAAGCATGTCAAATCGAGTACCAACCAACATACTGACCGGATTTTTGGGTGTCGGTAAAACGACCACGATTTTAAATCTACTGAAGAACAAACCGGAAAAAGAAAACTGGGCGGTTTTGGTCAATGAATTTGGTGAGATTGGCATCGACGGTGCATTGATGACCGACCAAGGAGCGCTGATTAAAGAAGTGCCGGGTGGTTGTATGTGCTGCACTGCGGGTGTGCCGATGTCGGTAGGTATCACCGCATTATTGCGTCAAAAACCGGACCGTTTATTGATTGAGCCGACAGGCCTTGGTCATCCAAAACAGGTTATCGCGACGCTTACCTCACAGCAGTATGAACCTTACGTTGATCTTAAAGCGACGATTGCCTTGGTTGATCCGCGTAACTTAAGTGATGAAAAGTATCTTTCTAACCAAAACTTCGTGGACCAGTTAGACAGTGCAGATGTGGTTATTGGTAGTAAGGTTGACCTATGTTCCAGCCACGACCTTGATGTGTTTAATGACTGGGTGACGGACCAATCCCCTTCAAAAGTATTCAGTAAGCTTATTCATGACGGTGAGTTGCCGATAGAAGTCTTGGATATTGAACGGGTTTACGGCAGCGCTTCTTCCCATATCGAGTCACATCATCATGACCACGCTCATCAAGAGCCTCAATTCCAGTTGGCGCCTGGTGAAGCCTTTGTGCGCAAAGAGAACAAAGGGCAGGGTTATTTTAGTTGTGGGTGGTTGTTTGGGGCAGAGTATAAGTTTGATTTTGAAAAGCTTTTCTCTATGCTTTCGGACTTGACCGCAGAGCGTGTTAAAGCAGTGGTCAATACGGATCAAGGTTGTTACGCGTTTAATGTTGCCAACCGAGTCGTGTCGGTGAATGAAATCAGCTTAGAAGGCTTTGAATCACGATTAGAAGTGATAGATTCTCAGCTGTTGCCATGGGATGAGCTTGAGCGAATTCTCCTTCAGTTATCTGGCATCAAACATTAAATTGCGCAAAGGTTAAACGAAAACGGTGAACCACTGATATATCTGTGCTCACCGTTTTTTCTTTTGTAGGATTTCAATGAGAAAAGTGAGATAAATCACTCAAATTCGGGTATAGTGCACGGCTAAATTTTTAAAGCTATTTTTAGTGGTTTGTTTAAGGAATACGCTCAATGTCATTTTCATCTCAAGGTTTTGCGCCAGAAGTGGTTAAAGCACTGGCAGAATGCGGTTATGAAAAGTTAACGCCAATTCAACAGAAGGCGATTCCAATGGCTCGCAAAGGCCATGATATTTTCGCTACAGCACAAACAGGTACTGGTAAAACGGCTGCGTTTTCTCTGCCTATGATTCAGCAGCTGCTAGACAGTAACCGTAGCGCTTCTCGTAAGACTGCTCGCGCACTTATCTTGGCTCCAACTCGTGAGCTTGCTGAACAAATTGCTGACAACATCAAAGCTTACACGAAGTACACGAACCTGTCGGTGGCTGCGATTTTCGGTGGCCGTAAAATGTCTTCTCAAGTAACGGCATTAGAAAACGGTGTAGATATCCTAGTGGCTACACCAGGTCGATTGGAAGAGCACATTGAACAAGGTAATGTCTCGGTCGCACACTTAGAGTTTTTAGTGTTTGATGAAGCAGACCGTATCTTGGACATGGGCTTTATTCACGCAGTACGTAAGATCATGCTAGATGTGGATACTGATCCGCAAATTATGATGTTTTCAGCAACGACTTCGAGCCAACTAAATCTGTTAGCAAAAGATATCCTGCGTAAGCCTAAGCGTATTGAAGTTGAGCGAGCGAATACGACAGCACAGACAGTTGCTCACGTGTTATATCCAGTTGATCAAGAGCGAAAAACGGAACTGCTTTCGGAGCTGATTGGTCGTAAGAACTGGAAACAAGTGTTGGTATTTGTGAACTACAAAGAGACCGCAAACGACGTTGTAAAAGAGCTGAAACTTGATGGTATCAAAGCGGTGGTTTGTCATGGTGACCGTGCTCAAAGTGCTCGTCGTCGTGCGTTAGAAGAGTTCAAGTCCGGTAAAGCACGTGTCATGGTGGCTACCGATGTCGCTGCTCGAGGTCTAGATATTGAAGATTTACCTCACGTTGTGAACTATGACATGCCTTTCCTAGCGGAAGATTACGTTCACCGAATTGGTCGTACAGGCCGTGCAGGTAAACAAGGCCATGCTGTTTCATTTGTAAACCGAGATGAAGAGCTCACGGTTGTTCAGGTTGAAAATCTAATCCAGCAGCGAATTCGCCGTATTGAGCTTGCAGGCTATGAACCAAAACAGCGTGAATCTTACATTGAAAAGCTGCACTCAAAACCAGCGTTTAAGAATCGTCAAGGTCGTCGTAATAACCCGAACCAGTCGGCAACAGACCAAGGGTCGGCAGAGCGTCGTCTTGCTATGGTGAAGCGCCTGAAAGCGCGTCGTGGCGCAAAGTAAATTACATCCGTTTTAGATGAAAAGAGCCCCTCAATATAGGGGCTTTTTTTGTTTTGTCGTTTCGCGTTAATTTAGGCCAAGCATATTTGGCTCACCACGATAAATAATGCGATCGTTTCCTCGGTGAATACCAAACGTAACTGTAACAGGTGGATTTTCCTCTTCACTTGTCGTGTTATCCCAATCGTATTTCAGCCAAGGGATGCGATTACCTGAGCCGTCTAAATCCAGGTGGAATTGTATTTGCTCGCGTGCTGAGTCAATTTGGCTTGCAACGATATCGGTCATTCTGCCAATACTCATCGTTCCAACGCCAGAAAGCAGGGCGTTGTTTGCTAGCGCATGAGACCAAATTGGCGTGCTGAAGTAATATTCACCACTCGCCGTTGTTGAGCTGTCATCGAAGTTAGTCGTAAATCGACCGTTTTGCCAAATTTCCACATCAAGTGGCACTTTGATCACCATGCCTTGGTTGCCACCTACATCTTGAAAGTTCAAACGACCGAATCGAATGTCTGGTTGTTTTGTGAGCACTTCGCTATCGTCGAAGAAGTTTACCTCATCAACGGCTTTAGTCGTGACTAAACCTATTTGGCTGCTGTCACTGTTAGTCCCTTTATTAAATGGGCCATCAGGGTATTGTTTATCTGTCGTGTTCTTTTTCCAACATGGGCTATTGTTACAAGTCGCATTGGTCGAGGGCTTCTCGATCACAAACGTTCCAACACTCGCGCTACCCAGTAGTTTCCAGTCTACCTTCTTAGGCTTAGGCGGCAAAAACCGATCGGAGTATGAGCTTAGCTCGCCTAAGTCGAAATGTTGTTGAAGGTTAGATGAAAAGTGGACGTAGTTCTTCACGTTTTCCTTATTCGCATTGAGTGCGACAACATCGTAAGTGACTTTCTCAAAAGGTTGATTCATGTAAGCAAAAGTTTGGCCATGTGGGTAGTGCCATTCTTGGTCTTGCACTTGAAAATATTTTGGGTAAAAACGACCGATGTAACGATAGCTTTCGTTCACAGTCATACCTAGATATTTACTTTCTAGGTTTGCTTTTACTCTCAAGCTCCCGACTTCTTCCCAATATAATCCATTAAAGACGAATTGATCATTCTTGGCTGAATTATGCGCCTGAGCCAGTGAGTCACTACTTTTTAGCAATTTTGAGGTTTGGTTCGCTGTCTCTGATGGCGTATGTTGCTCACTCGACAAGACAACCGATGCTGCTGGAGCGTCATCAAGCATAAAATTACGGGTGATAGAGGCATCACAATAACGTGCTGATTCAACAGAACCACTTACAGAGCCGTCAGTTTGCCAAATGATCGGCTTCACTGTTAGAGAGAAAAGTTCTCCGGCGGCAATAAACCCATCTCCTTGTTCAGAGGTGCCAGAAGGCAAAGCACGTTGGTTGTCACAGATAGCGAATGTCCATGGTCGCGAGTGCACATTAAATGTCCCTTTCACTTCCACTTTGCCTTCTTCAGGGCACTCTTCAAATCCCTCACATTCAAAATGATCGGACAATGTCACTTCAAATATGCCGGACTCGTTCGTGACAAGACCATGTTCAGACAAGCCGTCTTTAAATTCCGCTGAATAGCTAAAGTTTCCTTCACTTCCTCCTAATGGTTGAACCAATGGATGAAAAACCTTAGGAGTACCATTGTAGTTGCTTGCGACTACAGGTTCGCCGGTGGAAGCACAAGCAAGCAATCGCGTATGCACGTTTTCTGGTTTACCTGCAATAACGCGTATTTCATTTAAAGTGGCGCTTTTCGTCTTTGAGTCGGCCTCAAACATAAATGGCGTAAACATAAAGCTAACCGTTTGATGCTTGCTGGTGTCTTCTGCCATAGTGAAAGTCAGCGTGTAGTTAGTACCTAACGCGATGGTATCAATATCGTTCGGGACCACTCGAACAACGAGCTCACCATTGTCGTCAGACATAAATTGGTTTGCTTTTAATGTCTGCTGACCTTTGATCACCTCTAAAGTGAACAAGTCAGGGTGTGATAGGGCTGCACTGACTTCTGCGCTTACAACTTCTCCATTATTGGTTGTCATTGCTGTAAATTGCGGAAGATCGTCGCCGCACATCAGTGCCATGTCGTCCGATGGTGTGACGCTGAGGTCGAAGTCGTTCTCTGATGGAGGCGTAATTTTACATTCAGGGATATAAGAAGGAATAGGGCAAGTTGTTGGTGTTTGATTTGCGTAACTACAATTGGGTTCATCAATGCCACAATAGTGGTTGAAATTTGAACTTGATTCTAGGGTGGCTGTCACACTACCACAAATAGAAGTATTGGAGTTATTAATTGAAAAATGCATTGCCGAAATAGCTTGCTTATTCGCATATATTTTGGTCGTGCCAAAACCTGTATCTACAGTATGTCCCTGAGATGTCAAAGAACCAAAAACTGTCGTATTATTAAGATTTATCCCCGATAGAGCATTAATGTTGCCCACAACTATTGGTGTATTAGAAAGCGACGATTCCAGTTGATTAATTTCTACTTTTGTTCCTTTTGATTTGATATCACCGCAGAACATACCAGATTCGATGTACACGTCACTTTGAGCAATGATGTTGCCATTAAGGACGTTGTGCTCTCCGTAAAACTCGACAGAACGGCCATTTCCACCAACACCATTGGTTTCTATATCTCCTTCGATTTCACTATCAGTTATTTTTATAGAACCTAAAGCAGAGACATTACCTAGTACGTAGCTATTACCATTAATTTTTAACCAAGTTCCTTTAGCTTTGATGTTTATAGGGCTTTCCTTTGAGCCTATGACATTCTGCCCACGGAGTGTTATGGAACCATGAGCGGTTAAAGACGATGAGCTTTGACTACTATTTATAATTTGATCGCCTTTCGGGAGAACAATATTTGTAGTGCAATCGTAAGTAGAACCCGTTACATGAATGGTTCCGTTTTTACAAAAGGCAACATTAGTGTTTGACTTGATATCTGCTAAGTCATAAGTGGTGGCGTGTGAGGTTAGCGGTAAAAAAAGAACCGCAGTGAAAATACTGCAAAGACGCATCATCAAATGTCCTAATGAGTGGAACAAGATGGCATCAAGCGAGCGTGAGCAAATGCTCACTGAAATTGGAATAGCTGCGGTAATTTTTTGTTTTGAAGCAGCTTAGTTATTGAACTTTGGTTATTTTTTATTTCGTATGTCATACCAAAGTTTAGCGGCCTTATTACAACGTAAGTGTCAGGTTAGTTCAAGAGGCCAGTGTGATGTGTGTCGATTTATATGTGTAACTATTTGTTAGTTAAGGATAATAAGTAAGCATGTTGGTTCAGAATCAGGAAGGAAGCGATCCTGATTCTGAATGTTTATAACGCTATGCAGCGTGAACGATGAGTGGAGCCATCTGATATAACTCTTCTAGTATGGCTTTCGTTTGTCTCGAATAGACCAGGCAATCTCGATCGCCAACGAGCTGAATTGCCCTCACTTTACCTGCAACCAGACATTGCCTAATCGTGCGTAGAACCATTTGGATATCAATTTCTGACGCGCCATCAAGGCTGTTTTTGGTTTTTAGAGATCCAAGGTCGATGCTAATGATTATTTGGTCGCAGTGGTCTAGGTAATTGCCGATCTGTTGCTTAACGTTATTGCGATGACGAAAAGAAAACTCTTTCTCGGTCACCCAATCACAACCTTGATCTTCCGCGTATTCCCACGTTTCCTGCTTCGTCTCTTGCTCACAGACGCCAGCAAAAAACAATCGTACGTTTTGATAGCGAGAAAGAGCAAAATGGAATGCAGAGCCTAAGCGTGGCTCAAGTGTCGGCTTCAAGTTCATGTTATGCCCGATATTTACGACACCCACTTCGTCTCGATAGGATACGACCACAGGTAACATTGACAAGATTGCCTCGGTACAGTTGGTCACTAAAACGGGAATAGAATGACGAGAAAGCGAAAGACTTAACGCTTCCTGAAACTCGCCATTTTCCAGCTTGTCGTGGTTGAAGTGACCAAAGTTTTCAGCGGTTTCATGATCATGTTGTTGGTAAAGCCAATCACTAGCATTTTCCAAACTTTGATCAGCTAATTCAAACGCACCCTTCGACATAGGAGGTAAATACTCGCACACTGTCATAAAAGAAAAAGGGTAATGTTGCGGCTGTTTCACTGTGTGATGGAGTTTATAGCGTTTGAAAAAGCTTAACATGATGAATTACCTTTCTGGTGGTAGTGCCCTTGCCGCTTGCAGTACATGTAAAATAATGCGCTGCTTATCCTTTTCGACTCGGTGGGCCGGAGCCATCACCGAGACTGCGCCAATCAGTTTGCTTCCTTTCATTACCGGTGCGCTTATACCTGAAACACCAGGGTCAATCTCAGAAGTACTGACGGCATATCCGTGTTTACGGATGGTTGTGAGCTCTTTTTCCCACTCGTCGCGTCGGTGATCTTGATTAAAATATCTCAAGATTTTCTCGCATCGACTTTGAGGCATAAAAGCGAGCATCACTTTAGATGAGGCACCGCGCAGCAGAGGTTGACTTTGACCCTGGACGAAGCTGCAACGCAGCGCCTGCATACTTTCTTTCTGTCTGACACAAAGCGCACGATAACCAGCTGGTACCATATAAGCGGCCATTTCCCCGGTTTGTTGTACCAACCTAGCCAGTATGGTTTCGACCATGTCGAGCCCATGTTGCGCGGTCTCATAGCTGTGCATGAGTAATAATGCCGCTGGACCAACGACAAATGTCTTGTCGTGAACGCTTTCTTCGATCAAGTTCCACTCTTTAAGCAGTTTTAAGTGTCGGTAAAGGCTGCTTAAAGGAACGTTCAATTGCTCGCTTAGCGCTTTCGCAGAAACTGGGAACGGACTAACTGCAACTTGCATTAACAACTGCAGTGATTTTTCGTTTACCTGGTTAGCATTAGCTTTGTTTGTCGTCATGAGAGTGTTGTAACGTGTTGTAGGAGTTACGACAAATATAATTCTTAATTACTGAGAAAAGAAAAATAATTTTAATGGGTAATTCTTACATGATGAGAAACAGACCGGTAAAGACTTTCGCAAGTACCGATAGACATAACATGGTGTCGAATTAAAGTCTCAGGTTTGAGGCGCTTGATACTAAATTGGAACAGGAGTGAATAAGACATTGTTTAGTTTGCGGTATTACTCAGCGTTTCGCATACTGAGTTAATCCAAACAAATAATGTTAAAAAACGTGAGTTGCTAGCGGGTATCGGAATCGAGGTACCATCTCAGTAAATCGGTTTTATAAAAGGTTACTTTTATATGCTGAATAAGGCGATTTTTAAAAAAGCCATCATTTTCCTTCTGCCTATTCCCTTGGTTATTGGAGAAGTTTTGTATTTAGCTCGTGAAAGCGTGCAAAACAATCTCAATCATTTATTAGAAAAAAATGTGCAAATTGCAGATGAAATTTTATTCCAAATAGAGACAGAAAACCGCACGGCGCTGCTACACCCTGAACGATGTGAAGAGCTCCAGCAAAGCTTAATGTTTGAACGAGATATTGAAGAAATGCTCATTGTGAAAGAGGGAGTCATTACTTGTTCTTCGAAATTGGGAAGTATCTCTAAACCGTTAGCTGAGCACATCGCCTTTCCCAAGGGACAAACGCTAGCGCTTGGTAGTGTTGATAGCTTGTACGATCAGTTCTTGCTAGTGGTAACGGAGGGAGAGCGGGGTTATCAAGCCGTAACGATTATCGATCATGACTACTTTAATGCAACAATAGGGTTTAACAACGATTTACGCCTAAAACGCTCTGCGCTGTTTATCCATGATCAAGTTTCACCTGAAGGAGCATTAAGAGCGGGAAGTAATCCTATCGGTATCAAATCGTCGCAAATGTTTGAGTATGAAGCTTTGAGCGAAGCCAGCGATCTTTTCGTCAAACAGAGAACACTTTCCTATTTTTTGTACTCAATTCCAATTATTTTCGTTATCTACCTTTGCTTGTATGCGTTGAATAAGTTTATTGATCCCCATCGCAATTTGATACTGGATCTTAAAAGAGCGATAAAAAGAGGAGAGTTGACCCTGTATTACCAACCGCAAGTTAACGTTGATACCGGCCAGTTATTCGGGTTTGAAGCGCTAGTGCGATGGGAGCATCAAAGTAAGGGGTTCATTTCTCCGGATGAGTTTGTCCCTGCGGCAGAGCAAAGTGGATTGGTTTTTTTACTTACTGATTTCGTTCTGGATAAAGCGGCAGAGGACTTCAGTAAATTAGGCTTTGATCAGCCTGTCCACCTTGGTATTAACGTGCCGCCTGGTTATTTAGTCGGACCAAACGCGATCAGAAAAATTCAATTGCTCGACAGACAGTTGAGCCGAAACAAAGTCTCATTAGGGGTAGAGATAACGGAGCGTCAGCTCATTGATTCAGAGGCGAGAAAATGCATTGCAGCGCTGCGAGTGCATGGTATTGATGTGCTGATCGATGATTTTGGAACTGGCCAAACCTCGTTAGCATTTCTACAGCACATGCGCATAGATTACTTAAAAATCGATAAGTGCTTTGTCGAAACCATTGGTATTCCTAGCCTTAGTGCTTCTGTCTTAAAAGCGATGGTTCACTTCGCGGAAGAATTACAAGTACAATTGATCGCTGAAGGCGTGGAAACCATAGCGCAAGCTGAACACTTAAAGAAGATGGGAGTGAGATATCATCAGGGATACCTATACTCCAAACCATTACCTTATGAGCAGCTTGCGCAGCGAAGTCATTATGATTGGTAGACGTTAGCTCTATAACACTGAGCATTTTCATCAAACACAAACTCTAACTCATTTTTGATGCTATCTAAGCGGTCTTCTTGGTAGTGAGACACATACAATAGTTGGCTTAAATTCTCTCTAGCGATGAGCTCAAGTGTGTTCTTAACTAACCGTCTACCCAAAAAATCTAACCCTTGATACGGCTCGTCCAAAATCAATAATGTGGGTTGTTTCACGATGGCTCTTGCAATCAGTAATAGTCGCTGCTGACCGTACTCTAATTGCTTGAATGAGGTTTTTTTGTACTGGCTCATATGTAAGATATCGAGCCACTCGTTTGCAATATTCATCTCTTTGCGAGTTGGCTGGTTATACAACCCAATCGAATCGTAAAATCCTGACAAAATGACTTCTAATGCGCTGCAATTGACTCGATATTGGAGGTGTAGCGCTGAAGACACCATACCGATATGCTGCTTAATTTCCCAGATTGTCTCGCCAGTACCACGCTTTTTACCAAAAATATCAATGTCATTGCTGTAGCATTGCGGATGATCGCCAAAGATCAATCCAAGTAAGGTACTCTTTCCACAACCATTTGGGCCTTTGACCTGCCAATGTTGGCCCTTGTCTATGCGCCAGTTCAAGTCAGTAAAAATCTTCTTATCGGTGTATTCAACAGTCCCATTCTTTAGTTCAAATATTGGGTTGTTGAATGGCGTCGAGTGCTGATGCTGACGTATCAAGCTCATCATTTCTTCACTCTGTTGCTCTGACTGAGATTTTATTTGTCCAATGATTGGATGATTATCCCAACTGGACTTATCCATTGTACTATCAAGCTTTCCTGCACTGAAAAGCGCGATGCTATTGATCCACTCAGGCATGTCAGATTCGCGAGAGAAGGTTACGAGTAGTTGCACATTTTGAGAAAGCGAGTGTAAATAGCGAGCGAGAGCAGCTCGGTGCGCAATATCTAAGCCAGTAAATGGATTATCGAGTAATACTAAGTCAGGTTGTGTGGCTAAAGCTCGGGCGAGCATTACTCTTCTGGTTTCTCCGGTAGAGAGAACGCGGAAGCCACTATCTTTAAGATGACTTAGGTCGAGATCATTAATTAGCTGTTCAGTTAAGTTGGTGTCTTGGCTCTGCTCTAGGATTAATGAATAAACAGTGCTCCCTTGGTCGATACGATCAAGAAAATCCGTATCATCCTTTTCTAATTCTCTTTCCAGTAATCGCTGTTGCTCTGATAACGACACTTGCGCAACGGACAGCCCATTTAGCTCAATTTCCCCACTATTTGGTGACATTTCATCACAAATAAGGTCTCCAAGCAGAGAGCCAATATCTCCATCCGCGCTGAATATCCCCCAAGACTGCTGAGTGTTAATTTTCCAATCGTCAATAAACAAGTGTGTCGTGTTTCTCTTAGCTGCAAGCTGACGAAAGTGAATAGTCATTGTGTTTGTCTTCCCTGTTTTCGTTTTAGTGGATTACTTATAACAATTTACGAACTCAGTACGGAAGCGCTTTTGTGTATTAATTTTGAACAGTGCTCAGTCTTGTGCATATTAACGAAGCCTTGTAGTAGAGGATAAAAATGCGACTAGAGTCATTAAGTAACAAGTAAACTTGTCAATAATTTTGTTTTATTTTTGAATCAACCTATCATTATGCATGTATATGTTATGCTGATAAATTCATATTTGCCGTTTGTTAATTAATCAATGTAAGGACACATGTTTATGAGTGAAACGGAATACGATTACCCTTCGAGTTACAGCCTAGTTTCCATTACCGATACCTCCAGTTACATCAAATATGCCAGTGAAAACTTTAATGAAGTCGCGGGGTTTGATGAAGGGGAGCTTATCGGTAAACCCCACAATGTTGTGCGTCATCCTGATATGCCAAAACAGGCTTTTAAAGATTTATGGACTCACCTGAAAACTGGCAAACACTGGATGGGAATGGTCAAAAATCGACGTAAAAACGGCGGCTATTATTGGGTTGACGCGTTTGCTTCTCCTATAAAATCTAATGGTGAAGTTGTGGAATACCAATCAGTGAGATTTAAACCTGAGCGTATACACATCCAGCGAGCGGAAAAAGCGTATTCGAAGCTTCGAAATAATCGTAAGCCGTGGAAAATGTATCTTCCTCGTACACGTTTGTGGATGAGATCGGCCTTCTTCCTTTTAATTTCAAACCTTCTTGGCTTACTCATTCTACAAATGAATCAATCACCAGTGATAGCGTTTGGCGTTGTTGCGTTACTTTCCGTTTTCTCTATTTATGTATTAACCAGACCAGTTGAGAAGCTCGCTAAACAGGCTAGGCAAGACTTCAACAATCCACTCATGGAATATATTTATTGCGGAAGAATCAACGATCTGGCTGAGATTGAGCTGGGTATGAAGATGCGTAAGCAATTTGCCAATGCGCTATTGGGGCGCGTTGGCGTGTCTGTAAAAGACTCTTGCGAAAAAACGCGCGCAAGTGCTAACAGTGCTGCGACAAATAGCCAGCAAGTGACGGAGAACTTAAGCGCACAGAAAGTGGAGATTGACTCGGTCGCAACAGCGGTCAACGAGATGCAAGCCTCTTCATCTGAGATATCAAATAATGCTCAAGCGACCGCCGAGGCTACGTTAGAAGCGCAAAATACGATGATAGACAGCCGTAGCGTTATCGATAATGTTAACCAATCGGTACTAGAGCTGGTGGGTGAGCTCGGCGAAATATCTAAAGTGGTCATACGTTTGAACCAACAAACCGAGCAAATTGGAACCGTTGTTGAAGTCATCAATGGTATTGCCGAACAAACTAATTTATTAGCGTTGAACGCTGCAATTGAAGCCGCGAGGGCAGGCGAACAAGGCAGAGGGTTTGCCGTTGTAGCAGATGAAGTGAGAACCTTAGCTAAAAGAACTCAGGAATCGACAACAGAGATTAAATCGGCCATTGAAGGGATTCAAAATGGGAGCAAATCAGCGGTTTCTGCGTTAGAGAAAGGTAATGAAATGTCGACCGGAACGGTAACATTGCTAGGTACTGCTTTGGATAGCATTCAACAACTGGAGTCCCTTGTTCAGGACGTCGTCGAACGAAACCAACAAATTGCGGTCGCGATAGAAGAGCAGGTTTATGTAACGGATGAAATAAATGAAAACATCCAGTCGCTTAATTTAAAGTACAGTGAATCGTATGAACTGATGACTGAAACGAATCATATGAACACCAAAGTGCAAAATTGCACCAATGACCTGTCTGAAATGATTAAGAAGTTTGCTTAAACTTTAGAAAATCGAAGTTAAAAGCCCGCTAAACATTAGCGGGCTTTTAACTGGAATATAGTGAAGTGCTGGATTCGCTTACGAGCGAGGATTTCTAAATCTCGTTTTTGTAAGAGCTAAAACGACGAGAGCTCGCAATAAATGCGAGCTCTCTAAATAAGTGGCGGAGAGATAGGGATTTGAACCCTAGATACGCTATTAACGTATGCCGGTTTTCAAGACCGGTGCTTTCAACCACTCAGCCATCTCTCCGTTGTGGGCGGTATAATAAGGAGCATAGTCCGACTTGTAAAGTGCTGAATTATAATAGAAGTACTGTTTGCTTGTTTTATGATCACTGATGTGATGTTGGACAGTTTGAAAACGGAGTGAAAAAGGGACAAAAAGTACCAATTTATAGAGTTTTTACTTTATATTGGCGCACGTCAATAAAATGGTGTTTTATTGTTATCTTGCTGATATATAAGACATAACATGCTTTTAGGGTACATGTGTTCGCCCGAAAGTATTTGCAAGACTTTGTGAACTAATTCAAAATTAACTGGTATAGCCAGTTGTGCTTAGAATTCTTAAGGGTGTTTATGAAGGTCACAAATCTATTTAAAGACAAAGTTGATGCGATTTCTGCTCATCAATCCGAGTTTATGAATTGGATGTCTCCAACGTTACGCGATTATTGGAGTGACTTTTTGGGGAAAGCTCAAAATAGCTTTCTTTTCTCAAAAGTTCGTGATCACCAGCAGCCAGCCGTCAACGAAGAAGTTGCACCTCAACCTGCACCGATCGTAATGGCACCTGAGGCTCAAAAGCTTTATGACGAGTTAAGTGAAAAAATTGGCGAAGTTATTCACACTGGTGATTGGGTTCATGTGTCTCAAGAACGTATTAACCAATTTGGTGCGGTAACGGAAGACATGCAATGGATTCATACTGATCCAGAGCGTGCTTCAACTGAATCTCCATTTAAGACAACTATCGCTCATGGCTTTTTAACATTAGCATTGCTGCCTAAACTGACGGATTCAGTCGATCCAGACAAGCCAATGTTCCCAACAGCTAAAATGGTAGTTAACTTGGGTTTAAACCAAGTCCGTTTCCCTTACCCTGTCAAAGCAGGCAATAATGTTCGTGCAGTCAGCACGTTAACAAAAGTAACGCCAATCAAAAAAGGTTTGGAGATTGAGCGCGAAATTAAAGTGGAAATTGAAGGTATTCGTCGACCTGGTGCGGTTGTGGTCTCTGTAATTCAACTGCATTTCTAATTCCGAAACCGGATAGAACACGACATAGTAAAAGAGAGCATCAAGGTGCTCTCTTTTTCATTTTTACTGATTAAAGTTTTTTACTGGCGTATAACCGTAACCTGCAATCGCTTTTTGTCCCTGCTCTGAACGAAGGAAAGCGATAAAACCTTTACCTGCATCGCTAATCTTATCTACTTTGTATAGCACTAGGAATGGTCGCGCCAACTTGTACTTATGATTGCTAATGTTTGTCGAGGTTGGGTCAATACCATCTAACTGAATCGCCTTGATCGAGCGATCTACTGACCCTACAGAGATAAAACCAATGGCGCGAGTGTTATGGTTAACAATGGTTTTTACCATGCTGTTGCTGTTTACAACCAAGTTGTTTGGGCTGATATCCGAGACAAGGCGATCATTAACGATTTTGGTCAGTCCCAGCAAGCTTTCGAAGCTGTAACGTGAACCTGAAGACGCTTCTCTAGTAACCACCGCGATAGGCTGATCTGCGCCCCCGACCTCTTTCCAATTCTTAATTTTACCTTTGTAAATATCAAATAGTTGTTGCTGAGAAAGGTTTTCTACAGAGTTGGTACGGTTTACAACAACAGCGAGGCCATCATAAGCGATAGGGTATACATTGAGATCTTCACCTTTTTCGCTTTCAGTCAGATAGCGAGAGCTCATGCCTATTTCGGCTACTCCTTTATTGACCATGGTGATACCAGCACTCGAACCAATGCCCTGAACAGCAACGTAATCGTCTGGGTGTGTTTTGTTGTATTCCTCAGCAAGTACATCCATCACACGAGCAACCGACGTTGAACCCGAGATGTTGATTTCTTTTGCAATGGTAGGGAGGGAGACTGCTATGGCCAATAACGTCGCCACAGTAAAACGTAACATATTAAACTCCATATACGGGATAAAGCAGAGTTTATGATATTGCGTTCAGGTTACACTTTTGTGAACTGTTAGCGCTAAACAGGGGAATTGTTTCTAGTCAAGAGGTGATGGAGCTAGCGTTTCCAAGTGGATTGAGATGATAATCTGGGTAAATGATAATATAGCTATCTTATACTTGAGTTAGGTAGATAACTACCATCGGTGATGATGTAAAGGTTATATACTAGGATCGACAGCTCTAACTATCATCCATCGGGAGAACGTTGATGTCAGTGTCCCAAATGGCGACAAGTCGTTTATACAAATCAGTTCAATCGCTCTGCTCTGCGCGTAATGCTAACTTGCCTGTCGAACAGGGCAAGTGCCTCTATGAGCTAGTAGAAAATGGCGTTGAGCTTCATCGGGCGCATTTTCTCCTCGACTCCCAGCATAGCGAGTATACTTCTCCCGTCGCGAAGATCATGTTTGATGAGGACAACCAACTTTGGTATTTCTATGTTCCCACATATCACAACGAGCTGTTAAGGTGGGTGCCTTATAAGCCACTTCCATTTAGCCGAATGCTTGAGGACTTACTCAACGAGTTGGAGCGCGATCCTCAAGCGTGTTTTTGGGAATAGGGCGAGCCCAACGGATGCGAATGCCGACATGATTTATACTTTAGGCTTAACGACTTGGTTTCTAAAGTCTTTGGGGGTCATGTTGTAAACGGATTTAAATGCTGTACTGAAATGCGCTGCACTTTTAAAACCAGACTCAAACGCTATTTCTGTTATTGATTTTTCTGACTTGCGCAGTTGGGTTGCTGCGAAGTTTATCCGTTTCACCTTTAATATCTGAGAAAACGAAAGATCATCTGCGGCGAGGCGACGTTTCAAGGTCGCGATGGACATGCTCATATGAGCCGCTAAGCCTTCTAGCGTGATGTCTTTTTCAATATTACCCTCAATGTACTTAATGGCTTTTTGAGAGTCGCTCAGGCTACTTGCATCATCTATGATAGATAGGATGTTTGGCTCTACCTCAACCATCAACGACAGCAATGCCATTGCGATATGGCTTTGTGTGTAGTCTGGAGCGTTGCGACTCGCTAACTTAACCAACATGTCCTTCAATTGTGCTACTTCGCTACTGGATTGCGTTGAAAAAGGATAGAAGCGCCTTTCTTCCGTTTTGGAACGTAGCATCGGGTGCGCTTTCTTAAAGTCACAGAATATGTTTGGGTTGAAGACCAAAGCCAGTGCTTTAAAGCCACCGTCACTAGAGACGGCTTCTGCACTGCTCAGATCTGCGGAGTTATAGAGTGTGAAATCTCCGGCTTTAAGTTCAAATTGCTCACCATTAGGTTGATGAACTAATAGGGCACCTTCTTCAACAATATATAATCCATTATGTGTTGCAGTGTAACGCTCACTTTTGCGCGCAGTGAAGTGATTAAAGCGAATGATCTCAATGTTCGGCATACTCGTTCTTATCGTTTTACATAACAAATAAAAAAGGCGCTCAATAGAGCGCCTTTTAACTTCATTCGGTATTATTCACTTACAGTCTGTTCTGTTTGTGCTGCTGGTTGTTCAGCGAATACCTGGGTTGGCTTTGCAACTAAACTGCGGTTTTCTTGGTTTACGTCCGTAAGGACAATTTCCAATGTATCCCCAAGTTTGTATACGACCTCTTTATCGATAGAGATGGTACCGTTGTCGCCATTGCACTCAATTCTTTCTTTATTATCAAGAATTAGTGCACCAGGAATAAAGGCTGCTGCGCCATTTTCGAGAAGTCGGACACGTGCGCCTGCACGATTAATATCGAAAATCTCACCTGTGAAACAAGTTTTCTTGCTCGGCTCATCAGCAAGCGTGCGTGCATATAGCCAATCTGAGACATTTCGCTCAGCGATTTTATGATGTTTACGATGTAGAGCTAGCTCTTCGCCTACTTGGTCATCTGGTTTTTGTACGGGTTCTTTACCAAGGATGACGGCCTTCAACATACGGTGGTTGATCATATCACCGTATTTACGAATTGGTGATGTCCAAGTTGCATAGATGTCTAAACCCATTGCGTAATGAGGCAGAGGCTGATTACCCACTTCACTGTATGCTTGGAACTTACGAATACGGTTATCTAGATAAGACGTTTCTTGAGCAGCCAACCAGCGGCGCAACGCAGCAAAGCCTTCTAGCGTAGCAATAGACTCCGCTGTGAACTCCAACTGGCCTTCTGGATTGACAAGTTGAACCACTTCTTCAATCTTCTCGTTCTTGATACCTGCATGCGTATTGAAGACACCTGTTTCAAATTTATCGCGTAATGTACGACCTGCACAGATGTTTGCGGTAATCATGGATTCTTCAACAAGACGGTTTGCACTGCGGCGCATGTCTGCGTGGATAGCGATTACATCGTTATCTTCACTGAGCTCAAAACGGTAGTCAGGACGATCAGGGAAGACCACTGCGTTTTTCTCACGCCATTCAGCGCGAGCAAGAGAGAACTCATAAAGATCACGAACGATAGTCGCGATCTCTTCAGATGGCGTCCATGCTTCAGAGCTGCCGTTTTCTAACCAATCAGACACGTGATCGTATACTAGGCGTGCATGTGATTTGATGTTTGCCGCGAAGAATTTAATATTGTCGCCAATCACACCATCTTTACTTACCGTTACGGTACAGCAAATAGCAGGGCGGGTTTCTCCTTCAATCAGAGAACATAGGTTGTCCGCTAAATCGCGAGGTAGCATCGGGATGTTGCGGCCTGGAAGATAAATAGTATAGCCACGCTCACGCGCTACTTTATCCATTTCATCTTCAGGTGTGATGTAAGCGGTTGGGTCCGCAATAGCGATGGTGAGTTCGAAATCGCCAGATACGGTTTTCTTCGCGTACAGCGCATCGTCCATATCTTTAGTCGATTCACCGTCGATAGTGACGAATGGAACATGAGTCATGTCTACGCGTTCTAGCTCCGCGTCGTCTTTTAGTTCCCAGTTATCGATGCCTGCTGGCTCAGAGTTTGGTAGATCGTTTTGAGCAAGCGTCACCCACCAAGGCGCAATTTTATCATTCGCGTCAGTGATTTTTTCAGAAATTTCTACGAAGAAAGAGTTATCGCCTTTTAGAGGGTGGCGAATAAGATGTGCGACAACCCAATCACCTTCGGCGAACTCGTCAGGTTTTAGACCTTTCTTTAGTTTCGCTTTAAGAGATAGCTTTTTAAGCTGTGGGTGATCAGGTGCTACGTTGAGCTTGCCTTTGAACATTTTTACTCGACCAATAAAGCGAGTCACGGCTTGTTCCAGCAGCTCTTGTGGCTCTGCAACTTCGCGTTCATTTTCGGTGCGGATAATGGCGATGACTTTGTCACCGTGCATGCACTTTTTCATGTACGCAGGCGGGATGAAGAAGCTCGTCTTACTGTCCACTTCCAAAAAGCCAAAGCCTTTATCTGTGGCTTTTATTGAGCCTTCTTTTTTAGGCAGGTTTTCTTGGATTTGCTGCTTAAGCTGAGCGAGTAGTGGGTTATCTTGAAACATCTTTTCTTAAATTACCTATGGAGTTGGGCACACTATAATCATTGCGAGCTATTATTACTACCTGTGGAGCGTAATTTCGCTGTGAATTTTGCCAATTTAACCACGAGAAATTGGCTTAAATATTGATGAAATTCTCATCTGTGAGTTACGCGAATCTACGGGGAATGGTAGGGTTGGTGGAAAAATATGCTAAAAATACCATTGTTGAGAATAAATTGTGATGTAATTCAATTTTTTCTGGATTTTTTTATGCTTTTAAGGAATAATCCGCCTCCCTTAGTCGTCCCTAATGGCTTATCGCGGTTGTGTACTGTGCTGTGTTCCCGTCTGAATGGAATCAGTATCTGGATGGATCAGTATCGAATTGGAAGAGCATATGGGACTGTTTTTTTGTTTAATTAAGTAGGATCCCAATGCAAGATTCTGTTATTCAATTCAGTGATTTATCTCTGAATGATTCTATCCTTTCTGCTCTAGACGGAATGGGTTTCGTGTCACCAACTCCAATTCAGGCTGCGGCAATCCCACACCTATTGGAAGGTGCTGACGCGCTGGGTAAAGCTCAAACAGGTACAGGTAAAACAGCAGCGTTCTCTCTGCCTCTTCTCAACAAACTCGATCTAAACCAACGCAAACCGCAAGCGATTGTACTTGCTCCGACTCGTGAGCTGGCAATTCAGGTTGCAGCGGAAATGAAAAACCTTGGTAAAAACATCAAAGGTTTGAAAGTTCTAGAGATTTACGGTGGCGCATCTATTGTCGACCAAATGCGTGCTCTTAAAAGTGGCGCTCATGTAGTTGTCGGTACTCCAGGCCGTGTTCAAGATCTTATCAATCGCGAACGTCTACACCTAGACGAAGTTAGTACTTTCGTTCTTGATGAAGCAGACGAAATGCTAAACATGGGTTTCGTAGATGACGTAACTGCGATCATGGAGCACGCTCCAGAGTCAGCACAACGCGTTCTGTTTTCTGCAACTATGCCTCCAATGCTGAAGAAGATCGTTGAACGTTTCCTTCGTGACCCTGTAACGGTTGACGTTGCTGGTAAAAACCACACTGTAGACAAAGTTCAACAACAGTTCTGGGTAGTGAAAGGTGTAGAGAAAGATGAAGCAATGTCTCGTCTTCTTGAAACTGAAGAAACTGACGCGTCAATCGTATTCGTACGTACTCGTCAAGATACTGAGCGTCTGGCTGACTGGCTATCTGCACGTGGCTTCAAAGCAGCTGCACTGCACGGTGACATTCCTCAGTCTCTACGTGAGCGTACTGTTGATCACATCAAACAAGGTGTTATTGACATCCTAGTTGCAACTGATGTTGTAGCTCGTGGTCTTGACGTTCCACGTATTACGCACGTATTCAACTACGACATCCCATTTGATGTTGAGTCATACATCCACCGTATCGGTCGTACTGGCCGTGCTGGACGTAAGGGTAAAGCGATCCTTCTAGTTCGCACTAACCAAATTCGTATGCTTCGCACTATCGAGCGTGTAACTAAGTCATCTATGGAAGAAATCCAACTTCCTCTACGTGACCAAGTTGCTGAAGCTCGTCTAGCTAAGCTAGGCGCTGAGCTTGAAGCAGAGAAAGAGCACAAAGCACTAGACAAATTTGCTGAGTTGGTAGAGAAACTACAAACTTCTCTAGACATCGACCCAGCAACACTTGCTGCTATGCTTCTTAAGCGTCAGCAAGGCAAACGTCCTCTGTTCTACATTGGCGAAGACCCAATGGTTGAAGCAATTGAGCGTGACAAGCAACGTCGTAAAGAGCGTCGTGAAGGTGGTCGCGATGGCGGTCGTAACTTCAACAACCAAGACTGGGATACTTACCAGCTTCAAGTTGGTCGTGAGCAAGGCGTTCAAGTTAAAGACATCGTTGGCGCTCTAGCAAACGAACTAGGTCTAGGTAAAGGTTCTATCGGTGCGATCAAGCTAGCTCAAGGCCACACATTCGTACAGCTACCTAAAGCAATGACTTCAGACGCGGCGAACAAGCTAAGCAAACTACGTATCCGTCAACAAGATGTTGGTGCTGTAGTATGTGATTTCGATGATTTCCGCGAGTCTCGTGGTGGTCGCCGTGACGGTGGTCGTCGCGAAGGTGGTCGTCGTGATGGCGGTGGTTACCGTGGCAACCGCGAAGGCGGCAATCGTGGTGGTGATCGTCGTGAAGGCGGTCGTCGCGAAGGTGGTTTCCGTGGTAACCGTGACGGCAACCGCGATGGTAATCGTGAAGGTGGCGAACGTCGTTTCGATCGCAACCGTGGTGGTGATCACCGTGGTGCACATCGTGGTGAACGTGGTCACGGTCGTGGCCGTCGTACAGACGCATAATCACGAGTGATTAAAGCGACGGTTTAAGTTGCTACAAAAAGAATTGAAAGCCGAGCAAAGCGCTCGGCTTTTTTATGCGCGTCTAATACGGTTTTGCTTTTCATCGTGTTTGTTTACCCAACTTATTACTTCGTCTAAGGGCAGGGCAGAACAAGTAACCCTGAATGATGTCACAGCCTCGACTTCTCAAAAAATGCAGTGTGTCCATGTCTTGAACGCCTTCTGCTACGACCGAATACCCTAATCCATGTGCTAACGCAATCGTGTTCTCAACGATAGAGCGGGAGCCTTCAGTGCGGCTTGCTGTGAAAAGAAATTAACCAGCTTACCTTGAAACGTATTATCAATCTTTCGACGTTTTTGAGGTTATCTCATAATTTGAATCAGTCATTGGCCTTCAGGTTGTGTCATGTCTTCGATAGACTCAAAGCAGTATTTACGATTAGGGAGCCCAGTAAGAGCGTCATGGACAGCATTGCGCTTCTCTCTTTCAGCAACGGTATGAAGCTCGAATATCGAATCGTTGCTCCACTTAATCACCAGCACGACAAAGATACTGCCGCCAAAAAGTATAAGAGAAACCCCCGTTTCTAAGAGAGAAGCAATAGGTTTTTGCATGATGGCGTGCAAAAAAACGGCATAAGCAAAAATGAAACAGCTGATTAACAATAATAGGAAAGTCCACCCGGTTACGTCAGTTTTCGAGCAGATGTTTTTTGTCATCTGCCATCCCCAGCAGAGCAAAATCGAACCTAAGATCACTAATAGAAATGCAATAGTGGGCACATTATTACCCCGATTTATTGATTGGTTTGTTATTTTTGTTCACCCAATAAACAACGTATCTTATATATCTGACTTTGTACAAATTGACCTATTCATAAATTATCTTTAACAAGTGATATCTTTTAGCCTTCAAATAAAATGAAAACTTGCTACAGATCAACAAAATTTGTTCAATCAAATCGGTTTTACTAAAAGATTGTTGAAAGATTAAAAAATTATTGAATAATAGAGGGGCAAACAAGAAGTACGCAGCGCACAAGCGCTATTACAACCTCTGCTCTACAACAGGATAACTATTTCATGTCTAATTCGTTTGTACTGGTGATCAACTCTGGTAGCTCTTCATTAAAATTTGCTGTTATTGATTCTGAAACCGGTGAAGCTTTGGTATCAGGTATTGGTGAGTGTTTTGGCCTACCTGAAGCTGAAATCAGTTGGAAATATCAGGGAGAAAAAACCGTTGAAGCAATTCCAGCTGGTGGCAACCATCATCAGTACGCTGTTGAGCGAGTGGTAAAACTACTCGATACTCTAGGTTTGAGCTCAAAATTTGTCGCTGTAGGCCATCGCATTGTCGCAGGCGGTGAAACCTTTAAAGGAACTGTGAAAGTTGATGAAACAGTTATTCAAGAAGTAGAGCGCCTTGCTGAACTTGCACCACTTCATAACAAAGCGAACGCTGAAGGCATGAGAGCGGCAATGGCGGCGTTCCCTTCACTGCCTCAATTTGCTGTATTTGACACTGCTTTCCACCAAACAATGCCAGCCAAAGCCTTTATGTACGCACTTCCTTACGAGCTTTACGAAGAGCATAAAGTGCGTCGTTACGGTGCTCACGGTACAAGCCACTACTACGTAAGCCGTGAAGCAGCGAAAATGCTAGATAAGCCGGTTGAAGAAAGCAGCTTTATCACTGTGCACTTAGGTAACGGTGCATCAGTGAGTGCGGTTAAAAATGGCGAATGTGTTGATACAAGTATGGGTTTGACGCCGTTAGCTGGCCTAATGATGGGCACTCGCTGTGGTGACCTTGATCCAAGTGTTATCGAGTTCCTTTTCCGTAAAGGCTGGGAAAAAGACGAAGTGTTCGAGATGATGAACAAGAAGTCAGGTTTCTTAGGTGTATCTGGTGTGACAAGTGATGCTCGTGGCGTACTAGAAGCAATGGAAGCGGGGAATTCACGTGCGAAGTTGGCATTTGAGATCTTCACTTACCGCGTTGCGAAATACATTACTTCCTACCTAGCGGCTCTGGATTCATTAGACGGCATCATCTTCACTGGTGGTATTGGTGAAAACTCACTACCAATTCGTCGTGAAATCTTGAAAAACCTAAAACTGTTAGGTTTTGTTGAAGATGAGAAAGGTAACGAAGATGCAAGATTTGGTAACGCAGGTGTTATTGCAACATCTGAGTTATTAGGTGCCAAAGCTCTTGTTATTCCTACTAACGAGGAATTTGTGATAGCTAAACAATCGGTTGAGCTATTGTAATATATAACGAAAACAGAAAGTTAAAAGCGAGCCTCGTGCTCGCTTTTTTACTTAAAGCAATTTGGTAATTACTCTTTGAGTTTCAGAGCTTCGCGCTTTTCGATTAAAAAATCCATCAAGACGCGGATTTTTTTCGGCATATGCTCTCGTGAAGGTATATATAAATAAAACCCAGGAAACTCTTTGCACCAAGGTGTCAGAACTCGGGTCAATCTTCCCTCATTTATGTGCTTTTCCACCCATAAATCAATATGCTTCACTAAACCCACACCCTGTATTGCAGCTTGTAACATACTATAGTCATCATTAAAAATAGCATTGCCTTTAGGCTCGAAAACGAGGGTGCGCTTTGCAACATCTGGAGAGGTTAGCGACCAATGATCAATTGTTCCGCTAGAGGTAAAACGATAAGCAAGGCAATTGTGACCTTCTAAATCCTCAGGAGTTTGAGGTAGTCCATTTTGCCTAAAGTATTCAGGAGAGCCCACTATTGCCGTTGTTAACGGCGGAGTAATAGGGACCGCAACCATATGTTCATCTAAGCTTAATCCTAAGCGAATGCCAGCGTCAACGCCTTCTGCGACGATGTTAGAAAACCCATCATCCATGATTAGCTCTAGGCGTATTTTAGGATAACGAGAGAGGAACTCACCTAGATAGGGCTCAATAAGCAGCCGAGCAGCGGTTCTTGATACACTGATACGGATTAATCCCGAAGGCTCAAGATGAGAGTCGTTCAATTCGTTAACGACCTGCTCAATGTTCATCAATGAAGGTTGCAAAATATCAAGCAGACGTTGGCCTTCTTGAGTCAACGACATACTTCTAGTGGTTCTATTGATTAACCGAACTTGTAGCTGTTGCTCTAACGCTTTCAGGTGTTGTGATAAGGCAGCACGGGTTATCCCCATTTCTAAGGCTGCTTTAGTGAAACTGCGATGGCGAGCAATATGTGCAAACCACGTCAGTGATGAAATTAAAGAAGGTTCTATTCTCATTTGTTAAGTATAACTAAACAGTCATGTAGATAAAACGATATTTATCCGAAACAGTGTGTTGACTAATATTACCTCGAAGCTTAGGTCAGCCTGAGATGAACAGTTAACCTCTAATGGAGAATGTCGCTATGTCTAAAGTCACTTTCAAAAATCTCAATGGTCAAGGTATTGAGATTTCAGCGGTTATCAACTTCCCTACAGATTTTGATGCAAGTAAACAATATGCGGCGGTTGTTGTTTCACACCCAGGTGGTGGCGTAAAAGAGCAAACCGCAGGCCTATATGCGAGTAAACTTGCAAAAAGCGGCATAATTGCCATTGCGTTTGACCGTTCGTATCAAGGTGAAAGTACAGGTGAGCCTCGCCAAATGGAAAACCCTTACACGAGTACTGAAGACGTGAGCGCAGTCGTCGACTATCTGACAACGTTAGAGTACGTCGATAACGATAAAATTGGCGCAATGGGGATTTGTGCTGGTGCGGGCTATAGTGCAAATGCAGCGATCAATGATCGTCGAATCAAAGCACTGGGTATGGTTAGTGCCGTAAACATTGGCCAAATGTTCCGTAATGGTTGGGATAATTCGGTTAACGATGCTGACGCTGTTGATTACTTAGAATTTGGTTCGAATGCTCGCACAACCGACACGAATGGTACAGAATTCGCGACTATTCCTCTAGCTCCGATGCGTGAAGAAGATGCCTCAAATGCAGAGCTACGCGAAGCTTGGGAGTATTACCACACACCACGTTGTGAACATCCGAATGCGCCGGGCTTTGCTCTAACTCGTAACTTAAACCAGATCATTACTTACGATGCGTACCACAAAGCGGAAGCATTCCTAACTCAGCCAATTCTTGCTGTCGTTGGTAGTGACGCAGGCAGCAAATGGATGAGTGATGACCTGATAGAACGTGCTGCGAGTTCAGATAAAACCTTGTATGCCATTGATGGTGCAAACCATATGTCGCTTTATGATGTTGCCGAATACGTCGATGACGCAGTATCCCAACTCGCATCTTTCTTCCAACGCACTCTTTAATATTCCCGATGAAAGGCTCAATTGCTTCGAGCCTTTCTGCTCTCAAGGCTTTTTACTCTTAAGGTATTGATTATGAATATGCAAAAAATCACTTTTAGAAATGCTGATATGTCTTGGGATATGTCTGCATTAATTTTATTCCCAGAAGGCTTCAATGAATCGAAACGCTACCCAACAATGATAAGTGTTCATCCTTTTGGTAGTTGTAAAGAACAAACATCCAGCGCTGTCTATGGTAAAGCCCTTGCTGAGTTAGGTTACGTCGTGATCGCATTTGACGCGAGCTTCCAAGGAGAATCGGGGGGATTGCCTCGCTACGTAGAAGACCCAAGTCAACGTGTTGAAGATATCAGTCGCGTTATCGACTATGCAGTGACTTTACCTTATGTCGATGAGAATAGAATTGGTGGACTCGGTATCTGCGGCGGTGGTGGTTACATGATCAATTCAGCCCTAACCGAAAAGCGCTTGAAAGCTGTCGTAGGTATTACGCCTGTTAACTTAGGTCGCTTGTTCCGTGAAGGCTTTAGTATGTACGACCCTATCGCCAATCTTGAAGCTATGGCTGCGCAGAGAACAGCCGAAGCTCGCGGCTCAGAGCTGAAAATCGATGAACTTCTTCCTCCAAATATTGAATTTGCAAAAGAAAATGGATTAACAGAACGAGACGTGTTCGAAGCTACTGAATACTACAAAACATCACGTGGACAAACCGAAGGTGGTGCAACTCGTATGCTGTTTTCACATGCACAGAAAACACTGAGCTGGGATGCCTTTGCATTTGCCGAAACGTTATTGACTCAGCCTGTTATGGCCGTGGTAGGGCAAAAAGTCGGGGCGTTTGGTGCTTATCGTGATGGGCAGGAAATTTATGGCCGCTCTGTTCAATCAAAAGACCGACAGCTGGTTAATTTGGAAAACTGGTCTCACTATGAACTGTATGACCATCCAGAAGCAGTCGGCATTGCAATGGACAAGGTTTCAGCATTCCTTGAAACACACTTAAAATAATCTAATAAGTTAGAAGCGTTTTGTAGAGTTGCAAAGCGCTTATTTTTAACAGCGTAAGATGTAGTTCGAAGCGAGTAGGTCGGTAAATCTTCGTGCGAATAACCTCATCTACAGGCTATTGACTAAATACCACTGCCAAATACTGTTTAAGACAATGTACACTGAAACCTAATTAAAGGCGTTAGATAGGAATGAAGTTTAATTTATGCGCAAATCAGATAAGAAGGTCGAGAATCTAATTAGAGGAGTGTTGACCGAAGTTTGTGAAGATACGCTAAAAGGCTACGATGGCTTTCTTTGGGTGACTCATACCGTCAAATTCTCTTCTTTTCCACAAAGTTTAGAAATAGTCTGCGTATTCGAAACGAAGCAAGATCGAGCTAACTTTTTTGAAGGAGAGGGCCGCCAGCATGTTTCCACAACTATTCAAAAGGCATTTAATAAGGCAGGAGTGCAACTAAAGAACGCCAGTAAGCAAATCAGTTACGATACAAAACAAAAGTGTTAGTGCGGGCAGCAATGGTCCGTAATAAAATGGTGCTTGGCTACCTTGCTATAAAAATGCAAAGGGCACTGGATGGGCAATGAAGCTTCAGCTCACTTAGATATACATCGGTGTAACTATGAGTTATGGAGTTATGGAGTTATGGATTGTGAATACGGTTGGTTTTCTAATGTTGCCTTAAGAGGCCATGATTAGTCGTTTACAATGAGTAAAGTACAAACTTCTGCATGGTGGATATCCGCAGAAAATTATTGAAAAGAAAGGCTCTAGCTGGAGCGGTCTATCATTTTCTTTGGGTTACCTCGACTATGAATAGCTTAATTGCTATGTTTCGCAAAATATATGGATATTCTTCTGCTCGTTATCTTCAGATGCCGTGCAGAAGAATGTGTTTGCCGGCTGAGGGAAAAATGAAAACCAAAATAATAATGTCTTTTCTACTCGCTACATTATGTGTCAGTGTCAGCGCCAGTACGAATGAGCCGAAATACCATTCTGCGCTAACAGTCAAAACGGGATTCAGTGAAGACAGAGACAAGCCTGTGGAAGTCTATTATTGGTATCCCACAACGAACGAAAAAAACAACTTCTCGTTTGGTAGGGGGAACATTTTTAAATCAGTCGAAACGCAGTTAGATGCCCCTTTAGCAAGTGGAAAATTTCCCGTTGTGCTTTTGTCGCAGGGCGGAACACGGTCAGCGTTTTCCCACAGTGGTTGGATAGCCTCGAGCCTGGCGCAACAAGGTTATGTCGTTGTGGTACCAAAGCCTCCTGCACCGAACGAAATCAATGCAGAAATGGCTGTTGATGAAATCACATTCAGAACCAGTGATTTGGTGCTTGGGCTGAACGAATTAAGTTCGGTCGGGATACTGTCCGGAGGCGTAGATACTGATGCAGTGCAGGGGGTCGGCTTTTTTCTGGGCGGCACATCTATGCTGATGCTCTCCGGAGCGCAAATAAGCCCGGAGAAATATCGAACATCGTGTCACAACGCCACCAATGTAGACTGTCATTGGTTACGTGAAAATAACGTTGATATTACCAGCATCCCGGATCAAAAATTCCCCCGATTTCAGTCTGAAAACAAACTGAAATCGGTCGTCGTTATCAACCCTGAGCTAACGAAAACTTTTGTCCCTGAAACTCTGGCCTTGATGAACAATGCTATCACCGTGGTGGCGCTCTCTGATCGGCTACATCCCGCACTGACACCAGCCGAATCACTTGTTGCTCTTCCCAATGTGACGTTTCAAGAGATCCCCAGTGCGAGTCAGTTTAGTGCGTTCGCAGAATGTACTGAGCGTGGCATTAAAATTCTCGCATCAGAAGGGGAGGAAGCACTTTGCCAGGAGCGTGACGAGGTTTCCAGAAAGGACAATCACCAGAAAATTTTGGATGTAATTCTGACTAGCCTAACAAAGCCACAAGAATAGCAACAATGTGACACTTTCTTACACATTGTCTGTTCGAGTAAGCAAAGCGAGGAGTAAGTTTTGTGCAGGCTTATCCCTCCACCATACTGCAAGACATACTAGTGACCGTATTATTTGCCTTAATTAAGTACTTGTCCCAGCATTTTAAAGCTTAGAAGAACACACAAAATACCAACGATTTTCTTAAGAACTTTATTTGGGAAATACGCTGCACAACGCACGCCGAGGCTAGTAGTTAAGTAGCTACTAATGGAGAAGCTGAGCATTGCAGGAAGGTATATGTATCCT
This sequence comes from Vibrio sp. 1078-1, assembly GCF_033340475.1. Lineage (NCBI taxonomy): Bacteria > Pseudomonadati > Pseudomonadota > Gammaproteobacteria > Vibrionales > Vibrionaceae > Vibrio > Vibrio sp. 1078-1. The sequence continues at coordinate 758,094 of NZ_JAWOWM010000001.1, forward strand.
AATACTAAGTTGTTCCAATCTGTGTTTCCCCATCCGTTTAACATGTAACCGAGGCTTCCTGACAGCGCGATAGGGAAACCTATCGCAGCAGAGGTACCAATAGCACGTTTTACCTCAAAATTTTGCTGGACAAGATAGGGGATGATCAACCCCGCACCGCTTATAGAGACAAGTGCTGATACAGAGCCAATCACCGAGCTTACAGTGATATTACCGATAGCCCCATGTGGGTTAGGGTTGTACTCATTTTCAGTGTTGAGAAACATCTTATAAGCAACATACAACATGAATACGCTGAAAAAGCCTGCCAGATAAACTCCTTGTAGATACGATGCTACGAATGTGGCGCAAAATGTTCCGACTAGAACTCCGCTCAACATTTTTCCTACCATTGTCGAGTCTACATTCTCTTTTTTGTAGTGAGCGCGCATGCTGCCCAATGTTGTAATAATCATCGAAGCCATTGATGTCCCTAACGCAAGATGCACTACTTCCGTATCAGCTATTCCCTGTAGTGAAAATAGAAACGCAAAAATAGGGACGGCCATTCCACCACCACCCACACCAACGAGTCCAGCGAGAAAGCCAATGCCCAAGCCTGCTGTAATGTAATAGATAATAAAGATAGGTTCGTTCATGATGGTTCTGCCTTCGATAAAATGATCGTTGCTAAAATGTTACTCGAACGCTAACTTGCTATGGTAACGTTAAGAGGACAGAAAATAATGAATAATGGCCAAAATGGAATTGAGTAAATAAAGTGACAAACTCTGATTACAGCGAATGGAAAAATGGCGCCGCACTGATCGCTAAGGAGTGGCAGCATGAAAGGAGCGACTTCAACCATTTGGATCAACGGCCACATAATTGGCACAGTCATCATCGAGGCCAGTTACTGTGTATAGATGAAGGGCTAATACAGGTAAAAACCGATGAAGGAACGTGGATACTACCACCTCACCGAGCTGGTTGGATCCCCCCGGGTGCGATGCACAGTGTTTATTTTTGTGGTTCTCTGAAAGGTAGTTCATTACTGTTTACTCCAGAGAGTTGTGAGCGGTTTCCAATGAGACCTTGTGTTATCCAAATGAGCGATGTGTTGAAAGCCCTATTGGTTAGGGCATCGATATGGAGCAAAACAGACGATCTATCCATACAGTCTTTACGTATTCTCGCCGTAATATCCGATGAAATCGTCAATAGCCCTCATGAGTCACTCCACATCCCACTGCCCAGAGATCCGAGACTGCAAAAAGTTACTCAAGCAATTTTAATAGACCCAAACAGCAAGCATTCTGTAGAGCATTGGGCCAATATTGGGGCAGTCTCATCTCGGACGTTAAGACGATTGATTCGAAGTGAGTTAAACATGAGTTTTAGTGAATGGCGGCAACAAGTACTGCTAATACATTCATTAGAAATGATAGCTCGAGGGGAATCGGTGGGAGATATTGCACATGCTTTAGGTTATTCGACGCCCAGTAACTTTATTGCGATGTTTCGTCGGGTCTATGGCGATTCACCCACGCGTTACTTTTCTAATCGCGGAATATAATTTCCGTGCTCGCATGCTCATGATGTTCCCCTAATTATCTTTAATCAAAAAAGGTAAATATTGAAAAGATTAATTGTTATGTTATAACATTGCCTTGTTTGGGGCTCTACAATTTGTTGTTTAAAGAATTGATCTCACAACCAGTAGTCTCCTATTGAGGAGAGTAAACGTTGATTTCTTCACAAGCGCTGTCTGACTTGACTCTACATGGGGTGGGACTGTGTCAATATGTCCGTGAACTAGAGCGAAATCGTAACGATTACTAGGTCTCATAGCCCTAGAAAATCAACGTTATTAAAACCTTTACCTGACCTTTTTAACGCTTGGGAGGAAGATATATGAGCATTGATGTAGTTGAGAACCCGCTTCGTGTCCAAAAAACATCATCGTTGGCGATATCGACATCAGCGAACATACTTAGCGACATCTACAAACCAGAGCACAATATTGCCATATGGCAGCGAACGCTCTCGAAAGAGTTGACGAAGGACATTAATCTGATGCTGGCTCAGGAGCCTAGATTGGCACTGGTACAAAGTGTCACGCCAGATGATGCTGCACAATGGGTACGAAGCAAGTTAGAGGGCTATGCGTGTGCTGATGCGCTGAGTGAAGATGTTGCTTTAATCGTCGATATGTTCTGCTGTTTGTTTGAGGTTAAAGAAGCAGGTTTGAGACTAACTCGCCTAGACAGCCCGATGTGCCCGAAATTTCACTTTGATCGTGTGCCTTGCAGACTTGTCATAACTTATACCGGCCGAGCGACCGAATGGTTAACCAACGATACCATTGATCGCACTAAACTCGGTGCCGGTAGTCTCGGTCAACCTGATCACCTATCGGGCTTATACGACTCTGAAAGTGCAATACGACGAATGCAGCCTGGCGATGTTGCCCTGCTCAAAGGAAGTGGTTGGGAAGGCAATGAAGCCACTGGACTTATACATCGCTCTCCACATGTTGCAGACAATGAACGTCGCTTACTACTCACATTGGATTTCATCTAGAGATATGAGAAAGCTCAAAACGGTAGATGACGTCATGAAGCAGGTAGAGAAAATCTGCCTGCTGCGAGGTAAACAACTCACTACTAAACGGAAATTGATACTGACTTCACTGCTATATGCGGAGAAGCCGCTTTCTGCCTACGAACTAGTTGACTACTGCAATCACAACTTTTCTCAAAACATTCAAGCGATGTCGGTTTATCGAATACTCGATTTCCTTGAAGCAGAGCACTTTGTCCATAAGCTCAATACATCTAGTAAATACGTCGTTTGTTCTCAAATCGCGTGCGATCAGAAGCATGGCGTTCCACAGTTTGTGATTTGCTCTCAGTGTGGAAAGGTTAGTGAAATAGCGGTTGAAGCCAATGTTATTTCTAGCGTATGTGCGAAAGCCATACAAGAAGGCTTCACCGTTCTTAGCCCACAATTTGAGATTTCCTGTGTTTGCGATGAATGCGCAAACCGCCCCCTATGAGGCAGACACACGATCTCCCCTTATAGCTTCACAAGGTGACCGAGTATTGGCCACCTTTTCAAATTATCTAAAAGAATGAATTATGTCAGCAACATTGATTAAAAACGCTCGGGTGGTTAACGAAGGAGCCATTACCGAAACAGATTTACGTATTGTTGATCAACGAATTGACAAGATTGCTACTAATATATCCGTACAACACGGAGATATTGTAATTGATGCTAAAGGGGCTTATTTACTGCCAGGCATGATTGACGATCAAGTGCATTTCCGAGAACCTGGGTTGACACATAAAGGCACAATTGCAAGCGAGTCGCGGGCAGCGGTAGCCGGCGGTATTACAAGCTACATGGAAATGCCCAATGTTAGTCCGGCTACAACGACTATTGACTCGTTAGAGCGCAAGTTCGCTCTCGCTAAAGAAAGCTCGTTTGCGAATTATTCTTTCTACCTCGGTGCAACCGAAGACAATCTTGAACAGATTAAACAACTTAACCCCAAACAACATTGTGGTGTGAAAGTATTTATGGGGGCATCAACAGGAAATTTGTTAGTCGAAGATCCGCAAGCGTTAGAGTCAATTTTTCGTGACTCTCCAGTACTCATTGTTACTCATTGTGAAAGTGGGACTGTTATTAAACAAAACCAGCAAAAGCAAAGGCTTAAGAAGCCAGGTTTCACTATCGAAGACCATCCCATTTTGCGTGACGAAGAGGCCTGTTACGCTTCATCTTCTTATGCGGTAGAACTTGCCAAAAAGTATCACAGCCAACTGCATGTGCTGCACATCACAACGGCGAAGGAGCTAGCACTTTTTGACGAGGGAGACATTCGAGATAAATCAATCACCGCGGAGGCTTGTGTTCACCATCTTTGGTTCAGCAACAAAGATTATGGCGCTCTTGGTAATTTGATCAAATGTAATCCTTCAATCAAGTTTCCTAGTGACCGCGATGCGTTGTTAAAAGCGTTAAATACGGGGCAAATAGATATCATTGCAACAGATCACGCTCCTCACACTTGGCAAGAAAAACAAGTGCCTTACGAGCAGGCTCCAGCCGGACTGCCGTTAGTTCAGCATGCGTTACTTACTCTCTTCGAGCATGTCCGTTTAGGTCATATGAGTTTGACTCAAGTAGTCGAAAAAACTGCGCACAACCCGGCCATTCGCTATGGCATTCAAGGCCGAGGTTTTATTCGTGAAGGTTACTACGCCGATTTGGTGTTGGTTGATGCTCATACCCCAACACGAGTTAGCAACGAAAACAGTTTATATCACTGTGGTTGGTCGCCTTTTGCTGGACATGAATTTTCAGCTCAAATTCAAAAGACTTGGGTCAATGGCGCGCTAGTTTATGCCAATAACAAAGTCATCGATAAACCAGCTGGAGCGATGCGTTTATCCTTCAATCGTTAAGTCGCTGACCGTTAAAAAAGAGCCATAAACAAACTGGAAGCATTATGTTAAGAAGAAACCCAACGGGCCATATGCCACAGGTGTCCTCAACAGCCTTTATCGATCCAACCGCTATTATCTGTGGCAAAGTCATTATTGAGGATAACGTTTTTATTGGACCCTATGCTGTTATTCGAGCTGACGAAGTTAATAACCATGGAGACATGGAAGCTATCGTCATCAAACGTGACACCAATATCCAAGATGGTGTCGTAATTCACTCTAAGGCAGGGGCTGCGGTGACCATTGGTGAGCGCTCATCCATTGCTCATCGTTCGATTATTCATGGTCTTTGCCAGGTTTGTGATGATGTTTTCATTGGCTTCAACTCCGTCGTGTTCAATAGCGTCATCGGTGAGAGGTGTGTTATTCGTCATAACTGTGTCGTCGATGGCCTCGATTTACCCGCTTATTTCCATGTACCACCGATGACCAATATTGGTGTCGGTTTTGATTTAGAGAGTATCTCTAAAGTGCCGCCAGAATATTCAGCTTTTTCCGAATCCGTCGTTTCTGCCAACCATGAACTAGTCCAAGGCTACCGGAGAATTGCCAATGAACTTTAATAAGCCACTGATTTCGCGAGTGCCGACTAACATCATCACTGGCTTTCTCGGGGTGGGGAAAACATCGGCAATAATGCACTTATTGACCCATAAACCTAGCCATGAACGTTGGGCTGTATTGGTCAATGAATTTGGCGAAGTTGGTATTGATGGCAGCTTGTTACAAGGCCAAAAAAAACAACAAGACCAAGTGTTTATTCGAGAGGTCCCCGGGGGATGTATGTGCTGTGCAGCAGGTCTTCCGATGCAAATCGCTTTAAATCAATTATTGTCTGAAGCAAGGCCAGATCGATTGTTGATTGAGCCTACAGGTCTTGGTCATCCTAAAGAAGTACTGCAAGTGCTATCGACCGAGTATTATCGTCAAATTCTCGCTTTGCAAAAAAACATTACTTTAGTCGATGCACGTAAACTATCGGATCCTAAGTACACTGAGCATGAAACGTTTAACCAGCAAATCACTATCGCAGATACAGTGGTAGGTAATAAGCGCGATCTCTATCAAGATGAAGATGAGCAAAAGCTGACGGCTTATATAGCAAAGCTCGGTCTGCGGGAAACAAAAGTGATTTTCGCTGAACATGGCGCTATCCCTTTTCATGAATGTGGGGGAGCGACTCGTATTGACGTGCAAAAAACGCCCTCTGTTCTTTATCGTGAAAGAGAGAAAAAGTCACTTGTTCCTGAGTTGCCTATGCCTGAGAGCGGCATTCTAAAAGCAACCAATCAGGGGGAAGGTTTCTACAGTATCGGTTGGCGTATATCCGCTGAAAACGTGTTCGATCATCAAAAGCTGAGATTATTGCTGCTCGACCTCAAGGTCGAACGAATGAAAGCGGTTTTTATCACGGGAAGCGGTATTTTTGGTTACAATCTAACATCAGATGGACTCACAGAGTTTGAACTAGACGAGTGTTCAGAAAGCCGCCTAGAACTGATCTCTTCCGGTCTAGATGACCAATTTGAAGATAGATTATTTCGATGTTTGGAGAAGGCATCATGATAGAAAAGAGAAAACTCTCCTTTTAACCATAATGTCTTACCTCCTTAAAATTCTAGTGGGGTTTCTTTTAAAGCTGCGCTTAGGGCACTTATGCTGCCGTATTAGGGTGGGGTTAGTACCCGTATTTTCTGCCTATGCGGTTCAGGCACAGTTTTATTCATGGTGTGAGGTATCCACGTTACACGTGGCCTAATTACTTGCTTTAAGTTACCCGGAAGAAACACGTCTTTTTTTAGCGAGGGCCATTGCTATATTTGCGGTACTGTAGGCGCTCTCATTGATAAAGTGCGGGTAAATTTCCCCTTTGCCATTCCAATGGATATCATAACCAGCGAAAGTCGCTAATAAAGGTGCTCCTGGTTTGACCGCCTCAAAATCTCTGCCACAAATAGTAGGGTGTACTAGTGCTTGCCGCATACCCTCTTGATCAAGTGGAATCCTGATTTCTTCGGTGTAAAAAAATGCCTCATAATCGCTCAGTAAGCCTATTTGGTTGAGGTTGTGCTTTTCAACATAGTCCAATACTGCGGTAAGCATCTGTTTCATCAACTCCAACGTACTGTACTCTAGCGCACCATGTGCTTGCGCCCCGACCTCAATCATTATTCCATATTGCCCAGCAGTACAAAGGTAAGGTTGCTCTTGCCATTCTTTTCGCTCTTCGAAAAGGACATGTGCTGATGGCATTCGTTGTTTGACGTACGCGCCCAGTTTCCGATAAAACACATCGTTAGAAAGCAAAATCAACGTCGCTCCCATATTGCTTGTTGTATTGTGCAGGTCAACAATCAACAGTTTTTCTTGGTTTGCATATTTCTCGATAAATTGATGTGCAATCTTGCTTTCATGCAAATCAGGACAATGATTGCTATTCATTGCTGAGAACTCGCGATTTAAGTCTGTATCGATGTATCGGACGTTGTGTTTTACTGCTTCGGAGTTTGCGATGATCGAGCAGGCTGAAAAGGTTGATCTATTGACAGAGTAACGTTTTTCTTTGATTAGTTTATGTAAATAAATACCAGAAAGTTCGTTTCCGTGTGTTCCTGCAACGATAAGTGCTGAATTGAATGTGTTCATTATTGAGCCTTCTCAAAGAGAATGGGGTGAATGACTGGTCTTCTCTTAGCCAATCCAGTGAACTGAATAAACGTTTACTAAACTGAGTAAAAATAATCCTAGATATGTTATAACATAACAATCATTGTTATTGATACTTAGTTTCTCATGAGTCAGTTTAAATTTATTGCTTTAATCGTTGCTGTGTTTTGTTTTTCGGTCGCTTTGCTTCTACCTACAGAGGATGAGCCAAATCAAGATAGTCACAGCGTTCAACTGAATCAAAGCAGTGATTCGTCACCACCTCCATCATCAAAGATAGTGGTTCCCTCAGATGTCAGTTTGACTCCGTTGCCTAAACCTAAACAAATACACTATATAGTTAAAGTGGGAGATACGCTCAGTGGTATCTTCGCTCAATTGGGTCTCCCTTACGGTATTTTGCAGCAAATTCTCTCAGTTGATCTTGATCACCTCCAGCTAGATATGATTCAGCCCGGAGAAGAGCTTGAATTAGTGATGGATGACATGGGGCAATTGAGTCGACTAATTTATCATATGAGCCTTGTAGAGAAGGCTATCTACACTAGAGAAAACGATGGCTCCTTCTCTTACGAATTTCAGGAAATTTCAGGGGAATGGCGTGAAACCTTATTTTCGGGAGAAATCAAAGGGAGTTTTTCAGTCTCGGCACATCGAGTAGGATTGGCATCAGGCCACGTCGCAAATATTACGCAGGTGATGAAAGATAAGATTGATTTTGCGCGATCTCTTAGAGCCGGTGACCGTTTCGATATATTAGTGAAACAGCAATATTTAGGTGAACACAAAACTGGCAATAGTGAGATTAAGGCTATTTCTTTTAACTTAGCGAGGGGCGAAGTCGCTGCATTTCTAGCCGAGGATGGACGGTTCTATGATAGAGCTGGTAACAGTTTGGAGCGAGCGTTTAACCGTTATCCTGTCGATAGGGCATACCGCCGAATCACCTCTGGGTTTAACCCTAAGCGTAAACACCCAGTGACGGGAAGAGTCACCCCGCATAACGGAACGGATTTCGCGACACCAATCGGTGCGCCAGTTTATTCTACTGGGGATGGAAAAGTAATTGCGGTCCGCAAGCACCCTTATGCCGGTAATTATTTAGTGATTGAACATAACAGTGTGTACAAAACTCGTTACCTACACTTGAATAAAATCTTGGTTAAAAAAGGTCAAGTTATAAAGCGTGGGCAAAAAATAGCCCTCTCTGGGAATACTGGTCGTTCAACCGGACCACATTTACATTTTGAAGTTTTAGTTCGTAATCGTCCGGTTGATGCAATGAAAGCCGACTTACCTATCGCGAAGTCGCTTCCTAACATCCAGAAACCTTCGTTTTTGGCGCGAGTATCAGAGTTTGATTATCTAGTAGAAACGAAAAACTGACTCCCGACAATTTGTTAGGGCTCAGTTATGCTATTTTGTGTTGTGAGGTTGGAGCAATAGGTGAGTGTCAATATGTGTTCCTAGAAGAATAATGACTGCGATTTTTTCTTTTACGTGCGCCCACATCCGCAACATCGGACACTTTGCAACAACCTCCGCCTTTGATCGGCCTACGTGAAAACATCACACCAATCGCGAGCATCGCAATACAACTTAGGAAAATAAGAACGGTAAGAACTAAAGTCATAACACCACCTCCTATAAATCGCTGTATTGTCATCTTTCTCCAATTTTATAAACAAAGCAATGGTCGTTTTGTAACCACTTATTATTTTTATCAATAGTCAGACCTTTGCTGGTGATGAAACGTGATGAGAAACGAAGGAGAGTTCTGAGAAATCAGCCCCTGTGATCTTTACCGATTCTTAAGTTTTGCGTCTAAGACAGCAATTGGATTCCTTCTATAACTCACTAAGACGTTATGTTATAACATGCGTTCATCCAGAGTTTGTAGGTCAAAAGTATGCCATCAATTCCAGTCACCATTTTGCATGGGTTTCTCGGGTCCGGGAAAACCACGTTTTTACGCAACATTCTTCAACAAGCCGATTCTTCTGGTATTGATCTGTCCGTTATTGTTAATGACATGAGTGAGTTAGACGTCGATGGCGTGCTTATCTTAAATACCGATGCGGTGAGTGAAGAGCAGGGCAACTTTGTTACGATCAGTGGAGACAGCATCAGCAGCCTGAGTGGTGTAAAGCAGCTCGATAAAGCCCTTAAAAAGCTCTGCGCAGAAAAATCGCCAGAATGGGTTGTGATTGAAACGTCGGGCAGTAGTCATCCTTTACCTTTGGTCGAGTACTTCAAAAGTAACGCACAATTCGCACTCAAAGACGTAATTACGTTGGTGGATGCGACTTGGTTGCGAGATGACTATCGACAAGGTTCTGCCTTAATCCCTAAGTGGCAGGAGAACGTGCAGCAGGGTGTTCGCGGCGTTGAAAACTTGTTGGTAGAGCAAATCATGTTCTCAAACCGTATCATGCTCACCAAGACGGACAAAGTGGACGACAATACCGTTCGCAACATCGCGCAGGCGATTCACCCGCTTAATGTTTACACCGAGATAATCAAAACGTCATGGGGAAACTTAGATATCCGCATGTTGAAAGGTGAGCAAGACTACAATTTCTTCCTCGTTGAGCAGTTAACCGCAGAACTTCGTGAGACGGCGAATGAGCCGTTGAATCTCTCTGATAAAGACGAACAAAGCCTTGTCGCCAAAGTGATCAAAGATGATCGACCTTTTCATCCTGCGCGTTTGTGGAATACCTGCCATCAGTATTTAACTAAAGGTGTGTTCCGCAGTAAGGGGTTCTTTTGGTTCCCAACTCGAGACGATGTTTCACTACTTTGGAGCCAAGCAAACGGCAATGTGGGGCTTGAAATTACAGGCTTTTGGCGCGCTTCGGTAATCAATGACGAATCGCAAAACTTCACAGAGGAACATCGTCAAATCCTACAAGATAAGATAGACAGCGTTGAAAGCCGCTTTGGTGATCGTCGTTGTCGCTTAACGGTGATTGGGCAAGAAAACGAAGTCGATGTGTTTATTGATGCGCTGGAAAACTGCTTTTTAACGGATGTGGAATTGGAGCAATGGCAACAAGGGGCAACATTTGAAGATCCTTGGCCAAAGAAAATAGCTAAGTTGAGCCAGAAGAAGACGGTTTGAATGCACTGGTGAGGATTCCCTCGCTACATGTTTGAATCTCGGGTTGTTTCGAGAACGGACTTACTGAATTGGCTCGGTATACCAAAATTGGCTCTGTGTAACGAAAAAGCCTCCCGAATGGTGGGAGGCTTTTTGTATCTCAGTCGTTTACTGTTCCCATTCAGGGAAAGGGTCTTCCAGAGATAACCAATAGTCGAGCCCTTGCTCCATCTCATCTTCTGTTAACAAGCATTCGTTAAGACGAGCAATCAATTTCTCTTGCTCTAATCCCTGACCAATAAACACCAATTCTTGTCGCATATCGCCGTATGGTTCTTGCCAAATGTCGTTTATAGCATCTAGGTAATCTTGATCCGTCGGCCATTCCTCCTTCGGAATCGCTTTCCAAAACATACCCGCAACACCATAACGTGCGATGCCTCCCGCTTGGCTCCATTGACCGACAAACTCTGGTCTGGTTGCTAGCCAAAAGTAACCCTTGGAACGAATCAGTTTGCCGTAATCTTTCGCATTGTGGAGGAAGTCGTAAAACTTCTCTGGATGGAAAGGGCGTCTCGCATGATAGGCAAAGCTGGAAATGCCGTATTCTTCGGTTTCCGGTATGTGCTCGCCTCGCATTTCCTTCAACCAACCTGGGGCTTGTTGTGCCTTTTCAAAACTGAAGCTTTGTGTGTCGAGTACCGCATCAAGTTCTACTTCACCATTCGAGATAGGAAGAATAGTGGCCGATGTATTAAGAGTTTTAAGAATCGCAAGAAGCCTTTCGATTTCTGATTTCTCAGCAAGGTCGGTTTTACTTATCAAGATAACGTCAGCGAACTCTACTTGATCAACGAGTAAGTCAGCAACGCTGCGTTCATCGTCTTCACCTAATGATTCGGCTGTCTCTGTTAAGAACTTAGCTTCATCGTAATCACGCAGAAAGTTAATCGCATCAACCACCGTAACCATGGTGTCTAAACGTGCAACGTCTGAAAGTGATAGCCCGTTTTCATCAGCAAACGTAAAAGTCTCTGCAACGGGAAGTGGCTCGGCGATGCCAGTGGACTCGATAACTAAGTAATCGAATCTGCCTTCTTGCGCGAGTTTAGTGACTTCTTCAAGCAGATCTTCACGCAGGGTACAACAGATGCAACCGTTACTCATTTCAACCAACTTTTCTTCACTGTGGTTGAGAGAAACTTCATTCTGAACGGTCGCTGCATCGATGTTGACTTCGCTCATGTCGTTGACGATGACCGCGACTTTTCTGCCTTGTCTATTGTTAAGAATATGACTTAAAACGGTTGTTTTTCCTGCGCCTAGAAAGCCGGACAAAACCGTAACAGGGAGTTTCTGGGTGTTCATGCTCATGCTCTTTATAGTGTAATGTTATAATATAACAATTAATATAGTCGGTGATCTTAACTCTGGCATCAAGCAGTTTGTGAGTGTGTCGAGCACTGCACCTTATTGGCGGCTTTATTTGTCGTTTAGTTGCACAGGTTCAGATGTCCGGAATTTAGAGATCGAACTCTTATCTCGGTGTGGAGGTTCTATGAACGAAGAGAAAAAGCATGTCATGACAGAAGAAGAAATTCTTGCAGCGCCCGAGGCGGATTATATGAATGAAGCTCAGCTCGCGTTTTTTGAAAACCGATTATTTGAGCTTTATGAATTGACGTTAGCGCATATTGAACGCGCGAAAGAAGAGATGATTGCGCCAATGGAATTCAGTGACGAAAGCGATAGGGCGTCCAGTGAGGAGCAATCTGCAATCGCATTAAGAATCATAGATAGAGAGCAAAAGCTGTTACCTAAGATTCAACGATCGTTGGCTCGCTTGCGCGCAGGGGAGTATGGCTATTGTTTAGAGTCCGGAGAACCTATCGGCATTCCAAGGTTATTGGCACGACCTACTGCTGAATATAGTGCAGAAGTAAAAGCTCAAATGGAGTCAAAAGAGCACTGGTATAAACACTAAAGCCTCACTATCTTATGACGTCGATATTCTTCTCGTTCACTTGTTTTTTTGATGTTCTCTGAGAAGTCTAAAGCGATGGCGACTACCGTTAGGTATGGTAGTCATTACCTTTGAGATATTAATAGTTATCGATAGGATAGAAGTAAGTTCTGTATTGTAAATAACGCACCATTTTTGTTTTTCTGAATGAGCTCTCGCTATGTTAGCGTCAAACATTTTCTCTGCTACTTCAAGCTGATCTTCTATCCTTAAAGCTAAATTGGTACTGGAGAAAGTAGCATGATTGACTTTGTGGCAACTTTTATCTTTTTCTTTGCTGTCATCGATCCCATAGGTACTGTGCCCGTTTTTATCGCAGCCACAAAAAGCTATGAAGAAGTGGCAAAGCGTAAGGTCGCTCTTTTTGCGACTCTATTCTCCGCTGCTATCCTACTGTTTTTTGTTGTTGCTGGTGAAATCATACTTACAGCAATGCGTATTCCCTTGTCTGCGTTTCAAATCTCGGGCGGTATCGTATTGTTCTTGTTTGCTTTGACTATGATATTTGGTGAGAGTAAACCAGCAGAAGAAATCAGAACGCTCAATAGTCATCATGATACAGCAGTTTTTCCTCTAGCCATTCCATCAATTGCTAGCCCTGGCGCAATATTAGCCGCCGTTTTACTCACAGAGAACGTGCGGTTTAATATTTGGGAGCAAGTCCAGACAGTGGCTATGATGCTGCTGGTACTATTGGTTGTTTATATCTTGCTATTAATGGCCAGCGGCATACACAGGATTATTGGGAATACAGGAGCTAGTGCTGTAAGTCGGATCATGGGGTTGATATTAGCCGCTGTGGCCACGACCAACACTCTGAATGGGATTGAAAGTTACTTTGACCTTTAAGGCTTTTTCGCAAACTGAGCTGAAGGTATGCGTTAAGAGCTAATTTTACGGCGAGATGACCGACCACCTGACAATCACTTTTCTGGCGGTTACTTTTAGCCGGATGTAATCCTTCAGGCTATTCGTGACGACCTTGTTTAAGAGGATCACGGAAAAGTTTAAATTAAAATACATAGATGTTGAGGGTATAAATCAGATGGGGAACTGGAGCAACACTTGCCCCATTGAGCTTTGCCAATACTCAAAGATTAGCTGCTAGAAAATAATATCGATAATTTCTCCGCCTAGGCACTACTCTATAATCTTGTAGTCTCGCAGTATATAGAGCCTAGCATGGAGGAATTTATTAGCTTCCAACGTGCCAAGACAAGACTTTTTCATGCCTTGAGAGTATCTGAAAATTCGGGAGGCTGAGAAGTTTATTCAGTATGGCTCTTATTGGGCAGTTTATGGATCAGCCAGTAACCAAGACTCATACTAAGAACTACAGCCGCAATTCCAATCAGGTACATTGGAGACAAGGTTTCAAAGTCTATAATAATGACCTTTCGGGAGATTGCCATCAGCGCGGTGGCCATGACGATTTTTACATGAATAACATTTTCTCTCAGGTAAATAGTTATATTGATGAAAATTTCAATAGCAATTAAAACGGCCATAAAAGCACCAAAAGTGGCTAGCATATCTGAAATCGTCAGAATGAGTTTAGGTGGCGTGATAAGTTTTTGATATATCGTCCATGCAACATCTATCACACCCATGACGATTACAAACAACATAACTATCGACAATACTCTTACAGACCAATGAATCACTATCTGTAATTTTTTTGTTAACTTATCATTTTTATCGACTTCCATGGCCCTGTTTCCTTCGCTTGTTTATGTTCACTTAACCTTCATATGTTGAAGCTAGACAATTGAATACATGTCGTTTAAAGCATAGTTGCTGTGGTGAGAGATAGAAGCGTCCGAGGGAAGGAAGTTATGAAACTTAGGAGTGGGCACAATGTTGGACACATAATGTAATCTCTGGTGTCATGCGTTATTACCTCATTACCTCATTACCTCATTGCCTCATTTCTGATCGTGACGAGTCGACTGGTGAGGTGGTGATTCATCACCTTCACGGCAAACTGAATGAGCGGATACCACAACGTATTGATACTGGGCAAATCGATGCGCTTGTTGCTGGTTCCTCCGTGCGTTGTTAATAGAAATACAAGCGAATAAGGAGTGGGTAATCGCTCAAAAGTCGGGTGGAAAAGCGGTAAAACGGCGAAAATTATTGGAACTAAGTCAAGGCCCTTTTTTTAAATGAAAAGGCTTATTGATCTGAACACACCACTTCTCCATATAAGTATATCCACAAATACAAACCTCAAATTGGCGATAAAGAGCTTTAATATTGATAAATATATAAACAACTTGGGTGCTGAAGAAATTTCAGTATACTGCGCTTAGGTTACACTGGAGAAAAAATCGCCGTATTCCCTGCGGGGTCCTTTGATAAGAAATAGAAATCGCGTTTGAATATGCAACCAAACGATTTTGCCGCTTGCAGTTTATTCGGTATACAAATAATAAACCTTTGACTAATCCGAAGGTCGGTCAAATGAGAGAAAGTCATGTTTTTTAATAAGTCGCTTCAACAAGAAAATCAACGATTAAAGCAGGAGTTGCAAATCCTGCAGCAAATCCAAACCAGTTTAGATGAAGAGATGATCCGCTTAACATTGGATAGTAAAGGCCTCATTACTTCTGCAAATACCAAACTACAGCAAGAACTTTTCTTACATGATGATGAGATCTTAAAGAAATCAATTACTGAATTGGTACCGTCAAATTCGCGCAATACAGACCACTTTCATCGAATGAAGAAAGCCGTCCAAGATAAAGTGTTCTGGAATGGGGCATTGCAAGTACAGAAAGGTAATGGTGAGGAAGCCTGGTTAAGAACGATTATCCAGCCTGTTTTAAATGAGCGCAGAGAAGTAGAAAGCTTTTTTGTTTTTGCTTCTGAACTTACGCGAACGATCAAATCATCCCGTGAGCAAGAGGACATGCTAAATGCATTAAGTCGTTCTATGGCGGTGATTGAGTTCACATTAGATGGCCATGTTTTAAAAGCCAACGATAATTTCCTAAACACAATGGGTTATACGCTTGATCAGATTCTAGGGAAGCATCATCGCATGTTTTGTGATCAGGAAGAGTCGAGCTCTCAAGCTTACCGTGAGTTTTGGCAACGTTTAGCAAAAGGGCAATTTTCATCAGAGCGATTCAAACGAGTTAACCGTTATGGTGAAGAGGTGTGGCTAGAGGCTTCATATAACCCTATCCATAACGACAGAGGAGAGCTCTACAAGGTCGTTAAGTTCGCGACAGATATTACCCAGCAGGTGATGCAGGAACAGAAAATGGCCCAGGCTGCGCAATTGGCGAACGAAATCTCCCAAGAAACTGGAACACAAACCCTGCAAGGGCAAGAGGTTATAGGCTCAACGTTAGAAAAGATGCAGATACTTTCCGAGCAAATGCAGCAAGCGAACACCGCGATTGACGAGCTTAAAGCGCACTCATCGCGTATTAGCGAGTTGGTAAATAGCATCAGTGGTATCGCTGACCAAACTAACTTATTGGCGT
Source organism: Vibrio sp. 1078-1 (assembly GCF_033340475.1). Lineage (NCBI taxonomy): Bacteria > Pseudomonadati > Pseudomonadota > Gammaproteobacteria > Vibrionales > Vibrionaceae > Vibrio > Vibrio sp. 1078-1. The sequence goes on from NZ_JAWOWM010000001.1 coordinate 773,877, forward strand.
TAAATGCGGCGATAGAAGCGGCTCGTGCGGGTGAGCATGGTAGAGGTTTTGCCGTTGTTGCTGATGAAGTCAGACAGCTTGCTACAAGAACCAATGCAACCACCGATGAAATTGTCACAATGGTCAGTGAAAACCTACAGCGAACAGATAACGCAGTTAAGCTGATCGCTAAATGCCAAAAAGAAGCACTAGATACGCTAGAGCTCTCTGAAAAAGCAGGCAATGTGATGAATGAAATACAAGATGGCGCTAGCCGTGTTGTAGAGGCCGTGGAGCAATTTAACCGCTCGTTGTAGTTAATCAATAAGTTTTCATTGTAGGGGCGATGGGTAAAAAGCAATTCGCCTTATTCAACCTGTATTGAGGAGCGCTGAAGTCGCAATACTACTCCTGCCGCAGTCAAGTTAAGCGTTTTGAAGGGGAGGTAGTTCGACACCCGGTACAGGTTTTAGCCAGTTTGCTTGCTGTATAGAATGCTAAAGTAATTTAGTATGCGAAAAGGCTTGCCTTAAGACTTTGCCTGCATTTAATGTATCTAGCAGCAGAACTTCAATCTGCGTGACAACAATACAGGAGAGGATCGGGCTTTCACTTTTTCGCTCGACACAAACCCCTTTCAAATTTACACAATAGCGCAGTAAAACTCTCTTGCTGCGCTATTGTGTGTTCCATATTTTGTGAGTACTTATGTTTAACTCAGAACGCAAAGCGACGGTTATTCTGGTTGCGACGACGATGATCGCTGCACTTGGCTGGATATTCTCTAAGGAAACAATACAGGGTTTACCACCTTTTGGCTTTATTGGGGCGCGATTTACTATCGCTTCGCTCTGCTTACTGCCTCTATGTTACCGACCTTTGCTGAAAGCAAACTTAAAAGATGTGCTTTCTGCTGGTGGTGTCGGGCTCCTGTTAGGCAGTGCCGTTATGACATGGATTTACGCTATTTCTATCAGTGATACTCTTGGGGAAGGCGCATTTATCATGAGCCTTTCCATGCTGTTTGTGCCGATTGTTGCATGGGTTATGTTTCGTCAACGACCACAACGAATTTTCTGGCTTTCTTTGCCTATCGCTGTATTAGGTCTTGCTTGTCTTTCTTTAGTTGGTGGCTGGAAACAATCGGCCAGTCAATTGTGGTTTCTTGGTGCAGCACTGGTTTTGGCGCTTCATTTTAATGTGAACAGCAAATACTCTCAAAAACTACCTGTGCTGCTGCTTACTTGCGTGCAACTTTTTTCAGCAGGTTGCTTAGGTTTGTTGGTTTCATTTTTTATGGAATCTTTCCCGGCTGAGGTGGACTCCTCTATTTGGTGGTGGTTTGCGTTGAGTACCTTATTAGCGACGAGCTTGCGTTACGTAATGCAAACCATGGGGCAAAAATTTGTTCAGGCAGGTAACGCTGCTCTAATTATGATATTAGAACCAGTTTGGACGGTTATTCTGAGCGTGCTGTGGTATGGCGAAGTGCTAACGGCAAATAAACTAGTAGGTTGTGTGCTTATCTTATTTTCTCTAATTATTTATCGTACTGGCGGGCGGTTTCGCTTCCCTACTCGAAAGTAGAGCAAATTAACTTGGGTTGGGAGAATTTGAGGTGCCGGATGGCCTTCTACGAAAGTGATAATACGCGGTTACGCAATGCTAATGACACTTTTGATGTAGGCTGCCGACCCAGCTCTTCGCTGATCATCCAGCCAGCTTTAGCCAGTAGCTCTAAGTCGATCCCCGTTTCTATTCCTAACCCTTGGCATAAATACAGTACATCCTCCGTTGCGACATTTCCTGATGCGCCATGAGCGTATGGGCATCCACCCAGCCCAGCTACACTACTGTCGATGGTATTGATGCCCATACTCAATGCCTGATAAATGTTGGTGAGAGCTTGTCCCCATGTGTCGTGGAAATGGACAGCAAGCTGGCGAAGAGGTGCAACCAACATGACGGCTTCCAGCATAGCAGCGATACGGTTTGGCGTGCCTGTACCGATTGTGTCGCCTAGAGACACCTCATAACACCCTAAATCGATGAGTGATTTGACCACGCTCGCCACTTGTTTAGGGGCTGTCGGGCCATCGTAAGGGCAGTCGGCAACGCAGGATAGATAGCCACGAACAGGGATGCCGTGTTTGGTGGCTAATCGCATTACAGGTTCGAAGCGAGTTAGGCTTTCTGCAATCGAGCAATTGATATTGTGTTGGCAGAATCCTTCTGATGATGAAGTGAAAATCGCGACCTGATTGGCACCAGCCTCCAAGGCTTGTTCGAAGCCTTTTAGGTTTGGTGTCAGGGCAGAATAAGTAACATGATTTCGCCTTGTTATTGCTTTCATGACCTCTGTTGAGTCCGCCATTTGTGGCACCCATTTGGGCGAAACAAAAGAGCCCGCCTCAATATGCGTTAACCCAGTATCAGAGAGTAAGTTGATCAGCCGGATTTTAGTCTGGGTCGCAACAGGAGGTTCATTTTGCAACCCATCTCTAGGACCTACTTCGACAATCTTTACTTTGGAAGGTAGCATTACTTGTCCTGTGACTTGGTGACCCAACTTGGGCTACGTTTTTCAAGAAACGCTTGCAGCCCATCTTGACCTTGGGGTGATACTCTAATGTCCGCAATGAGCTTGCTAGTATAGTGAATCAGTTGTTGATCGATGGGGTTTTGATGACATTGATGGCAGAGCGTTTTCGCTTTACGCATCGCATCTGGGCTATTCAGTAGCAACGTCTTGATTACGCTATCGACCGCATTTTCAAGCTGTTTGGCTTCTTTCACTTCGTGCACAATACCAAACCGTTCGGCATCTTCGGCTGAAATGACTTCACCACTTAAGATATAGCGTCTAGCTTGTCTATTCCCCATCGCGCGCATGACGTAAGGCGCAATGGTCGCTGGAACTAAACCAAGCTTAACTTCACTTAAGCAAAAGTTGGCACTTTGGCTTGCGATGGCGATATCACTACAACAAATCAACCCTAAAGCACCACCATAAGCGGAACCTTGAACAACTGCGATGGTGGGTTGAGGGAACGAATCTAATGTTTCCATGAGTCTTGCCAAGTTTTGGGCATCAACGAAGTTATCTTGCCTCGTGCTGTCGGCCATCGACTGCATCCAATTCAAATCGGCCCCGGATGAAAAGTGCTTGCCGTTACTTCTTAATACCAAGCACCGCACATCCGTTCGTAAAGCGAGATAATCTAGGCGGTGGATCAGCAAGTCGATCGTACAAGCGTCAAAAGCATTGTGTTTAGCTGTTCTGTTTAGGGTAATGGTCGCTACGCCATTATCATCGACATGCCAAAGAACATCATCTTGCCTTTGGGCGTTGGGAATAATGCTTGGTTGCATTTCCTGCATACTAACTTCCTTAATTCATCTTTGGATGTTTACATTCTGAAGACGCCAAACTCGCTATCAGGAATGGGGGCATTTAATGCTGCCATTAACGCTTGACTCAACACCTGACGCGTTTTTTTAGGGTCAATAATTCCGTCATCCCATAGCCGAGCACTCGCAAAATAGGGATGTCCTTGTGTTTCATACAAGCCTATGATCGATTCTCTAAAAATGTGCTCTTCTTGCTCTGACCACTCTTCCCCCTGACGTTCCTTCGCGTCTTTTCGAACTTGTGTTAAAACGCCTGCTGCTTGTTCTCCGCCCATAACAGAAATACGCGCGTTCGGCCACATCCACATCATGGTTGGATCATACGCTCGGCCGCACATGCCGTAATTACCAGCGCCGTACGATCCACCGATGATCACGGTAAACTTCGGCACGTCAGCACAAGCGACGGCCATCACTAGCTTGGCGCCATGTTTTGCGATGCCTTCTTCTTCAACCTTTTTTCCGACCATAAAGCCGGTAATGTTTTGGAGAAAGAGAAGCGGTGTTTTCCGTTTGGCGCACAGCTCAATAAAGTGCGCGCCTTTTTGTGCCGATTCAGAAAACAAGATACCGTTGTTTGCCACAATACCAATCAAGTGTCCTTGAATACGAGCGAAGCCACACACTAGCATTCTGCCGTACAAGGCTTTGAATTCGTCGAAATCAGAATCATCGACGATGCGGGCAATAATTTCTCGAACGTCGAATGACAGTCGTAAGTTGGCATTCACAATTCCGTAGATTTCTTCTGCGTCGTAGCGGGGAGGAAGCACGGTGTTTTCTGGCTTAACAGGTCTTGTTCTATTGGCATTGGCAATGGCTTCTCTCGCAAGCATTAGGGCATGTTCATCATTTTCAGCGTAATAATCTGCGACACCAGATTTTCGACAATGCACGTCTGCACCGCCGAGCTCTTCACCCGTCACGACTTCGCCAGTGGCCGCTTTCACCAAAGGTGGCCCCGCCAAAAAAATGGTGCCTTGCTCTTTAACCATAATGGACACATCCGCCATGGCAGGAACGTACGCGCCCCCAGCAGTGCAAAGCCCCATCACAACAGCAACTTGGGGGATGCCTTTCGCCGACATTCTCGCTTGGTTAAAGAAAATGCGACCAAAGTGTTCTTTATCGGGGAAGACGTCGGACTGATGAGGGAGATTTGCGCCACCGGAGTCCACCAAGTACACGCAGGGGAGTTGGCAACGTTGGGCAATCTCTTGCGCTCTAAGGTGTTTTTTTACCGTGAGTGGGTAGTAGGTTCCGCCTTTTACCGAAGCATCGTTGGCGATGACCATGCATTGAATCCCCTCTATGATACCAATGCCGGCGATAACGCCAGCGCAGGGGATCGCTTCGTCATACACTTGCCAGGCGGCAAACTGGCTGATTTCAAGAAAGTCAGTGTTGTCATCAAGCAAGCGCGCGATGCGTTCTCGTGCGGGGAGTTTTCCTTTTTGCCTCTGGTGCTGAATGGCTTTTTCACCGCCGCCCTGTTTGATGGTCTCGATGTGTTGATTAAGTTGAGTGACCAACGTTTCCATCGCAGCTTTATTGGAAAGAAATAACTCGTCAGTTGGCTTAGTTTTACTTTTGATAATGGCCATAATGACTTCCTTGTCGTATGTTCCGTTAGCGAGATTCTTCGAACAACTCTCGGCCTATTAACATGCGGCGAATCTCTGAGGTACCCGCGCCGATTTCATAAAGCTTTGCATCACGTAGCAAACGACCAGCAGGGTATTCATTGATGTAGCCATTCCCACCGAGCAGTTGTATTGCATCGAGTGCCATTTGTGTGGCGAGCTCTGCACTGTACAAAATCGCTCCTGCCGCATCTTTGCGTGTTGCGTTACCTCGATCACAAGCCGCTGCGACGGTATATACATACGCTTTTGCTGCACTCATTCGAGAGTACATATCGGCGATCTTGCCCTGAACTAACTGAAACTCGCCAATGGATTTTCCAAACTGCTCTCGTTCATGTACGTACGGGACCACAATGTCCATGCAAGCTTGCATTATCCCGAGTGGTCCGGCAGCGAGGACGACGCGCTCGTAATCCAGCCCACTCATTAACACCTCGACGCCTTTATTCAACTCGCCAAGAATATTCTCTTTTGGCACTACGCAATGGTTAAATACAAGTTCGCAAGTATTCGAGCCTCTCATGCCTAGCTTGTCCAGCTTTTGAGCATGAGTGAAACCTGCGAAGTTACGTTCAATAATGAATGCGGTAATGCCACGTGAACCTGCGCTGACATCCGTTTTAGCGTAAAGCACCACTACGTCAGCATCGGGCCCGTTTGTTATCCACATTTTGTTGCCATTCAGTACAAAATGGTCGCCCTTGTTCTCCGCTTTCAGTTGCATGCTTATCACGTCTGAACCGGCATTGGGCTCACTCATCGCTAGGGCGCCAACGTGCGTACCATCAATGAGTTTTGGAAGGTATTTTTCGCGTTGAGAAGGCGTGCCGTTACGAAAGATTTGGTTGACGCACAGGTTAGAATGAGCGCCGTAGCTTAGAGCGACAGACGCAGAGGCACGGCTGATTTCTTCCATGGCAACAACATGAGCGAGGTATCCCATGCCTGCACCACCAAGCTCTTCATCGACGGTCACACCAAGCAACCCCATTTCTCCCAACAAAGGCCATAAATGATTCGGGAACTGGTTATCGCGGTCTATCGCAGCGGCGATGGGCGCAATATGTTCCGTAGCAAAGGCATTAACGTGTTCTCGGAGCATATCGATGGTATCACCAAGTCCGAAATTGAGTGGGGTATAGGTGCTTTTCATAACGTCTCCCGGTATCAGAGGTAAGGTGGAAAAGCCGATAGCGGTGTTGCTAATTGAGTATAGCGTTTATGTCTGCTTGCTTTTGAGTGTTTGAATACAACGCTCCTTAGCGGCATTCAACTCAGCCATAACGACGCTGATGTCGTTGAGTTGTTGTTGTAGGACAGCTTGTTTCTCTTCAATGATATTGAGCATTTTCAACAACTGTCCTTCGGTTTGTTGCATGTCGTAGAGCTCGAAAAGTTCACGAATTTCTGCCAACGAAAAACCGAGTCGTTTCCCTCTTAAAATCAGTTTGAGGCGAATTCTATCCCTGCGTTGATAAACGCGCATATTGCCTTTTCGCTCTGGTTCAATCAGACCCACGTCTTCATAAAACCGGATACTGCGAGTAGTAATATCAAACTCCTTGGCGAGGTCACTGATCTTGTATTTTTCCATAACATACTTACCTCGAATAAAAATCCAGTTTCTGGAAATCGAACCTTTAATGGGAAGGTCGAACATCAACTTTGAAATATAAACGCCTGCTTGGTGTGTTTTTTCATCTCATTGTAAAGGCTAGTGCTATGCTTACGTAAACGTCAAGAAATCGCGGAATGAAAGTTTGTTAGTGAAAAAGGCGATAAAGGCTGGTGTGGCGCTTGGTGAGTAATTCTATGTAGGGTGTCATCATTCTGCCAAGTGTTCACATATACCTTAAGGGAATGCGAATCATGGGAAAAGACATCTGGATTGTCAGCGCGAAAAGAACGCCAATTGGGCGCTTTCAAGGCAAGTTGCAAACTTACTCTGCTCCTCAATTAGGCGCACTGGCGATCAAGGCGGCAATGCACGAAGTGAATGTGACTTCGGTGGATGAAGTGTTCATGGGATGTGTGCTTCCAGCAGGGTGTGGACAAGCTCCTGCGAGGCAAGCATCTATGGGGGCCGATCTTCCTTTGGGTGTAGGGTGCACCACCATTAACAAAGTGTGTGGCTCTGGCATGAAGAGCGTCATGTTAGCGCACGATCTCATTAAAGCTGGAACGATTCGCTCAGCCATTGCTGGTGGTATGGAAAGTATGACCAATGCGCCGTATTTGCTGAGGGAGGCGAGAAAGGGAATGCGCATGGGGCACCAGTCTACGTATGACCACATGTTTCTCGATGGGCTACAAGATGCTTACGAAGGGCACTTAATGGGTGTTTATGCTCAGCAAGTCGCTGACAGGCTTAAGTTCACCAGAGAGCAAATGGATGAATGGGCCGTGATGTCGGCAAAACGTGCGTTGGAAGCTCAAGAGCGAGGCTTGTTTGCCGATGAACTTTCGCCGGTTTCACTCAATACCAAGTCAGAACAAGCGGTGCTGGACTACGATGAGCACCCACGCTCGATTGACCTTGGTAAAATTCCTCAACTCAAACCTGCATTCGATGAAAAAGGTACGGTGACCGCTGCTAATTCGAGTGCCATTTCAGATGGCGCGGCGGCTCTTGTGCTTATGGATGAAGACACTGCGCGTCATCAGGGGCTTAAACCACTTGCGATCATCAAGGCGCACTCTACACATGCCAGAAAACCTGCAGAATTTACTTTGGCACCCGTCTACGCAATTGAGCAACTGCTGTTCCAGCTAGATTGGTCAATTTATGAAGTGGACCTGTGGGAAATCAATGAAGCCTTTGCCGTTGTGACACAAATAGCGGTGGCGGAACTTGGACTAGATACGAGCAAAGTAAATATTAAAGGTGGAGCCTGTGCACTTGGGCATCCGATAGGGGCTAGTGGCGCACGAATTCTGGTGACATTGATTCACAGTTTGCGTCAGCTACAAGCGCTAGGCACCAATGGTGATCTCGAAGCCAAAAAAGTGATGCGGGGTGTTGCGTCACTTTGTATCGGTGGTGGAGAAGCCACGGCGATAGGCATTGAAATACCGCTTTAATTGAAATCAGAAAGGAGTAAATGATGACTCGTTTGGTTCCCTTGTTTATTGGTGGCGAGTTTCGTGAATCTCAAACATCGGATTGGGTTGAGGTAACCAATCCTGCCACTAATGATGTCATTGCGTACGTTCCATGTTCCACAGAGCACGAGATGGAAGCTGCCATTGATAATGCGAAAGAGACATTCCAATCCTGGAAGGAAGTGGCAGTATCCGAGCGTGCCAGAGTCATGCTTCGTTATCAGCACTTGCTCAAAGAGCATCATGATGAGCTTGCCACACTGCTTTCTCATGAAACGGGTAAGATTTTAGCGGATGCTAAAGGCGATGTATGGCGTGGTATCGAGGTGGTTGAGCAGGCGGCAAACATTGCTAGCAACATGATGGGCGAAACCGTCGAAAACGTTGCCACGGATATTGATAGTTACTCAATGATTCAGCCCCTAGGTGTGTGTTGCGGCATTACGCCATTTAACTTTCCTGCCATGATTCCGTTGTGGATGTTCCCAATCGCTATCGCTGCGGGCAATACATTTGTGCTTAAACCCTCCGAACAAGTGCCATTGACCTCTATTCGTTTAGCTGAATTATTTGAGCAAGCTGGCGCGCCGAAAGGAGTGTTGCAGATCGTTCATGGCCGCAAAGAGCAAGTCGACTTTCTTCTGGCTCATCCTGATATTCGAGCGGTGTCATTTGTTGGCTCGGTTCCCGTTGCCCGTTATATCTACACCACAGGGACTAAACATTTTAAACGGGTTCAAGCTTTTGCTGGTGCAAAGAATCACATGGTGATCATGCCTGATGCAAACAAAGATCAAGTGGTGAATAACCTAATCGGAGCCTCCGTAGGGGCTGCGGGGCAGCGTTGTATGGCAATTTCTGTTGCGGTATTTGTCGGCGATTCAAAACAATGGATTACAGACCTCAAACAGGCAATGGCGAAAGTACACCCAGGGCCTTGGGACGATGAGCAAGCTGCTTATGGCCCACTGATCAGTGAGCAAGCTAAACAACGCGTATTGGACCTAATTGAAGATGGCAAACAACAAGGCGCAGTGTGTGAACTCGATGGCAGTCAGTGTGAAGTGGAAGGCTTTCCCGATGGAAACTGGATTGGCCCAACCTTGTTTAGCGGTGTAACAGCGAACATGTCGATTTACACGCAAGAGATATTTGGCCCTGTCTTAGTTTGTATGGAAGTCGAAACGTTGCAAGAAGCTATTGAGTTAGTGAATCGCAACCCTTACGGCAACGGAACTTCTATATTTACCGCTAATGGCGCTGCTGCGAGAAAATATCAGCATGACATTCAAGTCGGTCAGGTTGGGATCAATGTGCCAATTCCAGTCCCTTTACCATTTTTCTCCTTTACTGGTTGGAGAGGCAGTTTCTATGGTGATTTACATGCGTATGGTAAACAAGCGGTACGTTTTTATACCGAGACTAAAACGGTGACGGCACGTTGGTTTGATGACGATATTCCGACGGGGCCCAATCTGACCATCCAACTGCGCTGAGTGAATAAAAGGAGCTTTTATGGACTTTGAACTTAATGAAGATCAACGTGCATTTGCTGATACCGCTCAGCAATTTGCCGATGAGTGTTTAGCACCGATGGCGGCGGAGTGGGATGAAAAGCAGATCTTCCCCAAAGACGTATTGAGAGAGGCGGGGGAACTGGGGTTTCTCAGTCTCTACACTCCAGAAGCGCAAGGTGGCCTAGGGCTGAGTCGCTTGGATGCTTCAATTATCTTTGAACAACTGGCCATGGGATGTACGTCCACTACGGCGTTTATGACGATTCACAACATGGTCAGTTGGATGATAGCCAGTTTTGCTACCGATGAAGCCAAAACGCAGTTCTGTCCGAAATTAGTTACGGGGGAGTGGTTAGGCTCCTATTGCTTAACCGAGCCTAATGCGGGATCGGATGCCGCTTCGTTGGCCACAACCGCGAGCAAAAAAGGTGATACTTACGTGTTGAATGGTGGCAAAACCTTTATCTCTGGCGCAGGAGAGACAGATGTTTTGGTCGTGATGGCGCGAACCGGAGAAGCGGGTGCCAAAGGCGTGTCCGCATTTGTTATTCCTGCTCACGCTGATGGTATCAGCTATGGGCGCAAAGAACCCAAAATGGGTTGGAACAGCCAACCAACACGAGCGGTTACTTTTGAAAATGTCGTTATTCCAGCTAGCCATTTACTGGGCGAAGAAGGGCAAGGTTTTGTCTTTGCGATGAAAGGGCTTGATGGAGGGCGTATAAATATTGCGACCTGTTCCGTCGGTACGGCTCAACAGGCCCTTGAGCAGGCGACACAATACATTCAGGAGCGTAAGCAGTTCGGCAAGTCGCTTGCGCAGTTTCAAGCCTTACAATTCAAATTGGCAGACATGGCAACAGAGCTAGTGGCTGCGCGGCAGTTAGTGCGCTATGCCGCCAGCAAACTCGACCGAAATGACCCCGATGCCAAGGCTTATTGCGCGATGGCAAAACGGTTCGCAACCGATGTGGGTTTCCAGGTTTGCGACCACGCGCTGCAGCTTTATGGCGGCTATGGTTACATCAAAGAGTATCCAATGGAGCGTCATTTCAGAGATGTGCGTGTGCATCAAATTCTGGAGGGAACGAACGAAATCATGCGCTTGATCATCGCACGTCGTTTGCTCTCTGAGGAGTCGGCCTTGCTGTAGCGAAGTATTGGATTTGCTCATTGAGAAAGGATTCAGATATGCCATTAACCCAAGAAGCCATTCAACATACGATCACTAATCACGTTGCGGTGGTGACGATGAACAACCCGCCAGCCAATACGTGGACAGCAGAGAGCCTCAAGGTACTGAAGTCGCTGATACTCACACTTAACAATGATAAGCAGGTCTACGCACTGGTTTTAACCGGCAGTGGAGAAAAGTTTTTCTCTGCTGGTGCAGATCTCAAGCTATTTTCTGACGGTGACAAAGCGGTTGCGTTAGACATGGCGCGATGCTTTGGTGAAGCCTTTGAAACGCTCTCGGAATTCCGTGGTGTTTCCATTGCCGCTATTAATGGTTACGCCATGGGTGGAGGTTTAGAAGTGGCATTAGCTTGTGATATTCGAGTCGTTGAAGAGCAAGCGGTACTTGCTTTACCTGAAGCCAAAGTCGGACTTTTGCCCTGCGCTGGCGGTACCCAAAACCTCACAGCGTTAGTAGGGGAAGGCTGGGCAAAGCGTATCATTTTATGTGGAGAGCAAGTCAGCGCTGACAAAGCAAAAGAACTAGGCCTAGTTGAGGAGTTGGTTCCCAAAGGTGAAGCTTTAAGTAAAGCGCTGGAACTTGCTGAATCTGTTGCGAACCAGTCACCATCTTCTGTCGCCGCATGTAAGGCGCTCATTCAAAATATGCGCTCTGCGCCACTTAAGCACGGCTTAATGAAAGAGCGAGAGTTGTTTCTGAATCTTTTTGATACGGAAGATCAAGTTGAGGGTGTTCGCGCCTTTTTAGAAAAACGCCCACCGCAATGGAAAAACCGATAGGAGGCCACATGGCAGGGATGGTAACCATTAGTGAAATAGAGTGCTTAGATGGCGTGCACCGCATTGGCATCGCAACGTTAGACAACACCGCTTCATTGAATGCATTGACGTATGACATGTTAGTCCAACTTAACGATCAGCTTATCAAGTGGCAAGATGATCCACATATGGCTTGTGTGGTACTGACTGGCGCTGGAGAAAAAGCATTCTGTGCTGGTGGTGATGTTCGAGCTATGTATCACGTCATGCATAACGAGAGTAAAGAAAAAATCGTAGAGTTCTGTACGAACTATTTCTCGTTGGAGTATGAGTGTGACTATCTCATCCACACTTACAACAAACCCATTATCGGTTGGGGAGAAGGTATTGTCATGGGCGGTGGGATGGGGCTTTTTATGGGAACCAGCCATAAAGTTGTGACAACAACATCACGCCTTGCTATGCCAGAAATCAATATCGGACTGTATCCTGATGTGGGAGGTACGTGGTTTTTAAGCCAGATAGATCCGCAAGTGGGTTTATTCCTCGGATTGACAGGTTCAATGGTTAATTCAAGTGACGCTGTCACTATTGGTTTGGCCGATTGGTTACTGTTGGAAGAGCAGTATCCCACCTTACTGGATGAGCTGAAGCGGCTCCAGTGGGGCAAAGAAGATGCGAAAGAGTTGGTAACTGCACTACTACAGTTAATGGAAGAACAAGTTATTGATAGCAAACCAACCACGCAAATTTGTCCATACTTAGATCAGATAGAGGAAGCGTGCAAAGGCTTTGATCTTAATACGATAGCACAGCGAATCATGGCTATCGACGGGAACAGTCAGTGGATAGAAAACGCGAAACAAACGTTCGCCGCAGGCAGTCCGATCACCGCGCATATTTGCTTCAGACAAGTGAAAGAGTACCACAGCTTACCGCTTGCAGATTGCTTCCGTTTAGAGTTGAGTTTGTCGGTTCGCAGTGCCTTATTAGGTGAGTTTAAAGAGGGCGTCCGTTCTCGGCTCATTGACCGGGATGGCGAGCCGAGCTGGATATTTAACAGTGTCAGTGAAGTCGATGAAGATGTTATCGATACTTTGTTTACCTCGCTTTGGTCAGATAACGAGCATCCGCTTGCTAATTTGGGTGAACAAACACTAGGTCAATAAGGAGAATGATCATGAGTACCATCGCATTTATCGGTTTAGGAAGGATGGGGCATCCTATGGCGCAAAACTTACTCGCGTCTGGATTTAACGTGCAAGTATTCGATGTCGATAGCGAAGCCGCAAAGCAACTAGTACCTTTTGGTGCGGTGGTGGCGAGCTCTATCGAAGAGGTAGTAGATGGTGCTAGCACAGTCATCACGATGCTACCAGCAGGGTCTCACGTTCGTTCCGTGTATCTTGGTGACTTACACGGTGGCGTAGGTGTCCTCAATCTTGTCTCGCCAAGTACCTTGATGATTGATTGTTCAACCATTGATCCGGACTCTGCGCGATTAGTCGCCAATGAAGCGGCAAATAAACGCGTGTTGTTTGTCGACGCGCCCGTTTCGGGGGGCGTTGCTGGCGCTAAAGCGGCGACATTAACCTTTATTGTTGGTGGTTCGGATCAAGCGTTTTCTAAAGCCAATGCGATTTTGCAGTATATGGGAAAAAATGTTTTCCATGCTGGCAAAGCAGGCGATGGTCAAATGGCAAAAATCTGTAACAACCTTATGCTCGGCATTTTAATGTCTGGTACGTGCGAGGCATTAAACCTAGGTATCGATCATGGACTCGATCCAAAAGTGCTATCAAACATCATGCTGCAAAGCTCTGGCCGAAATTGGGCATTGGAGCTTTACAATCCTTGCCCAGGCGTGATGGACAGTGCGCCAGCCAGTCACGATTACCAACCGGGCTTTATGAGCAAACTCATGCTAAAAGATCTCGGCTTGGGGTTAGATGCGGCGTTACAAACACATTCTTCGGTTCCGATGGGGTCGTTAGCGCGCAACTTATATTCTTTCCACAACGCGAGCGGCCACGGCGAGCTCGATTTCTCAAGCTTATTTGAGTTATACAAGAGTAAGAAAGGCTAGACCGAGTTTTGTGACAAACCAGCCCGAGATGGTGACGTAAAATGCGCATCATTTCGGCCAACTTAGACTGGTTGAGGTATAGAACATTACGAGCTATGGAGTGCACCAATATGGACATAAAAAGTAGTGTTATTGCCATTACAGGAGCAGGGCAGGGGCTTGGGCAAATGATGGCCATTACCCTTGCTCAAGCTGGCGCTGATTTAGCGTTATTGGATGTAAACGCCAGTGGCTTAATGGAAACACAAGAGCAGTGTCGAATGCTGAGTGCGAAAGCGTTGACATATCAAGTGGATGTCACCAACGAAATCGATGTTGAAACCACGTTTGAAGCGATTATCCAAGATTTTGGTCAACTCAATGGGTTAGTCAATAACGCTGGCGTGTTAAGAGATGGGTTACTTGTAAAAGCAAAAGATGGCGTGATCAGTAAGATGTCTTTAGATCAATTCAATTTGGTCATGAACGTTAACGTGACAGGAACATTTTTGTGTGGGCGTGAAGCTGCCGTCAAGATGATTGAGAGTGGCTCCCAAGGCGTTATCATCAATATTTCTAGTGTTGCGAGAGCAGGGAATATCGGACAAACCAATTATTCTGCGTCAAAAGCGGCGGTCGCGACCATGGCGACAACATGGGCCCGTGAGCTCGCAAGATACGGTATTCGCGCGGCGGCGGTTGCACCAGGTGTAGTTCATACCGCGATGGCAGAGCAAATGAAACCAGAAGCCATAGAGCGATTAGAAAAGATGATCCCAGTTGGCAGGATGGGCGAAACAAGCGAAATCGCGCATGCAGTAAAATACATTATTGAGAGTGATTACTTTACTGGCAGGGTTTTAGAAGTGGATGGCGGTATTCGTATGTAAGTGACCACTTAAATAAGGCTCTGATAGACCTGAATAATAAGTTTCTTTCCATTTCAACATTTTCTATGTTGTGGAGTGCTAATTCTGCGCAACCCAAATGTATTTACAACTTATGTTTGGATTTACCTTGAGAATGATTTCTCGCAATCCAATAAAGAGATGTAAATACCACTCAAATATTAAGTGAAATCATTAGTTTGATGCTGATCACACTTTTGGTTTTTTAGTTTCCGCTTCTCATTAAGGCTATCTGCGTAAATGAAGTTGATAGTCAGTCTCATCAATTTTAAGTTTCAACTATTTGTTTTTAAATAATTAATTGTTGAAGCACGAGAAATTCGTGTTGAGGTTAATATTCGATTTAAAGTGTGTAACTTCCATTAATGGAAGGTTAGTTTCCAGTTGTGGCTAATGAGCTTTAACTTTTTACTCCTCATAATGCGCCAAATGTAACATAGTGTTTCAAAGTGTAACAATAAACTCACACTAAGAGTGTGGTTTTGATCTCCACTCAATTCCGTTTTGTTTCGCTCTGAGCCCGACGTTACTCATGCTCAACACATAAACATTCTAATGACTATAACAACTGGTTCTTGGCTTGATACCAATCGTATCGTAGCAAATAACGGTTCATTCTAGCTGGTTAAATGCTTGATGACGAAGTTGAAAAATTGTAAGTAGAATAACTACTTATCGAAGTTTTTTCTTGTTCTCATACATTACCTCTGCGCTATTTGTGAGCTTTTATTTACTTTGATTGGCATCTGCTTTGAAACCAGACAACCATCGAGAAAGTTAATGGAAGCCTCAAGATATAAACGCATCTTGTCGAGGGGAAGTTTGGCGTCCGTCATACTTATGCTCTCAGGATGTAATTCAGCTTTACTTGACCCCAAAGGTGCCATTGGTGTGCAAGAAAAAGAGTTAATTATTACTGCTCTTTTGCTGATGTTGATCGTTGTAATCCCTGTGATTTTAATGACGATTTACTTCGCTTACCGATACCGCGCCTCTAACACTGAAGAAGAGTACGCACCCGAGTGGTCACACTCGACCAAAATCGAAGTGGTGGTATGGACAATTCCAATCATCATCATTGCGATTCTTGCGACGATCACATGGCGTTCAACTCATGAACTAGAGCCATCCAAACCTTTGGAAAGTGATGTTAAACCAATGACCATCGAAGTGGTGTCACTCGATTGGAAATGGTTGTTCATATATCCAGAAGAAAACATTGCGACGGTGAACTATGTGGCGTTCCCGAAAGACGTGCCAGTGCAGTTCAAACTGACTTCGGACAACATCATGAACGCGTTTTTCATCCCTCGCTTAGGTACACAGATCTACGCGATGCCAGGAATGGTAACCAAGCTCAACCTGATAGCGAACCACGAAGGTGACTACAAGGGTTTTGCATCGAACTACAGCGGCGAAGGCTTTTCGCAAATGAAGTTCACAGCTTCAGCAATGTCTGATCGTGCTGCGTTCCTAAATTGGGTGCAGAAAGTGAAGGCGAGCCCTGATCGTATTGAAGATTGGGAGCAATACAGCTCACTGGCAGCGCCAAGTATCGCAGAGCCAGTCACTTTGTTCTCTAGCGTTCCTCCGTTCTTGTTCACCGACGTTGTGACTCAGCATCCTGGTTCAATGAACTGTTTGCCTGAAAACCAAGGATAATCGTAATGTTTGGAAGATTAACTCTTGATTCAGTTCCATTCCACGAACCTATTATCGTCATCACCCTAGCGGTTGTGGCGCTGGTTGGTTTAGCCGTAGTTTACGCGGTGACCAAAGCCGGAAAGTGGCAATATTTGTGGAATGAATGGTTTACTTCAGTAGACCATAAAAAACTTGGCTTCATGTACATCGCAGTAGCGATGGTGATGCTTGTTCGTGGTTTTGCTGACGCAGTCATGATGCGTAGTCAGCAACTCCTTTCTTCTGCGGGTGAAGCAGGTTACTTGCCACCGCATCACTACGATCAAATTTTTACTGCCCACGGCGTGATCATGATCTTTTTTGTAGCGATGCCATTGGTCATTGGTTTGATGAACATCATCGTGCCATTGCAGATTGGTGCACGTGACGTGGCTTTCCCGTATCTGAATAACTTGAGCTTCTGGCTGTTTGTTGTTGGTGTCATCCTAACAAACATGTCTCTCGGCTTAGGTGAATTTGGTCGTACAGGTTGGCTAGCGTATCCGCCGCTTTCAGGTATTGAGGCAAGCCCAGGAGTCGGGGTCGACTATTGGATTTGGGCGCTGCAGATATCAGGTGTTGGTACGACGTTAACAGGCGTGAACTTCTTCGCGACCATTTTGCGTATGCGTACACCGTCTATGCCAATGATGAAGATGCCAGTTTTCACTTGGGCGTCTCTGTGTGCAAACATTTTGATCATCATTTCATTCCCAATCCTAACGGTGACTATCGCTCTGCTTACGCTGGATAGATACCTAGGCATGCACTTCTTTACCAATGATCTTGGCGGCAACGTAATGATGTACGTCAACCTGATTTGGGCTTGGGGTCACCCAGAAGTGTACATTTTGATCTTGCCAATTTTTGGTGTGTTCTCAGAAGTCACCGCAACCTTCTCACGTAAAAAGTTGTTCGGTTACACATCGCTAGTTTGGGCTACCGTAGTTATCACGATTCTTGCCTTTGTTGTTTGGCTACACCACTTCTTTACGATGGGGTCTGGCGCGAACGTAAATGCCTTCTTCGGTATTGCCACGATGATCATTTCTATCCCAACAGGGGTGAAGATCTTCAACTGGCTATTCACCATGTACAAAGGCCGCATCCGCTTTACGACGCCAATGATGTGGACGGTGGGTTTCCTGATCACCTTTACTGTTGGTGGTATGACGGGCGTACTAATGGCTGTTCCGGGTGCAGATTTCGTTCTGCATAACTCAGTATTCCTTATCGCTCACTTCCACAACGTTATCATCGGTGGTGTGGTGTTTGGATGTTTCGCTGCGATCACTTACTGGTTCCCGAAAGCGACCGGTTTCACCATGAATGAAACTTGGGGCAAACGTGCGTTCTATCTTTGGATTATTGGTTTCTTAATGGCGTTCCTACCGCTTTATGCGCTGGGCTTTATGGGGATGACTCGTCGTTTAAGCCAAGACATCAACCCAGAATACTTCCCACTGTTGTCGATTGCCGCAGCAGGTACGGTTGTGATTGCGCTGGGCGTATTGTCTCAGTTCATCCAAATTTACGTGAGTATCCGTGACCGCGAGCAAAATCGTGATTTAACTGGTGACCCGTGGGGTGGACGTACTCTTGAGTGGGCAACATCGTCTCCACCGCCGTTCTACAACTTTGCGCACCTACCAAAAGGTGATGTGCTGGATGCCTTCTGGTACCAGAAACAAAGTGGCGAGTTCGATCCAACTAAAGAAGTGGAATACGAACGTATTCATATGCCAAAAAACACGGCAACAGGCATCTACGTGTCGGCTTGGTCGCTCCTATTTGGCTTCGGCATGATTTGGTACATCTGGTGGCTAGCGGCGGCAAGTTTGGTCGGTATTATCGTGACGTGTATTCAGCATAGCTATAACGATGATGTGGATTACTACGTGGAAGTTGAAGAGATCAAAGCAATTGAGGCCGAACGTCGAGCTCAGCTTGAAGAAGCGAAGAAAAACTCAGTGAAAGACAGCGAAAGTAAAGATGATCTGGAGGTGACGTATGCAAACTAATATCGCAGCACATCACGACCATGATCACCACCATGACACGAATGGCAACAAGCTATTTGGCTTCTGGGTTTACCTGATGAGTGACTGTGTACTGTTTGCGACCTTGTTCGCGACATACGCTGTGCTGTCGAGCAATTCAATTGCGGGTCCAACAGGTAAAGACATTTTTGAACTCCCATTCGTGTTTGTCGAAACCATGCTGCTTCTGTTTAGCAGTATCACATTTGGTTTTGGCATTATCGCGATGAAGCGCAACAACGTTGCTGGTCTCAAACGTTGGATGTTAGTCACGTTCGCGCTTGGTCTTGGCTTTATCTGTATGGAGGTCTATGAGTTCCATCACCTGATTGAAGAAGGCTATGGGCCACAAACAAGTGCATTCCTATCGGCATTCTTTACGTTGGTTGGTACGCACGGCCTGCACGTAACCTTTGGTCTGATTTGGTTAGCGGTAGCGTATCATCAACTGTCGACGAAAGGTCTGAACGACAATATGGCAATGCGCTTTAACTGCTTAAGCCTATTCTGGCACTTTCTAGATATCGTTTGGATTTGTGTCTTTACCATCGTTTACTTACTGGGGGTAATGTAATGGATCAACATGTAGAAACCAGTTCGTCAGATTACGTGAAAGGCTTTATTGCCTCACTGATTCTGACGGTAATTCCGTTCTACTTTGTTTGGACGAAATCATTACCAGATACAACGACCTATGCGATTCTATTTGGATGTGCATTAGTGCAGATATTTGTTCACTTTAAATACTTCTTGCACATGGAAACAAAAACATCCGACGGACGTTGGAACCTTGTATCACTGATGTTTACCGCCATTGTTGTACTTATCCTTATCGCTGGCTCGGTATGGATCATCTACAACATGAACGTCAACATGAAGTTGTAGGTCAAGGTATGCTGAAAAGTTATTTGTCTATCACTAAACCGGGCATTATTTTCGGCAACCTGATTTCTGTTGCGGCGGGGTTCTTCCTCGCCGCAAAAACAGAACCAGCCAGTCTAATGCTGTTCGTTACGACGTTAGTTGGTGTTGGGTTAGTCATCGCTTCAGGTTGTGTGGTGAATAATATTTTCGATCGTGATATCGACCAAAAGATGGCACGTACACGAAATCGTGAAACAGTGAAAGGCAACATCAATATCGATATTGCGTTTGTTTATGCACTTGCTTTATTGCTGGTAGGAACCGCACTGTTATTTATCCGAGTGAACCCACTATCCGCTGTCGTCGTGTTGCTTGGCTACGTGTATTACGTGTTCTTTTACACGATGTGGTACAAACGTAACTCGGTGTATGGAACCTTAGTGGGAAGTATCTCAGGCGCAGTTCCGCCATTGGTGGGTTACTTAGCGGTAACAAACTTCATTAGCTTGGAAGCGATTTTACTCTTTACCATGTTCTGTCTCTGGCAAATGCCGCACTCGTATGCCATTGCCATGTTCCGCATGCAAGACTACCGAGAAGCCGGGATTCCCGTATTGCCAGTTAAAGAGGGCATTCATAAAGCTCATCGACACATGAAAGCGTATGTCGTGGCGTTTGGAGCAGCATCATTGGGGTTATTTTTACTAGGTGAAGCCGGGTATGAATACTTAGCGGTTGCAGCGGTTGTTTGCTTTATGTGGACGAAAGTGACCTTTCGCAGCATTGATGACAACAACTATATCGCTTGGTCAAAGTCGGTGTTTAAAGTCTCACTGCTAGTGGTGATGGGGATCAGTGGTGTGCTTGGTGTCGAGTTGATTCCTCTAGCTCTGTAACAACCAAACCTAAGCGTTTGCTAAGCGCCAATATCTTTTGCTGCTGAATGCATGAATGGCCTTACCTAGAAGTAAGGTCATTTAACTTTCTATTGTTCTTTATTTTCCCTGTTTTTCCTGCTCCTCCTCTAGCTTCACTATCACGTATTCATATCTAAAAGCAAAAACAACCAGTGTGTAAAACATAGTGAAGCACGTTTTCGCTGACGCGTAATAATGCCAAGAGATAGTGACTATTAAGCTAAAAAGTATAAACAGCGCAATAACTCTATTCGCCATATGAAAATTCAATATCGATAGTTTGTAATGTAAACATTTGGGGAGAGTGCTAGTTCCCATAGCAGCATACAAA
The DNA here is from genome assembly GCF_033340475.1 of Vibrio sp. 1078-1. Lineage (NCBI taxonomy): Bacteria > Pseudomonadati > Pseudomonadota > Gammaproteobacteria > Vibrionales > Vibrionaceae > Vibrio > Vibrio sp. 1078-1. The sequence goes on from NZ_JAWOWM010000001.1 coordinate 794,295, forward strand.
CTAACAATGTGAATGTTTGAGTTGAATCACCAGCTAGCGAAATACAAAAGTTTTACGACTGAAAGTGGGTAAGGAAGCACCTTAGCTCCAGTGAAATGAACACGATTAAGAATCATCCTTTTACATAATCTAAAAACTCACCAAACCTTAACCCAGATTAAAGTTTTGTCGTCTCCGAGGCATTAAGGTGCGCCTGTAGTTTGCAGGTCTCAAGGATTCAGAGAAGGAACAGCCATACATCGTGTATCGCTGTTCCTTTTTCGTTCTTGTTTACTTGCGAAAAGATAAAACATAAAGACAACTTTAAGAGGACTGGTTTTGAGCATTTTGTTTTCCGAAGCCCGAATTGGCAACATGACCCTAAAGAACCGTTTTGTGAGAAGCGCAACGTGGGAGAACATGGCGACCGAAGATGGTCACATGACGGCAAAGCTTTACGATATTTACGAAACACTTGCGAAAGGGGAGGTTGGGCTTATTGTCACGGGTTATGCCAATATCGTTGAAGAAGAGAAACCCAACGCAGGTATGATGGGGATCTACAACCACTCTTTTATTGAAGAATACAAAAAGCTAACAGAGCTAGTACATCAACAAGATTCTAAAATCGTGATGCAAATTGCTTACGGTGGCACCAAAACCACCCATAACGTCGGTGAGCGTGTCATCTTCGCTCCGAGTGACGTGCCTGAGCGTGGTACAAATACGCAAGGCAAAGCGATGACAAAGGACGAAATCGACTACATCGTAAAGGCATTCGCATTGGCGAGTAAACGTGCTCAAGACGCTGGTTTTGACGGCGTAGAGATTCATGCGGCGCACACTTATTTAATTAACCAGTTTTTAAGCCCGTACTATAATCGTCGCGAAGACGAATATGGTGGTGACTTAGAAAATCGCATGCGCTTTCTTTTAGAAATTTACTCTGAAACCAGAAAGCTGGTTGGAAGCGAATTTCCGATCCTCGTTAAACTGACGGCAACAGAGTTCTTTGACGGCGGTTTAACGTTCGATGAAACTCGCGTCGTCTGTAAGAAACTTGAAGAAGTAGGCGTTGATGCGATCATCGTATCTGGCAATGTTCACGGCAAAGCAAACGAACTTGTTGGTCAAACGTTCGATGGTTACAGACTACAAGAAGAAGGTTACTTTCACGAATATGGTCACGTGATCAGTCAGGACGTTAGCATACCGGTGATTACTGTCGGCGGGCTGAGCGACATTGATGCGATTGAGAAAATTGCAGAAAACACAGATATCCAATTTTTTGCTGTGTCACGCCCTTTATTGGCTGAGCCGCAGTTGATCAAACGTTGGAAAGAAGGCAATCGCGCACCAGTAGATTGCGAACGTTGCTCAAAGTGTCGTACCAAGCGTGGTAACTTTTGCGTGGTGTATAAGAACCGAAATCGTCGCAAAAAATAGAACGAAGCGAATACACAAATACAAATTAGCCTCCACTCTGAATATGGAGGCTTTTAATTATCCGCATGTTAATCGAACCATTATTTATCTTCTTTTTGATAGTTTAAATAATGCACACAAAGATCGTGAAATGCTTTAGCTTGAGGCGAGATCGTGCGATCGGTTAACGTAAATATACCAATTTGCCTTTCAAGTGGTGGATCGATAAGCGGAATCCAAACCAAGCGTGTTTCATTGGTTGGGAAAGCAAGCTTCGGTAGGGTCGTGACACCAATCCCAAGTTCTAAGACAGAAAACAGCGAAGTAATATTTTCGACCGAATAGAGCGCTTGCTGACTCAGAGCTCTTGCTGGGGTTGGATCGAGAAGTGTACAAGTGCCGTTACGGATAAAGGGTTGTTCCAACAAAGTTTGCCACTCGATTCCTTCAGGATGACTCGCAATAGGGTTGTCCTTTAAACACACCACGCCTATTGGATCGGCTAACAGCGGCGTAAAGTCAATGCCCCCCTCATCGAGGTGAGAGGGGTTACCGAGCGCTAAGTCGACCTCACCGGAGAGTAGGCGAGCCTCGACGCCAGCGGCATTATCGTCTATCAAGCTTACTTCTACATTTGGATACTGTTCGCAAAAGGCGCCCAACACGCTAGGAATGAGCTTCGCTGCAACAGAAGGAACGCTCGCAATTCGCACTCTCCCTTGCTGTCCGGCAGCGGCTGCTTTGAGATCGTTGTCTAGTGCACTGTAGATATTGAGAAACTGAACCACTTTGGGAAGACAAATTTCACCAAACGGGGTCAATTTGGTTTTGTTTCCGGGTTCAAACAGCGTTTGCCCTAGAATTTTTTCAAGCTCTTTTATCGATGTTGACAGTGCCGCCTGAGAACGATTTGCACGATGTGAAGCGGCTCGAAAGCCTCCTTCCTCGACTACCATCACAAAATGCATTAATTGTTGAAGCTTAATACTCATCCCTAATGCCTCTTAATCCCTTTATTTACGTTATTTTAAACAGAGTGATAAGTTTAATTTATCAAATGTCAAAAATTTACCGTTAGATTTATCGCTTGTCAATGTGCATCATTTAACCATATTGAAACAAAGCTGTTACAAAGGTTGAAAGGCACGTGAATACTCCTACTAAAAAACACCCAGTTAAAACCAGTCTATTTGCTTCTAAAGCGCCGCTTGAATGGGCGATAGTCAACAACGGAACCCTGTATACGGCTCAAATTCCTATTGATGACACAGGCGCGGTTGTGGAAGGCGGTATCGAAGCACAAACACGTCAAACCTTTAACAATCTCATTCACACCCTGGAGTGTGCAGGGGAGTCTTTGGACTCGGTGTTGCAGGTCCTGATTTATGTGACTGACAGAGAATACTTAAAGACCGTTAACCAAGTGTACGCGGAATATTTTGAAGCGCCGTACCCAAATCGCGCCGCCATGGTGGTTGCAGGGTTAGCGCGAGAAGAGATGTTGGTGGAGTTTGTTGTCTACGCGTCGGCAAGCAAACCAGAATAAATCCAATAAGAACAATTAGAGATCAGTGAGTGGGTGGCTTGCCATCACAAATCGGAAGAACAAGGAAAGAACCATGACTTTTATTAACAATGTTCAAGCAGAAAAATCCCTCTATATAGCAGGTGAATGGCAATCGGGCATGGACACCATCGCCAATATTAACCCTTCTGATATCAGCGAAAACATTGGCGATTTCGCACAAGCGAGTGTGTCGCAAGTAGAGCAAGCGATTCAAGCGGCTAAATCAGCGCAGCCAGAGTGGGAAAAAACACCAATCGAGCGCAAGCAAGCAGTGCTACAAGCGATTGGTGATGAGCTCATTGCACGATGTGACGAATTGGGCACCTTGCTTTCGCGTGAAGAAGGTAAGCCATTTGCTGAAGGTCGAGGTGAGATTTACCGTGCTGGCCAATTCTTCCAATACTTTGCTGCTGAGGTTCTGCGTCAAATTGGCGATAGCGCTGCTTCCGTCCGTCCAGGTGTCTCCGTTGAAGTTACTCGCGAAGCCGTCGGCGTTATCGCCATTATCTCTCCTTGGAACTTCCCAACAGCAACAGCGGCTTGGAAAATCGCGCCAGCACTTGCGTTTGGCAACAGCGTCGTCTGGAAGCCTGCCAACCTAACCCCAGCAAGTGCCGTTGCGCTGACAGAGATTATCCATCGCCAAGGTTTACCTGCTGGCACGTTTAACCTCGTTTTGGGTAGCGGTTCGCAAGTAGGTAATACCCTTATCAATTCGAAGGATGTGAACGGCGTGAGCTTCACTGGTTCTGTGGACACAGGCCGTAAAGTTGCAGCGGCAACGGCACCAAATTTTGTGCGTTGTCAGCTAGAGATGGGTAGCAAAAATGCGCTCGTAGTCGCAGATGATGCAGACATTCAGATTGCTGTCGAAGCAACAATCGCAGGCTCATTCTCGGGTGCAGGTCAAAAGTGCACCGCGTCTTCTCGTCTTGTCGTTATGGACGGAGTTCACGACGCGTATGTTGAAGCGCTAATCAAACGCATGAGCGAACTTAAAGTGGGTCACGCTCTAGAAGAGGGCGTGTTCATGGGCCCTGTTGTTGATGGTAACCAGCTGAATGCGAACTTTGAGTGGATCGAAAACGCACGCCAAGCAGGCGCGGAGCTGGCTTTCGGTGGTGAGCGTCTGAGCCTAGAGCATGACGGTTACTACATGTCACCAACTCTGTTTTTAAATACACAGAATGGCTGGGAAGTGAACCAAGAAGAAGTCTTTGCGCCAATGGCGAGCGTGATTCGCGTTTCTGATCTGGATGAGGCAATTGCAGTCGCGAACGATACGCGCTTTGGCCTGACAGGCGGCATTATCACGCAAAGCTTGCGTAATAGCGCGATCTTCAAACAGCAAGTCCAAACGGGCTGCGTCATGGTTAACTTGCCAACTGCGGGTACAGATTATCACGTTCCATTTGGTGGCCGTAAAGAGTCTAGCTTTGGTCCTCGTGAGCAAGGTCAGTACGCCAAAGAGTTCTACACCGTAGTGAAAACCGCTTATCAGCGTCCTTACTAAGATCGGCAGGGTAACTGATGGTGTCAGTTACCCGCACGAAAAGGCTAAGAAATTGTTTAAGGAGTGGTTATGTACCAACAACGGATTGTGATTGACGGATTGCAGTACTGCAATTGGGATCGAGAGTATTTCCAAACGCTTAAGGCGAGTGGCATTACCGCCGTTCATGCCACCATCGTCTACCACGAAACTGCGCGCGAAACCTTGACGCGTTTTGCTGAGTGGAACTTGCGCTTCGAGCAAAATGCAGACCTCATCATGCCTATTTATTCAATGGCAGATGTAGAAAAAGCCAAAGCAGAAGGCAAAGTCGGCATCTTCTTCGGCGCGCAAAATTGCTCACCAATCGATGATGAAATTGGCCTGATTGAAGTGATGCGCCGTCAAGGTCTGCTGATCATGCAACTGACCTACAACAACCAAAGCTTACTGGCGACAGGTTGTTACGAACAAAATGATTCCGGCGTAACTCGCTTTGGTAAGCAAGCGATTGAAGAGATGAACCGAGTCGGGATGATCATTGATATGTCCCACAGCGCAGAGCGTTCAACGTTGGAAGCTATCGAGCTCTCTTCGCGTCCAATTTGTATCAGCCATGCTAACCCGACGTTTGCGCATGACGCACTGCGCAACAAGTCCAACACCGTGATCAAAGCACTGACGGAGCGCGGTGGTTTGATTGGATTCAGTTTATATCCGTTCCATTTACCAAATGGCAGCCAGTGCACGCTGGATGATTTCTGCCAGATGGTTGCGAAAACCGCAGACATGTTTGGCGTCGACCATTTAGGCATCGGTAGTGATCTGTGCTTAAACCAACCGCAACAAGTATTGGAATGGATGCGCAACGGGCGTTGGTCAAAAGCGATGGATTACGGCGAAGGTTCAGCAAGTAACTCGGGATGGCCAGATGCGCTGCCATGGTTCTGCGGCAGCGCAGGGATGGAGAACATCTACAACGGATTAATGGGTCACGGATTCAGTGAATCTGAGGCTGGAAAAATATTGGGTGAAAACTGGTTCAACTTCCTTAAAGAAGGATTAGAGCCTATTTCATAGCATTCCCCAAAGTAGGAACCGCCTGCCCACATAATAACAATACGGCAGGCGTAAAACTCACATTTGTAGCCAGTCTTTGGCTGCTGCAAAGAACCTCTGGAGCCAGAGTATGTCTGATTTAACCAATAGCATGAAAGCTTCCACGATGAGCGTGTCATCGGGCAAGTCAAAAGTAAAACACAACACATCAACAACAGAAAACACGATGGACAAATTAGGACTGAATAACCCGGCCTTTTGGTATAGCGGTGGTTTCATCGCGTTGTTCGTTGCTATTGCACTTTATGACGGCGAGCTGTTATCTACGATCGTTAACGCCGGTTTTAGCTGGGCAGTTCAGGTGTTTGGTCCATACTGGCAGTTACTGCTGCTTCTCACTTTTCTTATTGGTCTTGGCTTGGCTGCAGGGCGAACAGGCAAGGTGATGTTGGGCGGGATTGCAAAACCAGAAATGGATTCTTTCCGCTGGATGGCGATTATTTTCTGTACCTTATTGGCTGGTGGTGGTGTTTTCTGGGCCGCGGCTGAGCCTATCGCGCATTACGTTAGCCCACCCCCTTTGTACGGCGCGCAAGATAACCCGCAGCAAGGTGCGGTGAATGCGTTGTCGCAATCCTTTATGCACTGGGGCTTTCTGGCTTGGGCGATTGTAGGTAGCTTAACTTCCATCGTGGTGATGCACCTGCATTACGACAAAGGTTTACCACTAAAACCCCGTATTTTGCTTTACCCAGTTTTGGGCGAACGAGCACTTAAAGGCCAACTCGGTGCATTGATTGACGCGTGCTGCATTATCGCGGTAGCCGCGGGCACCATCGGACCAATTGGGTTTTTAGGCTTGCAGGTTAGCTACGCGTTAAATGCGCTGTTTGATATTCCTGATGGCTTTACCACTCAGCTTATCATCATCTTGTTTGCGATTGCGCTTTACACCTTGTCAGCACTCAGTGGATTAAGCCGAGGCATGCAACTGCTTAGTCGTTACAACGTGATTCTGGCAATGGCATTGATGGTTTACATCCTGTTTTTTGGTCCGACAAATTTTATCTTTAACGGATACATTCAAGGTGTAGGAAGCATGTTGGATAACTTTATCCCAATGGCGACCTATCGCGGTGACGAAGGTTGGCTAAGTTGGTGGACAGTATTTTTCTGGGGCTGGTTCCTGGGTTATGGTCCGATGATGGCAATCTTTATTGCACGTATTTCCCGTGGTCGAACTATTCGCCAAGTTATTTCCACCATCAGTATTGTGGCTCCGTTAACCACCTGTTTTTGGTTCACGATTGTGGGCGGCTCAGGCCTTGCGTTTGAAATTGCTGAACCGGGTAGCGTGAGTGCGGCGTTTGAGGGCTTTAACTTGCCAGGTGCTTTGCTTGCAGTGACTCAGCAACTACCAATGCCAATGCTGACTTCAATTCTATTTCTGATTTTAACCACGATCTTCATCGTCACGACGGGCGACTCAATGACCTACACAATCAGTGTCGTGATCAGTGGTGAAACGGAGCCGAATGCGATCATCCGTACCTTCTGGGGAGTAATGATGGGTGTGACGGCATTGATCCTAATTTCCCTTGGCTCTGGCGGCATCTCTGCTCTGCAATCTTTCATTGTTATTACTGCGGTTCCGGTTTCGTTGATTCTGTTACCGTCACTTTGGAATGCGCCACAAATTGCAATCAAAATGGCGAAAGAGCAAGGGCTATAACAATTATCCAATTCAAACAACGTGGAGCTTGTGCGGGTGTTTTCCTCCTGCATCCGCACAAACCCTAGTATTCTTACAATAACAAATAGGTGGTGAGCAAAATGGATGCACATCGTTCTACTTATACGGAAGCAACTATGCGCGATGCAGCGATTGTCATGGCAGCCGAAAGGCTTGGCGCAATGCACCAAAACCGAATCAGCTTTGTTCGTAGCCTGATTCGTAATATGGCAAGCCAAAACTGGCAAGTAACCAAGCATGAGTGGCAACTTTGTCCGCGTGGTTATGGTCACGTTATTTACAAATTGACCACGCCAGAGCACGTTTATCATTTGGTGGTGTTCTGTGATGAAATTGCTGATGACGAGCGTAATGACCGCGTCATTGCTGAAAAGTGGGACGTCACATTCGCACTGGTTCAAGGCGATGTTGATGTTACTTTGTTGGAAAGATTGCGAGCAAATGTACCGCTGCAAGAAGCGGGACGCAATCCAAACAACGTGCTTGTTCTGGCTCGCGCGAACAAAAGCGTGCGTGTGTTTGAACACATTGTTAGCGCACTTTCTCAAGGCAAGCAGCCCGAGCCAAAAGAGCTGGCGGAAGTGGGTTATATCCTGCGTACCACAGCTGTGTATGGGAACGGCAAGTTTGGCATCGCCGATTTCAAACTGCTAGAGAACAACTCAGATTTCAGCCAGTCTTTTAGTGCGCAAATGTGCGCAGTATATATGTTGCGTGAATTCAGCTTGGATTGGGTGCACTACCTAGCACTTCAGCAAGGTGGCGACAACGCGGTGGCATTGCACCGTGGCTTGCAGCGCTACCTTGGTGTCGGCAATGCTACTGGCTTAGGCATGGCTCCATACTTGATTAATCACCCGTGCATCGTTGACCAATGGATGACCTCTCGCGAGCGTGCAGTAGCGCGAGTCTTTGCGATGCCGTGTGAAGCTTCATTCCATGCTCCTTTACAAGGATTGCTGCAAAAAGCACAGCGTCATCTAGAGCAAGTCATCACCATCAATGAACATCAAGACAGGCTCAATCATCAAGCGACAGCAGACATCAAACAACTGCTATCGGAGCTAACAACGTTAATGGCATCACATCCGAACTGGGCGAGTTTGGTCGAGCAAAAGAAAACAATGAGTGTGGAAGCCCAAGAAATCCTCACCTCTTGCTTGATCGAGCTCTACCCATCTTTGGTGGATGAATTTGCTAGCCAAATGAATACGGATGAAACGTTATCTATTCCGGGCGGGAAAAAGATCCAAGATTTACTTGAGGTGCTGCAAAGCAAATACCGCTGGGCGATTAATGCGGATTACTCACTAGCCGAGAACAACTACTGGTTCTGGTATCGCTCACAAGACAAAGAAGAGCCAAGGCTTGGTGTTCGTGGGGAAGAGGCAGGAGAAGAAAAAGAGCTGCCGCTTGATATCGGCAGACAAGTGAATCGCTTGTACCACGCCTTGCTTGGTTGTGATGAAGAAATGTCCGTAGCAGAGTTTCTATTGCAAAAACCGGCTTATCGTTCGATCACACGTCGCGTATGGACGTTAGGTAACCGTGCGATGGGGGATATTCAAATGAACGTGCTACGCCAAGATGCACTGCCAATGCACTTACTGCGCTGTAAATTGGCGATCTTTGGTGCGACTAAGTTTGATCCGCGCTCGGATCGTTGGGTTCGAGTAACTTTCTTCCAAGGCGCGCCGTTGTTGGATGAAATTCACGATCCTAAACTGGCGGACACATGGATTTTTCCGAGCATGCCGGAACGAGAAGAAATTGCGCAAAGTGACAATCAAAAAATCAACGGAGGATTTGCATTATGATCGTCTCTCACAACGAATTGGTGGCCGCGGTTAATAAGGCATTTCTTGGCATGCGCCGTCACTGTGGTGAGGCGGATGTCATTGCGAACATGGTGGCGGACTTGCAAATGGTTGGCTTGCACGGGGTGCGTCACTTTAATAACGCCAGCCTGTTTCTTGGGTTAGATTCGGACTGCGCCGTATCGGTGACCAACAGCACGCCATCGAGTATCGAGATGGATTTGCACAATGGCAGTGTGGCGTGCCACTTACCCGCAGTGTTGGATTTCGCACTTGAGAAAATGATCAACAGCAAGTCGATTACTATCACATTGAAACATTGCCATAACCGTTGGCTAGGTTTTAGTGAGTTGTTGAAGCTCTCTGCAAAAGGCATCGCGTGCCGTGCACAATGGGTCAATGGCTCTAGTCCAAAACGAACGCTTTATGTGTTAAACCGTGGACGAATCGCGCCAGAAGTCTTTTTCTCGGATCAGTTTGATGGGCATGATACGGATTTGCACAGTATGGTTATCGAACTCTCTGTGAACGATTTCGATATCGAGAAAAGCGCACAAGGATACATCATTCACATTGAAGGCGATGAGTTAAGCAACACGCAACAAGCCTCTTGGCAAAATGGTATTTTTGTCGAAGACCAAGAGTGGGAAACATTGAAACAAACCGCAACCGCATTGCTAGTGGAGAACAGTGAGCGTTCCATGCAGGGCGCTGGTGGTGTGGTTTAAGCTCTGAAGGGACAGCGATTCCAAGTTTCAAGTGATGAAGGCTGCGGTTTAGCGGCCTTTTTTGTGCGCGATGTTCGGTCACTTCTTAGGTTCTAAGGCTATGATTATCGTTAAATACCAAGTAGAGCGACATAGGGAAGAAAAATGGACCTGCAAGAGAACAAAAGAAATGCCATTGCGTTTTACGAAACTGCCTATCGAGGTAATCCAAGAAAGGCGGTTGAAGACTACGTTGGCGATGAGTACATCCAGCACAATCCATTAGTTGGAAATGGCCCCGAGGCTTTTATCGAGTATTTTGAGCGGATGCAAAACGAGTATCCCAATAAAGACATTACGTTTGTGCGAGCCATTGCTGAGGGGAATTTGGTGGCACTACACACTCACCAAACATGGCCTAATGATATTGAATACGTGACGATGGATTTCTTTCGTTTTGATCATAATGGGAAAATCGTCGAACATTGGGACGCTCTGCAAGAGATTCCTAAAGAAACATTGAATGGCCACACCATGTATTAACGAATCGTTGATTAGTCTCCCATGCCGTTTATTCAAACGGTATGGGAGGTTAAATGATTTGTGGCACTCTAAGTATCAATCATCAAAGCGCTTTTTCTATTTTCACCGCTACGTCTTCAGATACCCAACCTTTCCATAAGTTAGGGTAGGTATTAAAGAAGTAAAACATCGCTTCTTCACCATCTGCGTAGTTATCTTCCATCCAGGCCAGCATTTCACTCATTTGCTCGTTGGTAAATCCGCGTTTCTGCAAGTACGCGAATGCTTGGGGTTCTTTGTTCGCAAATGCCTCAGTTGTTACTGTGCGAACTGGAGAAGGTGGGTACATTGTTACTTTTGGTGAAGCACAATCAGGCTGGGTGGTACAGTTGCGATACTCTTCCAGATCCGTTCCGCTACCAAAATCCACTTTGACCATATCATACTTGCCCAATACGGGTGTTGGTGACCAGTAGTAACCAAACCAAGGCATTTTGCGATCATAGGCTTTGGCGATGGTGCCAGCTAATGCTGCGCCAGAGCCTGGGTCAACCATCTCAAAGCCGTGCTCACTTAACCCTAATGCATTAAACAAGTGACCGGAGGTGATTTGGCATGTCCAACCAGCAGGGCAGCTATAAAAGGCGAACTTGTCGTCATCCTCAGGGTGTTCAAACAGCTTGGCGTGTTTAATGACGCCTTCTATCGTCGCGAGCTCTGGATACTGTTTTACCAGATAGGCGGGAACCCAAAACCCTTCTTCACCGCCATTGACAAGCGATTCACCAGCGATGCGCAAGCGTTTATCCGCAATGCCTTTATCAAGCGCTTCTTTAATGCCGTTTGTCCATAACTCTGGCGCAACGTCAGGTTGTCCCTTTTCAATCATAGAGGTGCCCGTAGGAACGCTATCACCAGGGATCAATTCCGCATCGCACTGGTAGCCTTCATTTAAGACAAATTGGTCGATGTGCGCCATTAAGCTGGCCGAATTCCAATTCATATCCGCGATGGTTATTTTTCCACATTCATCCGCATTTGCATGAGTTGATAATGCCGATAGCAGTAGAACAGAGAGCATGGAAGGTGTCGTCTTCATGTGACTGAATTTCCTTGTCGTTGTCATTTACTTCAGTATATACATCGGTTTATAAAGATTCAGTGAACAAGGTTTTTTCAGTGACGTTAAGCATAAAAACGGCGATTTATGAAGCGTTTAGTTAGAGTGATTGAAAGGGAGTTAATACAGCAAGAACACCCCTTCGTAGCCGCCGATCTCAATGTGAGAAACATAGTCGCCGATGTTACCGTCTTGATCTACAGGTCGCATAGGCTCTGGAAGTGCGATAGTTATCTTCGGTGAGGAGAAGTAATCGATATTCTTGCCAGAGAAATCAGTCCGATACAGCACTCGGCCTTTGGTGAATTCGCGGGCTAACACCATCTCCGTAGGGCCATGCATCACTACCGTATCTTCTGAGCGATACGCAAAGTACGTATGGGTTGGTAACAAATCGATAGCGCCATTAGGCAAGTCAGGATGAGCCACTTTGCTCATAGAAGCATCTCCAATCACCGTGTAATCGGCGGAATAGGGCGTGCTGGTGGACATCATTAGCGGAGTCGCCTGATACCCATCTGGGATTTGATTGGCCGGCGTACCTAAATCGATGGCAAGTAAGGTGCTAGGTTGATAAGCAATATTCTTTGGTACGCTTGCCTTCCAGAAGTTGTTACCGGTGGTGTTATTGCTTCCATATACGTAACCATTATTCCACTGACTGAAGTAACTGCGCTCAGGGTGATAGTTTAAGTAGAACACCGCTAGTGCAGAATATTGGTCCTGCTTCCAATTGTTTTGTGTGTTACCAAAGTATTGAACGCGACCATAACGCGTTGTTGCTTGATAAATCACTTTCTGGCCAACTTTGGCGAGAGCAGCGTTATCCCAAAACTTAGCCAAGCCAGCATAGCCACTAAAGCCAGTGGAAGGGAAAAGGTAGTGCTCGCGCAAGTACAAGGAGCCAGCACCAACCAAGTGGTTTTGGCCGTTACGACCGAATAAGTTGGCCGTGCCTATGTTGAGGCCAATTAACGCATCCGCATCCAGCGTCGCCAATTTGTTTAAGAACGCCGAGAATTGCGCTTTGTATGCATCATCAGCGGCTTGGCTTCCCGCCACCAAACCAAGCTCATCCACCGTACCACCGGAATAAACGTAGAACTGATTTTCTCCGAGTAACTTATTCGTATCGTCGTTGTACGCACCGTTTAAACCTTGTTTCGCCCATTCAGCTTGGTAATAGTGGTGTATTGCGTTGGCAAGATCGGGATTGCCGAGGTTGGTTAATGCCCAAGAAGAGGTTTGATTCCACATGCGACCAAATGGAATAACGCGTGACTCCCAACGAAATCGTGCCGTTGCATTCTTATTTGAGCGGCTCTTGAACTCTTGCCAAGAAAGATAATTATCTTGGTTTCGATCAGCTGATTCGTCAAAACCTCGAATTTGTCGCCAGCGCTGAATGGTTTGACCTTCAGGTGTCTCCGTTGGTGCTCCTGAGACATTGACGACAGGGAAGCTATCTTTGAGTTGAATGTTTTCGAGGCGTGGGCGGTTTTCTATGTTGTCGTCATGCCAAGTAATTTTCGCAACGTAAAGGCGGCCGCCGTCGCGTAAAAAAGTGGACCCAAAATACTGACCGCCACCATAGGTTTGTCCGCTACCATCGTGTGTCGTAGCGCGAACCCAATCCGAAGGAACAGACCAGTTTACCGTTTGGTTTTTAGTCATGTTCTCAGTCTTGTCTTTTTTAATTGCGAAGCTTTTCCATTCTGTTACCAGACCAAACGAATCGATGGCAGAAGGGTATTCAATAGTGATGCTGCCGCCTTGAGCAAACTGGGAGAAAGTAAGGGTTAAGCGGTCGAACTTCTCTGAGTGATAAACATAGAGGGCACCACCATTATTCGCCTGACCGAATACATCAGCATCCCATGGCGGTGGTTGATATAGCCAAAAACCGGCGTGGTCAGCGCTGGCGGTATAGCCAACGATCATCGGTTTGCGATTTAGCAGAGTATTTTCACCATGGCTTGAGTCGACTTCAGCTAGGATAGTGTCTTCCGAAAAATGAAGAAAAAAGTCCTCATAATCGATGTTATTTATTTCTGCTTGGTTACGTATATCGCTTTCCAGCCAACCTGAGTTAAGTTCCAGCTTTTGGTTGTACATGTAACCAAGCGCTTTTACACGCTCGTTATCACTCTTATTTTCGTAAGCTCCAAACACGATATCGGCATTATCCAACTCCCATTCAAGTGCAGCGGCAGCAGAGATAGGCTTATCTTGAAGATCAATACCCTGTTCATGCAACCCAGGTAACACGATTGCTGTTCTACTCCAAACGTTGGGCACAGAAAGCAAGCTCAAAGAAATGAGTGTAACGAGAGAAAAACAATGCGACTTCAACATGGAGTTATCCCATTAATACTTAGATGACTCAAATTAAGAGTCAGATACAAAGAGAAATTATAGTCCATTCGCGAAGTCGTAATCAGGACCCTGCCATAGAGGACTTTACAGGAAAACTAATAGGGGGTGCTGTGCAAAAATGAGCGGGTGTACTTGGAATAGATCATCCTCATAGACTCAAAACTTCCTCTACACGTCAGCACAAAAATAACCACCATTTTAACCTTGTTTCGGTCGTCACCATGTCGTTGGATTTTCTTCAACAAATTCAGTTAAAACTCACTCTTCAAACCAGTCAGATACTCTGTCTTGGTGGTTGCAGATCATACAAAAAATTAACAAATTAAATTTTTATACATTTTTATTGCATAAAAAGTCCAGTTGAGTAATATAAATACCAAGTGACAATTAATGCGGTATGTCAGCATGACTATTCAGGTAAGCGGAATCAATAAATCCTACGGTGAGACACAAGTGCTTCACGATGTCAGCTTTAAGTGTGAAAGCGGGGAAACACTGGTGTTACTTGGTCCAAGTGGCGCAGGTAAGAGCTCTCTACTGCGTGTTCTTAACCTTCTTGAAGGGGCGGATAACGGCAAGCTAAACATCGCAAATGATGTTTTTGATTTCTCTACTGAAATCAAAGAGAAACAAGGTTTAGCACTTCGTCGTAAAGTAGGCATGGTGTTCCAGCAGTACAACTTATGGCCGCATATGACAGTAATGGAGAACCTGATTGAGGCTCCGGTAAAAGTATCTGGCATGGATAAAGAAGAAGCGAAGAACCAAGCAATGCAAATTCTCGCAACGCTGCATTTGGCAGACAAAGCGGATGCATGGCCGATGCAGCTTTCTGGTGGTCAGCAACAACGTGTGGCGATTGCTCGTGCATTGATGATGAAACCGGAAGTCTTGCTTTTTGATGAACCGACCGCTGCGCTTGATCCGGAAATTACTAACCAAGTCGTTAAGATTATTAAAGATTTAAGCGAAACTGGCATCACCCAAGTCGTAGTAACGCATGAGGTCGATTTTGCTAAAAAAATCGCTAGCCACGTACTGTATCTAGAAAAAGGATACATCGTCGAGCACGGCACAAATGATTCGTTTTCTAACCCGCAAACCGCCCAGTTTGCTGACTACCTAAATCACTAAATTACGTTTTTAAAGTTCAGTCTATTTAACAGATAAGCTCGGCTGTCATTGCGAGTGTCAGCCCACTAAGTACACACGGAGTATTGCAATGAAAAAGATTTTACTAGCTTCACTAATCGGCCTTTCTTCTGCAACCATGGCAGCGAACGCAGCAGCACAAGAAGAGATCAAATTTGCGATGGAAGCGACTTACGCACCGTTCGAATACATGGATGAAAACAACCAAATCCAAGGTTTTGATGTGGATCTGGCGAATGCACTATGTAAAGAAATGGAAGCAAAATGTACCTTCCACAACCAATCTTTTGACAGCCTGATCCCTGCATTAAAATTCAAGCGTTACGATGCGGCTATCTCTGCAATGGATATTACTGACGCGCGTTTGGAGCAAGTGAACTTTTCTGACCCTTACTACGACAACTCAGCAGCGTTTGTTTCTATCAAAGAAAAAGTGGCTGACCAAAAAGCACTAGAAGGTAAGCGTGTTGGTGTTCAAAACGGTTCAACACACCAAAGCTACCTGATTGAGCAAATGCCGGGCGTAACAGCGGTTCCTTACTCAAGCTACCAAGACGCATTCATCGATATGAAGAATGGCCGTATTGATTCTGTATTCGGTGACACAGCAGTCGTAGCAGAATGGTTCAAGAAAGAAGACAACCTAGCGTATGTGGGTGAGCACGTAACTAACTCTAAATACTTCGGTAACGGTTTCGGTATCGCAGTAAACAAAGGTAACGACGAGCTAGTGAACAAGCTGAACACGGCACTGAAAACAGTGAAAGCGAACGGCGAATACGACGTAATCTACAACAAGTACTTCGGTAAGTAATATGGCACTAACGGGTTACTCTTTATCGCTTGTTCAAGCTAGTTGGATGACTGTCCAGCTAGCCTTCACAAGCCTTTTAGTCGGTTTGATTCTGGCAGTGGTATTCGCCAGTGGTGAAATGTCTCGCCGCGTTTTCGTTAAATGGCCAATGACGGCATTTGTGACGATTGTACGTGGCTTGCCAGAAATCCTTGTCGTGTTGTTTATCTATTTTGGTTCGACGCAGGTTCTGTTTTTAATCACCGGCGACTTTATTGAAGTTAGCCCGTTCTTGTCTGGTGTAGTGGCGTTGTCGTTGATCTTCGCTTCTTATGCTTCTCAAACTCTACGTGGCGCATTGAAAGCCGTTGGAAGAGGGCAAAGAGAGGCAGCAAGTGCACTAGGCATCAGTCAGGCACATGCTTTTGTTCGCATTGTTTTGCCACAAGCAGTAAGACACGCGCTACCAGGTTTAACTAACCAATGGTTGGTTCTGTTGAAAGATACCGCGCTTGTATCACTGATTGGCGTAACGGATTTGTTGAAACAAGCGCAGCTAACGTCTGCTGCGACGCATGAAGCGTTTACATGGTACGCAACCGCTGCGGCGATTTACCTAGGCATCACTTTGATTACACAACGTGCCGTCAAACTGATTGATAAGAAGTTCTCAATTCAAGGCATGAGCATGGGACAGGAGGCAACCGCATGAACGAACAACACGTTTGGCAAATGGTGGATGGCTTAGGTACTAGCCTTCAATTAACCGCCGCTTCCTTGGTTGTCGGCTGCCTCTTAGCTTTGATGATGACGCTGACTCTGATCCTACGTACTCCGGGTTTGCATTGGGTAAGCCGTGGCATCATCACCTTGTTTACTGGTACGCCTTTGTTGGTACAGATCTTCTTGGTTTACTACGGTCCGGGTCAGTTTGATGTAGTGAGAGAAAGTGTTTTTTGGACATGGTTAAGCCAACCTTGGTTCTGTGCGATGTTAGCGTTAGCGCTTAATACCGCGGCGTACAGCACTCAGCTGTTTAAAGGCGCGTTTAACGCGATTCCTTCTGGTCAATGGCAAGCGTGTCGTGCTCTAGGGATGAACAAAACCGCAACGCTAAAAGTGCTGCTGCCATACGCTATTCGTCGTGCCGTTCCGGCTTATTCGAACGAAGTGATTTTGGTCTTCAAAGGCACGTCATTAGCGAGCACGATCACGATCATGGATCTGATGGGTTACGCGCAGCGCATTAACGCACAAACTTACGATACGTTGACGGTATTTGGTATTGCAGGCGCATTTTATTTAACGGTAAATGGTGTGCTAACTCTCATTTTCCGTCAGGTAGAGAAGAAAGCATTGGCGTTCGAAGCCGCATAATCCTTCAATCAACACTCATCATTTAGTTCCACAGTGCCTCTGCGAATGGCTCTCTTGCAGGGGCATTTTTTATATTCGTCATGGCAAATTCCTCAAGTTCCCCCAAACTTAATTCAACGCAATTGTATTGGTGGCACCATGGAAAGAAGACACTTTTTAGCGCTTTGGACATTGTTGTTCGCACCCTCATTAAAAGCGAAAACACCAATGCGGCCAACGCCAGCACAAACTGAAGGGCCATTTTATCCAGTAGTGGACATTCCTCTTCGTCAAAACTTGATTCTGCAATCAGAAGGTTTGGTCGGTGAAGCTATCGTGTTGCAAGGTAAAGTCGTAGATACATCGGGAAACCCAGTTTCAGGCATCAAAGTAGAAATCTGGCAATGCGATGGGCAGGGGATTTACGATCACCCTAAGCAGCCAAATAATGATAAGTTTGATACTCACTTTGCAGGTTTTGGCGCGGTAGAAACTCAATCGGATGGTCGCTACTTATTCCAGACTTTGTACCCCGTGCCTTATGCCTCTCGTCCACCGCACATTCACGTTAAGTTGTGGCGGGATAACCAAGAGCTTCTGACCACTCAGTTGTACTTAAAAGGCAATACTGGTGATGAATGGTGGGGTGGCAAAGCCCGAGATTATCTACAGTTTGAAACCATACGAACCGACGGGCGATTAACTGGCCAATTTAACTTTGTGATTGGTTAGCGAATTCAGTTAAGCCATTAACTCAACCAATTGCGCCAAGCATTCTTTATCCAGTATCGGATGAGGCTCGACGCCCGTGACCAAAACGATATCCACGGAAGGTAGCGATGGCATATCGTCTAAGATCTTAAGATCCTCGCTAACGCTAATACTGCCCATCGCACCGATAGCCATGCATGAACGTACAATTGCTCGTTGTGCAGAAGCCGTATTGCAACATGCCAGTAGTTGATAAGGAGTGCCACGTTTGGTTAATCCGTCTACTGCTGCCGCATGGTATTTACAGTCGGTTTGGAATAGGGCGAGAGGGAGAGGTTGGGCGTTCTCAATGTCAAAATCAGGGTGAGCAATCCATACGCCTTTGTCGCTTGCTAGCCAGTAACCTTCTTCACTGTCCGGTGCTCTTGTCACAATAGCGGCGTCTAGCTTTCCTTCATCGAGTTTTTCTCTCAAGGTGATGCTTGGCTCACTAAAGACTTGAATCGAACATGTGGGCTCAGATTGCTGTAATACGCGGATGACTTTAGGCAAGATATTGTCGTTGTAATCCTCGGGGCAACCTAAGCGAAGAGGGCGCTTGTTTTCATAGCGCCTCACTTGTTTCAGTGCTTGATTGTGCAAGCTGACCAATTGCTCGGCGTGAGAGCGCAGTGCCAGTCCCGCTTCACTCAATACGAGGTTACGGCCTTCTTTTTCAAACAAGCTGACGCTGAGTTCGTCTTCTAGCTTACGCATTTGTGCACTGAACGCTGATTGGGTGCGATTAATCTGCTTGGCTGCACGAGTGAAACTGCCCGTTTCTACAAAAGCCAGAAAGCTGCGTAACGCATCGATATCCATATCTAAAACTCATCCATCGTTTTTGTTGAAGTGTTCCATCAAAACTATCCGTTAGTCCCCTTAAATACAATCAGATATTGTGAATGGGTAATCAAAACACGAACCGCATGGAGGCGTCATGAAACTGTTTATTGCTAATCAAAACTACTCAAGCTGGTCACTGCGCGCATGGTTGATCTTTTCTCAATTCAAACTAGATGTCGAAGTCACCAAGCTCAAATTATTCACAGAAGATTTTTATAAGACCTTGGAAGGTATTACACCAACCGCGAAAGTACCTACCTTGGTGGATGGTGACGCAACCGTGTGGGATTCATTAGCGATTTTGGAATACGTTAACGAGCAATATTTACAAGGTAAAGCTTGGCCAAGCAACTCCGCAGAACGAGCTAAAGCACGCGCCATTGCATCAGAAATGCATTCGGGTTTCTTTGATTTAAGAAACGAACTCCCAATGAACATCCGCGCACACAGAAAAGTCGACTTAACGAAGGGTGCGCTTAAAGATATTGCTCGTATTGACGCCATTTGGGCAGAGCAAGCAGAACTGCATCCAAACGGTTGGCTATTTGGAGAATGGTCGATAGCGGATGCTATGTATGCACCTGTGGCATTGCGTTTCCAAACTTACGGCATCGAGTTATCGGAAGGTGCCAAAGCTTACCAACAAAAGGTGCTAGCAAGTGAATCTTTACAGCAATGGTTGGAAGAGGCGAACCAAGAAACGGATATCGTAGAAGAAGATGAAGCAGGGGTAGAAGTATAAGCGCATCTTGCGATCGCCTGTAGCAAGGGAAAGCATGACAAAGCACGCTTTCCTCTTCTAGGATGGTTGTAGTTTCCGGCGCGTTTAAGCTAGGTGTTCAACAATCGCTCTGCCTACGCCGTGTGCGCTCGTTGGGTTTTGACCTGTGATGACTCGGTCGTCCACAATTACAAACTCTTGCCATGGTTGCACTTTAGAGTAGCGCGCTGCGCTGCGTGCAAGAGATTCTTCCAATAGGAATGGGATATCGTTGATGGTGCCGAAGTCGATCTCTTCTTCGCGAGTGAAACCTGTTACTGATTTAGACGCAAGCAGCTTTTCGCCATTGCTAAGCGTGATAGGGAGAAGAGCGCCTGGACCATGACAAACTGCTGCCACAATACCGCCATCTTCATAGTGTTTTGCAGAAATCTTGGCAAAATCTTCGTTGCTCGCTAGGTCTGAAAGAAGACCAAAGCCACCCGGATAGAAGATCGCATCGTAGTTGTCACCGTTGATTTGTGATACTGGAATCGTGTTGTTGATGCGGTTCTGGAAATCATCATCCGCTAAGATTTTCTCGTTGACTGCGTCGCCTTCGATGTCGGTTCCGTACAGTGGTGCTTGCCCGCCTTTGATAGAGGCAATGTCGTAATCGAAGCCTGCACCTAGTAGCTCGCTAAGCGCATGAGTGAGCTCTGGCGCGTAAGTTCCGTTTGCTTGGTCAGTTTCACCAAGGGTCGCATGGTTCGTCACAATGATGAGTACTTTTTTCATGATGGTTTCCTTTTTGGCTTACGTATATTTGTTGAACACCTTCATACTAATTGCTAAACAAATAAGTGATAATATGATTAATTGGCAAAACATTATTGCTATATAGCAAAGGTAAGTATGGACAGTTTTGAAGGCATCAATGAGTTTGTTACGGTTGCTGAGAGCTTAGGGTTTTCTGCAGCGGCAAAACAGTTAGGTTGCAGTACCAGTCACGTCAGTCGCCAAGTCACAAGACTAGAAGAGCGATTAGGTGTCGCTTTGTTAGCACGTTCGACAAGAATGGTGAGTCTAACGGAAGCGGGGCAAGCGTATTATCAACAGTGTAAAGAGTTGGTGATTGGGCTTCAGCAAGCCAATGAGCAACTCACCACGCAGCAAACTCAATTGAGTGGTACGTTACGTGTGAGTGCCGCTGGTGCGTTTTCTGAGAACCATGTAGCGCCTGCCTTGATGGCGTTTGCCACGCAACATCCTAATCTCACGGTTGAAATTAACTTCAACACCAGCATGGTCAACTTTATTGAAGATGGTTTCGATTTTGCCATTCGTTACGGCAGGTTGAGTGATTCAGGCTTGGTTGCGAGAAAGCTGGTGGATCGTCCCATGGCAGCGGCAGCCAGTCAGCGTTATCTCGATGAACATGGTTTGCCAACGCACCCAGAGCAACTCAAGCGTCATAGCTGCATTATTGCCAATAAGGACGTTTGGTTGTTTGAAAAAGACGGCAAGCCTTTAGATGGCGTAAAAGTGCAGGGCAGATGGAAGAGCAATAACGCACACACGGTCTTGCAAGCCTGTGCAGAAGGATTAGGTGTGGCGTACTTACCGAAGAGTAGTTTCAACGATGCTATTTCGTCTGGTCGTTTGGTGCCAATACTAGAGCCGTATTGGGGAAGCGGCAACAGCAGCTGGATTGTTTATCAGAATCGTCACTTTCTACCACTACGAGCGCGATTGGCTATCGACTTCTTGCTTGATCATTTTGTCGATTGGCAGGAGTAATGAGGCTCTGCCAATCGGTTTGTTTATCCATTTGTTAGATCGTCAACATACTAACGTATCTACATGTTTTGATAGCTTGGTCCGCCGCCACCTTCTGGTGCTTTCCACGTGATGTTTTGCGAAGGATCTTTGATGTCACAGGTTTTGCAATGAACGCAGTTGGCGGCATTTATCTGAAACTTCAACTTATTGTCCACTTCCACCACTTCGTAAACCCCAGCGGGGCAATAGCGCTGACTCGGTTCGTCATACATACCTAAATTCACATCAATTGGAATGTGAGGGTAAGTCAGAACAAGGTGACAAGGTTGATTCTCTTCGTGCTGTGTTCCCGACAAAAATACCGACGAAGGCTTATCAAAACTGATTTCACCATCTGGTTTTGGGTATGCAATTGGGTGGCACTCTTGTTTAGGTTTTAACTGCTCATGATCGTGCGAATAGTCCTTGATAGACCAAGGTAACGGCTTCTTAACCAGTGGTTGCCACAGGTTGTGTTCAAAAGTCGAAAGAGCACCGCCAAGTATGCTGCCAAACTTATGAATGTTCGCGCCAAAGTTACGCGTTTCGGCGAGTTCGTCATACAACCATGATGATTCAAACAACGACTGGTAGTCTGGCTCAGAAGCTCCAGTTTGTCGGGCCGTATGTACCGCTTCTGCTGCAATGATTCCGGACTTCATTGCTGTGTGGCTGCCTTTAATTTTTGCGACGTTCAAAGTCCCCGCATCACAACCAATCAATAAACCGCCAGGGAATTGCTGTCTCGGCAGAGAGGAAAGCCCACCTTTCGCAATGGCTCTTGCGCCGTAAGCGATGCGCTGAGCACCTTTCAAATGTGTTTCAATAGCAGGATGGTGCTTAAAGCGTTGAAATTCGTCAAACGGACTCAAGTAAGGATTGCTGTAATTCAAGTCGACAATAAGCCCGACGGCGATTTGGTTGTTCTCCATGTGATAGAGAAAACCGCCGCCTGTGGTATTTGTTTCACTCAAGGGCCAGCCAGCGGAGTGGATAACACTGCCAGATACATCCTTACTGTCAGTGGGTAACTCCCATATCTCTTTTAGGCCAAGCGCGTAGTGCTGTGGTTGCTTTCCTGCGTCTAGGTCGAACCTTTGAATAAGTTCTTTACCCAGATGTCCGCGACAACCTTCAGCAAAAAGGGTGTATTTTGCCCTTAGCTCGATACCTGGTTCAAAGTTAGGTTTGGCCTGGCCGTTCTTATCTAGTCCCATATCGCTCGTGTTAATGCTTGTCACGGCGCCAGTCTGATCATAATTGATGCTTGCAGCGGCAAAGCCCGGAAAAACTTCCACCCCAAGATTTTCTGCTTGGTTAGCGAGCCAACGGCAAAGGTTGGCAAGGCTAATTACGTAATTATTCTCGCCATTTATCATTGGACGCGGTGTAAGGAAGTGGGGAACGCGAATATGGTTTTGTTCAGTAGTAAGATAAAGGAAATCATCTCGTTGAACTGAGGCTGCTAGCGGGGCGTCCATTTCTTTCCAATTGGGGAAAAGCTCATCTAAGGCACTAGTTTCAAAAACAGCGCCAGATAAAATATGTGCGCCCACTTCTGAGCCTTTTTCTACAACGCAAATTGAAAGTGCGTCACCTTCACTGTCTTGGTTGAGTTGAGCTAGCCGACAAGCGGCGCTTAAGCCTGCAGGTCCGGCCCCCACGATCACGACATCAAACTCCATGCATTCTCGTTCCATCTTTATGCTTCCTTTCTATTATCGTCATCTGCGTGACAGGTTTTGGTTTCTATACAGAAAACTATAGCTCAGTTGACGTTAACGTGAAGTGGACTAAGCTCAAGTAATGGATCTGACGTGTTATATGAGGCATGACCATGGAAGACCGACCATTAGCAACACTTGTGCTCGCAGAGCATGACAACCAATCGTTGGCTGTAGGGACGCTGTGTGCAATTAAAGCGGCATTTGAGATTAAGGATGATGATAAATCGCTTCCTGTTTCTGTGTTGCTTATTGGTTATCAGTGCCAATCAGTTTTGGATGAGTTGAATTGCGTTCAGGGTGTTGCAGAAATTATCTGGGTTGATGCGAAGGGATATGAACATGGATTAGCGGAAAATATCGCACCTTTGATCTCACAAGTAGCCAAAAACTACTCACACATTCTTTCTCCTGCCAGTACATTTGGTAAGAATGTGATGCCTCGTGTGGCGGCGTTGCTTAATGTTGGTCAACTTTCTGACGTGATGACAATCGAGTCTATCGATACGGTGATTCGTCCAATTTATGCTGGAAATGCATTGGCGAGAGTCACGTCGAATGATCTCTATAAAGTGATGACCATAAGAAGTACGGCTTTTGATGCCGCAGAGCTATCTGACACGCCAGTTGTCCCTAAGCTTACTCAAGTCGACACGGTGATTATCAATAAACTTAGTGAGTTTGTTTCGCAACAAACGCCAGAAAGTGAGCGACCAGAATTGCCAGCGGCTAGAGTAGTGGTGTCGGGGGGGCGTGCATTCGGGAGTAAAGAGAAGTTTGTTTTAGTAGAACAATTGGCTGACAAGCTAGGTGGAGCGGTAGGGGCGTCACGAGCGGCGGTCGATGCGGGCTATGTGTCTAATGACCATCAAGTCGGGCAAACCGGCAAAATTGTTGCACCGGAGTTATACATTGCCGTCGGAATTTCTGGCGCGATCCAGCATTTGGCGGGAATGAAAGATTCCAAGGTGATTGTTGCAATTAATAGCGATCCGGATGCTCCTATTTTTGACATTGCAGATTATGGATTGGTCGGCGATTTGTTTGTGGTAATGCCTGAGCTGTTAGAGAAGCTGTAGATATAGTCTTGTTCCCTAAAACAAAAGGCTTCCAAATTGGAAGCCTTTATCATTTGATTTTAATAAGTCACTTTTCGCTCGGACGTTGCAGGTGCTCTGCAAGTACTTTCGTAAACCTTGCAGCTTCACCACCAGTACAAGCGCGATGATCAAACGTTACGGATAGCGGCATTGCTTTCACCGAAATTGCTTGACCATTTCTTATCACAACTCGGTCGAGTATTCGGCCCGCGCCGACAATAGCGACTTGTGGCGGTGTGACGACAGGTGTTGCGTAAATACCGGCAATCGCGCCGAAGTTGGAAAGCGTAATCGTCGCGTGCTGCAATTGCTCACGACCGATTTTTCTCTCTCTGATCCCTTCAACGGTTTGATCGAGCCAACGACGAACATCTTGTGGCTCGTATTCATCTGCGTGGCGCAAGACTGGCACGTACAATCCATGACGGCTATCTACTGCAATTCCTACATTGACCGTTGTGTGTACACAGCGTGTCATGGTTTCGGCATCAAACCAAGCGTTTAAAGCAGGCTCTTCTTTACACGCATGAACAATCGCTTGAACAAGGCGGATACTGATATCTTCGTTTGGCAGCCAATCTTCCAACAATGCTTCTTCCGTAATGGTTACGGCTGCAACATGTTCGTGCGATTCGGTCATAGACGACACCATGGTACGTCGAGCGCCTTTCAAAACTTCGGTGCCTGGACGCTGTTTTCCGGCTTCGTCGTAAATATCGGCATCAACGATAAGTCCGTTCGGGCCACTACCTGACACGAGGTTAAGATCTACCCCAAGTTTTTGTGCCAACAAGCGAGCCGAAGGCAGGGCGGTAACGAGGTTACTTTCTGTCGTGTTGTGGTTGCCACCTATCCAGAAATCATCAACGTTTACATGATGCGCTTGGTGAGAAACGCTGCCGACGACGGTTGCAGCGTCAGCAGTGGCTTTTTTCTCTGCCGTTACTTCTCTCCCGGCACCTGTTTCATCAATCTCTAGCAGTAATGCACCAATATTGACGATTTCACCTTCCTCACCATGACGGCTGACCACACGGCCCGAATAGGGGGCAGGGACGTCTACCGTCGCTTTTGCTGTCTCTACGGTTAAGATCACTTGATCTAATTTAACCATGTCTCCGACATTAACGTGCCATTTGACAATTTCTGACTCAGCGAGACCTTCACCGAGATCGGGTAAATTAAACGTCTTCATTTCCAATCCTCCACGAGTTCGCGCGCTGCGGTCACAATGTCTTCTTTCTGAACCATGAAATAATCTTCGTTACGGTAATAAGGCATAATGGTGTCCATTCCAGTTACTCGTTTAGGTGGGGCTTTAAGTAAGCACATGGCGTGTTCAGCGGTTCGAGCTAATAGCTCAGATCCCACACCACAAGTTTTACTCGCTTCATGAACAACGAGTAAACGTCCAGTTTTTTCTAGTGAGCTGAAAATCGTCGCGGTATCAATTGGCTTAATACTCGCCAAATCAATCACCTCGACTTCAATTCCCTGACTAGACAAGGTTTGTGCGGCCTGAAGTGACTCTACGACGCATGCGCCCCAAGTAACGAGCGTGATATCTCGCCCCTTGCGTAAGGTGAAGCAGGTGTCGAGTGGGAGTGCTTCGCCGTTATCAACGACTTCAGATTTAACGGTGCGATATATGCGCTTCGGTTCGAAGAACATGACGGGATCATTGCTTCTAATTGCAGCGAGAAGTAAGCCGTATGCGCGTTGTGGAGAAGAAGGAATCACCACTTTAAATCCAGCAGTGTGAGCAAATAACGCTTCCACGCTTTCTGAGTGGTGTTCCGGAGCGTGGATACCGCCGCCAAATGGCGCACGGAAAACCGCGGGACAAGTGAGCCGACCGCGAGTTCTGTTACGCATTCGAGCCGCGTGGCACATTAAGTGCTCCATCGCAGGAAAAACGAAACCTTGAAACTGAAATTCGGCGACAGGTCGTAATCCTTGCGTTGCCATACCGACCGCAACCCCGCCGATTAAGGCTTCAGCGAGTGGCGTATCGATGACTCGTTTAAGACCAAACTCTTGCTTGAGTCCAACAGTGGCACGAAATACACCACCATTATCGCCCACGTCTTCACCTAATACGACAACATTGGGGTCTTGTTGCATTTCGTGGTGCAGGGCAAGGTTTACTGCTTCAACCAACGTTAGCTCAGCCATGTCTGCCTCCCTGCATTCTCATTGCCTTGTTGATGAGTTCATCTCTTTGTGCATGAAGCTCTTGAGGTAGCGATTCATACAAATAATCGAAACCGGTTTCTGGTGCTTGTGGCGGTAAGCTCAGATAGCGTTCAACAGCTAACTCTACTTGCTCTTTACAGTAATCTAGCCATTGCTGTTCTTGTTCGTCGCTCCAAGCGCCTTGATTAAGGAGGTACGTTTTAAGACGTGCGATAGGTTCGTATTGCCATGCAGTTTGAACATCATCTTCTTTACGATAACGAGTCGCATCATCGGCCGTAGTGTGGTCACTCAGTCGGTAACTCACCGCTTCGATGAGTGTTGCGCCTTTCCCTTTTCTTGCTCTCTCAAGGGCGGTTTTAGTTGCATCATAAACGGCGACGACATCGTTACCATCGACAGTAATACCCGGTATACCTGCACCTTGCGCTTTTTCTGATAAGAAATCGGCGGCACATTGGAGACTACGCGGCACTGAAATTGCCCACTGGTTATTGTTTACGACGAAAACAAGTGGAATATTCCAAGTACCTGCGCAGTTTATTGACTCAAGAAAGTCCCCTTTGGATGTACCACCATCGCCGCACATGACTAGCGCAGCTTCATGGTTACCTTGAATTTTTAGCGCGGAAGCCACCCCGACAGCATGCGTACATTGCGTCGCTATGGGTACACAGTAGGGAAGGTCTCGGCTAGGAACCGGACTGCCTTCAGGAGCAAAATCACTCCCGCGCTCATCGCCACCCCAGTATTGAAGGTTCTTTTCCATGCCAATGCCACGACACCACATCGCAGGCATATCGCGGTAGTAAGGGACAAACACATCATCGGCTTTAAGTGCTCTGCCGACCGCAATGCCTATGGCTTCCGCGCCTAAGTGTGAGGGATAGGTCCCTAGCTTACCGGTGCGTTGCAAGGCAACTGCTTTGTTGTCGTAAGTGCGAGTTAATACCATATCTCGGTAAAACCCGACCAATGTTTCAGTGTCAGCCCAGTTGGGTAGTTGGCCGACTAGGTCCCCACGATGGTCGATAAACCGATGCATGGGTAATGCCTGAACGTTCATCTCAAGCTCCTTTTGACGCTGCGGGTCTTTTGGACTGCAGCTGTTCATACAAAACCAGAGTTTGTATGGGTACTCAAACTCTGATATCAGCGCAAAGGCCATACCTAAGGTTGCGTGTGCTTTCGATAGCGGTAGGCATCTGTTCGTCCCTTAAACTATTTGTCGATAACATCGCTGCGACTATTTCACCGCAAGATACAGAGAAAGGCTTTTCTGTATCTAACCCTCTAACTAATTCGTGGTATAGCCAGATACAATAAGTGTAAACAAATTGTTAAATTATGCTTCATTTTGACTTTCGCTCAGTAGTAAAGTTTTGCTTACACCCTGATTTTGCAGAGTAATATGCTGCTATTTTGTTGGTGGTATTTTTAAACTCGAATTTAATTACTGGTTAATGAAACATATTTGCAACAAAATTTGGCTGTAAAATTTGACAAAGTGAGTCATTATTAATGAATCAACTCAAACAGTTGCTATATGATGAATTGCAAATTTTTGTTGTGCTCGAAGCCTCGACCTTATGAGAATGCATAACTTCTTCCCAACAGAGTGGAATCAAGGTAGGGTGACGGCATTACAAATGTATACCCTCGGCAGTCCTTGAGCTTATCCAAAGTAGGTGGTGCTCAAGTGGAAGTGATTATGGAGAAGTTATGTACCACGCTCATGTTTATTTTCCCCTAAGAGAACAAGATAAAGCGCAAGCCTTGAACGAGATCATCCGTCAAGAGCGTCAAGATGTGCTGCGTGTGTTTCCATTAGTTGGAAGGTTAGTTGGCCCACACAAAATGCCGATGTTTGAAATTCACCTAGAATCATTGAGTGAAGAGTTCTTGGCGTGGCTTGATACGATTCGAGGCGATTTTTCTGTGCTTATTCACCCAGTAAGCGAAGAAGAGTTACTTGATCACACAGAACGCGCGATTTGGTTGGGCAGAGAGATTGGTGTATTTGAAGAAAAGTTAGAGAAATAGTTGCTCTTCTCGTCCATGCATGGCCGCTTTGAATCCTTCTCTTCTCATTGCGGTCGCAGCTTCTGCTTAACGCCTCATCTTCATTGATGGATGCGGAATCCCTTTCTTACGCTTTGCTGTAGTTATTTTTGTGCTAAACCTAAAAGTAGGCTTTCGAACTTCACGCACAAAGCGTGAAAATGTTGCTGTTTAGCATGCCATTAAATGAATTTTGGTGGTAATAACATAATAAGTCTTTGATAAATCAAATAGGTATAGCAGGGAAGTGCAGTTTACGACCCCAACGCCATTGGCAGTGGCGCCGATAATTTATGAGGGGGAAGGGTATGTTTTCAATACTCTTGGTTATACTTGCACTCTATATATTTTGGCTGTTGTTTCGCAACGGGCCTGCGTTTGCCGGGCGTACCGCTCAAAAAAAACGTGACTGGGTTGGGCCTACCGCCAACAAAGAAGAGTTGCGAGGATTTTGTACGGATGTATTTCAGCCGTTCAGTTCTCAAACGACTTTCTACGCCATTGCTTATTTTGCCAATTACGTAGCAGCAGCGAACGCAATATCTTGGTCAACGATATACGAAGGCGATTATCCGGTCATCATAAGCCGATTTGGTAGCTACTTCATTTTAAGCACGCATGATGCACTGGTCGTAGCTGGGTTTATTGCGCTAGCTTTCTTTATCATTAATTGGCAACTTGCCATGCGCTGCTCTGGTATTCTTAGCCAGTATCTAGTGCGGATTCTTATTATTAATCAAAAGCGCTTTGTCGCGATTAGCTTGGTGTTTTGCAGCTACTTTTCGTACCTACTGACGCTTGGTATATTCTGGCTGTTCCATGATGGGTATTCAATCTGGCATGGATTAATGCTTAGCCCTGTGTTCCTGCTGTTAGCTTTACTGGTAGCGGTTGTTGTGCCATCTGCAAAAAGAGAAAGTAGTGTACCTTAGATAGATTTTCCACGTTAAATTACACTTGATTTTGGGATAGTAATTCTTATGCCATTAAGTTAGCATTGCCAGCTTTTTAACGCTCAAAAGGCCACTAATCAGTGGGACAGTGGGAGAAACAATGTTTATCGGCTTTGACTATGGTACTGCAAACTGTTCAGTGGCTAAAATGGAATCGGGTGATCCAGTACTGCTTAATCTGGAAGGAAACAGCCCTTTTATTCCTTCCACCCTTGCTGCACCGACTCGTGAATCGGTATCCGAGCATTTATTTCGCCATCGAGATATTAAACCATTAGATCAAGTTGGTGAGCAGGTTTTACGCCGGGCAATCAATTTAAACCGAGAAGAAAGTATTGACTTAGAATCCGACGACATCGCGTTTGGTCAGGCTGCACTTAATCTCTATTTGGAAGATCCTCGCGATATCTATTATGTGAAATCGCCGAAGTCTTTTCTTGGTGCATCTGGCTTGCGTGATGTGCAATTG
Source organism: Vibrio sp. 1078-1 (assembly GCF_033340475.1). NCBI lineage: Bacteria > Pseudomonadati > Pseudomonadota > Gammaproteobacteria > Vibrionales > Vibrionaceae > Vibrio > Vibrio sp. 1078-1. The sequence continues at coordinate 824,033 of NZ_JAWOWM010000001.1, forward strand.
GCTTTCTTCGAAGACCTTGTCTGCGCGATGATGGACAATATTAAGTCTCAAGCCGAAAACGATGCGCAGCAAAGTATTACCGATGCTGTGATCGGCAGACCAATTAACTTTCATGGGCGTGGCGGTGAAACGGCTAACATTCAGGCTGAACGCATTTTGTTGCGGGCAGCGAAACGTGCGGGCTTCCAAAATGTGGAGTTTCAGTTTGAGCCTGTCGCGGCGGGCCTAGAGTATGAAGCGACACTCAGCGAAGATAAAATCATTCTAGTAGTCGATATTGGCGGTGGTACAACGGACTGTTCGTTGATCCAAATGGGACCGTCTTGGCGCGGCAAAGCAGATAGGACCGCAAGCTTGTTAGCTCACAGTGGCCAGCGTGTCGGCGGGAATGATCTTGATATCGCGCTAGCATTTAAGCAGCTCATGTTCCCTTTTGGCATGGGAAGTAAAATGGAGTCAGGTATTGTGATGCCGACTACCCAATTCTGGAACCCGATAGCAATCAATAATGTAGAAGCGCAGAGTGACTTCTATTCGCGAGAGAACCTATCAGCGTTAAAGTTGCTTCAAAAGCAGGCTCAAGAGCCAGAAAAACTTGCTCGTTTGCTAGAGGTGTATCATGAGTCTTTAGGCTACAACATTGTTCGCCGTGCCGAAGAGGCAAAAGTGGCACTTTCAGAACAAGCTTCTTACCGAACTGGCATCAACTTACTATCAGAAACGATTGAAGTTGATGTACAACGTGACGAAATGATCGAAGCGATCCAGTCGCCAAAGAATAAAATGACGGCGTTGGTGACAGAAGCGGTAGAGCAAGCTGGAGTTAACCCCGATGCTATCTTTATGACTGGAGGTTCGGCACGCTCGCCAATCTTGCGCGATGCGGTTCAAACCGTACTGCCAAGTATTCCGGTTGTCAGTGGAAACTATTTTGGCTCAGTAACTGCGGGCTTAGCTCGTTGGGCTGAGGTTTGTTTCAAGTAGAAAGAAAACTAATTGCGCTATGGGCATTGTTACCAAATTTATGACTTTGCTTAGGCTTATCAAATGATGGTTGGAAGATTTCGCTGAGAGATTGAGTTTCATGCGAGTAGGAAACCTATTTGGGATTCTTAAATCTTTTAACGTCATTCTGAACAGTGAGGAACGAGCGTGATTTAGAATCTCTTGCCCGAGCACGCTGTTATGATATATGACCCCGTTTCGCCAAGCGTTATTTATCACCATTGTTCTGAAGATCGAGTTAGGACCTATTGGATAATGATTTTGACTAAGCTGAGATAAAAATGCCCGCTAAATCAGCGGGCACTTTTGTTTGCGTCATTAATGATGCATGTGTTTTTCCATGTGGCCTTGTTTCTCAACCGCCATTTCTACTTCCACTTTACCCGCGTTTTTGAATGTTAACGTCATAGGGAAGCGGTCGCCTTCTTTGAGCGCTTGTGTTGGATTGAAAATCATTAAATGGAAGCTGCCTGGTTTAAACAACACAGACTCATTGGCTGGAACGCGCACTTCGTCAATCTTAATCATTTTCATCACACCATCTTCTTTCTTATGCGTGTGAATTTCGACATGTCCTGCGATTGGGCTTTCTGCTGCGATCAATGTATCTTCACTGTCACCGTGGTTGGTTAATTGAAAAAAACCACCGATAACAGGTGCGTTTGGTGGCGCTTCGCGGCTCCATGGATGGTCGATATGAATTTTTCCTGCTTCATAATCGTGCGCTAAACTCAGTGGGCTAGCGATGACAGCAATAAGCGCGATAGCGGCGGTTTTTAATGATTTAAGCATGTGTTTTTCCTTTTGAATGAATAGCTTCTCTGAATGGACAACAAACAGAGTCATCGTTATTTTTGGATAAAGTTGTTAATGATTAGATGCCTGTTAGGCAGGAAAAACACTCGGCGGAGAGTGCTTAGGCGCGATGTGTTTGTAAACGAGCTTATCGCATTTTGAAAAGTGATAAGTCGTCAGTGCATACTTTACTCGGCGCAGCCAATGGATCGTTGTCAGGTAAAGCCCAATCGCAACTAAAAGAAAGAATTGAACAGCTTGAAGAAGCGGGCATTCAAACTGGAAGCCGTCGTGTAAGTTAAGATCTTGGATGAGCTTAGAAGAAGATTGAGCGTTAGCCTCAATCAACGTATTGATATCCACCCATTTGAAACCATCTGCGGTACACAGTAAAACCTTTTCACTTTGGACTTTGTTGAGCCAAGTTGTGCTGTGAACTTGTGTAGGGTTAAGAGCGGCTGTGGATGCTAAATACAACTGAAACAACACCGCGATAATAACCGCAATAGCGTGCAAGCGATGGTGTTTGTGCTGTATTAGAGTGTTTTCCATACAATTGAGTGCTTATCTTCTTCGGCGCGGGATACTAACAAATTAACCAAACAATGTAATTATCAGTTTACTAAAAGGTGATGCAAGTGTGCATTATTTGTTTTATTGCCTATTTTTAACGCTTTAATGTCTTGATTCGGCTGACATTCACAACCTCCAATTCAACTTGTCAGTCTTGCTTAGTCGCTTCTGAAGATACCGAATTAATCTCTCTTATATGTCACTGAAGCTTCGGTTAGTGGGTGTCGTGGTGGTGTTTTTACGTGCTAGATTTGGCTGATATCGATTCAAAATGCACACCGAATCTTCACTTGTTTTCCATTAACGGAATTATGACAGTAATTTAATAAAGGATACGGTATTCTGCGCTCCTTTGTACATGCCAGAAACGTCCGTCCTACTTAGTCGGAGGGGCGATTAATCTTAAGAAATTTCTCAAATGAAATACGAACAACAGATTGGATATCGATACCCTAAAGGTCGATTTGCCATGGTGAGTGTATATGCATTCACCGGTGCTGCGATTTTAGCATCGACTATTTTTTCTCTATTGCTATTTTTGTCTATCGACGAAAACCCGATGATGCAAACCTTATTTGGTGGTTTAGCGATCATTTTTGAAGCGGGTAAATTTTACGCTTGGTATGAATACGGTGAGCGCCGAGCCCATCGCAACTACACAGGAGCAGCAACCGCTCTCGTGTTTTATTTAGTTTTAGCTGCGATTTCCATTGGCGGTAGTATTGGTGGGATTAATAGTGCAACCAATAGTGCACAAAGTCATATTTCGGTAGAGCAGGCGAAAGTGGAAGCGTTTAATCGTCAGATTGCGGCAATCGATAAGCAGATTGAGCTCAACAATATGGCAGCGCAGAAATACATCGAGATGGAGCGTATCGCGACTGGTGTAACTCGCATTCAGGATCAAAACAAAACCTTACGTGAAGAGCAGCAACGCTTGGCTATGGAGCGTGATAGTTTACCGCCGGTTACGCAAGGCTCAGTGATTGGTTTGATTGATAGCCTAGCCAACGCATTTGGTACCACCTCTCAGCAAGCTCAGCTTGGCTTGGTTGTATTTCTTTCGATTCTTTTGGACTTCTTTGCTGCATTTTTTGTTGGCTTGATTGGTGAAGAGCAACGGTTCCGATATTTCTATCGCAGAAATGAGGGCATGATATTGAAAACAGTTCGCGATATAGACCCAGCGCCTGCGGGTTATCTTCCTCATATAAAAGAGGAAGAAGAGCAAGAAATACCAGCTGCGCCGGAGCCAGAAGAACCAAAGGAACCGAAAACCTTGTTAGAGCAAGTTAGCGATGCACTTAAAACGCATCAAATTACGTGCACCAAAAAAGCCGTTGCTAAACAGTTTAGGCTGTCTGCGGAAGAGGTAGACAAGGTATTTGAAGAATTGACAGAGCTCGGTTTAGTGGGGAAAAAAGCCAACCACCATTATCATTGGATAGGTGAAGCAGAGACCGCATAATTGGTTATCTATTAGAGTTCGGAAAGAGCGTCAATCGGCGCTCTTTTTTTGGGAGGGGGGAGTTTCGCTATTAAAGTTAACTACAAGAAAGCGTATCAATCTTTATTGAGCTTTTTGGTTACGTCTTTCATCGTTTTCTTCTCTTTTTCCGGTGTCATTGCATCAACAGCTTTACCCGCCATCCCTTCATCTGGCAATTTGTCTTTTCCTGCATCAACTGCGGTATCTTTCAGTGCCTCTTTAGGCGTACAGCGACCCCCAACACCAACCACGGCTTTTGTCGCAGCGGCTTTAGCTGCCTTTTCTGCATCGCAGTCAGGATCCATAACGCTAGCTAAGCTCGTGGCTGAACCAAAAAACAAGATTAACAAAATGAGGTTGCGTTTTTTCATAGTCGTCACCAATGTTGTGAAACATAGGTAAAGTGTAACGGAGAGAAAAGGCTTTGACTGAGAATTTGTTGGTTTGAGCTTGGGAAGCAAAGTAAGGTGAAAAGAAAAAGTGCCACCGAAGTGACACTTTTTCTTAAGCGTAGAAGGGATTAGTTGTCGTAAACGTCTAACTCCACTTCACGGGCAATATTTTGGTCGTTAATGATCACACCTTCGACTTCGACACGAGCACCATTTAGGTTAAGTTCTTCAATGCCTTGGAAGCGTGTTTGCGCATCAATCACAACGGTGGTGTTACTTAGTACTTGATCAGCATCATTCTCACAATGCTCGATTTTAAATGCTCTTGAATCAGCATCGTAGTTTGATACATAGCCTTCACATTCAAACTCTTTACCTCGCCATTGGTTGTCATTGTCAAACTCCGACCGCTCAAATTCGATGACGGTAGCGGTGCGTTTGCCATTTTTCATCACAGAGGTCACTTCTACTTCTTGACCTTGTTCTAGATTAGCTTTGCTACCATCCTCAAAGCGTGTTGCGTTATCAATGAAGAAGGCTCCTCGGTAGTTTAGAGAGAACTCACTATAATCCTTGGCAACCCAAGTCACGATACCTTCCACATCGCTGTCATTTTTTAGATCGTCGTAGTCTTCAACTTCTACCTCATTTGCCATGAAGATGCCGTTTTGCATTTCACCTTCTACTTCTACCCATTGGCCGATGCTAAGTTGGCTAATGTTGTCGTAAGATACGGTTATATTTGTACCAAGCTCAAACGTGCCAGCATTTTCATCGGTACTAGTAATGTGACCTTCCAGTTCGTAGTAGCTTCCAAGGGCTGGGTAATCGTTATCTACGTCGATTTCGACCACAGACAACACTCGATAGCCCGCATCCGCAGTCGGTAAGGATGACACCATCACCCAGTCGTTGATCTCTATATCATCACTTAAACCGTCAAACTGCAGCTCTATGCCGTTTACCGTGAATTTTTTCTTCACATGATCAATCGCTGTCACACGTCCAGTAATGGTTGGTTCAAGTGTGACTCGGACGCCATTGCCCGAAGCTTGCCGAATATCTGAACCCACGCGAACCACCATTTTGGGTTTTACATCGGCCAATTGCACTTGTGTGTCGTCATAAACCACCTCAGACACACGATACGTATGTCCATTGACGGTTAACGTGCTTTCTTCAGCGTTGACCGCTTCAACAGAGCCAATCGCTACACTTGGTTTCACTGCTGGTTGAGTTTGTGTGCTATCGCTATTGGTGCCACCACCTGAACCACCACAACCAGACAATGCCAAACCTACTACAGAAATAAGAGCGAGTTTTTTCATTGTATTAGCCTCAATTTACGAGCGAGTTTAGGAAATTGCCTGTATCTTATTGGGCATATCGTGAAGAGATCGTGAAGAAATTTGATTTTATGAAAATTTTAATTGTAGATGACAACCATAACGTCTCGGAGACGATTGCAGACTATCTTGAGCTCGAAGGCATGATTATCGATTGTGCGTTTCATGGAGAGGCTGCGATTAAGTTAATCGAGGAAAATCATTACGATGTAATCATCATGGATATCATGATGCCGAAGCTCGATGGCATCAGTACGGTACAGAAGCTTCGACAAGATAAGTTATGTGGAACGCCAATTCTCTTCCTAACGGCAAAAGATACGCTAGATGACAAAATCGCGGCTTTTAAAGCGGGGGGAGATGATTATTTAATGAAGCCATTTGCGATGGAAGAGCTCAGTTTGCGTGTTCATGCTTTGGCTAATCGTGGTCCAAGACAAGATATCGGAACGCTCAAATTTGCAGATATTTGTTTAGATGCACGTACAGGAAAAGTAACGAGAAAAGACAAAGAAATTAAGCTGAGTCGAATTCAAGCTAAAATTTTAAAATTGCTCCTCCAACGTGCGCCAGCAGCGGTCTCGCGCGCAGAAGTGATCGATAGTGTGTGGGGAGACGAACCACCTGGAAGTGATGCACTTCGTAGCCATATTTACGGTTTAAGAACCGCGTTAGACAAAGGTTTTGAAGAATCACGATTAGAGACTATTCATGGACAAGGTTACCGACTTAAAGCATAACGAATATCCAAGCATTTATCGCAAGATCCGTTGGGGTTTTGGGGTCATGACGTTTGTGATGTTTACTCTTTTTTGGTCGCTGATTTATGTGGCAGAAAACAAACTGGAAGTGCTGAGTTTACATCACTGGCTAGATACTGAAGCTGCGCTTTATAGTGAGAATTTCGAGAAACAGGGCTGGGATGCGCCATTGCCAAACGTATTGGAATTCAACTCATATTGGAGTGAAGCACCGACACCGGATTGGTTGCTCTCTTTTACTTCACCTGGTTTTTACGAATACCTGCTTGGTGAAGAAGACAAACACTTTGTTGTATTGAACCATCCCTCAGGGAAGGGGCTTATGTACATTGTATTTCAAGATGACTCAGATGATTACTTGGACGAATACGAAAGCTCGCTGCATCAGTTTACGCTGCTGCTCGGTGGTTTGTTTTCATTTGTCATGGTTGGGTATGGCATTTACATGGTTCGAATATTGTCTCGGCCATTAGCGCAAATTGAAGACAAAATTAGCCAAATGTCACCGGATCAACCCGCTTTCCAAGTTGAAACTAAGTTCAGCGAAACACGCCAGATAGAGCAGACTTTGCTGGATAATAAGAACGATATCGCGGGCTATTTCAAACGAGAACAAGAATTTAGTCGTTTTGCATCACATGAGTTGAGAACGCCAATTATGGTGATAAAAGGCTCAACAGACATTCTGACGCGTATTCCTGATCAACCTCGAATTGCGCAAAAAGCCATCACGAGGATGCAGTCAGCTTGTGACGAGATGCGTGTACTGACAGAAGCGTTTCTCTTACTTGGTAAAGAGAAAATAGAGCCTCAGCATTACGGAGAGCATCAGCTTCTCACTTGTTTACAAAAACAGTTGGAAGAGCTAGCGCCTTTATTTGCCAAGCAAGATTCGAATTACGCTTTGCACGAACAACATAGTGGTGTAGTGAAGGCACCAGAGAGTTTTGTGGCCATTGTTATCAACAATCTGATTAAAAACGCCTTTAGCTATAGTGTGGGAGATATTGAAATTGAGTTGAAAGGTCATGCGCTTAAGATCCTAAATCGTCACGATGGCAACGAGACGTACAACGCTGGTTATGGTTGTGGGCTTGTTATCGTACAACGAATATGTGAACGGATGGGATGGGCGTTAGTACTGGACGATGATGGTGTTCGATTTAGTGCAAAAGTGGAGTTCTGCTCTTAGCTTTGCGCGTATTGATTCAAGTGAGAATTAACGCTCTGGATTTTTCTTGTCATACGCATCTAACCCGCAGTCAAACAAGAAAAAACTGGAATTTGAATTAGACTGAAGTTAGTGAAGCGGAAACTCGAGGAACCGTTATGCTCTCTTATCAGGTCAGCCGAAGTATTGAAATTAATAAGAATCAAAGTGAAATTATTGGCTATCTCAAGAACTTCAATAACTGGCCCAGCTGGTCACCATGGATCATTCTTGAACCAAGCTGCGAGCTGACATTCAGTGATAATCAGGGCCACGTTGGAGCTGGTTATCAATGGAATGGTCAGCGTATTGGGACTGGCGCGATTGTACTGGAAAGTACTCAAGAGCATCGATTAGATATGGAGCTGCATTTCTTTCGCCCAATCAAGAGCCATGGAAAGGTGACTCTAATCGTGACGCCGTCACAAAATGGCTGTTTAGTCGAATGGCAAATGCAATCTCGCGTCCCTTGGTACCTGTTCTTTCTGAAAAGTATGTTTAAGTCGATGATAGAGATGGATTATCAACGTGGGTTACGCATGCTTAAAAGTAAGCTTGAAACCGGAAGAGTGCATTCAGACTTAGTCGAAATTGGTAACCGAACGTTGCCTCAAATTCATTATATTGGGGTCAAGGGTGTGGCTAGCTTGCAGGAATTAGGTTCGGTAATTGAGAAGCATGTTCAGCAACTAGAACAGTTAATTAGTGACGAAACCCTATCCGTGAATGGTGAATTGTTTTGTTATTACGAGTCGATGGATATGCAGAAAGGAACATTCGAGTTTATCACTTGCTTTCCTCTTCATAACTCAGTACCAGCGCCTCAAGGGGCGGTTACCGGTACCATTCCTGAGAGTGAAACATTTGTCGTTGAACACCGAGGTGAATATCAGTTTTTGGGAAATGCATGGGCGTTAGCGATGAACTTGGTTCGTCAGAGTGGTATGAAAGTCAAAACCAGTCCTTTAGGAATCGAACGCTATCTGAATAGCCCGAAGGAAACCACGGAAGAAGAGCTAAGAACGGAAATTATTTTGTTTAAGAAATGACAGGCGCAGGCGAGTAGGGTGTTTAGGTATCATACTAGTTATGCGAAATGTTACTAAAGAATAATAGCGTATCTGTTCCTACCCATAAAAATGCCTCAGCAATCGCTGAGGCATGGTTTTACAGGCCAACTTCTCTTGTTAGAGAATTATTGTGCACGGTATTTACCGCTGTTTAGTTCAATTTTAGACGCTTTTACCCGGCTGTCTGCGTTTAGGTAGTCGCTAATACTTAGCAGATCTTGATCTTGAGATGCTTTTAACACCGCTGATTCCCCCTCTGCGAAGATAACTTCTAATTTTAACTCTTTGGCGACTGCTTTCGCTTCGTTAGGATTGTTTACGGTGATGTAAACCAGTCCAGTGGCTTTGGATACGTTACTAAACGCATTCTTAAACACCTCATCACCCGCTTGAAGTTTTACGTCTTCAGATAGGGTTCTAACAGTGCCAGTTTGCACTTTTCGATAGTCTTGGCCATTAATCTCAACCGCTTCTGATGGCACAAACAGTTCTGGTGCAGGTTGTTGAGAGAGCTGTTGCTCTGCGTATACACTCGACGTCATGATAACGAGAGCCAGCATAGAAAATGATTTGTATTTCATGTTATTGACTCCTTAGTGTCCAAATATGCGCATCGACCAGTTCTTAATAACACCGGGTTGAGCGTTGTTTGCCATCGGAACGTCATAGATGGTGGAAGAGTTGAAATATGCAATGTAAGAATAGACTTCATCGCCGTTCGTATCTATTGCTCGCAACGTCCATTCGCCTTTTGCATCTTCGCCATAAAATTGGTTAGACAACATTAATTGATCTTTGTAGCCTGTAATCGTTGGATCAAGAGATTGACCAACAAGACCATTGCGCGGTGTTTGCAAAACGGAACGAGTCCCTGATGGCGAAATGAGCTCAATAGCTAAGTCGGGCAGACGAGCGTGGTCCAATGTCAATGTCACTTGAACGGATTCTACTGTCAGCTCATCGGCAATGGCGATACTTGAAGAACCACCAACTAGACTTGCATCGGGTACACTTACTTCTGTAGCGTTATTAACCCATGGCGTAATGACTTGAGCTGGTAAAACACGATTCGTCATGCGAGCACGTTGCATCGCTTCATCTAAATCTACAGCGCCGAAGCCATAAAAAGTATGGAAATCTACGCCTGCTGCGTTTTTCTGCCAAGGGGCAATTGCCTCGTAGCTAACCTGTTCACCTTTATGGTTAGTAAATTCAAGCTGTACGCCTGGATGCGCTTTATCCGTTACTTTTGCTGTCTCCGCTAGTAAAGCACGTACATCACGAGCAGAAAGTGCGTGGTTGGTTGACATGATTGCCGCGATGGCACCCGATGTGTTTGGCGCAGCCGATGAGGTTCCGTTCATCGTACTGGTATAGTTACAGTTCGGATCGAGCTCCGTTCCGCCGTGTAACCCATTAATGCCAAGGCCTTCACTGGTATTTTGCCCTTCTTCACAACCCATTAAATCAGTGGTGACCATAGCAGGGAAATCTTGCCCATATTCACCTGCTGGTGCTGCAACCCACACGTTCGAACCCACCGATGAGTAACTCGCTCGCGTACCATCCGCTCGTAGTGCACTAGTGACTAAATTGAAGTAATTGGCGTTATCATAAGACTGAGCAGAGTTGTGCATCGGTAAGCCTTGATTGTCTCCACCAGCAAAGAAGTTACTTGGCAATACGAAGAATCGCCCTGCATTGAAATAGCGGTAACCATTACCTGCTGACTTTACAAATACAGCACCTCGACCCCAGGCGTTACTCTCGCTGACGTTTTTCATCACGTCCATTTCAAGTTTTAGTTGAGGGTCGCTTTCATCAAAAGTAATCGGGTTTATAGGGCTGAAACCGTAACTTTGGTTAAATACGCGAACATCACGTGTTGCTGGGTCCATGCCATGGGAGATTAACCAACCTTCTAATGTCTGGTTGGCTAACCAGTTAAAACCAATGAGGGAAGAGTGAGAAGCGACACCGCGTCCGCCTTCACCGTTGTTGCCGACGGCGCTAATCAAACCGGCTACAGCAGTGCCATGACCATTAGTATCAACCGGATAACTTAGTGGGAATGAAGAGTCTTCGACGAAGTTTCTGCTACCTATAACTATATTACCTGCAAGGTCGGGGTGATCGATCTGCACTCCAGAATCAATGACGGCAACTTTCACACCAACACCTGCAATCCCCATTGCCTGAGTGAGCTTAGTGTTTAAGTCGTTCCCAGCAACAGCAGGATTAGCCGCAAACGCAGTTTGCCCCGTGTTGTCTAAGTGCCATTGTTCAGAATAGAGTGGATCAAACGCCGAGACGGCAGGTGCAATGCCTACTGCCAACATAGCGGCAAATAGGCGATTAATGCGTATTTCCATTTTTGACCTCATGTCTTTGTTTGGAATTTTTTAGTTCCTGTTTCATATTCCGCTAACAGGAACAAACAAAGCTAACGACAAAGAATAAGGACGAAAACCATTTACAACTTGTTTACATTAAAAGTTCGATGGACAACATAAGTCTTTGTTAATTTACTGAAACTATGAGGTTTTTATATGTCGTATCGAACATGCATGAAAAGTGAAAAGCAGAAAATACGAGTGTACCGTCTGCTTCAAGAGAGGAGTTATTTAGTTGAAGCGGGTTGAATAGTTGCCATTGGTTTCTTAGGTTTGGCTTTTTCCTTAGGCAGCACGTTATCAATCCACTTTTTAATGTACAACTTATCGAATTCTTTATCACACCACTTTTTGTTTAATCCACGTCGATTGAACTCAGCACCAATCGCCACTTTGGTTTGGTTAGTTGCACGGTTGTAGTAGAGAGTTTCACATAGTTGAGTGTTACTCATTTGCTGGGCATATACGTTGACACTGCTGCTGCGCATTCCCAGTTGAGATGCTTGCTGATTACTGCACGCCATAAGAAATAGAGGCGCAAAAGTAATAATGATTAGATTTTTTTTCATGTGTGCTTTTTTATGATGTAGGGTGAATGATGAACTGGTTTCTGCCAGCTTGCTTCGCATCATACAAAGCTTGGTCTGCCAAGAAAAACCACTGATCCCATTCTTGTTTAATTGTTTGTGCCGACAGTTTGTCCACTGCTCCAAGGGAAATTGTCGCGCTTAATGGTTTAGAGTCAACCACCAATGGTGTGTTTTCAACAGTATATCTCAATCGCTCCAAAAACTTAGCGCAATCTTCAACTCGCTGTACTTCGAATAATAGGACAAACTCTTCTCCACCCCAACGAATGAGTAGGTCACCAGAGCGAGTGGATTCATTAAATAGCGTGGCAATATGAGTCAGCATTTTATCGCCAATATCGTGTCCATATTGATCATTAAAGGTTTTAAAATGATCGACATCTAAAACGGCTAAGGCAAATGTTCTATCTGGGCTTCTACGAGCCATTTTGTCCAACCAAATGTGAAGATAGCGACGGTTATGCAGTTGAGTTAATGGATCGGTAGTATTTTCTTGAGTGAGTGCTTTATTAATACGTCTAACGCGCAGTACGTAACGAAAACCAACGACTCCAATTGCCGCAATAGCGATAAAGTAGAACATTTCTCGATAGCGCTGTGAACGCAGTTCAGAGGCTTGTAGCGCATTTTTTGTTTCTAGCAATTTGAGTTCTTTCTGGGCTAACTTAGCTTCGAGGTCAAACTTAATGTTAATCATCTCTTCACCATGAATATGATGAGAAAACTCAGCCTCTAGCTCTCTTAATTGGGTTAAATAATGAAAAGCCGCTTCATAGTCATTAAGAATTTGATGAGCGTTTACCAGTACCGAAAGCATATCAATACGCTGACGCAGCTCTAATTCACTGGTTGATTTAGTTTGTTCTAGAATGTTAAGTGCTGTTGTAATAGCTTTATCGTATTGTTTGTTTGCGAGGTAAGCCTCTGCAAATGCCTCGTAACAAGACGTTTTTAGCATTTCTAGATTTTTTGGAATGGGCAGGTCTACGCAACGTTGTGCGACCATTAATGCATCATCAATTTTTCCTACCGAGCTCAACATTTGTGAAAAGCTGGATAAAGAGTGGTGCTTGACTGTGTCCGACCCCGTTTGCATTGAAAGTCGAATGGCTTCATTGAAATAATATTCCGCTTTTTTGTTATCTCCGAGGCTCGAGTGAACGATGCTAAGGTTTGCGTAGATAACACTCATAAAAAAGCTATTATCGTATTGATATTCGCTCTCTAGGTAAGTGTCGAGGGCTTGCGTTAGGTAACTGTTGGCCCGAGCCCAATCTGATGCGTCGATGTAGACCGTCCCAATGTTGTTCAGTGTCATCGCGACTTGTATTTCAAACACTGTTTTTTCTAATAACTCATAGGCATTGCGATAATATTTTAGGCCACTGCGTAGTTGATTTCGAGATACTTCTAGATTGCCTAACCAGCGGTAAGCACGGCCTTCTAATGCTAGATAACCAAGATCACGGGCTGTAGAAACAACGTCATGGAGTAACAATTCTGCGTTCCAGTTATCGTCTTGCTCAATCATTGTTACAGCCTTATTGAGCTGTGCTTCAGCGACGACCCATTCCAAATGGTGCTTTTTACCGAATTCGATTAAATCGGGCATATCTTTCGGTAATGGAACTCCTTCGTAACGCTTAAGGTACTTTCGTGCAAAGTAATACAGAGCAAGAGACTCCGCTGATGCATTCTGTGGCGCATTTAACTCATCTTTTTGAATTGATCGCGGCTTACCCATCGAGCGAAAGTAGAGTTTTAACATGGGCTTGCTTTCTGCTGAAATGTGTTCTTCCAGATAAGCTTGCTTTTCGGTACTCGCCAGTACGTTGGTGGGATGCAAGAAAAGTCCAAGTGCAGTACAAAGTGCGCAAGCCAGTTTTTTAATTGAGAAGTGCATGAGCGTATTAATAAAATGTGATCTCTTAACCGAATACCAGTTAAGTCTACCATTTCTTGTAGGTTAAGTGCGGATGGATTCCCAGTGGCAAAGTGTTTTGGGAGTGAGATACGAGAAGGATCTCTATAATATTATGATTTATAAAACAAAATCTATTGAAAACTTATGCAATGATTAGGCGATGGTATAGATAAGGTAACGATGACAGGTAGGCGAGCATATTCGGTGGACTCAATCTAATGATTTAAACCGCGGATTCATCGCTCAAAATCAGGGCGAAGTGTAAAAAATTACGTTTCTGTCATAAATATTTAATGTTTGTATGGGTTGTTAAAAAACTGGATATTAGACATAGTGTTATTAAGCCAATAAAAAATGGCTTTTATAATAAATAGGAGATTAACTATGCATAATGAAATGATTCAACCTTCGCACTTCGGCATTATCGGCCGTACCTGCATCGCTTCAGTACTTATGATTGCGGGTGTTTTCGCTCTTATTTAAGAGTCAAGGGTAACGATGATTACCTTTTAAAGAGTAAGAAAATTCAGGGAATCACCTTAACCTTGTGTAAGGTATTCCCCTGAAAATCCAAGCTAGTCTTTAGTTATTAGCTGAAGAAGCTAAAAATCAATGCACTTACCGCCACAATGCCTGCTGCTAGAACAAAGTAAGTAGAGACATTTCCTCGATATTGTTTCATCGCCTCGATTTTATACACCGCTAACATTGGCATAATAAATAAGATCATTGCAATAACAGGCCCTGACAATGCTTCCATCATACCAAGAATACTTGGGTTCATGATCGCGGCCGCCCAGATTGAGAAGAACAGTGCTGCCACGCTGATACGATCAACACGCTTCTCAGATAGGTTAAAATGCTTGTTAATTAAACCATTTAAGCTTTCACGCGCACCTAAAAAATGCCCAAGGAAAGATGAAGTGATAGCAACAAACGCTACTAAAGGACCAAGTGTTGCAATAAATGGATTATCGGTTGCGTTCGCTAAGTAAGACAATACGGATACGTTTTGTTCTTTTGCTTGAGCCAATTGTTCAGGTGACAGTGTTAGTACACAGGAAAATACAAAAATAAGAACAAAGGCAATCAGCATAATGCTAGTGCGACGAAGAATAACTTCGGATTTGGCATCTGCCTGCTTACCGTAATGGCGACGTTGTACATTTGCAAAGCTTGAAATTGCAGCTGCGTGACTAAACGAGAAAATCACTACAGGAACTGCTAACCACATAGTGCTAGCAAAAGCTGACGCTTCTGGCACATCCATGACAGGCATGGTCCAGTTCGGTATTAAGTAAAATGATAGAAAGGCAAGAATGGCAACAAGTGGGAACACCATGATGGCAAAGGCCCGTAGCATTACTTTTTCACCCGCCATCATAATAGCAATTAGTGCAAACACTAGTACGCCAGAAAGCAAAGGTCTAGGTAAAGAAGCCATATCAGCCTGATTTACCATGAAGCTATCTACTGTGTTTGTTATTCCAACCCCATATATCAACAGGATCGGGAAGATCGAAAGAAAATACAGCAGTGAAATAGAACGACCTGCTTTTGCGCCGAAGTGCTCTTCCACTACATCAGTGAAGTCTGCGTTTTTGATCTTAGAAGATAGTACAAAACGAGCTAAGCCACGGTGCGCAAGATAGGTCATTGGAAAAGCAAGTACTGCCATCGCGACTAAAGGCCAAAAACCACCAATCCCAAGGTTAATTGGCAGAAACAGGATGCCTGCGCCAACGGCTGTTCCAAATAGGCTAAGAACCCAATGTGTATCATGTTTTGACCAAGCTGTGGTTGTGTTTATTTCACTAGGATTTAAGGCATTTCGAGATTCTTTCACTTTAAAACTCGCTTTTATAAAAATAATAATGCTGAAAATGGTAAAGGTTTTAGTGTTTATTATCACACGCGAAGCTTGGTGAATAATGCTGTGAATTTGGGGTGGTTGTAAATTATCCAACTATGAATTTTTCAATAAACCAGAATAAAGTTCTTAAATGTAATGCATTTAATGGTTATATGTATTGAAATTTTCATCTTGTGTGGTTTTTGATTTTGCGGTTAAAACTTAATCACGGATGTATGTTCTAAGTGAGTTAGGCCTAATTTTCAGGAAGAATATTACATTTCTTAAGCACTTAATTGAGATGTTTGTGTCCCGTCATTTAGATGAGATTTAGGTATACTGCTGCCATTCATGTTAAAGAAGGAGTCATTGAATGGACATCTTGTCTGCGCAAAAAGAGGACTTATTTGCCATATATAAGCTCGAAAATACTTTATTTGGAGAACACGCCTATCCTCAATTTTTCTTTCGGCAAGCTTTTGATTGTTGGGGAGAGAGTTTACTGGTAGCAAAAGAAGGAGAGCAGGTCGCAGGGTATATATTGCTAACGACTAGCACAAATGCACATCAATATTGGATCATGTCATTGGCCGTCGATATTCAACATAGAGGTAAAGGTATTGCGCGTTCCCTCCTAGAAAACGTTATTGCGTCGTTGACGTTAGGCTCAAGCGTGAAATTGACTGTCGATCCTAAGAACCAACCTGCATTGTCTTTATACCTCTCCCTTGGCTTTAAAACGTTAGAAGAAGAAGCGCATTATTTTGGTGACGAAGAATCCAGGTTAGTTATGGAATTAGTAAAGTAATACTGCACGATAATGACCGAAATTTGCACACAATCAGTGCGTAGCATTACGTTGCTATAATTGGTTTTAAGCTAACCCTTTGTATGGTAAGGGTTTTTAATCTTGGCACCTCACTTGCTTTACATAAACGTTCATCGATAACTCGATGCGCCGCTCTTAATAGCAGGCGAGAGCGGTATAGGGTATTACTTTTTGAAAATGTACTAACAGCGTTAAAGGCATTGCTGCCTCTCTCGATTCGGGAGAGGCTTTTTTTTGCTAGTAAGTTGGGCTGAATCGCACTGGAGGTGTTATGTCGCAAGGATGCAAAAAAACCACTTGTCCCTATTGTGGTGTTGGATGTGGTGTCGAGGTCAATACGAAAGGAATCGTTGGGGATGTGTGTCATCCTGCAAATGCGGGATCACTGTGCGTGAAGGGTGTCGCGCTGGCAGAGAGCTTGAATATGCCTTCGCGCTTGTTGTATCCAAAGCTTGTCACCAAGCAACGACCTCAAGGGCAAGAGGTGCAATGGCAACAAGCCACGGATCTGATTGCTGAAAAGATTCATCAAGCGAAAGCGGAGTTTGGACCGGATTCCATCGCGATGTACGTGTCAGGGCAGTTGTTAACGGAAGACTATTACGTCGCCAACAAACTCATGAAAGGCTATGTTGGCAGCGCAAACATCGATACGAACTCGCGTTTGTGTATGTCTTCGGCGGTTGCGGCTCATGTACGAGCATTTGGTGAAGATGTCGTTCCCGTCAATTACGACGATATTGATAAGACTGAGCTATTGATCATTTGCGGTGCTAATACCGCTTGGACGCACCCTGTTTTATTCCGACGTATTCAACAAGCGAGAGAAAACAATCCTAACCTCAAGCTGGTGGTCATTGACCCGCGTGAAACGGTCACCGCACAGCAAGCGGATTTGCATCTACCGATTAAAAACGATGGTGATGTGTCACTCTTCAATGGGCTGCTCAAGTTTCTTATTGAACAACAATTGATTGATTCTGAATACATAAATTCTTATACCGACGGATTTAATGCACTTAGAGAAGAAGT
Source organism: Vibrio sp. 1078-1 (assembly GCF_033340475.1). NCBI lineage: Bacteria > Pseudomonadati > Pseudomonadota > Gammaproteobacteria > Vibrionales > Vibrionaceae > Vibrio > Vibrio sp. 1078-1. The sequence goes on from NZ_JAWOWM010000001.1 coordinate 841,294, forward strand.
TTCTGATTTGCGTTACGATGTCACTAATTTGACGTCTTCCATTGGCATTTCAGAAGAAAAACTCACGACATTCTTCCAATGGTTTGCGCAAAGCCCAACCGCAATTACGTTGTTTTGCCAAGGGGTAAACCAAGCCGAAAATGGCGTCGACAAAGGCAATGCAATCATTAATGCACACTTGGCGACGGGTAAAATTGCCAAGTCAGGTTGTGGGCCGTTTTCTATTACAGGTCAGCCCAATGCGATGGGTGGGCGAGAAGTCGGTGGATTGGCAAACCAGTTAGCGGTTCATCGTGCTTTTGACGCAAAGTCTATAAAGCAAGTGCAGGCGTTTTGGGATTCACCAGAAATTGCCACTCAGCCCGGTTTAAAAGCCGTTGAACTGTTTGAGGCGGTAGAACGTGGTGAGATTAAAGTTCTCTGGATCATGGCAACCAATCCTGTTGTCTCTTTGCCAGATAACCAATTGGTAAAACGTGCACTAGAGATTTGTCCGTTTGTGATTGTTTCCGATATCACAGCGGATTCGGATGTAGCGCATTACGCGGACCTATTGCTACCCGCCGCTGGCTGGGGGGAGAAGCAAGGCATGGTGACCAATTCTGAGCGTCGACTTTCAAGGCAGCGCCAGTTTCAAACGCCTCCCGGTGAAGCAAAATCAGATTGGTGGGCGATAAGCCAAGTTGGGCAAGCTCTGTGTGCATTGGAAAAGACACAAAATGGCTTTGCGTTTACTTCTGAGCGGGCGGTATTCAGGGAATATGCCGCGATGACAGGCATGAATGCAGATTCGCCATTGAAGCTAGATCTTTCTCAATACGCCAACTTAACCGAGCAAGAATACGAAGAGTGGGTGCCGACACAATGGGGAGGAGAGCGCCCTTTTGCTGATGGCGTCTATTCACACCCAGATGGAAAAGCGCGTTTTGTCGTGACCAGTGAATCTCCAACGCGCTTAGAAAGAACAAAAGGCTGGTGGCTCAATACGGGCAGGCAACGTGACCAATGGCATACCATGACGCGCACAGGGCATATCGCCCACCTTGCCGCCTCAGAGTTAGAACCAACCGTGTACATGAACACGCTCTCTGCCACTCAAAATCGCTTAAAAGCAGGACAGCTCACCAAGCTGTTTCAGCCTGCTTCAAACACCGGTATTTATGCCAAAGTTGCCATTGATGAAGGTTTGGGTTTTCAGGAGCTGTTTATGTCAATGCACTGGGCGGGTCGATATGGCGGTGAAAGCAGTGTTAATGCGATAGTAAACAGCGCAAAAGACCCTATTTCAGGGCAGCCTGCATTTAAGTCGTCTTATGTTGAAGTGCAAGACGCCGCGGTCAAAACCTACGGTATGTTCATCGGTACACAGTTTGATTCCGGTAAATTTCTCTACAGCGCATTTCAAGCAGAAAGCAATTTGGGCATTTGGCGCTTTGCACATGATAAGCGACCAAAGAAGCAGAGTTTTTGTCGAACGGAAAAGAGCCGCAGAATTACGATAGATATTGTCCAAGGTTGGCTAGCGGTGGACTATGACCTTGTTGGAGACGTGCGTATCATTCGCTCTGTTTTGGTGGTGTCTAGTGAACCGATTCAAACCGACTACACCAACTTTACCGGCTTGATTGGCAAGCCGATGGAGCTATCGCAACTGCTTACCATCACTCAATCGCAAAGCAGTGCCAAACTGGTTTGTAGTTGTTTCCGCGTTACCGATAAACAAATACATGACGCGATGGAGAAACAAGACTGCACGTCAGTGACCCAACTTCAAAACAAACTCAAATGCGGTACTAACTGTGGCTCGTGCGTCTCTCAAATCAAACAAATGGTCGACAGCCATCAGCATCAAAAGGGCAAACAGCAAGCGAACCAGCAAAGTTTGGCTATTCAAATAAAGTAAGTCATAAAGAGGATAAGCACATGGAAGCGCCTTATCAAAAGTCTTGGTTTAAGAAAGGACAAGCGAGTCAGAAACAAGAACGCTCGTCTCGCTTTTCTAAGCATGATCAAGCAAGCAAACTGAACCAACTTTTAGAAGACCATTCACTAGACCTGGACGCGAACCACAAAGGTTTTGTCTCGATTGTCGGAGCAGGGCCGCACGATCCTGACTTGTTAACGGTAAAGGCTGTGAAAGCGATTATGTCGGCAGAGGTACTGTTGTACGACCGTTTGGTTAACAAAGATATTTTGGAGTTGGCTTCGCCACAAGCCGATTGGATTTACGTGGGCAAAAGATGCGGACAACCTAGTATTGGTCAGGAAGAAATTTGTGACTTGATGGTATCGCTCGCTCAACAAGGAAAGCGAGTTGTACGCTTAAAAGGGGGAGATCCTTTTGTATTTGGCCGTGGAGGTGAAGAGGCGTTAGCACTCGTCAAACACTCAATCGCGTACGAAGTCATTCCCGGCATTACCGCTGCGATTGGATGTTCAGCAAACAGCTTGATTCCGCTGACTCATCGTGGCGTTGCTCGTAGCGTTACCTTTGTGACGGGGCAAGTGGTAACAGGCGCATTTGAAGCGTGGAGCCAACTGATGCAAAGCGGACAAACGTTAGTCTTCTATATGGGGTTAGAAAAATCATCGCAAATACAAACGGGTTTAATAGGCTCTGGTTTGAGAGAAGATTTCCCTGTCGCGATCATCACTCATGGTTGCAGCCCTCAACAACAAGTGCACGTTACACAACTCAATCAGCTCAATGATTTATCGATTACACTTAAAGGCGTGAGCCCAGCATTGATTGTGATGGGAGAAGTTGTCAAACTGCGCGAACAACTAATAGAAACCGTACAGTCAGTGACGGAATACGAGGGAATATGAGCAGCATTTTGGAGTGTATTAGAACAGTCGGTCGTGGCGAACGTGGTAGAAAACCACTGAACTTTGACCAAGCGTTTCGAGTTATGGATGAATACCTAAACGGTGAGTGCGATGATGATCAGATGGCGATGTTATTGATGCTGATCCGCGTACAGAACGAGACTCAACAAGAAATCGCTGGCTTTGTGAAAGCATTCCAATCCCGCATGCCTGCTATTGGTGCAGATATTGATTGGCCATGCTATGCGGGCAAACGTGAAGCGGCAGGTCAGCCTTGGCATCTGTTGGCAGCGAAAATCCTTGCCGATAATGGCCACAAAGTGCTGATGCACGGATATCACGACCGTCAATCTGGTCGTTTACACGCTGAAGACTACCTCGACAAATTTGCTATCGAGAAAGCGGAATCAGCAGAAGAAGCAAAGCGTGTCTTAGAAACACAAAACATCGTGTATCTACCGCTCAGCGCATTTGCTCCACAAGCAGAAACCATGATCGGTTGGAAGAATCGTTATGGGCTTAGAACGCCGATTAATACCGTGGTTCGAGCATTGAATCCGGGGCAAGCAACGGTTGGTATTCGTGGTAGCTTCCATCCTGGTTTCCAACAACTTCATGCAGAAGTCGAATACGAGATCGGTCAAACCGCTCACGCTGTTGTGTCATTCAAAGGACAATCGGGTGAGTCAGAATACAACCCGAAAGTAAGCCAAACAGTATGGTTAAGCCAAACAAGCGGCGTGACATCGCACTACTGGACGGAGCAAATGCTGTCTGAGGTGCCAATGCCTGCGAACTGCCCGTTTGGGACGTCAGAAGATGACATGAACCAAATGGCGAATACGGTTCTCGCTACGATGACAGTGATCTTGTTTGCACAAATGCACGACAGGGAAAAAGCATTCGAACGCGCCTTCTCCTACTGGCAAGCCTATTGTGGCCAGCAATAACGCACTATTGTCAATTAATGTAAAACCAACGACGCAAAGTTGTTGAATCTGAATCCATTATCTATTGTTTGAAGAAGGTAAAAGATCCTAGCTCGCCAATGATGTGTTTCACCACCTTGCTCCGTATCAGAGTGGTGAAACCGCAGTTTTAGCCTCAATCGCGTTCGTTTCTCGCTGCGCTTTTGAGAATGAGAAAATCCCATATGGTAAGACACAGAGGACATGGATAATGGTTCTAAAGCATACCACTCCTAGTGAAAAGGCTTCTCACCCGATCCCGCAAGAAGCCTTCGATTGGTACGACGAATACGCCCACGGAAAAATCTCGCGCCGTGAGTTTCTTAATAGGCTGGGTGGTCTTGCTGTGCTTGGCTTTAGCATGACAGCACTGGTCGACGCGCTAACCCCTAATTACGCACTCGCAGAACAAGTTTCATTTAACGATCCTGACATCAAGGCAACGTACGAAACCTTTCCATCTCCAAATGGACATGGAGAAGGTCGCGGCTATTTGGTGATGCCACAGAAGAAGACTTTAAAATCGCCGACTGTGTTGGTGATTCATGAAAACCGAGGTCTGAACCCTTATATCAAAGATGTCGCAAGACGACTTGCAAAAGATGGCTTTATTGCTTTCGCTCCAGACGCACTTTATCCACTCGGCGGCTATCCGGGGAACGACGATGAAGGTCGCGCCATGCAGAAAGAGATGGACAGAGCCAAGATCGAACAAGACTTTATTGCAGCCGCTAACTTCCTCAAACAATACGAGGGTGGCAACGGTAAATTGGGCGCGGTTGGATTCTGCTTCGGTGGATACATTGTCAATATGCTTGCAGCGGTAATGCCTGAAGAGCTCGATGCAGGTGTGCCTTTTTATGGAACACCAGCTGCGCAAGAGATCCAAAAGCAAGTCAAAGGGCCGTTGATGATTCACTTTGCAGGGCTCGATAAGCGTGTTAACGACACATGGCCTGCTTATGAGCAGCAATTGATCGCAACCGACGCACAGTATCAAGCGTTAATGTATGAGAACGTCAACCACGGCTTCCATAACGACTCAACAGCACGCTACGCACCGGAAGAAGCAGCACTCGCTTGGGAGCGCACACTCGGCTTCTTCAAAGAACATCTCGCCTCTAGTTAAAACGCGTCTATTTTAGTTGGCACATTCCTTGTTATGTCTCTCTTAGTGAGTGAGATATAAACAAGGAATGTGCATGACTCAATCAACGTCAAAAACACCCATCATAGTATGTTGTGATAGCCTCCAAGAGCAGGCTCGATTGTCCGGCTTATTAAGCAAAGATTACGACAACATCATCGGTTGCCAATTGGCACAACTAGAAACGTTAATGCAACGAGAACCGTCAGCAAGCGTTGTGGTTGGATGGCAGCAACCAACCGCGGAACTGCGTTTGATCGTCGATTTCTGCCGCAGAAAATCGGCACCACTTCTTATCGTCTTAAAGCAGTTATCATCTAATGATATCAATCGGTTATCAGAAAAAATGGACTATGTGCTCATGCCGCACGATAGTGAGTTTGCGCTTCAGCCTTGGATTGAACATGCGACACTAGTGAGAGCGAAATTCGAAAGTATGCAATCGGAAATTGAATCGCTGACCCATAAGATTGAAGAGCGCAAGCTGGTGGAAAAAGCCAAAGGTCTGCTGATGAAGATGCACAGCGTTGATGAAGAACAGGCTTATAAAGCACTTAGAAATTCAGCCATGCAATCGAGCCAAACGCTCGCACAAGTTGCCAAGAATTTGATAACTACTTTGGAGGTGCTTGATTAGTTGCTCTACCACTTTGGGGTTAGAGTGCGTTTTCTAACGTGGTGCGTGTTGCACTATCAGCAAGCAATAACAGGGAATAACAAACGGCAAGATATACCAACTTATTGTATTTAATGTGAAAAATAAGTTGGCACAGTAATTGGATTAGTAGAATTGGGTTTATTGTTGAATCGCTTATCTCAATTATCAACGGCGGTAATTGTAGACTTAGCAACGGCGCTACTGCTCTTCGGAGTAGTGGCGCTTTTTTAATGGGAGCAAACCAATGAAATGGAGTTCGATGCTGAAAGTGTCAGCAATTTCGTTATCGGTATTCACCACGGTCAGCGTAAAGGCAGAGTTGGGTGAGCCAGAAATTGAAGACCTGAAGTTTGGTTTTATTAAGTTAACCGATATGGCACCGCTGGCGGTTGCTTATGAGAAAGGCTTTTTTGAAGACGAAGGCTTGTACGTCACTTTAGAAGCGCAAGCAAACTGGAAGGTGCTTTTAGACCGAGTCATCGACGGTGAGCTTGCTGGCGCGCACATGCTTGCTGGTCAGCCATTGGGCGCGACGATTGGTGTCGGCACAAAAGCAGAAGTGATTACCGCGTTCAGTATGGATTTGAACGGCAACGCAATCACGGTTTCCAATGATACTTGGGAGCAGATGAAGCAATACATTCCAAAACAACCAGATGGCAAACCTGTTCACCCAATCAAAGCGGATGCACTGAAGCCTGTGGTCGACAGCTATCTGGATAAAGGCAAACCGTTCAACATGGGCATGGTGTTCCCGGTATCGACGCACAACTATGAGTTGCGATATTGGTTAGCGGCAGGCGGGATTCATCCAGGCTTTTACGCACCAGAATCAGGCGATAACAGTGGCCAGTTGGATGCTGACGTTCTTTTGAGTGTTACACCGCCACCACAAATGCCAGCCACAATGGAAGCGGGCACAATCAAAGGCTACTGCGTTGGCGAACCATGGAACCAACAAGCTGTGTTCAAGGGCATTGGTACACCAGTCGTGACCGATTACGAGATCTGGAAGAACAACCCAGAGAAAGTATTTGGTGTTTCTAAAGCTTGGGCTGAGAAGTATCCAAACACGCACATTCGCGTAGTGAAAGCCTTGATTCGAGCGGCACATTGGTTAGATGAAAACGACAATGCCAACCGCCAAGAGGCAGTGAAGATGCTATCAAAAAGCGAATACGTCGGAGCCGATGCCGAAGTTATCGCCAACTCAATGACGGGCACATTTGAATATGAGAAAGGCGACAAACGAGACGTGCCAGACTTCAACGTTTTCTTCCGTCATAACGCCACGTATCCGTATTACAGCGATGCGATTTGGTATCTGACTCAAATGCGCCGTTGGGGACAAATCTCAAGCGAGAAATCCGATGATTGGTACATGGATGTGGCGAAAGAGGTTTACCGTCCAGATATCTACAAACAAGCAGCTCAAGCGCTAATTGAAGATGGTGTGTTGAGCAAAAAAGACTTCCCAGATTTTAGTGCTGAAGATGGTTTCCGTGCGCCACAAACACACTTTATCGACAACATCGTTTATGACGGTCGCGAGCCAAATAAATATCTAGAGAAGTTCTCTATCGGGCTTAAAGGAAAAGACAAGGTTTAACCATAACGATAAACGCCACAGGCGAGGGAATTCGCTTGTGGCAACAAGGATGTAAATTTCTTAGGAGTGAGTATGTCTAGTAATGTCATTTCCCTGTTTCCTGCTAAGCAGGTAGTGAACCGAAGTCGGCTGGTGCTTTTGCCCGTCATTGGCTTGCTGATCTTTTTGGCAATGTGGCACTTAGCAGCGAGAGAAGTGCAAACTTCATTAGGTACGCTACCGGGACCTGTGCAAACTTTTCAGCAGTTCAGCAACCTTGTCGATGACCATTGGCAAGAGCGAGAAAAGGAACAAGCGTTTATCGAGCGTCAGGAAAAGCGCAATGCTGCGAAGTTAGCGAAGAATCCAGACGCGGAAGTGAAGATTCGTCCTTACACAGGTAAACCGACGTTCTTCGACCAAATCGTGACTAGCTTAGTGACTGTGACCGCGGGCTTTCTGCTGGCGACGATTATCGCGATTCCGCTTGGCATCGTGCTTGGTCTTAATCAAGGGCTGTATCAAGCGTTCAACCCAATCATTCAACTGCTCAAGCCCGTATCACCTTTAGCTTGGCTACCCATCGTTACCATGGTTGTAAGTGCCACTTATGTGAGTGATGACCCGATGTTTGCTAAGTCGTTCATTAACTCTCTGATCACAGTAGCGCTATGTAGCTTATGGCCGACGCTGATTAATACCGCTGTGGGTGTAACGAGCGTTGATAAAGACTTAATCAACGTGAGCAAAGTGCTCCAACTTTCGTGGTGGCAGCACATTCGCACTATCGTTTTACCTTCTGCCATTCCAATGATCTTCACAGGTTTACGTCTCTCTTTAGGTATCGCTTGGATGGTGTTGATTGCGGCAGAAATGCTCGCTCAGAACCCGGGGTTAGGCAAGTTCGTTTGGGATGAATTCCAGAACGGCAGCTCGGCATCATTGGGGCGCATCATGGTGGCAGTCATCACCATTGGTTTTATCGGTTTGATGCTCGATAGAGGCATGCTGCAACTTCAAAAGTGGCTGTCTTGGAATAAACAACAAGCGTTGAGATAAGGGAAACGATCATGGAAAAAGCATTATTAGATCTAACGCGTTTAGGGATGCGATTCCCAACGCCAGATGGCGAGTTCATCGCGCTTAAGAACGTCGATTTACAAATCAATAAAGGTGAGTTTGTATCCCTAATTGGTCACTCTGGCTGCGGTAAATCAACGGTATTAAACTTAGTCGCAGGGCTACACATGCCAACAGACGGCGGCGTAATAGTCGATGGACGAGAGGTGGCAGGGCCGGGACCCGACCGCGCAGTGGTATTCCAAAACCATTCATTATTGCCTTGGTTAACCGTGTATCAAAACGTTGAGCTTGCAGTAAAACAAATTGCCGGCAAAAAGGGCAAAGCGTGGATTCAGGAACAAGTGAACCACTATTTGGAGTTGATTCAAATGCAGCATGCTGCGCACAAAAAGCCCGATGAAATCTCGGGCGGTATGAAGCAGCGAGTCGGCATTGCGAGAGCACTGGCACTTCAACCAAAGGTTTTGCTGATGGATGAGCCATTTGGTGCGCTGGATGCGTTGACTCGTGCGCACTTACAGGATGCACTGATGAAGATTCAAGCCGAGCTAAACAATACCGTCATCATGATTACCCATGACGTGGATGAAGCGGTGCTGCTATCTGACAAAATCGTGATGATGACTAATGGACCGGCAGCAACCATTGGAGAAGTGTTAGAAGTAAATCTACCTCGCCCTCGTGAGCGTGTAGCACTGGCGGATGATGCGCAGTATCAGAAGTGTCGACAAGCGGTGTTGAAGTTCCTTTACGAGAAGCAATCCAAAGTCGAGATTCCTGCTTCGAAAGAAGACAAACCCAAAACCGCAGCGCAAACGGCATAAGGAGGCAGCGATGAACAGTCCTTTAACGATTCCAGTAAAGAACGCATTGAGCCACATCGTTGTGGTAGGCAACGGTATGGTCGGGCAACACCTTGTCGAGCAATTAGTACAGAAAAACGCGCATTTGGAGCACCGAATTACCGTGATTGGTGCAGAGCGCTTTATCGCGTATGACCGTGTACAGTTGTCCTCTTTGTTTGCGGGTAAGTCTCATGATGATTTGATGCTGAGTAACCAAGAATGGTACGACATGCATGGCATCCAACTCGTACTTGGCAGCCAAGTAACAGGCATCGACAGAGAGCAAAAGCGCATTCTCCTTGATGGTGAAGATGTGCTGGGTTACGACGAACTTGTGCTCGCGACCGGTTCTTACCCATTTGTGCCGCCAATTGAAGGTAAAGACCGCGACAACGTGTTTGTCTACCGCACGCTTGATGATCTTTCACAGATCAAAAAGGCATGTGAAGGTGCAAGAACAGGCGCAGTGATTGGCGGCGGCTTGTTGGGTTTAGAAGCGGCAAACGCACTCAAACTGTTGGGGCTAGAAACTCACGTCATTGAGTTTGCACCTCGCCTGATGCCCGTACAGTTAGATGATGGTGCTGGCTTAGTGCTAAAAGAGAAGATTGAAGCGCTAGGGTTAACCGTACATACCTCGACGGGTACGGAACGAATCTGCGATGGTGAAACGGCTAAGCATCGTATGGTGTTTAAAGACAAAGATCCTCTCGAAGTGGATGTGATTGTCTTTTCCGCAGGTATTCGCCCTCAAGATGAGCTGGCAAAACTGGCTGAGCTGGAAGTAGGCGAACGAGGCGGTATTGTGATTAACAATCAATGCCAAACCAGCGATGAGAATATTTATGCGATTGGCGAATGTGCTCTTTGGGAGCAAAAGATCTTTGGTTTAGTCGCACCCGGTTACACCATGGCAAGAACCACTGCTGATGTCCTGACTGGAATGCCAAGCGAAGGTTTTAAAGGTGCAGACATGAGCACCAAACTCAAGCTGCTTGGGGTGGATGTGGCGTCTATCGGAGATGCACAAATGCAAACCGAAGGCGCACAAGAAATGGTCTTGCAAGATACGGTAGCAGGCATCTACAAAAAGCTGGTGGTTGATGCGAGCGGCACCCAATTACTTGGTGCGATTCTCGTCGGTGATAACAGCGATTACGATGCGCTCTTACAGTGTTATTTGAACAAAACAGTCTTGCCAGACCACGCCGCGAACCTGTTGTTTGATACCGGAATGCTTGATGGAGAGATGCCAGACAGCGCCATCATCTGTTCTTGTCACAACGTCACAAAAGGTGACTTGGTTGCCGAGATTCAAGCCGGCACTACCAACCTGACGGACCTTAAAGCCAACACCAAAGCCGGTACTGGCTGTGGTGGGTGTAGCAATATGGTGAAGTCGGTATTGGATACTCAACTGGCAGCCATGGGGGTAGAGGTTAACAACCACCTTTGTGAGCACTTTGAGCTTAGTCGCCAAGAGATGTTCCATATTTGCCAAGTGGAACAAATCAAAGACTTCGACACCTTAATCGCACTGCATGGCAAAGGGCATGGGTGTGATATCTGTAAGCCGACAGCGGCATCTGTGTTCGCTTCTTTGTGGAATGAACACATCATGGAGCCTCAACATCAATCTCTGCAAGATTCTAATGATGCCTTTATGGCGAACCTACAAAAAGATGGCTCTTACTCGATTGTGCCTCGTGTTCCGGGTGGCGAAATCACACCAGACAAACTTATCGTACTAGGTGAAGTCGCTCAGCAGTACGATCTGTACACCAAGATCACTGGTGGTCAGCGCGTGGATTTATTTGGTGCGCAGTTAGAACAGCTTCCTGAAATCTGGCAAACCTTAATTGATGCCGGTTTTGAAACAGGGCACGCCTACGGCAAGTCGGTCCGCACCGTGAAATCTTGCGTCGGTTCTACGTGGTGTCGCTATGGTGTTGATGATTCAGTTGGATTAGCCATCGAGTTAGAGAACCGCTACAAAGGATTGCGAGCGCCCCATAAGCTTAAGTTTGCCGTATCGGGCTGTACTCGTGAGTGTGCAGAAGCGCAAAGTAAAGACATTGGGGTGATCGCCACCGAAAACGGCTGGAATCTATACGTTTGTGGTAATGGTGGCATGAGACCAAGACACGCTGATTTGTTTGCATCCGACTTATCCAAATCAGAGTTGATCACCATGATTGACCGAGTTTTGATGTTCTACGTCAGCACCGCTGATCGCTTACAGCGCACGTCAGTGTGGATGGAGAACATGGAAGGGGGCCTAGACTACCTTAAACAAGTGATTTTGGATGACTCTCTCAACCTATGTGATTCTTTGGATGAACAAATGGCACGAGTCGTAGATACCTATCAATGTGAGTGGAAGAGTACGTTGGATAATCCTCAAAAATTGCAACGCTTCCGTCCTTTCTTGAACAGCACGTCGGGCAGCAAAGTCTTGCCGTACCAACGTGTGCGCGGTCAGCGTATTCCCGTGAAACAGGAGGTGTAAATGGCAGCTTTAACCAAAGTGAAATTGTGTCAGCTTGATGACTTAATGCCGTTTATCGGTGCCACTGTATTGATTGAAGGCGAGCATGTGGCGTTATTCTACATTCCTGATAACGGTGTTTACGCTGTTCAGGATTGGGACCCAATTGGTAAGGCTTATGTGATGAGTCGAGGGATTGTCGGTGATATTGATGGTGAGATGTGTGTTGCATCACCACTGTATAAACAGCACTTCAGTTTAAAGAGTGGGCAGTGTTTAGAAGACGATGCGCACTGTCTAAAAACATGGCAAGTAACAGTCGACGATAATCAGGTTTGTTACTTAGTCGAAGAATGACCCTCGAAACTAGCTTGCTCGAAATGAGTAAATTCTTAGCGTAAGAGACAAGCGAATAAAGCTCCAGAGACAGCACAGTATGGCTCTGGAGCTTTTAATTATTTGGAAGGGTTCACTTGTAGTTCGGTATAGCCAGTCGAGTCGTCCATCGCTCTAGTGAACTCAAGTTCTGAGTAAGAATGGATGATCAATTCCGCGGTGGTATCTATAACAGTGCCTTCCATTAAATGCCCACCCCAAACTCGTCCTTCACGATCAGACACCGAGATATGAACGTGTTGATGTTCAGGCGTTAGAGTTCCCATCACAGAGACGATTTCAAATGGCTCATGTTTGGTTAACGTACTCTCTGCACCTGCCAAACGAAGGTTGAGGTCAGAGACACAGCCAACGCATGAGGCAATCGAGCCAGCTTTGATACCATGCTGCTTGACCAATTTCGCAAGGCTCAGCTTTAAGTCCATGCCTTTGGTAAGACGTACTGCTATCACTTCAATCGACATGTCACTTCCTAATCAAAACCAGCAAGCAGGAAAGCGCGGTATCCAAGTCGGCATAACGTTTAGCTTTGCCAAGTACACGCATACCTTGCATGTTGTTGAGAACAAAACGAGCAAGCTCTTCTGGTTTAAGCGTTTTTGGCACTAAGGTTTCCTTTTGCGCATTGGTCAGCGCATCCGCAATGATGTCGATAAGATGGTCAAACAAAAAATGCCCTTTGCGCAGTACGTCATCGTCTTCGCCAGCGTGCTCAATCAACGCATTTTGAATAAAACACCCACAGTTCCGTTTGCGTTGCAGCTCAGCAAAAGATTTAAGGAACGATTCCAACTCAGGTAAAGACGCGTCGTCTTTTTCCAAATCATTCAGTGACGGTAGCGAGACTTTTTTTAAGTAAGTATCGAGCGCTTCGTAGTAGAGCTGTTGCTTGTCACCATAGGTGTTATAAAGACTGAACCGGTTGATGTTCAACTCGTCGGTGAGATCCGAGATAGACGTGTTCGCAAAGCCCTTGCGCCAAAACACATCCATAGCCACGAGAAGCTTTTCATCTCGGTCGAAGTTGGCTTTTCTTGCCATAAATTACCTGCCTGGGTCTGCTTATCGGGTAATTAAATTGCTTTGGAGGGATGGTACAGAGAACCTCTAGCGTTCGAACTGAACCAATATGATGAATACCCATCTATTCTTGGGTATCAGCCCCCAAATTCATGTGAACTCACAAACGGCATCAAAAATCTCGCTCAGCAAACAGACCCACAACTGTTTGAAAATTTTTGATAGTGAAGTTCTTGACTGATCGTTTATAAACTGACTACAGTATATCCTAACCAATCGGTTAGAAAAAGATAAAAGGATGTGAAATGAAGCTCTATGAAACCGCAATGACTCCAAGTTGTAAGCGAGTTAGCATTTTTCTAAAGGAAATCGGTGGCGAGGTTGAGCGAATTGCGCTGAACGTTCGTGAGGGCGATAACCTATCTGAACCGTTTAAATCGAAAAGCGTGAACGGCAAAGTGCCTCTACTAGAACTGGATGATGGTACGACGATCTGTGAAAGCGTGGCGATTTGTCGCTACCTAGATGAAGCGTTTGAAAATGATCTGGCGCTGTTTGGTGCTAACCAGCTCGAACGTGCTCAGGTGGAAATGTGGCATCGTGTGGTGGAGTTCCAAGGACTAAATGCGGCATTTCAGGCGTTTCGAAACATGACCGGAGTTTATGGAGACAGAGAACGTTGCGTTGAAGCATGGGGCGAAGAATCAAAACAACGCGTCTACGAATTTCTGCCCGTCTTAGACAAGCGTCTTGAACATAATGATTTTATCGCCGTAGACCATTTTACTATCGTCGATATAACAGGCTTTATTTTGATCAGTTTCGCAATTAAAGGCCTAGAAATTGATGTGCTATCGACGTCGCCAAACATTGCTCGATGGTATAACCAAATTTTAGCTAGACCTGCATTTCAGAGTTAATGTATTGCAGCGAGTGGATGATAGCTCGCTGCTACCACCTTACCGATTCTTAACTCAGCAGGATATTCAAATTTTCTCAGATTTTTCTTATTTTTTCTCCTATCGCCTATAATTGGAAAAACAACCTCAATTTGCTTCGTTGCGTTTTAGAGCCTCGAGCTCTTGGTCCGTAGACGCTCTCTTTCATCATGGAAAGTCTAGTAATAGACAAGGAGAGGTCATGAGTATTCAAGTGAAAACTATCAATAATATTCTAATAGCCCTGTTAATGGTTTCGGTTTTTGGTCTATTCGCACTGTACCTCAATTACATACAGCAGGATGAACAGATTGAAAGGCTGCAAAGTCAGTTAATCGAAAAAGAGCATCAGATACTAATTTCTAATGAAGCGTTGTCTTACACTCGATATCAACACCAATTATTAGCCGAAGACTACAGCCGTTTTAGAAATGAGCAGTCAGTGACTAGTGTTTTGCGTTAGCCAGTATAGCAACTGTATTAAGGAGGAAGATGAAACCCATTCTTTTGGTCGATGACAGTAAAACAGTACTGCTTTACATCAGCAGTGCATTGGAAAAGCAAGGCTATGAAGTGGTTGCAGTTGAAGACGGAAGAGCGGCGCTTGAAGTGCTAACCCACCGCCCTGATATTCAGTTTGTGCTGAGCGATTTAATGATGCCTAGAATTAATGGTATTGAATTGTGTCGCCAATTAAAATCTAAAGTTAGCGAACGTTACATTTTCTTTGTTCTACTGTCTTCTAGAAATGACCAAAGTTCGATCGTGAAAGGCATTGATGCTGGCGCAGATGATTTCGTAGATAAGAAGACGTCTGTAGAGGAACTTCAGGCCAGAATCCGTGCGGGGTTTCGTACTTTAGAACTGCACAACAAACTCGTTGAGAGAAATAAAGAGCTAGATGCGGCCTATCAAACAATTCACCAAGACCTACAGTCTGCTAGTCATCTGATGGAGCAACTACTCCCTGCTGAATCAACTATTCAGAATGTAAATTTTAGCTATGTCTACAAACCATGCTCCCAGATTGGTGGTGATATGTTGGGGTATTTGGAGCTCGATGAACGACATGTTGCGTTTTATGTATTTGATGTTTCTGGTCATGGTATTTCTTCAGCTTTGATGGCTTTTTCTATTCAACAGACGCTATCTCAAAGTCAGGGGCCTGATTCGATCACGATGGAGTTGAGAGATGACGGCTATTGCGTAAGTGAGCCTGCATCTGTGATTGAACGGCTAAATCGGCGTTATCAGCAAACTAGAAACAGTCAACTTTACTTTACTATGGCTTACGCCATTCTTAACACAAAATCAGGGCAACTTAGCTATTGCACGGCTGGCCACCCCAGGATCTTAGTTTGGCGAACGAGTACGAAAACGATGGAACAGATAGGTGACGATAACTTTATCGTTGGTGCAATGCAGCCGATGGAATATATCGGTAACCAAATTAGTCTGGATGAGGGCGATGCATTGTGGCTTTATTCGGATGGTTTGATTGAAGCGAGGCAGGGTGAGGAGATGTTTTCACTACAACGATTGGCATCGAGTATAAAAGCTGTTTGCACGCTGACAGTTGAAGACCAAGTGGGAGACGTCTTTAAAAAAGTACAATCTTGGCATAACGAAGATGAGTTTGATGATGATGCCAGCCTTTTACAGGTAAAATGGCATGGTGAGAGGCTCGATTTTAAGGAAAAGAATGTCAAAGAGCGAATTTAAACGAACTTACGGGAGCTCCCTTACTCACTCACGAAGTGCGAGCAAAGACGTTGTTCGGTTTTTGATGGGTCATCAAATCCCCTTAAATGCAATTCAATCATTGGAGCTTTGTGTCGTTGAACTCATGAATAACGCTTATATTCATTCTTACAGTGAAATAGATGGCCTACCAATTGAAGTGGAGTGTAGGGTTGGGGATGACCAAGTGTCCGGTTTCGTGGAACTGAGAGTCTCTGATTGCGGAGCGCCGATCAATGAAAAGACGTTCATCCAACATAAAAATAAACAGATTGAGGCACCTAACTTAATGGATGACGATAGTTGGTCCTCCTCAGGTCGCGGACTGATGTTAGTCGCTCAATTATCTGACCTGTTTACATTGGAAAAAGGTTTCGAAAACAATACGTTTGTTGTAGTGAAAAGGAATAGGGAGATAAACTAACAACCAAGCAAAGTCGATTTGCTTCACTTGGTCCCTAGCGTTAATCTGACGGTTGCGTTGTATATCATTGTTATTTTGTATTCGTTGTTGGTGCCGGTGATAGTAACGCCTCCAACTCTTCTGGTGTTAGAATATCACTGATGTTTAACATATTACTTTCATCATCTAGCGCCATCTTTGTACGGCTAAGTAAGTACCTTTTTTGAGTTGGTGTTAAGTCTTTGAGAGACTCAATCAACTCCCTGAAATTGCTATTATTCATTGCCATATTTCCCCCAGTTAAGCCTTGAATTTCTTTATTGCATATTCTTCAAGTAAGTGAAGATTTGTTGATTAATTGCAGCTAGCTCTTTAGTAACTATAGCTATATCTGAGCTATCTGGCGCTGTATCGTTTCTGGTTTTTTCTTCTATTCTTTGAAACGCAATGACCGCGGTGTCTTCTCCGAAACTCTCTAGAATGCCCTTTAAACTATGAGCTAATAGATAGAGTTCTGACCAACATTTGCTTGCATATAGCTCATCTATACGCTCTATATCATTCGTGTGATCTTCAAGGTATGTAGAAAAAACAGTGACGATCAGATCTACGTCGTTATCCATGTATGTATTGAGAACATCAAAATTAATCATGTATACCCCTATTAAACGTTGAGGTAGAGGAATGTTTCGGATAATGAAGGCTTAGCCGAAGGTATGAATGGCATAACCAGTATTTGAGCAGAAATAGTTTGCTTGTCGCTTGAGATAAACTTACAAAAAGAAAGTCATTGTTAAAGATATTTTGACTTATATCCAAACGGCAATGGTCGAAATGTAGGGATGAAAAAACTTCAACTCGCGTGTTTTTAACACAAGTAGCAAAGGGGATGTTTCCAAGTAAAACGCCGAGTCGGTAAGTGTCTTGCAGTCCTAGTTTAAGGCTATCGTTACATACGGACGCCAGACGTTCGCCAACTTTGACTATTCCTTCAGTCAAGGCTAACTCTCCTCATTAAGTACAAGTATAAATTAGCAATCTAGTTGCATATTGGCAAGTAATCTACGGCAAAAAAGGGACTCGCGTCCCTTTTGTATTACTAGCTTTGCTTAGAGTCCTGTTCTATTTGCTTCATAAGCTCGTTGGCTTTCTTCATAGCGCGTCTTGCGCTTGAAGTCCTTCGCTTATTAAGCAATATATCGGAGAAGCGTAAGTATTTATCAGCAGTTTTGAATCTTAAATCGTTAACATCCTGAAAACCAATAGGAAAGTTTTTCGAGAACAGATCCACATCCTTCACCAAGTTATCGAGATGAGTTGTCGTCCTTGCCTTTTCTAGGCGAGAATAAAAGTTTTCAAACTCTTCTTGGAACAGGATTCTAGCGGCATCTTCTGGAAACGGTAGAGGGCTGTTGGAATCTAGCGCTGTCTCATATAATTTCATTTCCAGCACTGCATCTTTCATCGCATTACTTATCTGTAAGTTCTCTTGATGCTCTTCTACGTTTGAAAAGAAGGTGTTCCCAACCTTAATAAGAGCAACAAGTGCAGCTGCGTCTTTCTTTTTGAGTGCTTCAGTGAGGTGCTGACCGAAAACATCGCTAGATAACGAACTTGGCGTGAAAGGATAACCTTGATGAATCTGATTTAACTCATCCTTGAGCTCATAGATGGATTTACTGCCGTCTTCTTTACTGTACCGAGACTTTTCAAGTTGACTGTTGATTTGCCTTGCTATCGAAAGTAACGTGGAGTGCTTGCTTGACTGAATATCTAAGGCAAGAACTTCTATTTTATGTGAGTCAGGGTAGTAGGTTTTTGCTTTATCAAGTATGGACTCAATTTCATCATAATTCGGGTAGTTGTTGGCATCAGAATTCAAAACCTGATCAATTTCAGATTCAAACTCGCTGAGAATATAGGTCTTGTGTAAGCGTAATAAGCCAGCCTTAACGACTGGATGTAAGCTTTTTTCACTATCAATCAGTGCCAAACTTTTTTCTGCTGGCGTATCAAGCTGCCACTCTTGTCCGGCAATTTGATCATTTTGCTTGCTAATAACGGTTTCCAAATTGGTGATGGTTTCTTGTTGCTGCTGATAACCAAATACAATGCCGCTAACTAATAATATACTCGCTGCCGCGCCGCTAGCGATAGGCCAATAGCGCATATTCAATTTGCGTTTCAACTGCTCAGGGGTCAGTTCGTTCGGAATAATGCCAGTTGAAAATACGCTTGAAAATATTGGCCACTTAGATGCAGGCATGTTAGTTGGTTTAGAGACCTTGATCTTCTTTTTGAGAGCTTCATTAACTGGAGTTCTTGCGTAAGGGTGTTTGCAACTCAATAGCTCGTAAGCAATACAAAATAGAGCAAACATATCGTCGCTTAAGTTCGGTTCCTTACCGGATAACAGGTTGAGTGATGCATAGTTGGGAGTATAACCAAGCGTTTCAACATTTTCGGATTTACGTTTAGCCGCATATTGATCCTGCTTTAATTGATGTGTTTTAGATACACCAAAATCAAGCAGTTTAACGTTACCCTCAGACGTTAAAATCACATTAGCGGGCTTTAGGTCGGCGTGCACTACACCAAGAGAGTGAGCATATGAGAGTGCATCGAGTACCTGATTTAGGATTGATAAAGTTGCATTAAACTTCAGCCCATGGGGCCTAGAACGCTGTATTAAACTCTCTAATGTTTCTCCGTTAATATACTCCATAACTAAAAAGTATATTTCGCCATCAACACCAAAATCAAAAACCCTAATGATATTAGGGTGGCTTAACCTTTGAGTTTGTTGAGCTTCACGTATTAACATGCGTGCAGTCTCTGGTTGAGAAGCAAACTCTTTCTGTAATATTTTTAACGCAACGTAGGGTGTTTCTGAACCTGAAGATTCAAGAATCCTATCTTTAGCTAAGTAAACATCGCAAAGCCCACCATGCCCAATAACCGACTCAATTTCATACCGATTTTTAACGGACGCTCCTATTAAGCTTTCGTTAATAACATCTTTGTTATTATTTAATGAGTCATCTTTATTGTTTTTTTTCTTATTAACTAACGGAGTGTTTTCTTTTTGAGACAGTTTTGTGTTTGTTTCATTTTTATTTTTAACGGAGGTTTCATTATTAGTGAGTTTGGTTGATTTAATTGCATTGTCTCGTTTTTGAGTCTTTACAATTTTAGTTTTATCTCCGCTTTCTTCGTTATTTATAGAATTGTTTTTATTACTGTCTTCCATCACAAGAACTCCGTATAAATGATGGGGGAATATATACCTTTCTGCTCAATGAAAAGTCATTATGTTAGAATTTCTCGGCCAAACTAACATTCGTTTTTTTATTGATGAAAGTCTAAGTGTCAAAAATTTGAACTTGGTTGGATAATTAAAATTGTTGAACAATACGTGATTGCTTTGATAAAAAAATGATTCATTATTCCGTGCATGATTTTCAATGGCAGTATTAAGATTTTTATTAATCTTACTGTTAATAAGAAAGTAGTTAATAATAAAATTAAAAATAATATCTAGCAGGTCTTTGGCGAGGTTTACATGAAGTTGGTTTTAACCATAACAAGTTTTCACAAATTTACTCCAGAGATTGAGAGTGAGTTCGTGTTTGAATCAAGTGATGAACATGCCAAGGTTACATTTGGTAGGTCTGAACAATGTGATTGGACACTACCAGATCCTGAAAGAGTGGTATCCGGAACCCACGGAGAACTGATTAAGTTTGGTGACAAATACTTGATAAAAGACCTCTCAACTAATGGTACTTTTGTAAATAATGCTGTAACTCCTGTGGGTCAAGGAAATGAAATAGCACTAAGCGATGACGATATGGTTAGCTTAGGGGATTATCAAATTTCAGTTTCTATTCAAACAGATACAGATGTATTCAGTCTTGAGACAAGTAAAAGTCTTTCTAGCGCACCCCCTGAAGTAGTCTCAAGTCCATCGGAAGCAGAATTTGTTGACCTAGGCCTTAGTGCTAGTGAACTCTTAAACGAAAGTGTTCCTTCTGACTTTCAGCTAGATATTGGTTTAGTCGATGATTTTATTGATATCCCAAAGCCCGAAAAACAGAGCACCGTATCTGAAACTTTACCGAAAGTTAACCGACAATCAGAACACCTATCGACTCCCAACTTTGATACCAATGGGGGTGAACTTGCGGCTTTTGTTAGAGGGGTGGGTATAGATCCAATGATGATTCCCAGCGATAACCGAGAGGAATGGTTCGAACAACTGGGGGAGTCATTTTCTTTGATGCTAGTTGGTTTAATGGAAACACTGCATAACAGAGCAGTGTTTAAACAAACAAATCGACTTAGTCATACCGCATTTCGTAAGTCAGAAAATAACCCTTTAAAGTTTTCTGCAAACTTAGAAGATGCGATTCATAACTTATATAACCGTCAAACCGCTAGCTTCTTAAAGCCAAATGCAGCCATTAAAGAAGCATTTAATGACATCGAAAGTCATGAGCAAGCCTTAATGAAAGGTGTTGAAGGTACGGTTTCGAGTGTTATGTCACTTGTTGAACCTACTTCTATATACTCAGATGCTTTAGCGAAAGACACGGTTATTAATAAGGTTATTCCAGCTAGGAAATATGCTCAAAGTTGGAAGAGGTTTGAGGATATTCATGAAAAGCTATCCGATGATATTATCAATAAAGAGTCTCCGTTCTATTTAGAAGACTTCGCTAAGCACTATGAATTAGCATTAAAAAACAAAGGCTAGGAATTAGGGTGATGAAAAAGTTTTACCAATATATTTTGTTATTAATTTCAATAGCTTTATTTGGGTGCTCAGCAGCGAACCTAGTTGTTGATCCATACTCAGATTTAGAAATAGCAGCAAGTCATAACATTAATCCTGATTCAAACGGCAGGCCTTCTCCTGTAGTGGTGTATGTATTTGAATTAACGTCAAATACCATTTTCGAAAGCCAGGACTTTTTTTCTATTTATGAAGAAAGTGAAAAAGTCTTAGGACCTGATTTAGTGAATAAATATGAAGTTTCATTAACTCCAGGTCAGAAAGAAACATATCAAGCAAGTATGTCTCCAAAGACAGAATATTTAGGCATTGTCGTAGCGTTTCGAGATATTGAAAACTCAAATTGGCGACAAGTCATTAAAGTGGATAAGACCGGTTACAACACATATCAAGTATTGTTAGAAGATCTGTCTTTGGTCGTTAAATAACGTTTAGTTGGCTAATTATAAATGACGCAATACTCCAAGACGGCTTGGTGCGAAGGAATGTTTTTACGTCCCCAGCACTTCCAACAACAAGAACGCGCAACCTCTCAAGAATTCAAGGGCTTACATCAGTTAGGTGGGGCTTACAATTGGGGAGTTTGGAAATGTCGAGTAAAAAAACACGCGCTAAAAGATGGTCTTATTGAACTTGAGCATCTTGAAGCTGTTTTGCCAGATATGACGTTGGTTAATACGTTAATATCCAACGATTCAGTTTCGCCTCTACTTATTGATAAAAACACTGAAAATACGTTAGTAAAAATAACTCTCCCTCTTTCAAGTGTTACAGGTAAAAACGTTTCGGATGTAAGCGAATCGATCGTCTCTCGTTATGTACTTCAAGATATCGACGTGATAGATAACCTTACAGGACAAGATGAAGAAACCATCCAAGTTGCAGCCCTTAACCTAGAGTTGAAAGCGAGTAATGACAAATTAGCGGGTTATGTGGAGTTACCTATCTTAAGGATCAAAGAGGTAACTCCTGAAGGGGAAGTTATACTAGACGATGAGTACGTTCCTCCGCTTATCAACCTCCTTAGCGACAAAGTTATGTCAGTTTATCTACGTAACGTTATCGCGATGACAAAGATGCGTGCTGACGTTATTGCACAGCGCTTGATTAAGGGTAAATCTGCATCGGCATCTGCTGTTGATTTCATCATGCTCCAAATGCTGAACCGATATGAGGCGAAGTTAAAGCATTTCAGTGAGTTAGATAGGTTACATCCACTGGAATTAGCGACGACACTTAAAGGTTACATTGGTGAGTTAGCCACTTTTTCTAATAAAACTAAAAGAGTCCCAAGTTTGCTTGCGTATGATCACTTAGATGTATCAAGTGTCTATAGCGAGTTGAATCAGATACTCAGTCAGTACCTCAGTGTTGTCCTAGACCAAACTGCGACCAAACTTCCGTTGGAGCCTCGCCAATACGGTATTCAAGTGACGCCGCTTCCAGATAAACGCTTGCTTGAGTCATGCCAATTTGTGCTAGCAATTAAAGCAGACACCACAACAGATGAAATAAGACGCCTGGTCCCAGCGCAACTCAAGTTTGGCCCGGCAGAACAGATTCGCGATCTAATTAATAATCAGATCAACGGTATAAACGTAGTGCCGTTGAGTGTCGTCCCGAGACAGATTCCTTACCAAACGGGCTATGTTTATTTCGAAGTTGTCAAGAAAGGGCCATTTTGGATGAGGCTAAAAGATAGTGGCGGTATTGCGCTTCACCTATCAGGGCATTTTCCGAACGCTGAACTTGAGCTTTGGAGTATTAATCAATAGGCGCGCTCTGTATGGAACAAACGATAGTAAAACCAACACCGGGTGGAAGAGCACCCGCATCGAAACCACAATCAGAAAAGTCTGTGGATAATACCGTAGTTATCTCAAAAAGTCCTGAATTGGTGAACAATGATTCAGTGGTCGCTTATGGGAATAACTCTCTACTAGCAGAGGCGAATGGCCTGTTATCTATTATCGGTCAAATTCGCTCGACAGCGACTCATTCCGATCCGTTGTTTCTAAAAGAGACATTGGCACAAAAGCTTAGAGATTATGAGAACCGATTACGTCAGCATGACGTTGATTTGGATACCATTGATACAGCTCGTTATTGTTTATGCTGTTCACTAGATGAAGTTGTCCTTAACACCAATTGGGGTGGGAATTCATTCTGGAGTCACGATTCATTACTTAGCTCCTTCTATGCTAGCAGTCAAGGTGGGGAAGCGTTCTTTAAGCATCTTGATAAGTGCATGGCGAAACCAGATGTGAACTTAGATTTGCTTGAACTAATGTATGTGTGCTTATCTCTCGGGTTTCTGGGTCAATA
This sequence comes from Vibrio sp. 1078-1, assembly GCF_033340475.1. NCBI lineage: Bacteria > Pseudomonadati > Pseudomonadota > Gammaproteobacteria > Vibrionales > Vibrionaceae > Vibrio > Vibrio sp. 1078-1. Next base: position 864,517 of record NZ_JAWOWM010000001.1, read on the forward strand.
CCGTTTAGAAAAAAATGGACTGGAATCGCACCGGAAATTGAGAAGACAGGTTATTGCTACTCTTAAGACTTATGGGAGAGGAGTCCCTCAGGAACTAAGCAATAGTATCGACCAACACATTTTGAATGGCTCAAAGGCTTCTGATAGAGCTCCTCTTTGGGTTGTATGTTCTGTAACGGCGGCACTATTGGTCTGCATATATATGTATTTTAGTTATGAGCTAAATAAGGCATCCAATCGCACCTTTTCTCAATTAGTCAATTTGATTCAACCGCAACAACTTAACCAAGATGCAACGTCAGAATCAAAATCAGCGCCAATTGCAGAAAAGATTTCAATGTATCTAGCAACTGAGATCGGTAAGGGGCTAATCAATGTTGAGCCGCTGCAAGACAGGGTAAGAATTTCGTTAAAGTCTCAAGATCTATTTGAATCAGGTAGTGCTGATGTTGTCGCTTACATCCAACCCGTTATTTCTAAGCTTGCGAGAACATTGGAGTCGACCCAAGGCAAGATCATTGTTACTGGTCACACCGACGATAGGCCTATTTTCACGAGTAAATATCCCTCGAACTGGCACCTATCATTAGCTCGAGCCACTGCTATGTCTGAACAACTGATCTCGAATAGTGCATTAGAAGGGCGAGTGATACCCGAGGGATTGGGGGATGCAAGACCATTAGTTGAAAACAGTAGTGATGAAAACCGAGCTATTAACCGCCGGATTGAAATCGACCTTCTTGTCGCGAATTAATAATAGGTAGATAGAGATGCGTATTAAAGAAATTGGCAGAATATTTACTCAAAGATGGTTTCTCGGTCTTATAGGTGTCGCTGCTTGTTCTATTTTCATTTGGGTTGTTGGTCCACTTATTGCGATAGCGGGATATGAGCCCCTAAAGAGTGACTTTCAACGGCTAGTCACTATTCTAGTGTTGGTGTTGCTTTGGGCGATATTTAACGTTACCAAGCAGCATAAGCAAAAGGTGAGAGAAGACGAAAGTATTCAAACGTTGCTTGAGGTTGATAGCCTATCAGATAAAGAAGCGGCAAGTGAAATTGACTTAATGCGCGAGCGTATTGAGCAAGCTGTCAAAGTAGTGACGAAAACACACAAAGGCAAGAGAAGCTTGTATGACTTACCGTGGTATGTGTTGATTGGCCCTCCTGGAACGGGGAAAACAACTGTATTAAAGCAGTCGGGGTTAGAGTTTCCATTAGGAGACAGCCTTGGCTCTGACTCTATTGCCGGTGTAGGTGGCACTCGCCACTGTGATTGGTGGTTTGCAAATAAAGCAGTTCTTATAGATACGGCTGGCCGGTATACGACACAAGACAGTCAAGAAAAGGTCGACTCTAAAGCGTGGCATGGTTTCTTAGGATTGTTGAAAAAGTATAGAACGCAAAGACCAATTAATGGTGCGATTGTTACGATAAGTTTAGCCAGCGTGATGTCTCAGACTCGAACCGAGCGAAGTCTTCATGCTCGAGCAATTAAGTCGAGACTTCAAGAACTGAAAAACCAGTTAGGCATGCAGTTTCCGATTTACGTATTGCTCACCAAAATGGATTTAGTTGCCGGTTTCAATGAGTTTTTTGCCGATTTAAGTAAGGAAGAGCGAGAGGAATTATTTGGTTTCATGTTCCCTCGTGAAGTGGATGATGAAAGAGGCGTTATTTCTCTATTCAACAAAGAATTTCATGGCATGTTGGAGCGCCTTGATGCCCGTATGCTTAGAATACTTGAAACAGAGGACGATTTAGATAAACGCGCGCTTATCTTTGAATTTCCAAAGCAATTAAGAGTGCTACAAGCTAATCTTGACGAGTTTTTAGCTGAAATTTTTGCACAAAACAGTTTTGAAGAGCCTGCCTTGATTCGTGGTGTGTTTATGTTGAGTTCGGTTCAAGAAGGCTTACCAGTCGATAAGCTGATGAATGAATCAACCAATGGACTTGGGTTAAATCGTTTAGCTCTAGCAAAGAGTCAGACTGGTTCTCATAGTTATTTCGTAAAGAATCTTTTTGACAAGGTTATTTTCAAAGAGCAACTGTTAGGAACAGTTAATCGTCACTATCAAAAGCAGTCAGGTTGGATGCGTCGAGGTGTTTACATTGGATGTACAACGCTACTGCTAGGAGCTTCTGCGCTTTGGTTTATGAGTTATAAGTGGAACTCACAGTTAATTGTCGATACCAATGAACAAGCGAGCCATATTGATGCAATGATTGGCGCTCAAAGTTTAGATTTTGAAACGGATATTGTTTCAGCTGTAGAAACATTAGATAGGTTGATGACGCTTCCTCTCGGAAAGCAAAGCGACTACGGTGATGCCGACTCTGTAAAGAGGTTTGGTCTCTATCAAGGAGACAAAGTGTCTCAGGCGGCAAACAATGCATATTCTGATGCTTTGACCCAATATTACGCCCCTCTGCTTCTTGATAGCTTGGTGTCAGAAATGGAGAGCAATCAACAGCATCGTGAGTATTTGTACGAAACGTTAAAAACGTATTTGATGTTATTCAATCCAGACAAATATCAACAAGATGAAGTGTTGGCTTGGTTTAACTTTTATTTCGAACGTCAATATCCGGGTGAGCTAAACGCAGACTTAAGAAGACGTTTGCTACAGCACACTCAATATTTATTAGGCAACGATGGACAAGGCTTTACTTACAACACTGCTGCCGTGACGAGTGCTCGAGAAGTGTTGACTCAAATGTCTCTACCTGAACGTGCTTATCAGCGAATGAAAATACAATTTTCTAAGAGTCATGTACCTTCATTTCGCTTGACTGATGTATTGGGACCTAAAGGGCTTGAGCAGTTCGAGCGAGCTAGTGGAAAACCGCTATCACAAGGCATTTCGGGTTTCTACACGTACAATGGTTTTCATAGCATTTTTCAGATTCAGATCAACCGTACAGTAAAAAGCCTAATGGAAGAGAACTGGGTTTATGGTGACGATCTTAAGGCTCATGAAATTGATCAAGATAGTGCCATCCAAGGCGTTCAGTCTCGATACTATCAAGATTATGTTAATGAATGGAAAACGTTGATCGAAGATATTCAATTGAAGCAGGCTCCGAGCCTAGAACTTGCGACAGAGCAAGCGAGGGTTTTATCTGGAGTTGAAAGACCAATCGAATCTTTGTTGAGAGCAATCCAAAAAGAGGTTGCTCTATCAAAAGTATCATTGTCAGAAAATCAAAAAGCCGCTTCTGAAGTTGCTGGTAAAGTTGCCAAAGTTAAGTTTTCAAATACGGCAGATAGACTAGACATGTATTTACCTGAAGAAAACGGCTTCAATGTTGCTCTGCCAGGTAAAGAAGTCGAATCGCATTTTTCAGAGATCTTACGCCTTGGTGAGCAAGACTTTGATGATATTCAACAAGCAATGGTTAACTTGCGTTCGTATTTAAGTGACTTATCAAGCTCTGGTAACAATCAGAAAATTGCCTACAAAAGTATTTTAGATGGAACCGTTACACAAGATGTCGCAGCTTCCTTCGCTCGTGCTAAAGAACTTTTGCCGAGACCATTTAATCAATGGCTAGGTGAGCTTTCTCAAGAGTCGGTTAAGTTTGCGGAGAGCGGTTCGAAGGATCATCTAAATCAACTTTGGGTAACACAGGTGGTCCGCCCTTATCAGCGGACTATTGCTGGCAGATATCCATTCGAGCCCAACGCGAGCAGAGAAGTTAGATTGAAAGACTTTAAGCGATTCTTTGGTTATGGAGGTACGCTTGACGCATTCTTCCAAGAATACCTCGAACCGTTTGTGGATACTTCGAAAAGTCGTTGGCGATTAGAAAAGGAAATTGGAGTTCGTCCAGAAACACTAATGGTCTTTCAAAGAGCGCAACGTATCAGGCAGTCTTTCTTTGAATCTGATAATTCATTACGCGTAGAGTTTGGGATGAAGCCTGTTTATCTAGACCAGCACATTACTCGATTTGTCTTAGAGTTGGGTGGACAAGATTTGGTTTATAAGCATGGACCAGCAAGAGCTAAATCGTTGAGTTGGCCTGCCGGTCAAGATCAGACTCGAATTGTGTTCACACCACCTGAATCTAAACGCGAAATTGCGCATACCTATGAAGGTGAGTGGGGCATATTCAAGCTTTTGGATCAATCACTTAAAGCAAGGCCAGAATCGCGTAAAGACAATATAGTTATGATTGATTTAAAGGGAAATAAGGTGCAGCTAGAGCTTATTCCTTCTAGTGCCATTAATCCGTTTTGGTCAAATGAAATGGAGAGGTTCAGATGTCCACGAACCTTATAACATCAGGCTGGGGCTATATCGGTAAAATGCCTGCAAAAGGGGACTTTGTGAAAGATGGTTTATCACAAGATTTCTCGGAGCGTTGGCATGATTGGCAACAGGCGGTTATTGCAGTCAGCAGGGAACAACTGGGTGAAAGCTGGAATGAGCACTTTTTAACGGCTCCTGTGTGGCACTTTGCTTTGGATATTAGCTATTTAGAAGACTCAACCTACATTGGTAGCATGATTCCTAGTGTTGATGCATGCGGTAGATACTTTTTCTTTACTATAGCTCGTGCCGTAAAAGGTGAAGCTGCGCAATATTGGGGTGACAGAGCTTGGACCGAGGACAGTGCCGCTCTTGCTCTTTCAGTACTTGAGGACGACTTTGTCTTTGATGTTTGGCATAAGAGTACTCAAGAAAAAAATGACCTCGTTGCGAATGTAACAAGTGAAGTGAAGCCTCTAGAGTTTCTTTATCAAAGCCAAATATCTACAGTTTTTCATGATCACGGCAATACTGATCAAAACACGCTTTTGAATTACCTCATTAAAGAAAAATTGAGTAAACCATGTTTTTGGTGGACTGAAGGTTCAACGAAGGTTGAACCATGCATGTTCATTACTAGTGGATTTCCTTCAATTGGTCAGTTTTCAGCCATGCTTGATGGCGGCTGGAAAAAGTGGAATTGGTAGGATAGAAGAATGAATTGGAACTATTTTACCTTTGCTAAATCGCACGCAGGAAAAGTACGCCCTTATAACGAGGATGCTCTGTTGGATATGACAGAACAGCATATTTGGGTGGTTGCCGATGGAATGGGTGGACACAGTGCTGGCGATATAGCAAGCCAGATGCTAGTGGATAGAGTCGCGCGCCACATGCAGGATGTCTCCAATACTAATATCGATGATATCCGAAGAGTGGTTCAAGAAGCGAACTTAGAAATTTACCAATACGCACAAAATCACTTAGACGGTAAAACGATGGGAACAACACTTGTTTTGTTGTTTATTCAGGATGGGTATTACCACTGTCTTTGGGTGGGTGATAGCCGAATTTACCAGCTTAGAAGTGGTAATTTTGTCCAAAAAACACGTGATCATAGTCAAGTCATGGACTTAGTGGATCAGGGCTTATTGGCATTTGAAGATGCCGAATCGCACCCTCTTGCAAATGTTATTACCAGAGCTGTTGGGGTCGACGAAAGTGTCACTATTGATCAAGTTTCAGGGCAGTTGGCTGACGGCGATCAGTTTCTACTCTGTAGCGATGGACTCTCTAAGGAACTTACGAGTGATGAAATTCATCGGACATTGTATGCAGACTCAGTCAACCAAGCTGGATTAGCTCTCATGCATTCGGCTTTGGTTCGGGGCGCAAGTGATAACGTAACTTGTGCTTTGATCAAAGTTCGCCAAGCGCAAACGGAGTGCGAAACAGTAACTAGAGAAGACGCGACGATACCTGTCTTTCTAAGAGGGAGAGCTTATGAGTAATGAAATGTTTGATTGGTATGAACAAGCGTTGGCTCCTATATCTCAAGAAAATCCTACAGGTATTGATCCTAGAGAGGATGTATCACCACAGTCTTCTTACTATCGGTTGAAAGATCAGCGTATGGCCGCCCGCAACGCTGAACGTAATGCTCTTATAGAAGAAGAAAGTATCTATACCCACAGTAATTTATGGCGAGTATTTATTGAAGATGTCCCAGAAATACTCACGAATCAGTCTAAAGATTTGGAATTTGTTGCCTGGCTTATAGAAGCCCTAACTCGATTGTATGGTTTTCGTGGTATGGGCGTTGGCTACAAACTCGCAACCAGTTTAATTGAGAACTTTTGGGATGATCTGTACCCAATGCCTGATGAAGATGGTATTGAGACAAGAATATCGGCGATTATTGGCCTCAATGGTATCGATAGTGAAGGAACACTTATTTTTCCAATTGCTTGTATACCATTGACTGACTTAGGCGTGGAGCAAGCTTATGCCTATTGGGAATATCAGCAAGCTATAGAGCTTGAGCGCTTAGACGAAGATAAGCGCCGAAATCGAGTCGAGCTTGGGGCTGTTGAGCTACCTGAAATTATAACTACGGTTAAGTCGACTTCTGATACGTTTTATCAAGAATTAATCACGGATTTGGAGTTCGCTACAGAATCATTTAATGAATTCAGTCAGCGATTAGACGAAGCGGTCGGTGATGTGACTCCTAGCTCTTATATATCAAAAAGACTCGAATCAATACACTCGGCATTAAAGCACCTTCTAGGAGATCGTTTCAATCAACCACAAGCCGTGTTTGAAGAGCTAGAGGATCTTGATGAATCTTCTTCTGAACAACCGTTAAGTTCACAAAGTTGTGATGCATTATTAGCGACAAACATGAAATCACGAGAGCAGGCAATTAGACAATTGCAGCAAGTAGCTGATTTCTTCCGAGAGAGTGAACCTCACTCACCAGTTTCTTACTCCATCGAACAGATTATTCGTTGGTGTGGGATGCCTCTGCCGGAGTTACTGGCGGAACTTATCTCCGACGGGGATGCAAAGAAAAGCTACTTCCGTTTGGTTGGCATAGCAGAACAAAATGAAAATTAATAAAGGGAGAATGGTATGACGAGTATCCACTCGAAACTATCACGAGTACGGAAGCCTCGTGTCCACATTACCTATGATGTTGAAACTGAAGGTACGACTCTTAAGAAAGAACTGCCTTTTGTTGTAGGTGTAATGGGTGACTTCGCTGGTCAAAACACAGAAGCGTTGAAGCCATTAAAAGACCGCCGTTTTATTCAGATCGATCGAGATAACTTTGACGATGTACTCAAAAAAATGAATCCATCGGTGAAGTTTAAAGTTGCGAATAAGCTTGCGAATGACGATTCACAGTTTGAGGTCGATTTAAACTTTAAATCAATGCAAGACTTTGAGCCTGCTGCGATCGTAAATCAAGTTGATCCACTACGCCAATTGATGGAAACGCGTAATAAACTGCGTGATTTGATGACAAAAGTTGACCGCTCAGAAGAGCTTGAAAATATCCTAGAGGATGTTTTGAACAATACAGACAATCTGGCAAGACTTGCAGGCGAGTTAGATCTTGGCAAGAAAGCGAAGTCAGACAGTACTGAAGGAGCGGAATAATGACGACTGAAGCTGAAAAACAGTTAGATCCAACTGTTAATGAACAGACAACTTCATTCTTAGATCAAGCTATTGGTGCGACTAAGCAGACCGAAGCTTCTCGTGCTGAGGAGCTGATTAAAACGCTCGCTGAAGAAGCAATGAAAGGGACAGTTACTTGGAACAAAAACCTAACAGTAACTTTTCGTGAAGCGATTAATTTGCTCGATAGGCAGATTTCTGATCAGTTGTCTGAAGTAATGCATCACCCAGAATTACAGAAACTCGAAGGTTCTTGGCGCGGCTTAAATTATCTAGTGATGAATTCAGAGACCAGCTCTACTCTGAAAGTTCGCATGATGAGCATGACCAAGAAAGAGCTACATAAAGACTTGAGCAAAGCTGTTGAGTTTGATCAAAGCCAGATCTTTAAAAAGGTTTACGAGTCTGAGTTTGGTAGTGCTGGTGGTGAACCGTATGGTGCATTGATTGGAGACTATGAGTTTACCAACCACCCAGAAGATATTGAGTCGTTACGCCTAATGTCAAATGTAGCGGCTTCTGGCTTCTCTCCATTCTTGTCCGCGGCTTCACCAGCACTATTCGGCTTTGATGAGTGGACTGAGTTGTCAAAACCACGCGACCTAGATAAGGTATTTGAATCACTAGAATACGCCCAATGGCGTTCGTTCCGCGAGAGTGCCGATTCGCGCTTCGTTAGTCTGACGATGCCAAAAGTCCTTGCTCGTTTGCCATACGGACAAGCTACCGCTCCAGTCGAAGAGTTTGGGTTTGAAGAGTTCGAAGTAGATCCTGTTTCAGGTATTGCTGTTAACGCTGAACATAACGACTACTGTTGGATGAACTCTTCGTATGTTCTTGGTGTTAAGTTAACCGACGCATTTTCAAAATATGGATTTTGTACTGCCATCCGTGGTGCAGAAGGCGGCGGTCGAGTGGATAACTTGCCAACGCATTTCTTCATGAGTGATGATGGCGACCCTGATATCAAGTGCCCAACAGAGATTGGTATTACCGACAGACGTGAGGCGGAGCTTGGTAAGCTTGGTTTCTTACCGCTTTGTCACTACAAAAACACCAACTATGCAGTGTTCTTTGGTGCGCAAACCTGTCAAAAACCAGCGAACCATGAATCCCCTGAAGCAACGGCCAATGCGGCCATTTCTGCCCGCCTACCTTATATGATGGCAACATCTCGTTTTGCGCATTATTTGAAAGTAATGGCTCGAGATAAAATTGGTAGCTTTATGGAAGCAGAAGACGTTGAGTCTTGGCTGAACCGCTGGATCCTAGGTTACGTCAATGCTTCTGAAGGCGGTGGTCAAGAGATCAGAGCGAAATACCCTCTAGCAGACGCTCGTGTTCAGGTTAAGGAAATTCCTGGCGCACCTGGTTCTTACAATGCCGTAGCATGGCTGAAGCCTTGGTTACAAATGGAAGAACTGACCACATCTTTGCGACTTGTGGCAAAGATCCCTCAGTCAGGTGGATAAGAAATGAATTGGCTGGTCGAAAGGCCAGCCATGACCAATCTTTATGTTCTAGATGGAATTAGCAGTGTCACTTAACTTTCGCGACCCTAGCAAGCTAAAACATGAGTTCAGTACCGGAGGCTATGCTGAACTTGATAGCCCGTGGTTGACTCGATTCAATGAATCTTCTGATCTTGTATCGTCAGCTCGAATTTGGCTAGAAGGTACACGTTCAAGAGATTTGGACAGCTTTCGTCATAGTGTGATGAACACAATTAACCGCATTGATGAGCTATTAGAATCTCAACTAAATGAAATATTACATCATCCTGAGTTTCAACAGCTCGAAAGGGGGTGGGTTGGAGTTAGGTATTTATGTGAACAGGTTGATTCTCGTTCATCGGACTCTGTAAAAGTTAAGGTTTTAACGGCGACATGGAATGAAATCAGTAAAGATGCTTTAAAAGCCATCGAGTTTGACCAATCAGCACTATTTAAGTTGCTCTATCAAAATGAATATGGCATGGCAGGGGGAGAGCCCTTTGGTGTGGTGGTTGGAGATTATCAGCTTCGCTGTGATCCTAGTAAAAATTATTTTGATAGAGATCTGTCTGTGTTGAGTAAGATCTCTCAGTCTGCAGCTGCAGCATTCAGCCCATTTATCATGTCTGCATCGCCAGAGATGTTTGGTGTTGATAGTTTCGCTCAACTCTCTGCGATAAGAGATATAGCAGCCCAATTTGAACAGGAAGATTATGCAAAGTGGCGTAGTTTGAGAGATAACGATGACGCTAAATTTATTGGTTTGACTGCACCTAACGTCTTGTTCCGTCAGCCATACAAAAGTGATGGCTCGCGGAATGATAAATTCAATTTTCAAGAACACATCTACGACTCCAACCGAGATTTGCTATGGGGGAGTAGTGCGTACTGTTTTGCTGCTGTATCAATTAGAGCATTTCAGGAACATGGTTGGTTCACGCATATGCGAGGGATTAAACAAGGCGATTACAGTCAGGGTATTATCGTCGCTCCTACAAGGAGCACGATGCGTGTTAATGGCAAGAATGATCGTGAAAGATGTCCGTTAAACTTGAAAATCACTGAGAGAAAAGAACAAGAATTGTCTGAGTGCGGTTTTATTTCTATTTCTCCAATACCTGAGACTGATATGGTAGGGATGACCTCGAATGTATCTCTCTACAAGCCCAAACAATACGCAGAAAAGCATATTTCAACGAATGCAAAACTGACATCGATGTTGCAATACACATTGTGTGTATCGCGAGTCGCACATTATCTCAAGGTTATGGGGCGTGACAAAATTGGTGGGTATCAAGACGCAGAAAGCCTAGAGCGTGACTTTCAACGCTGGTTACACCAGTACACTACCGCATCAGATGAAGCGTCTGATGAGCTTCGAGCTAAATACCCCCTAAATGAAGCGAAAATTACAGTTCGAGAGAAAAGAGAAACTCCTGGACATTATTACTCAGTTATCCATTTGCGACCGCATTTTCAACTCGATCAAATGGTATCTAGCATTAAATTAATTACCGAATTATCACCAGAGCACATGGTGTAAGGAAATAACAATGACTCAATGGAAAAATGCTTTGTCCCAAGGCCTATTGCAACACGCTCTAGAGCAATTAATTGATGAAATTAAAGCCACCCCTAAAGATGCGAGCTTGAGAAGTTCCTTCATTGAGCTTCTTTGCATTGATGGGGACTTCGAGCGTGCGGACGCTCAGCTCATGCAATCGATTAAATTGTTTCCTGAGTATCTGCCTGGTGCAAGTCAGCTACGACATTTAGTGAAAGCAGCTCAAGCTAGAAAGGATTTTATCAATGGTGCGGCTAGTGCCAAAGTATTAGGTGATGAGGAATTAACTAAAGAGCTTGTTCGATTTAATCTTGCTCTCGGAAATCAAGAGTACGAAGAAGCGTCACGTCTATCGCATCGCATTGAAGAGCGTCGTACTATTAAAGGGTTTAACGTAAACGGCACAAACTACGAAGATGCTAGAGATATTGATGATCGTTTAGGTGGTTACATTGAACTGTTTTCTACAGCAGGTAACTATTTTCTTGTACCCATATCGAGCATCCATACGCTAGAAGTTAAAGCACCTACTTCTTTGTTAGAAAGTATTTGGCGACCTGTCGAGTTTGATATCGATGGACTTGGTGAAGGCGAAGGCCATATGCCTTTGACGTATGTCGACTCAGAGACCGATGCACAAAAGTTAGGCCGAGAAACGGATTGGAAGCAGATTGGTGAGCAAGAATCTTTTGTTGGCTTGGGTCAAAAATGTTGGTTAGTCGGTGACTCAGCGCTTCCAATCTGTGATTTGACTACATTATTAGAACAGAAACAAATAGCGTAGAAATATCATGTCGTTAACCGTTTCTCTGCTCGACAAATTGATAGATAGTGATCCTCTCACTCGAGATGAGAAAGACTTCCCTGCAAGCCAGCAACAGATGTTGAGCAGCTTACTTAGAGATCTAGAGTCGATGCTGAATAGTCGTATTGGATGGAAAAATATTCCTGATGATCTTCTAGAGGTTCGTTATTCAATATTGAACTATGGGCTGCCAGATTTTTCCTCAATGCCCTATAGCAGCCAAGAAGGGCAGAATCAGCTTTGCGACATCGTTCATGATGCAATTAAAGAGTTTGAGCCGAGGTTAAGGAACCCTCATGTCCAGATTTCGGACGAGAAAAACGCTATTGATAGGGTATTGAGGTTACAGATAAATGCCACTTGCTTAATTGATAACAGTATTCATGAAGTGCGATTCAATTCTGAAGTAGAGCCGGTAAATTTAGGTATGAAACTGAGTAGAGCAAAATGAGTGAAGAGTTTCTCAAGTACTATAATCGCGAGTTAGCTTATTTGCGTCACAAAGGGCAAGAGTTTGGTGAGCAGTATCCCAAGATTGCCGCGAGACTTCGTATTAGTGAGGAACAGGTTGACGATCCACACGTAGAAAGATTGTTAGAAGGCTGCGCATTTCTAACAGCAAGGATTAGACAAAGCTTAGACAATAGTTACCCTCAGTTTACAGAGTCTTTGATGGGACAGTTATATCCGGATTTTCACGCCCCAATCCCGTCAATGTCAGTCATTAAAATGAGCTGTTCTAACTCCACTTCCTCTTATTTTGATGTAGAAGAAGGCGAGCGAGTTGTTATCGGTGCTACTGGATATCATGAATGCGAGTTTAGAACTTGTTATCCGGTCAGAATGTATCCTGTTGATGTGACCTCTGGCGTTTTTAAAAATGCGCCTTTCAAGCCAGTTGGCTCACGATGGGAAAGCAATGCTCATTCAGTTTTGAAAGTACAGCTCACGGCTCAAGATGAAGAGACTCCTCTTGGTGAAATGGGGATAGAACGGCTGCGCTTCTATTTAAACGGTCAATCTCAATTGACTTTTAAGCTCTACCAAATGCTGTTTCAAAACCTAATTGGTTTATCTGTTGTTGTGGATGGCAAAGAAGTTCGTCCTTTAACCAAAAGACATCTTTCTGAAGTAGGATTTTCAGAAGATGAGAAAGTTGTGCCATACAGTAAAAGAAGCTTTTCAGGAGCAAGATTACTTGTTGAGTATTTGCACTTTCCTGAGAAGTTTATGTTCTTTGATATCACCGAACTTGGATTATCTGAGCTAGATCTTGGAGAGCAAGTCGAACTGTATTTTTACTTTGATACCAACGATGACTGGCTTCCAAAGCAAGTGGACGAAGAAAGCTTAATGGTAGGTTGTGTGCCTGTAATCAACTTATTTAAAAGTATTATGGAGCCTAAGCGTATTCTACCAACTGAATACGATTACCACTTGTCTCCACAATACCAAGAATCTGAAAGTAATGAGGTTGTCTCAATTTCTGACGTAACGTTGAGAAACTGGAACAAAACGTACCACAATTTGCCATGTTATCACGCTGGTGAGCACACGCATTATACAAACACTAGTGAGATTTATTGGTTGATGAGACGTGAGGATAAGAACTGGGCTGGTGGGTATGATGAGCCAGGTAGAGAAACTTACATTTCTTTTGTTGATAAAAAACATCAATTGTTCAGCCCGGATAGCCGGGAAAACTGGTTAATGTACGTGGAAGCTGAGTGCTGTAACCGCAACTTAGCGCAGAAACTTCCATTTGGAGGTGGGCTGCCGCAAGTATCTTTACCGGAGGTAAATGACAATTTCGAATCTGTTCGTTGTTTAGTTTCTTTATCAGAAACTATTCGGCCAGAAATGGATGAAAGCACACGATGGCAGTTAACTAAGCTTTTAACTTTAAACCATTTTACCGAGGAAGATGGTTTAGCAACTTTGAAGCAGACCCTTAATCTCTATGCATTTTCTGGGACAGCAGAAACGAAAGCGGTAATCGATGCTTTAACTAAGTTAGAGTTTGAGCCTACTACAGGAAGAATTAGTCAGAAAGGCAAAGTTGGATTTGCGCACGGTATAAAAATTATTTTGACGGTTTCTGATCAAATTTTACCTAAAGAGCAGATCTTTCTCTTAGGTAGTGTTTTATCTGTTTACTTCTCGCAATATGCTGAAATTAACATTTTTACGCAGTTAGAAATAAGAATTAAGTCCACGGGAAAGTCTTTCCACCGATGGCCCGCATTAACTGGCGATAAGGTGTTGCTATGAGCGCGGAACAATTTTATCGAGAATTAAAGCAACATCCATTGTTTGAAGCGATTCATCTTATTGAACACGAAGTTCTGCAAGCAGAGGCGCAAATAGGAACAGATGCGTTACCGAAGCATGAAAAGCTAAACTTAAAGGTTAATCCATCATTAGGTTTTGAAAATGCTCAGCTTTGTGAACTGAAAAATATAGATGACAGCAAGTTAGAGATTGAGACCAATTTAATAGGCCTAACGGGTGAGCAAGGTGTGCTTCCCCAGCACTATAGTGAATTAGCTTTACATCGCCAAAAAGAAGGCGATACGGCTATGGTGGACTTCTACGATATTTTCAATCATCGCTTATTATCTCTTTATTATCGATGTTGGCAACTGAGTCAGCTGACTGTTCAGTCTCGTGCGCATGCGCAGGGCGCGCGTTCGCCGTTAGAAAGCTGTAAATCGGCATTAACTGGGAAAGGGAGTTCACTGTCCCGGCACTATGGTGGTGTGTTTGCTTCACCAGTGAGAAGTAAAGGTGGACTGAAAAGTATTCTTGAATGTTTATCTGGATGCCAAGTAAAAGTTCATGAATTTCAAGGACAATGGTTACACCTTACGAAAGAAGAGCAAACACGCCTTGCATCCCGAACTATGCCTGAAGGGCAGTTTGCTCAACTTGGTTTAGGAGCGTCTTTGGGTTCGAAAGCATGGAACATCAACGCGGGGACAACAATAGAATTTCTGCCAAAAGATAAACAGCTAGTTAGTAAATTGCTTCCTAACCAACCCAATATAGCAATCATTAAGAACGCTGCTTATGAGTTGATTGGAAAACATAAACAACTGAAGTGGCAGCTCACCACCAAACATAGTTTGCTACCACAAGCTTGTTTATCGAAACAGCAGGGGCAGTTAGGTATTGGTTCTGTGCTTAAAAAACACGAACGTACAAAAGATCGAACTATAACAATTACTATTTAAAGGAAATGTAATGGCTTCACTCTCACTTTCAGCGTTGGTCGAAAGATTGTCTCCTCAGGCTAAGGAAACACTTGAACAGGCAGCTGCGATGGCAAGCTCCCGAACTCATCACAGTATTGAAATGTCTCACTGGTTAATGATGATTATCCGCCATCCTGACGATATTTACTCTGAAGTTTTTGACGAATTTGATGTCGATAAAATCAAGGTTGAAACCGATATTCAAAAGGCATTAGAAAAATACAAAACAGGATGCCAGTCGGTGCCTGGGCTATCAGCTCATACGGTGACTGTTATGCAAAATGCCTTGTTGTCTGCAACCATTGAATTCAATCAAGAACAGTTGGGGTGCATCCATCTTTTATTTGCCTACTTGTCTGATGATACGTTAGTCAACATGGCTGGTTCGATTAGTCCTGAACTAAACAAGATAGAACCATCTCGCTTATTGAACTTTAAAGAAAGTAATGCGCCTCAATCAAGATCGAATGACTTAGCGCAGTCAAACGCGAATTCCGCCTTGAATCAATTTACAACAGACCTTACTGAGCAAGCTAGGGAAGGTAAAATAGATCCGGTGATTGGTAGAGATAATGAAATTCGCCTAATGATCGATATTTTATTAAGACGCCGACAAAACAACCCGATTCTTACGGGAGAAGCTGGTGTTGGAAAAACAGCCGTTGTTGAAGGTTTGGCGCAAAAGATCATTGATGGCGATGTACCTCCCGCTCTGCAAAATGTGGCAATTAAGTCTCTGGATTTGGCGTTACTGCAAGCCGGCGCAGGCATGAAAGGTGAGTTTGAAAACAGGCTTAAGAACCTTGTTAAGGAAGTAAACGACGCTCCACAGCCTATTATATTGTTCATTGATGAAGCTCATGGCCTAATTGGCGGTGGTGGGCAAGCGGGCCAAGGTGATGCGGCGAATATTCTGAAGCCAGCATTAGCGAGAGGTGAACTCAGAACGATCGCAGCAACAACGTGGGCAGAGTATAAAAAGTATTTTGAAAAAGATGCAGCTTTAACTAGGCGTTTTCAAGTCGTAAAGGTTGATGAGCCTGCCCCTGAACTCGCGATCGAAATGTTACGAGGCTTACTTGATGTAATGGCACAACACCACGATGTTCATATCACTAACCAAGCTCTCAATGCAGCGGTCCAACTGTCAGCTCGATACATTAATGGTCGTCAACTGCCAGATAAAGCGGTTTCTGTTTTGGATACGGCCTGTTCTCGAGTTGCGTTAAGTCAGTCATCTACACCGGGAGGCCTAGATGCGAAAAGAAACAAACTTAAAGCAAAGCAAGCTGAGTATGAGCATCTTAGCCAAGAGAGTCGGCTAGGAGCATCTCTTGATGTGCAGCTGCAAGGTGTCCGAAAAGAGATTGATGCGCTATCTAATGACATTATTGAATTAGAAGTACTTTGGGAAAAAGAAAAAGAATGGGTAAATGAAGCTAAGTCACTTAGAACCCAAATAATCCAGGAGGGTTCTGAAACTGCTAGAGACAAGTTACAAGAGCTTGAAAATAACCTTTCCGCTAACTCACAGCCCTTAGTTTTTTCGCATGTAAATGAAGCGCTAATCGCAGAAGTTATTTCGGATTGGACCGGTATACCGCTAGGTAAACTTCAGGATGATGAAATCCAAGCAGTATTGGGTTTGAAAGAAAGTTTGTGTAAGCGAGTTGTCGGGCAGGATCACGCTTTAGAGCTCATGTCTGAAGTGATAAAAACCGCGAGTGCGCAGCTCACGGATGAGACACGACCAAATGGTGTATTTCTCCTAACCGGACCAAGCGGAGTGGGTAAAACCGAATCGGCTTTGGCGATTGCAGAGAAAGTCTATGGTAGTGAAGAAAATGTCACGACTATCAATATGTCGGAATTTAAGGAAGAGCATAAAGTCTCATTGCTATTAGGTTCTCCTCCTGGTTATGTCGGTTATGGAGAAGGAGGTGTACTGACTGAAGCTGTTAGACGTAAACCTTATAGTGTAATTCTCCTCGATGAAATGGAAAAAGCGCACCCTGGTGTTCAAGATATTTTTTATCAGGTGTTTGATAAAGGCTCAATTAAAGACGGTGAAGGTCGAGATATAGACTTTAAAAACACTATTATTATTATGACCGCGAACACAGGGACCGAAACGACGATGTCTTTGTATTCTGATCCTGATTTATCTCCTGAGCCGTCAGCACTAAAAGATGCTTTACGCGATGATTTGTTGGTCGACTTTAAACCTGCATTTTTAGGGCGTGTGAACGTATTACCTTATTTGCCTCTATCAAGAAAAGTATTGATAGAAATAACAAAATTAAAGTTGGATAAAATTACGACTCGTATTCGTAAGCACTATAACGCTGACCTGTTTTTTGATGAGGAACTAATTAATGATATTGTAGACAATAGCAATGAGTCTGGCAGTGGTGCGCGTGTGGTACAAACAACCATAGAAAATACATTGCTTCCGAAGATTTCTCATGAAATATTGCATGCAATTCTTAATGATAAGACGTTTGATGAAATTATTGTTAAAGGTACAACTAGTGGACTTGATGTCTCAATAGTTTAACATCCTTTACACTCTCAATAATAATTGGGAGTTGGTTCATATTAACTATTATTTTTTATAAAAAACGCTTAAATTAAATCTTATTTAAAGATATAACAGGGCGTATTTAAAATGAAGTTTTTGATACATTAATCACTAATTATCACCAAACGTCAGATAATTAAATTACTACGATATATGTCAATTAATAATGCTATAGGAGATTAGCATGCAGTCTAATACGTATCTTAAATACGCAGATATTAAGGGTGAGGCAACAGCCGAGCAATACAAAGATTTGATTACACTACTATCTGTAGATTGGAGTGTAGGTCGTGAGATCTCATCATACACTGGTACAGCGATGGACCGTGAAGCGAGCGCTACTCGTCTATATGATTTGACTATCACTAAACTTCAAGACCGTTCTTCTCCTGACTTATTTAAAGAAGCGACGATTGGTAAAGGTAAACCAGCGGTTTTCCATATTACTAAGCAGGGTGAGAAGGTTGAAGAGATCATGAAGATCGAACTGACTGATGCGATGATTTCTAACTACTCAGTTTCTATCCAAGACGATCGTCCAGTTGAAACTATCACAATTTCTTACACAGAAATGATGATGACAGTGACTCCTACTGACGATAAGAACAACACTTCTGCTCCATTGGTATACGGCTACAGCGGTGTTAAAGGTCAACAAATGTAATTTTCATGCGGGGGAGTATTCCTCCGCATTTTTTTGAAAGAAGTATTTAATGAAAAGAGCAACTCAAGATAACAATTTCATCCGAATTTCTTCCCCATTCGGTAAAGATGCCATCATACTAAACTCGTTTGAGTATAAAGAAGAGATCTCAGAACTTTTTTCATTGCGTGCTAAAGCTTACTTTAATGATCAACGAAGTGAGTTAAACGAAATTATTGGTAAGGAAGTTACCATTACCCTTGAAAATAATGAGGATGTTTCTTCAAATCCTCGTTATATGCATGGTTACGTTTCTGCTGCAAGATTAGAAGGGAAAAGGGTTTCTAATACACATAAAGGCGAAAATTATAAAAACATAGAATTATTAATAGAGCCTAAATTACGTTTCGCTGAATATCGAAAAAATTGCAGAATATTTCAGCATAAAGATATAAAGGAAATTATCTCTGAAGTACTATCGGAGCATAGTGTTGCCTTTAGTTTTGAGCTAACCAAGTCCTATCCTAAATACACGTACAAAGTACAATATGAAGAATCAGATCTTGAATTTGTTCGACGTCTGTTATCGGAAGAGGGGCTATCATTTTTTTTTACACATACTAAGTCTGCCCATACGCTCAATATTTTTGATGACATCAGTTTTTATAAGCCGGGTACTGAGTTTTTAGTCGATTTTGATACAGGTACGGCGAAATCTAGCCACATTTCTTCTTGGCATGAAACGCAAATTCTGACTACTAAAGCGAGTCAAAAGTCAGGCTATAACATGCTCAAGCCTTCTTCGAATCCTAAAAATACTGCAAAGGGTGAAAGTGATTTTTTTACAGTGCCTGAAAGCGAGTATTTTGAATACATGGGTGAAATGGAGAGCAATGATCAATACGCACTGAGAAACACGCATGCAATAGAAGCACTACAGCAAAATGCATATTTGTGTCGTGGCGAGGCTACGTGCAGAACATTCAGCGTAGGCAAGTGCTTCAAGTTTAAAAAACATGAAGATAAATCTCGAGTTGGCAAAGAATATGTACTGTCTTCTGTTTTTTTGTCTGCTGCTGTTTATAACCAGACTGGTCAAGGTGGCACCGGTGCGCAAGGTGTCAAAGTCTCGTTTAGTTGTGTTGACTCAAAGACAATCCTTCGTCCTTCAGTTAACTATCCGAAACCTCAGATGAAAGGTTTGCAAACTGCAATAGTTACGGGGAACAAAGATGGTGAAATTTACATAGACAAACATGGCCGTATCAAAGTTCAGTTTCACTGGGACCGTGTTGGTAAATACGATGTAAATAGTTCATGTTGGATTCGTGTTGCGCAAAATATCGCAGGTAACGGATGGGGGTCGGTGTTTCACCCTAGAGTCGGACAAGAGGTCATCGTCGAGTTTGTCAACGGAGACCCTGATCAACCAATCGTTACGGGGTCACTATATAACGGTAGTCAACTCCCTCCTTACGCTTTACCAGAGCAAAGTTCTCAGAGTGGTTATAAATCACGCTCTGTACAAAAAGGTACATCCAATTTTAATGAGTTGCGCTTCGATGATAAGCCTGGTGAAGAGCACATTTATCTTCATGCTGAAAAACTGTTCCAAATGCTAGTTGAAGACTGTGTTGATATCGCCGTTGAAAACAGTAAAACCGAAAAAGTGACCAATGATGTTAATCAAGAGGTTGGTCAGAACGCGAGCTTGAAAGTAGGTAAAAACTTTTCGAATGAAACGGGTGAAGTACTGTCTTTTAATGCAGGAAAGAGCGTCGAGATCAAAGTAGGTGGTGCTTCTATTCAGATGTCTAGCTCTGGAGAAATCAATATCAAAGGTAATAAAATATCCATTAACGGCTCAGCTATTGCTCTTAAAGCTGGGCAAATTTCATTGAACTAAGGTGATTTAAAGTGGGTAAACCAGCCGCAATTTTGGGCAGCTTTCATCTTTGCCCTAAAAAAACAGGAAAGATACCGCATGTCGGTGGTCCCGTCGTTGTTGGTTCACCAAACGTAACGATTGGCGGGATACCTGCGGCAAGACAAGGCGACAAGCTTATTTGTATCGGTCCTCCGGATAGTATCTCAGCAGGTTCTTCTAGCGTAACAATCAACGGTAAACCAGCCGCAAGAGTCGGCGATTCAACGTCTCATGGTGGCAAAATTCTATCTGGTATGCCTACGGTTTTAATCGGAGGCTAGATGCCACTCGCATTTCAAACGCATCTTCTATCCTTTAATGGCCGTTCACACACCGTTCGCGAGATAGCTGATGATTCTTTTAGATTGTCCGAGGAAATCCGACCCCCTGACTTTGCTCAATCAATAGATGAGCATATATTAAGCCTCGTGCGCTCTGAGCGCGAGAGTCTTGAGCAAGTTGATATCAAAGGGAATCTCTGTGTTCTTTTACCATCTTCGGTAGACAAAAGCTTGCTTAAAGCATTGATAAGCGAGCTTTCTATTTTCGTTGGCCAAACTGTCAATACTGAAATTTACTTTTATCCTTATGGCCAAGCTGCATTTTTGATGGCACTAAATCGGATAAATCGTGAAGTTAATGAAACGCAAGCGACTTGGATACTGGCTATAGAGGTTACGAGCGATGTAGAAGGGCATGTCAAACCTCAAAGCTCTATCATTTTAACCAAGTGTTTTTTTCGACATTCAGGTCTTGTGCCTGATGTTGTTCGAATTGATTTAGATGCCAAACAACAACGCATCGCCGTGGACAAGGTGTTTAAGCAATTAGGAGTAAGTTGTGAACATCCACTCAGTCAATTGTATTTATCCGTTAATGAGGAAGAGCCGCAATGGTTAAACTCAATGCAATTCTTGTCTCCGTGGGTGACCGATCAAACTCAGTATCAATTTGTTGATATAAAACTTGGCGGATTGGGTGCATGTGGCGGAGTTTTAAAAGCGTTAGTGATTGATGAGCTTCAAAGAAGCAGCCCCTGCCCAGACTTTCACGTTTTGCAAGCCGACATCGAGCCAGATGGCTATGCGGTAGGAGTAATATACAATTGGCGTAGCGAATAGGTCTGGCTATTGCTTTTCCTTCTAGTAGCTGAGGTTTTAGTGATGCAAATGTTATGGGGGATTGACTCGAAACTGGCCCTTTAATGATGTTTGGAGAATGACTAGGCGCAGCTTGCTTTTCAAAATAGCTTTGCTCACCGCGTTTTTACAGTGTTCTTCTCGCTTTCTGATTAAATAGCCAGCCATAGAACACAAACCACATGAAAAGCTGTTCGACTCAAGATATCCTTACCGATATAAAATAACTTGAGTTTTGGCTTGTTCGAGATCCCACCCGTGACGCATTCCTTTTTATAAACGGTACATGGACTCTGACAGAAGCAAGCCTACTCATAGAATTGGCGGAAAGTGAATTCGAATGAAGTTTATCCACACCTCAGATTGGCATCTTGGTCGACAATTCCACAACGTATCACTACTCGAAGATCAACAAGCAGTACTCGAACAACTGATTAACTATATTGAACGCAACCCCGTCGATGCAGTTGTAGTGGCGGGAGATATCTATGACCGTTCGGTGCCACCAACGGTTGCAATAGAACTGTTAGATCGAGTCGTGAAACGCATTTGTACCGAGTTAGAAACACCAATGATATTTATATCTGGCAACCATGATGGTGCAGAAAGGCTAGGTTTCGGCTCAGAGCAAATGAAAAATGCAGGTCTCCATATTGTTAGCAACTTTGAAGATATGCTCACTCCCATCATCATAAAAACGGACTCTGCGGACGAGGTCGCGTTTTATGGTATGCCTTATAACGACCCTGAACAGGTCAGGTTTGCCTACAAAGCCTCGGTATCCACTCATGATGAGGCTCATCAATTGCTTGTTGAGCAAATTAAAGAGCGCTTTATCTCTAAGCAAAAGCGCGTGCTCGTGAGTCACTGTTTTGTTGATGGGGCTATCGAGTCAGACTCTGAACGACCATTATCTATTGGTGGTTCTGATCGCGTGAGTCATGAACACTTCTTAGATTTTGACTACGTCGCACTTGGTCATTTGCATCAGCCTCAAAAGAAAGGCGCAGAGCATATCCGTTACTCTGGCTCTCTCATGAAGTATAGCTTTGGTGAACAGAACCAGAGAAAAGGTTTCACGTTAGTTGAACTGGACAAGAAAGGATTCGTTTCTGCAAAGCATATTGATCTTACGGCTCCTCATGAAATGCGTATTGTAGAGGGCGAGCTGGATAAAGTTATTGAGCAAGGGAAAACAGACCCCAAGAATGAAGATTATTTGTTAGTTCGTTTGATGGATAAACATGCGATTTTAAACCCAATGGAAAAACTTCGTTCAGTGTATCCAAACGTTTTACACCTTGAGAAACCTGGCATGTTAATTGGGGTAGAGCAGGAAATGGCGCAAGCAAAGTTGGCGCGAAGCGAAATTGATATGTTCGGAGATTTTTTTATTGAGGCGCAAGATAGCCAGTTGTCTAAAGAGCAAAAGCAAGCTGTTACTGACATTATTAAGCAATTATCACAGCAATAGGGACCAAAGATGAAACCAATTAAACTAACCATGCAAGCCTTTGGTCCGTTTGCAAAAACTGAAATCATTCATTTTGAGAAGCTTGGCAGTAACCCTCTATTTTTGATTAATGGTCCTACAGGTTCCGGTAAAACGTCGATCTTAGATGCCATTTGCTTCGCCCTTTATGGTGAAACCACAGGTAATGAGCGACAAGGTATTCAGATGCGGTGTGACTTATCCGCGCAAGACTTACCAACCGAAGTAGTTCTCGAATTTTCGTTACACGGCAAACAATACCGAGTTGTTCGATCCCCTGAGCAGGAAGCGCCCAAGGCCCGTGGTGAAGGGATGACGATTAAAAAGCACACTGCGGCTCTTTATGAACTCGGTGAGACTGAAACGCTTATCACCAGCAAGACGACTCAGGTTAAAACTGAAGTTAGCAATATTATTGGCTTGAATGAAACTCAATTTCGTCAAGTTATGGTGTTGCCTCAAGGAAAATTCCGAGAACTGTTGCTTGCTAGCTCTAAAGAGCGTGAAGAAATTTTTGGCCAGCTCTTTCAAACTGACATATATAAAAAAATTGAGTACGCGCTCAAAGATAAAGCGAGTGCAATTAGTAAAGCGAAAGGCGAATTTGATAATCAAATTCGAGGTGCTTTACAAGTTGCAGAAGCGAGTTCTGAACAAGAACTATTACAACAACTGGAACAAGTAACTAAGCAATTAGAGTCTGATAAAAAGAATGAGCAAGCAGCGTTAGATAAGCTCAATACTGCTAAATCTGAATTGCAAAAAGCGGAAACCTTGAATGGAGAGTTTTCGAAACGAGAGCAAGCAGAAAGCGCACTCAAGCTGCATCTAGAACACGCAGATTCGATAAAAGCTCGTCAACAGCAATTAGAAAACGCTAAAAATGCCAATAAGATAGAGTTGCCCTACATCTCATTACAAAATGCAAAAGCTCAAACGCAAGAGCTTAGGCAAAAAATCGTAGCTTTGGAAGAGAGTCTCGAAAAAGCTAATGTCGTTGCGAGAGAACAAGAAAACTTGCAGCAAAGTGCAAAAGAGGCAGCGGCAAAGGTCCCGCAGTTAACGCAACTGCAGTATCAGCTTGAAAGTATGAAAAACAAGTTGGTCGAGAAAGACAATTTGGAAAGTAAAATAACGGCGGGTTATCAACAAAAACAACAATTTGAAGCAACGTTAAAACAGTACATAGAACTAAAAGATAAGTTAACGTTACAGGCCCAGCAGGGACAGAAGGAGCTAGAGAAAGCACGAGTTGATGTTGCGCTTATTGGCAGCATCGATGCGGAAATAAAACAAAAACAACGGCTGTTACAGGATCTACAAAAGCTGCATGATCTTACTTTAGAGCTCTCTAAACTCAAT
Source organism: Vibrio sp. 1078-1 (assembly GCF_033340475.1). Classification (NCBI taxonomy): domain Bacteria; kingdom Pseudomonadati; phylum Pseudomonadota; class Gammaproteobacteria; order Vibrionales; family Vibrionaceae; genus Vibrio; species Vibrio sp. 1078-1. The sequence continues at coordinate 888,222 of NZ_JAWOWM010000001.1, forward strand.
GCGCTAACTGTAGGCAAGCAGCAGTCACTACACGAAGCCAGTCAGCGCTATATGCAGCGTCAACAAGCCGCTGATACGATAGAGCTTAAGTGGCACAACGCTCAAGCGGCAGTATTAGCGCAGCGACTAAAAGCAGGTGAAGCATGCCCGGTGTGTGGTAGCGAAACGCATCCTAACCCCGCAACGTTTGTTGAAGAAGCCGTTACAAAAGAGCAAGTTCAGGCGGCTAGAGCTAAAGAGCGAGAAGCTCAAACCTTGTTGAACCAACTAAGCAATCAGCTAGAACAACATAACGTTGTCATTAGTCAGTATCAGAATCAGTGTAACCAGTTGAAAGAGGAGTTGGGTGAGTATGCTACATCTGAGATCTCGACGGTTCAAAATGATTTGCAAGCGATCAATGCTCAACTCCTACGTCTACAAGCTATTGATATTGAAAAGCTAGAAAAGAACGTTGAACAGCTTAATCAACGCTGCGTCGTGGGTGAAAATAAAATTCATGAGCTGCAGAATAAAATGGCGGCAAATGAATCAACCGTTAAAGCGAACCAAGAACAATTGGCTCAATTACAAGCTTCTATTGACCCAAAATACAGTTCCGCTGACTTGCTTGAACGTGAAATTTTGCTGACAAAAGAGCAAATTCTGAGTTTGAACACAGGCTTAGAAAAGGCGCAAACCGCTTTGCAGCAAGCGATATTGGAGAAATCAAATGCGGAAAGTCACTTAGCGACGAACAAGCAGTGGTTATCTGAGTCAGAGCAAAAACTTAGCCAAGCAGAATTAGCGTGGAATGAGGCACTACAGGCGAGTAAATTTGAGGATGAAAGCCATTATCTAAGTAGTCGAGTGGGAGATGATGAACTTCAAGCCTGGCAGCAAGAAATAGACAGCTTCAAACAGGCACAAACCAAGCTTGAGCAAACACTACATGATTTAAATCATGCATTGAAAGATCTTGAAAGGCCTAATTTAGAGTCGTTTAACGATAGGTTAACCACTCTGCAGGCGCAATATATTGAAGTAAGGAATCAACTTGATACCACACGCTCAATATTTGAACGTCTTGAAAAGGTTCGTAAAGATATTGCCGTGTTGCATGAGAAAAATAGTAAGTTAGAAGAAGAATACAAAGTCTTTGGTACGTTGTACGACGTTGCTAGCGGTAAAACAGGCAGCAGGGTTAGCCTACATCGCTTTGTTCTTGGTGTACTGTTGGATGATGTGCTGATTCAGGCCTCTCAACGCTTAAGCCTTATGAGTAAAGGGCGCTATATTCTTGCTCGAAAAACAGAGGGCTTCAAAGGCGCTGCGGGTCGCGGCTTAGATTTAATGGTTGAAGATGGCTACACAGGAAAAACGCGTGATGTTGCGACACTTTCCGGCGGTGAATCATTTATGGCAGCGCTTGCTCTGGCACTTGGTTTGTCGGATGTTGTGCAATCCTATAGTGGCGGTATCCGTTTAGACACTTTATTTATTGATGAGGGCTTCGGTAGTTTAGACCCAGAGTCTTTAGATCTTGCTATTCAAACGCTAGTGGACCTGCAACAGACTGGGCGCATGATCGGTGTTATTTCTCACGTTTCTGAGCTGAAAGAGCAAATGGCGCAGAGGATTGATGTTGAACCATCAAGACTTGGTTCAACGGTGTCGATTAAATCTCAATGTCGCTTCGCTGTCTAATTCAGTGATTACTGTTAGATCAAAAAGCCCCTATTGTTAGGGGCTTTCTGACTAAGTCGCTACTGTTCGCAAAAGTGGCCTTCTTTTGGCGATTGGGTAATCGCATATTCGCCATCGAGGTTGCGATAAACAATCGTGTTCCAAACAGAGCCATCATCCAATTCAAACTCAATAGCATAGTTGACGCCGCTAACGATTTGCGCGTGAACATTCAGTATTTGTTTAAACGACGCTATTGTGTCCATTTTCTTTAAAACAAAGGCCATTGCCTTTTGTGCATCAGGGGTCGCGTTAAACTCATTCCACCCACCTGGCATGTTTCCTTGTGCATTACATACATCTGCCGAGGTCGTTAATTGTGTCGTTTCGCTCGGCTTTTCCTGCTGACAACCTGCAAGTAACACCAAAAGTGCACAAACTGACACTGTTTTTAATTTCATAACAATAACCTCTGTCTATAACGCAACGTATTATAGGAGGGTGATATGCCTACGAATGTCTATGTTGTGCAAAGTTTCTATATGCATAGGGTTAAATGCTGACAAAATGTACAAGCATGGTCAGCTTGTAAGTCAAAAATAGAGCAATCTTGTTATCGATTTGCTGAGATGACGAGGTTTCGGTGTTCAGCGCGCTATTGATGATGAAGAATTGTGATGTGTACCTATGAGGGCGATGGTGCGGCTTAGTGATCGATTTGTTATCTTCTAGAGTAAAATCAATCACTAATTAAAATTTAGGTGTTGTATGAAATCGATAAAAATATTTTTACTTTTGTCACTTGCAACTTTATTTGGTTGTACCTCGAAGCCGGATGGGGTGGAACCCGTGAATAATTTCGATTTAGAGCCATATCTAGGTAAGTGGTATGAGATTGCACGCCTAGACCATTCATTTGAGCGAGGCTTATCCAACGTTACCGCTGAGTATCAGGTTCGTGAGGATGGCGGGGTCAAGGTGATAAACCGTGGATATTCCGAAGAAGAGCGACAGTGGTCAGAAGCTGAAGGCAAAGCTTATTTTGTTGAAGATGAAACGGTGGGACACTTAAAGGTTTCCTTTTTTGGGCCAATATACTCTTCTTACATTGTGTTTGAGCTAGGTGAAAACTATGACTATGCGTTTGTCTCAGGTTACAACCACGACTACTTGTGGCTATTGTCTAGAACTCCTAATGTTGATGAGAAAGTAGTGGAGCGCTTTAAGTACGTAGCTAAAGAGAAAGGTTTCGCTATCGACGAGCTCATTTTTGTTGAACAAGAGAAACAACGGCAGCTTTAAGTTCATCAGCGTGGCTGAAAAAGCGGACAGAGGGGAAGCTTCCTAATTAAGAGCTCAGTTTGTCATTTCGCTTAACAGTAATTTGTTACGGCGTAACTTAATGTGGTCAAAATGGATATAGCCCCATCATTTGTGATTACTCGTGATGGGGCTTATATAAATTTGAGTGAGCGTCGAAAGGTTGCTCTATCAACAAACGGTTATGGTTTACTTAATCAAACGAACGATCAGGGAACCTGGTGCTCGAATAGATTCAACATTGTGGCTAAGTACTGTGCCGCTTGTTGGGGCGGTGTAGCGTTTAATCTCAGCGCCAAAGCTGTCGTATTGAATCGCAAGAAGTTGACCTTGCTCGACAAAATCCATCAAACTGACATGAGGCAGTACAAAGCCGCCGTGTGTCGCTTTCACACTGATGATTTCGTTTCCTTCCAAGCATGACGTAATAGGGTCCATATCACCTTCAACAATGTTATGCTTTTTCAGCACATTAAAAATGCCTGTTACAGTTCGACTGATAAGTTCTCGCTCGGTGTATCGCCCCATACCTACTTCAACAGTAATGCTTGGGACACCATGGTTATTCCAGACCGTTTCAAGGACGCCAGCATCTCCAGGATCATTTAAAATCGCATCAGGATTAATGAGGCGAGCCATTTCTAATGATTGCTCGATTCGGAAATCTGCAAACACGTAAAGTGGATAGGCAGCACCACTGGTTTGAGTGTGAACGTCAATGGCTAAATCAGCATTTGGCTTGAGCAAATCATTCCACAATGCATATAAGTAACGTTGGGCCTCATTGCCGTTTTGGTCACCAGGAAAAAAGCGGTTTAAGTTTGCAGGAGACGCATCAGGGTCTGCGGAATAGAAATCGCGGCTGTGGTTTAGCATACCAGGCATGTTAATGGTTGGAACAATAGTGACAGTACCAGCGACTTCAGTGCCGATGAGCTCTCGAGCAGTTTTCTGCGCTGCTAACACACCATTGTACTCATCACCATGAACCCCTGCGGTAATCATGATCTTCTTGCCAGGTTTTTCACCTTTGAACACTAGCACAGGTAGGTGTTGCCACTGAGAGAGAGCATTCGTTGCGATGCGAAACCAAAACTTATGCTCGCCCGAATTTAGGTCTGCTACATTGAGAGATTGAATCACTTGATGACCTTGAATCACGTCATCGAGAAATTGTGTTGCCATTAAAGTTACCACTCCAAAACCATAAGCTAATCTAAAACCTTAGCGTCGTCATACGATGAATATTAATAAGGCGAGAACATGTCTCGCCTTAATTACCAATTGGTTTCGTTTTACGCAAAACCCATAATATGAGCTGCGATAACGACGATACTTGATAGGGTAAAGAGTAATAGAATAAATCGCCAGCAGAATTTTGCCCAGTCACCCCAGTCGATACGGCAGACACCAAGCGTTGCCATGAGAGATGCCGAAGTAGGGACGATAACGTTAGTAAAGCCATCGCCTAGTTGGAATGACAAAACTGCCACTTGGCGCGTAACTCCTGCAATGTCTGCCAGAGGGGCCAGTAGAGGCATCGTTAGTGCCGCTTGTCCAGAGCCCGAAGTGACGAAGAAGTTGAAGATAGATTGGAATACATACATTAACCATGCCGCAGCCACGTCAGGAAGCCCACTGATCACGCCGCCAGCACTGTTTAGAATTGAATTCAGTACACTCGCTTCATCAGTTGTACCACCACCAAGGATCAACAATACACCTTTTGCACAACCCACTAATAGGGCAGGTGCAAGCATAATAGCTGCACCTTCTTTAAATGCATCAGCTGCGCAGTTTAGCGCCATACCGTTCAGGCGAAAAATCGTACCGATGATCGCGACAACAAAGCCCATAGTGAAAAATTGAGAAGCGATTTCTGGGATGTACCATGCGTTAGCGACTACGCCCCAAACGACCCACACCGTGGTCGCAATAACCGTAAGGATAACGAGTGTGTCACCTAGGTTCCAACGAGAATCTTGATTGCCAAGCTCTTGCTGACGGAAATACTGGTCTGTGCGATGGCTGTAAGAAAGTTTAGGATTTGACTTCACACGAGCGGCGTAGATCATTGTGAAAGCGATACCGATTAACGTAAAGCCAGCCCATAACCCCATGCGCACTGTCATGCCGGATAAAACAGGTACACCCGCAATGCCTTGCGCAATAGCGACGGAAAAAGGGTTCATCCAAGAAGTAGCGAAGCCAATTTGAGTCGCAACATAGGTAACCATCACCGTAGTGATACCATCATAACCAAGGCGAACCATAAGCGGCGCGATAATAATCGCAAATGCTACGGCTTCTTCACCCATACCAAATACCGCACCGCCTAGCGAAAACAGCAAAAATAGCACTGGAATGAATAGCACTTCGTTACCTTTGGTCTTATCGATAAGGCGCAGGATACCGTTATCGATTGTGCCTGTGCGCATTACAACGCCGAAAGCACCGCCGATAACCAACATGAACATAATCACGCCGATTGCGCTGCCCCATTTAGAGCCAGAAACTAGCCCTTCGAAAGGGAAGTTCATCAAACCAATGCCACCACCAGAAGCAAACAGGCCAACCTTGTTGTAAACCAGTTCACCGTTTTCGTCGGTTGCATAAGAGAAAGAAGAAGGATCGATAACTGTGCGAGTTTTTTCTGCACCGTCGACCATGTAGGTCACCTGTTGGCTATCAAAATGACCAGCAGGAATTAAGTAGGTAAGAATCGCAGCAAGAATACCAACAATGAAGATCAAAATGAGGGTATCTGGCATCTGCCACGACTTAGGGGTAGCAACCGAGTCTGCTGGTTGCGCATGTGTGTGAGACATAACTTACTTCACGTCAAATTCAATAAAGCATGAAATATCGATAAAATAGAATAAAAAGTCAATATTAATGCTTATGTTGAACTATAAATTCATCAAATATTTGAAGTGAAGTTAATTTGATTGTTTTGTGGTCAAATGTTGGGTTAATGTTTCAATATGCGTTGAGTTTGGATGATTCACGAGCTTTCATAGTACATCTACAGGTGATCTAATCACTTGATTTCTGTCTGTTCTGCATAAAAAGCAGCGACATCACGAAGGTCTTCATCATTTAACATTTTTAACTGTGCTGCCATCATTTCTGCAAGTGGCCCTTTACGCTCACCGGCTTGATAAGATTTCATTGCATTGTAAAGGTACTGAGCATTTTGACCAGCAAGGCTTGGATAGGTGTTGTTCGTTGCGATGCCTTTAACACCGTGACAATAGACACAGCTAGGTGATTTGATTTTACCTTTATCAGCATCACCAAACGGCTCGGCATGGATAGCGGAAGAGAAAATAAAAGAGATTAGAAGTACAAATCTGAGCATGGAGGTTATCTATTCGCTAAAAATCATGCCGATACAATAAAGCTTCCCCTTAGGGGAAGCTCAATGATCAAAATCAAATCAAAGTAGAGATTTTATACTTGATAAGAAAGTGTCGATGTCTTTCGCTGAAATATCTTTATGAGTTACAAAACGAATTGGATTTCCAGGGGTTATCGTGATGTTTTGTTCCTTTAGTTTCGCAGCGATACTTACTATGTCCACTTGAGGATCAAGCTTCGCGAACACGATGTTTGTTTGAACAAATTCAGCGTTGACTGAAAAACCAGGCAGTTCTGCTAAACCTTCCGCTAAGGTTTTTGCGTTGATGTGATCTTGTTTTAGCTGTTCCACTTGTTCGGTAAGGGCAAGTTTGCCTGCTGCGGCAAGAATACCCGCTTGACGCATACCACCGCCGACCATCTTTCTTAAGCGACGTGCTTTTGCGATGTAGTCTTTGCTACCAAGCAGTAGCGAGCCAACAGGGGCAGCCAGACCTTTCGACAGACAGATCGTCATTGAATCAAAGTACTGACCGATCTCTTTTACCGGAACATCAAGTGCAACGGCTGCATTAAAAACGCGAGCGCCATCTAGATGCATCTGCAAGTTATGTTTATTCACGAAGTCACGTGCTTCTGCTAAGTAAGACAGAGGTAGTACTTTACCATTAATTGTGTTTTCTAAGCTGAGAAGCTTAGTGCGAGCAAAGTGACAATCATCTGGTTTAATCGCAGCAGCCAGTTTATCAAATGGTAGCGTGCCATCTGGGTTATTTTCGACTGGTTGAGGTTGAATTGATCCCAAAACCGCCGCGCCACCAGCTTCGTATTTGTAGTTATGTGCTTGTTGCCCACATAGATATTCATCTCCCCGCTCGCAATGCGCCATTAAACCGAGCAGATTGGCTTGAGTGCCTGAAGTGGTAAACAAAGCTGCTTCGAAACCAGCAAGCTGCGCAGCAAATTTTTCAAGCTCATTGACCGTAGGGTCATCACCATAAACATCATCCCCAACGGGGGCCTTAAACATGGCTTCTCGCATGGCTTGGGTGGGCTGTGTAACGGTATCTGATCGAAAATCCATGAATGTCTCCTTGGTCAAAGTCCTAAATATATCCGCAAAGGCGCGCTTTGCTTAAGCAAGCGATCGTTTTGGCATCGGTGATCGTGCCATCGACAATCTTTTCTTCGAGTTGCTTGATTGACAAGGTGACGACCTCAATCACTTCGTCTTCATCGCACTCGTAACGGTTTGTTTTGTTGAGCTTTTCGGCAACAAATAGATACTGTATCTCATCACAAAATCCGGCAAGAGGGGTGACTTGGCCGAGAGACGTGAATTTCTCTGCACTAAACCCAGTTTCTTCCTCTAACTCTCTTTTGGCGCAGCAGAGCGGCTCTTCGTTGCCTTCCCTGGTACCAGCAGGAAGTTCCAATAGCCATTTATTAAGTGAAGGCCGAAATTGGTGGACAAGGACAACCTCACCCTCCGCTGTAATAGGGAGAATCACTGCAGCGCCCGGATGATGGATTGTAGTGTGCGTAATTGCCTGTCCTGTAGGAAGCATAACGTCTTCTTCAATCAGAGAAATTTGCTTCCATTTATGAATTATCTTGCTCATGCAGTTATGAACCCTAGCTGTTACCGCATTTTTGACGTTTTTCGACATTAACCACAAATGGTGGGAAACAAAAGCAAAAAATACTGCAACACGACGAAAGCGTTTGCACTTTAAGTGAGCAATGTCTCATAAATGGAAACTTTGATTGCTTCGTCAAGAAGGGGAAAAGCATCTGCTATAAGGGGAATTCGACAAAATACATTTGTAACAAAGTTATAACAAGTGTATAAAAATGTTAACGCAATACCACTTCAGCAGCCGGAGAACGTATGACACAAACCTTATTTGCCTCAAATGCCGAAAAAGCGCTTCTCTCAGAACGCATCAATAAATTGGCGAAAGCGTTAACGGATGGCGTTTATGAGCGTGAACATACGATCAAGCTCTGCCTTCTTGCTGCACTTGCTGGTGAAAGTGTTTTTCTTTTAGGTCCGCCTGGTATTGCAAAAAGCTTAATTGCCAAACGACTCATCCAAGCGTTCGATAACAGCAGTTACTTCGAATACCTGATGACGCGCTTCTCAACCCCTGAAGAGGTGTTTGGGCCACTGAGTATCCAAGAGCTAAAAGACAACGGCCGTTATGTTCGCTTAACTAAAGGGTATTTGCCAACTGCACAAGTCGTATTTTTGGATGAAATCTGGAAGGCGGGCCCTGCAATTCTTAATACATTGCTCACAGTGGTTAATGAGAAAACATTCAAAAATGGTAGTGATATCGAGCGTGTGCCAATGCGCTTGTTGGTATCGGCTTCCAATGAATTACCCGATGAAGATAGTGGATTGGATGCGCTCTACGACCGCATGTTGGTACGTGTGTTTGTGAATCGAATTCAGAATAAACAAAACTTTAAGTCGATGTTGACTGTGGGCACATCGCAAGAGGCACAAGTACCAGAAGGCCTAGCGATAACTGATGAAGAATATCATCAATGGCAACAACAGCTCGACAAATTGACGCTAACCGACAATGCATTCGAAAAGCTTTTCCAGCTTAAAACGATGTTAGAAAGCAAAGTTGAAGCTCAGTTTGGTGATGTGGCCAATACCGACATGTATGTCTCTGACCGCCGCTGGAAGAAAGCCGTGAAGTTGTTAAAAGCGAGCGCGTTTTTTAATGGTCGCGATGGAATAAATCCGCTTGACCTTCTACTGTTGCAAGATTGTTTATGGAACAGTCCTGAATCGCGAGATGTGGTACGTGAAGTGGTTCAAGAGTTCGCCTTAAAACATGCATTTGATCAACAAGACGCGGAGCAGGAAATTGAGTACTGCCGTGAGTCTTTGGTTGATGTTCAACATGAACTTGAAGATGCCTACCGCATGACGTTAACGTCTGAAGCGGCAACGGGTATTTTGCGTAAAGAAACCATGCGCTTTGATACCTCTAAAGCCAAGATGTACAAAGTTGGCGCAGCCGTTAACTTAGTTAAATTGGTTGTCTTGCAAAGCAACATGTCGGTTTCAGAATCAGAAAAAGGTGATAGCCGCTGGGTTTATGTACCCAAAGATGAGTTAGATCGAGTCATTAAAGAGGGAAGCGGTGATGTGTATGGTTACGTCAATCAAAACACCAACATGTGCCGTTTACGATTTGACGTTGACGCGGCGAACAACCTAGTTATCCGTGATATCGCGAACCGAGGCATTCTGGTTAGTCTAGTGACTCAAGAGGGCTTGGATGTAGAGCTTTACCAAAAGTGGTTAACGCAGAGCGAAAAAGCCGTAAATCAGCTTAGTGAGGCAGAACACCATATGCGTAAGGTGAAAGCGAACTTTCATGATGCGCTTCCGCATAGCTTTGTTGATCCTGAACTACCCCGCCTAATGGAGTCGAGTCTGCAACAGGTCAGTCAGAGACTTGAATCAATCCAAGCAGAAAGTGAAAAAGTTATCCAACGCTTTAAAAACTTAAATCAGTTTTTCTCATAAGGAGACGACATGCTAGGTGCAGACGGACTTAACCTCGCGCTGATGGTGGCCGACTCCGGCATCATCGATAGCGCAGTTAATGATTTGATGGCTCGTTCACAAGTCATGATGATGGCAGAAAACCGAGGTGTTAAATCTTCGGTCAAAGGTCACTTGTTAAAGTGGCGAGGCAGCGTCAAAAAACGGATCACCAAGGTATGTGAGACAGAGCGTTTCCAACAAGAGCTGTCTTTATATCAAGAGGTTATTCATTGGGATGAAGAGGCGTTTTTTGAAAACATCGAAGATGTGATTAAAAAGCTGGAATGGCACTCTGCGTTTTACATGCAAGCTCGCCGAATGATGGAAAAGAACAAAGGGATGAATAACCCTATGTTCCCTCATTACTTTTGTGATCAATGGTACAAAAGCCTCACCGATGCTATAAAACAAGCGCAAGTAAGCGAGCTTGAAGCCAATAAAGAAAAGGTGCTGAATGACCTGTATCAACGTATGGAAACCATGCGTAATATGGATAAAGTCACGGAGTCGGGTGACGCTGAAAGTGTAGGGCGCCTGTGGGATATGGCATCTGCCAAGTTGAGTAAAACAGACTTAACGGTGATGAAACGCCATGCTGAGTTTCTGAAGAAGCACCAAGGCTTGCAAGAAATTGCGGAGCAACTCGGTCGTATGGCGGGGCAAGTAAATGATCCTGAACTAAATCGTGCGCCCACTGAAGAACTTCAATTGGTCGAAGAGAAAAGTGATGAGGCGACGGATGATATTGTCGGTATTCACGAAAGCGATGATCTAAATAAGCTACTTCCCAACGAAACGATGTTTTTGGCGTATCCTGAACTTGAAGTTGTGTTCTATAAACACTTAGTTGATAAACGGCTCATGAACTATCGTACACAAGGCAAATCGCGCACGTTACGTAAAGTTAAAGCTCACCGACCTGACCATAAAGCGGTAGATATCGAAAAAGGCCCCTTCATTGTTTGTGTGGACGCGTCCGGTTCCATGAGTGGCTTTCCTGAGCAATGCGCCAAAGCCATGGCTTATGCTCTGATGCAAATCGCACTAGCGGAGCAACGTGATTGCTATGTCATTATTTTTTCTACGGAACACATTACCTACGAACTAACCAAACAAGATGGTCTGCGCGAGGCGGCGGACTTTCTAACTTATAGCTTCCATGGTGGTACAGACTTAGAGCCAACTTTGATTAAATCTATCGACTTGATGAGCGGTGATAAATATAAAAACGCAGACATGGTAGTCATTTCCGACTTTATCGCGCCAAAACAACAAGACGAGTTACTGGCCAAAGTGGATGCGCTCAAAGCGAAGAAAAACCGTTTTCACGCGATTAGCTTATCGAAATACGGAAATCCTGCATTAATGTCGATGTTTGATCACACTTGGTCTTATCACCCTAATGTTGTGGGAAGATTGCTAAAAAGGGTCAGCAACTATTAAACGCCTTAATGTTTCATGGGACAAAACGAACTGAAAGCGAGATTTATATTGCTTCGTTTTAAGCCAATAAGATCGAACTTTGGTCGAATTGACTTAAAAGAAATCAAACGAACAGAAAATGAAATGTTTTTGTTTGACTATCTTCTCTCAATCCGTAAAGTAGCCACCAACGCAACGGGGTAGAGCCCTGAAGCGTAATAAAAAGGCGCCTTGGCAGAGTGGCTATGCAGCGGATTGCAAATCCGTGGACCTCGGTTCGACTCCGGGAGGCGCCTCCA